>NZ_JBNAFR010000001.1:0-697979 GCF_049800775.1 Dinoroseobacter sp. S375 | reverse complement strand
GGGCCGGAACCTTTTTTGATACGGTCTTCGGTGGCCTTGGTGTGGTCGTTTCTGGGGGGGGGGGGGGGCGGGGGGGCGCTGCCCCCGTCGCGATGCGACTCCCCCGGAGTATTTCGGGAACAATGAGATCATAAGAGCGCCGCCAGGATCATCGCGACAGTGGCGGCAAAGCCGACAAACCAGATCACCGAGCGCCACGGGGCAAGGCCCTGAGCATAGGCCGGGATATAGAGGATCCGCGCGATCAGGTAGGTATGGGCGCAGAGGGCGGTGAAGGGCGTGGATTGCTCGCCGAGCGTGACCACGACCACCGCGATGGTGAAGAGGATAAGCCCCTCGAAATGGTTGTTCATCGCGCGCTGAAATCGCCCCGCGATCCCGGTCAGATGGATCGGCTCGTCGCGGGGAGACATGGCCTTTTGGGGCCCAACCTGAAGGTTCGCTGTAACGGAGTACAGAACGAACTGAACAACTTGAAGCAAGCCCGCGAGGGCCAGGACGGTGAGTTCAGGGGTCATCGGACAGAAACCTTTCGTTGTTCACCCATCCAGATCACCAGACCACATGCGGCCACAAACGAGAAAATCGCATCGACCATGTTCAGTGCGTTTTTTGGGGCGAAGCCACCGGACATAGCTCCGAACACATCCAAGATGCACATCGGTAGCGCGACATAGGCAACCCACTTTATTGGTCTTTTGAGCGCAACCAAGAAGCCCCAAAGAATGGCGACATTTGCTGTTGCAATGGTGACTTGAGCCGCCGTCGCCTCACCAAAGGAGGCCGCGAAAACGCGGACAGCCAGCGCAAAAATCGCCAGAGCGATCATCCACCTCAATGCTGTCAAGGTCAGCGACATGCGAGCGTCCCAAAGGGTTCGAGGCTGCCCCGGCATTTCGCCGGGGCTTGTTTCTTACAGGTCCATCAACAGACGTCGCGGATCTTCCAGCGCTTCCTTGACGCGCACGAGGAAGGTCACAGCGCCCTTGCCGTCCACGATCCGGTGGTCGTAGCTGAGGGCCAGGTACATCATCGGACGAATCTTGATTTCGCCGTTGATCACCATCGGGCGGTCCTGGATCTTGTGCATCCCGAGGATGCCCGATTGCGGCGGGTTCAGGATCGGCGAGGACATGAGCGAGCCGTAGACGCCGCCGTTGGAGATCGTGAAGGTGCCGCCCTGCATTTCCGCCATGGACAGCTTCCCGTCCCGTGCGCGCTTGCCCTTTTCGGCGATGGCGCCTTCGATCTCGGCAAAACTCATCCGGTCCGCGTCGCGGATCACGGGCACCACGAGGCCCGTGGGCGTGCCAGCGGCGATGCCCATATGGACGAAGTTCTTGTAGACGATGTCCGTGCCGTCGATCTCGGCATTGACCTCAGGAACCTCTTTCAGGGCGTGGCAGCAGGCCTTGGTGAAGAAAGACATGAAGCCGAGGCGCACGCCGTGCTTCTTCTCGAAGAGGTCCTTGTATTCCTTCCGCAGCGCCATGGTCTCGGTCATGTCCACCTCGTTATAGGTGGTGAGCATGGCGGCGGTGTTCTGGCTGTCCTTCAAGCGCTTGGCGATGGTCTGACGCAGGCGCGTCATCTTCACCCGCTCTTCGCGGGCGACATCATCGGCGGCAACGGGCGCCCGGGGGGCTGCGGCCGGGGCCGGGGCCGCGGCTTTGGGGGCGGCCATGGCGGCAAGCACATCGCCCTTCATGACGCGGCCATCGCGGCCCGTGCCCTGAACATCGCCGGAGGACAGGTTGTTTTCTGCCATCAGCTTTTTGGCCGAGGGCGCGTCCTCAACATCCTTGGCAGAGGCGGTGGGCGCCGCCGGCGCGGGAGCCGGTGCCGCAGGTGCCGCGACCGCGCCGGCCCCTCCGATCACGGCCAGCTTGGCCGTCGCGTCGACTGTGGTGCCTTCGGCGGCCACGATCTCGGACAGAACACCGGCAGCGGGGGAGGGCACCTCGACCGAAACCTTGTCGGTCTCCAGCTCGCAGAGCATCTCGTCCTGCGCGACGGTGTCCCCGACCTTCTTGAACCAGGTCGATACCGTGGCTTCGGTGACGCTTTCGCCCAGGGTCGGAACCATCACATCCACGCTCTCGCCTCCGCCAGCGGCAGGCGCGTCGGCCTCTGCCGCGGCAGCGGGCGCATCGGCGGGGGCCGCACCGGCGCCTTCACCGATCGAGGCCAGCAGGGCGTCGACCCCGACTGTCGTGCCTTCTTCGGCCACGATCTCGGCCAGGGTGCCGGCGGCGGGAGAGGGCACTTCCACGGTCACTTTGTCGGTTTCCAGCTCGCAGAGCATTTCGTCGACCGCAACAGCATCCCCGGGCTTCTTGAACCAGGTGGCGACCGTCGCTTCGGTGACGCTTTCCCCCAGCGTGGGGACGCGGACTTCTACAGACATATTCTTATCCCTCAATCGTAAGCGCTTCGTTCACGAGCGCGGCTTGTTGTGCTTTGTGCATGCTGGCGAGGCCGGTTGCCGGCGAGGCCGAGGCCGAGCGCCCGGCATAGACCGGACGGCTGTGCTTGGAGCCGATCCGGCTCAGCACCCATTCGATATTCGGCTCGACGAAGGTCCAGCCGCCCTGGTTCTTGGGCTCTTCCTGACACCAGACGATCTCGGCGCCCTTGAACCGCTCCAGCTCCTTCATCATCGCCAGGGCGGGGAAGGGATAGAACTGTTCCAGACGCAGCAGGTAGACATCGTCGATGCCGCGCGCGTCCCGCTCTTCGAGCAGGTCGTAATAGACCTTGCCCGAGCAGATCACGACCCGCTTGATCTTGTCATCCGAAACCAGCTGCGTGTCGGAATTGCCTTGCTGAGCGTCATCCCAGAGCACCCGGTGGAAGCTCGATCCCGTGGTGAACTCGGCGGCGGTCGACACCGCGAGCTTGTGCCGCAAGAGCGATTTCGGCGTCATCAGGACCAGCGGCTTGCGGAAAGTCCGGTGCAGTTGGCGACGCAGGATGTGGAAGTAGTTCGCCGGGGTCGTGCAGTTGGCCACGATCCAGTTGTCCTCGGCGGACATCTGCAGGAACCGCTCGAGCCGTGCCGAAGAGTGCTCGGGCCCCTGGCCCTCGAACCCGTGCGGCAGCAGCATGACCAGACCGGACATCCGCAGCCATTTCCGCTCGCCCGAGCTGATGAACTGGTCGAACATGATCTGCGCGCCATTGGCGAAGTCGCCGAACTGGGCTTCCCACATGGTCAGTGCGTTCGGCTCTGCCAGCGAGTAGCCATATTCGAAGCCGAGCACCGCGTACTCGCTCAGCGCGCTGTCGATCACCTCGTAGCGCGACTGACCCTCGCGGATGTTGTTGAGCGGATAGTAGCGCTCTTCGGTTTCCTGGTTCACGAGGCCGGAGTGACGCTGCGAGAAGGTCCCGCGCGTACTGTCCTGACCGGCCAGCCGTACCGGGTACCCCTCGGTGAGCAGCGAGCCGAATGCCAGCGCCTCGGCGGTGGCCCAGTCAAAGCCCTCGCCGCTTTCGAACATCTTGGCCTTGGTCTCCAGAAGTCGCCCGACCGTCTTGTGCAGCGGGAAGCCCTCCGGCGCCCGGCTCAGAGCGGCCCCGACCTCGGCCATGGTCTCGGGTTTGATGGCGGTCTGGCCGCGCTGGTAATCTTCCTTGTCGGTCTGCAGATGGGACCAGCGCCCGTCGAGCCAATCGGCCTTGTTCGGCTTGTATTCCTTGCCGGCCTCGAACTCTTCGTTGAGATGGGCCTGGAACGAGGCCTTCATGTCCTCGATCTCGCCCTCGGGGATCAGTCCGTCCTTGACCAGCCGCTCGGTGTAGAGCTGCAGCGTGGTCTTCTGCTTCTTGATCGCCTTGTACATGATCGGGTTGGTGAACATGGGCTCATCGCCCTCGTTATGCCCGAAGCGGCGATAGCAGAAGATGTCGAGCACCACGTCCTTGTGGAACTTCTGGCGGAACTCGGTGGCCACCTTGGCGGCATGCACCACTGCCTCCGGATCGTCGCCATTCACATGGAAGATCGGGGCCTCGACCACCAGCGCGTTATCCGTGGGATAGGGGCTGGAGCGGCTGAAATGCGGTGCCGTGGTGAAGCCGATCTGGTTGTTCACCACGATATGGATCGTGCCACCGGTCTTGTGACCGCGCAGGCCCGACAGCGCGAAGCACTCCGCCACGACACCCTGGCCCGCAAAGGCCGCATCCCCGTGCAGCAGGATCGGCAGGCAGGCCGTGCGATCCACATCGCCCAGCTGGTCCTGCTTGGCCCGAGCCTTGCCCAGAACCACCGGGTTCACCGCCTCGAGATGCGAAGGGTTGGCCGTCAGCGACAGGTGCACGGAATTTCCGTCGAACTCCCGGTCCGCCGAGGCACCGAGGTGGTATTTCACATCGCCGGAGCCATCCACATCCTCGGGTTTGAACGAGCCGCCCTGGAATTCGTTGAAGATCGCGCGATAGGGCTTGGACATCACATTGGCCAGCACCGACAGACGGCCCCGGTGGGGCATGCCGATGATGATCTCCTTGACGCCCAGATTGCCGCCGCGCTTGATGATCTGCTCCATCGCGGGAACGAGGGATTCACCGCCGTCGAGACCAAATCGCTTGGTGCCCATGTATTTCACATGGAGGAACTTCTCGAAGCCCTCGGCCTCGACCAGCTTGTTCAGGATGGCCTTGCGGCCCTCACGGGTGAACTGCACCTCCTTGCCCAGACCCTCGATCCGCTCTTTCAGGAAGGCGGCCTCTTCGGGGTTGGAGATGTGCATGTATTGCAGGGCGAAGGTGCCGCAATAGGTGCGCTTCACGATCTCGATGATCTGGCGCATGGAGGCGATCTGCAGGCCCAGCACGTTGTCGATGAAGATCGGGCGGTCCATATCTGCCTCGGCAAAGCCGTAGGTCTTGGGGTCCAGCTCCGGATGGGGCGTCTGGTTGCGCATCTTCAGCGGATCGAGATCGGCCACGAGGTGACCCCGGATTCGGTAGGCGCGGATGATCATCAGGGCGCGGATACTGTCGAGCACGGCGCGCTTGATCTGCTCGTCGGTGACCTCGACACCCTTGTCGGCGGCCTTGGCGGCGATCTTCTTGCCGGCGGCCTTGACCTCGGTCGGGGCGGGGGCGGGCCATTCGCCGGTCAGCGCACCGGTGAGATCATCGCTCGGGGCGGGCGGCCAGTCACCGCGCGCCCAGGACGGACCTGCCGCCTCGGCCTTCACATCCAGTTCGGCATCCCCAAGCGCGCGAAAGAACTCGGCCCAGGCCGCGTCGACCGCATTGGGGTCGTTGGCATACTGGGCATAGAGCTGCTCGAGATACTCGGCATTGTGCCCCTGCATAAACGAGGAGGCATGAAAAACATCGTTCGGGCTTTGGTCGGTCATGGGATCCCCCCTCGAAGAGTGTTGGACGGTGCAGGCCCCGGCGCGCTCTGCGGCGCTCCGCCGGGACCTGAACTTGCTGTATCAGCCGTTCTCGATGGCCTTGAGAACCGCTTCGCCCAGACCCGCGGGGCTTTCGGCCACCACGATGCCTGCGCTTTGCATGGCTTCGATCTTGTCTTCGGCGCCGCCTTTGCCGCCTGCGACGATCGCACCGGCATGGCCCATGCGACGGCCCGGAGGTGCGGTGCGGCCTGCGATGAAGCCTGCGGTCGGCTTCCAGCGGCCTTTCTTCTTCTCGTCGGCGAGGAACTGGGCGGCTTCCTCTTCGGCGGACCCACCGATTTCGCCGATCATGATAATGCTTTCGGTCTCGTCATCCGCGAGGAACCACTCGAGCACGTCGAGATGCTCGGTCCCTTTGATCGGGTCGCCACCGATGCCCACGCAGGTCGACTGGCCGAGGCCCACATCGGTGGTCTGCTTGACCGCCTCATAGGTCAGCGTGCCGGAGCGGGACACAACGCCCACGGAGCCGCGCTTGTGGATATGGCCGGGCATGATGCCGATCTTGCAGGCATCCGGCGTGATCACACCGGGGCAGTTCGGGCCGATCAGCCGCGAGGAGGACCCCTCGAGCGCGCGCTTGACTTTCATCATGTCGAGCACCGGGATGCCTTCGGTGATGCAGACGATCACTTCCATCTCGGCATCGATCGCCTCGAGGATCGAATCCGCGGCGAAGGGCGGCGGCACGTAGATCACGGTCGCATTGGCCTCGGTGACATGCTTGGCCTCATGGACCGAGTTGAACACGGGCAAGTCGAGATGGGTCATCCCGCCTTTGCCGGGGGTGACGCCGCCGACCATCTTCGTCCCATAGGCAATGGCCTGCTCGGAGTGGAAGGTGCCTTGGCTGCCGGTGAAGCCCTGGCAGATGACTTTGGTGTTTTCGTCGATAAGTACGGCCATTGGGTGTCCTTCGGGTCGTTTATTTCATTGGTCGCGACATCGGGTGTCGCGTGATCGTGCGGGTCTGGCTCCGGGAGAGAGCCTGATATGCGCGGGTCGCGGAGGGCATGCGGATCATCGGCAGGTCCTCATGAGCGATAGGCGGAAAACAGGATGCTCGTGCCGTCATCGACACAGGCATCGGTGAGGGCGCTGCGGGTGCTGAAATAGCGCCCGATCGGATTGTCGGGGTCCTCGAAATTCACGCAGCTGATCTGCTCGCCCGTGACGACCGAGAGCCCGCCGCGCGTCAGCTTGCGGATGAACTCGGGGTAGAAACCGGGCACGAGCGCGTCGAGGATTGCCGAGGCCTCCTGCACGCCCACGGCGCGGGTCGCCACGGCGCAACGGTCCGGCCTGTCGCCGGAATAGACCTCGGCCACCACGGTCTCGGACGGGGCGCTGAAAGTGTAGGTCTTGCCGGTGTTGCGCGGGTTGTTGCGCACGGTCTCGATGAACCCGGCGGCCCGGAACCCTTCGATGATCTCGTCATTGCTGGCCACGGGGGCAAAGCAGATCTCGGCGGCCTCCTGCAGGTTGATCCGGGCGGCATCCTCAAAGGTGAGCGTGCGCGCAGGGATCTGCGGGGCGGCAAAGATCATGCCGGAAATCATCGCCGAAAGAGGAAAGAGGAGAGACGACAGGCGCATATTCACGTCCTCAGCCCGTCGCCGGACGGACGGTGTTGCAGTACGAGCTCACGCACGTCCCCGATTGCCCCGCGATGCGACCGGGCCGGTGCAAAACGCGCGGCGCGGGTCGCATGGCGCGTGGCCAGCAGGCCGCAAGCATGCGTCTCGGCAGAGAAATCAGAGGCGTGGATCATCATCGGACGTGGTCCGTCTCGCAGCGGGGGTGCCACGCGCCCCAGGCGGGCGCGCGGCGGTCAACTGGGTCAGCCCTTGACGGCTGCCACGATCTTCTCGGCGCCGTCCTTGAGGTTCTCGGCGGCGATGACGTTAAGGCCGGAGGTGTTAATGATCTCCTTGCCCTGCTCGACATTTGTCCCCTCGAGACGGACAACCAGCGGCACCTGCAGGCCCACTTCCTTGACCGCGGCCACAACGCCCTCGGCGATCACATCGCAGCGCATGATGCCGCCGAAGATGTTCACGAGGATGCCTTTGACCTGCGGGTCGGACGTGATGATCTTGAAGGCTTCGGTCACTTTCTCTTTGGTGGCGCCACCGCCCACATCGAGGAAGTTCGCAGGCTCGGAGCCGTAGAGCTTGATGATATCCATCGTCGCCATGGCGAGGCCCGCGCCGTTGACCATGCAGCCGATCTCGCCGTCCAGCGCGATGTAATTCAGGTCATACTTCGACGCGGCGAGCTCCTTGGGGTCTTCCTCGGTCTCGTCGCGCAGCTCGGCGATGTCCGGGTGGCGGTAGACCGCGTTGCCGTCAAAGCCCATCTTGGCGTCGAGGCATTTCAGATCGCCGCCATCGGTCACGATGAGCGGGTTGATCTCGAGCATCTCCATGTCCTTCTCGACAAAGCACTTGTAGAGCTGGCCCATGAGCTTGACGCATTGCTTGACCTGCGCGCCGGTCAGACCAAGCGCAAAGGCGATGCGGCGACCGTGATAGGCCTGGTAGCCCGTGGCCGGGTCGACGGCGAAGGACAGGATTTTCTCCGGGGTGGAGGCCGCGACTTCTTCGATATCCATGCCGCCCTCGGTGGAGCAGACGAAGGAGATCCGCGAGGTGCCACGGTCCACGAGCAGCGCGAGGTAAAGCTCGGTCTCGATGCCGGAGCCGTCTTCGATATAGATCCGGTTGACGGTCTTGCCCACCGGGCCGGTCTGGTGGGTCACCAGCGTGCGACCCAGCATCTTCTTGGCTTCTTCGGCGGCTTCTTCGACGGATTTGGCGAGACGGACACCGCCCTTTTCACCGGCATCGGCTTCCTTGAAGGAGCCCTTGCCGCGTCCACCGGCGTGGATCTGCGCCTTGACCACCCAAAGCGGCCCATCCATTTCGCCTGCGGCGGTCTTGGCATCTTCGGCCTTCAAGACCACACGACCATCCGATACCGGAGCGCCGTAGCTGCGAAGGAGGGCTTTCGCCTGGTACTCATGAATGTTCATGAAACTGTCCCGTTCTGCTTGTATTTCCTCGGGTGTTGCACAGGCAGGTAGGGGGGCAAAACGCCATTTCGCCGCATAGGGTCTTTTTTCGACATTTGTGATCACACCCTGAAAAAGTGTGATCACAAATTAAAATCCATTAAGCAGATGGAAGGCTGTTGGCGATTCGGGGCCCGTCGTCAGGCCCTTGTGCCAAACGGCCCCGGCTTGGGCCGCGGGCATGAAAAAGGCGACGCATGGGATCATGCGTCGCCCGGTGTCTGAATGCGCTGCGCGATCAGGACAGGCTGTCGTCGATGCCCTTGCAGGCTTCCATCAGGCCTTTGACGGCGTTGACGGAGTTGTCGAACATGACCTGCTCGTCCTTGCTGAGCTTGATGTCCACGACCTTCTCGATGCCATTGGCGCCGATCACGGTGGGCACGCCCACATACATCTTCTCGAGACCGAACTCGCCATCGCAATAGGCGGCGCAGGGCAGAAGGCGCTTCTGATCCTTGAGATAGGCTTCGGCCATCTCGACCGCCGAGGCGGCAGGGGCGTAGAAGGCCGAGCCGGTTTTCAGCAGGCCGACGATCTCGGCGCCACCGTCACGGGTGCGCTGCACGATTGCGTCGAGCTTCTCCTGGCTGGTCCAGCCCATGCTCACCAGATCCGGGAGCGGGATACCCGCCACGGTGGAATAACGGGTCAGCGGCACCATGGTGTCGCCATGGCCGCCCAGAACGAAGGCGGTGACGTCTTTCATGGACACGTCGAATTCCACCGACAGGAAGTGGCGGAAGCGGGCTGCGTCGAGAACGCCGGCCATGCCAACGACTTTCTCTTTCGGAAGGCCCGAAAACTGTTGCAGCGCCCAGACCATCGCGTCGAGCGGGTTGGTGATGCAGATCACGAAGGCGTCGGGTGCGTTCGCGGCAATGCCTTCGCCCACAGATTTCATGACCTTGAGGTTGATGCCCAGCAGGTCGTCGCGGGACATGCCCGGCTTGCGCGGCACACCGGCGGTCACGATGCAGACATCTGCGCCTGCGATGTCCGCATAATCGGTGGTGCCTTTCAGCGCGGCGTCGAAACCTTCGACCGGACCGCTCTCGGCGATGTCGAGCGCCTTGCCCTGCGGGATGCCATCCGAGATATCGAACAGAACGACATCTCCGAGTTCCTTGAGTGCGACGAGGTGGGCAAGGGTGCCACCGATCTGACCAGCGCCGATGAGGGCGATCTTGGGTCGGGCCATGGATAAGTCTCCGGCTTTCGTTGATCTTCGCTGCGTGCCTAGCGGCTGCAGCATGGCCTTACAAGGGAAGTGCCGCGCGGCGGAACGCCCCAACGCCCGTACCGCGCGGTCTTGCGCGGCTAAGAGTCGGAAAACTGGTGATTATCTGATCAAGGGCTCAGGTGCGACCCATCGCGCAGTCGGTGTGCCGTTGCATACAAAAGCGCCGATTGGTCCTGAAAACAGGCCGAAACAGGCGATTCCCAAGGGCGGGGAGGCGGGAGTCTGGACCCCGAGGGTGGGCTGCGCCGCAGAAAACGCTGCAGCGCAGGGCATACTTACAGGGTGAACAGGCCAGTCGCGCCGCTGCACCGCGGCGCGGGATGTCTGCTCAGACGTCGTCGCCCGGGGCGATCTTGGCCATCACGGCGGCGCCTTCGAAGGCCTGGCCAGAGGCGATCAGGCAGGTCTGGCCGTTCGGCATGGTGACCGTGATCGTCCAGGTGCCGGTTTCGTCGGAGGCAAACACCTCCATCACGCCGTTATTCGCGCCGAGCCCCATGCTCCGAACCGTTTCGCCATAATTGGAGGTCAGTCGGCTCACGACCTTGTCACGTTCAGCACAGGGGGAGGGGGCGGCTTGTGCCAGTGCTGCGCCGGAGAGAACCAGGGTCGTCATCAGGCCAAGGGACAGCGTCTTCAATTGGGTCTTCATGGGTCTACCTTTCCTTCCGTGCCCCGGGAAACCCCGAGACCCGTTTTAGTGGTTAAGCCATGCCGGACTACCCGCTTATGTCGTGCAATCCTGGGCGGATTGCGCATCCCTCCAAAGTCCGACGCATAGAGCTATCGTGCCCATAGAATATCTCAAAATGTGTTAATGCAGCGTGCGACCTTTTCGCACCTGCAGCAATTATGTCCAAGCTATTGACCTTTCTGCATTTCTGCGGCGCAGAAGAAACTTTCTTGCAAAATTTCTCTCTCTGGGGTTCTTTCCGCCAAGTTTGTCATTGGAGAGAATCATGGATCACCGTGCGCGCCCTTACCGTTCTGTTCTGTATATTCCCGCCTCCAAGGCGCGCGCGCTCGAAAAGGCCCAGACCCTGCCCGTGGACGCCATCATCTTCGATCTCGAGGATGCCGTGGCCGTCGAGGAGAAGGAGAATGCCCGGCATCTCCTGGCCGAGACCCTCGCCGAGAAAGACTACGGCGCGCGGGCAAAAATCGTGCGTTTGAACGGGTTTGACACCGAATGGGGGCAGGCCGATCTCGATGTGGTGGCCGCCGCCAAACCCGAGGCGCTTCTGCTGCCCAAGGTGAACAGCGCCGCGGATGTCGAAGCGCTCGCCGCCAAGCTCGATGCGCGCCCCGAAACCGCCGAGACGACGATCTGGACCATGATGGAGACCCCGCTGGGGATGTTGAACGCGGCCGAGATTGCCGCAGCGCCGCGCATGGCGGGGTTCGTGATGGGGACCAACGATCTGGCCAAGGAGCTCGACAGCCGCTTCCGCGCAGACCGTCTGCCCATGCAGACGGGGCTCGGTCTGTGCCTGCTGGCGGCGCGGGCTTACGGTCTGGTCGCGGTCGACGGCGTATATAATGCGTTCAAGGATGAAGACGGTCTCAAGGCCGAATGCGATCAGGGCCGGGATATGGGCTTTGACGGCAAGACGCTGATCCACCCGGCACAGATCGCCGTGGCCAACAGCGCCTTCGCCCCCTCGGAGGCTGAACTGGACCTGGCAAATCGGCAGATCATCGCCTTTGAAGAGGCCGAGGCGAGCGGGCAGGGCGTGGCCGTTGTCGATGGCAAGATCGTCGAGAACCTTCACGTTGCCACCGCGCGGCAACTTCTGGCAAAAGCGGAGGCAATCCAAGCCATCGCCGCGGAGTAAGCCATGTCCTTTGTCCTTCTGATCGCCGGTCTCGTCCTCTGGACGAGCGCCCATTATTTCAAGCGTTTGATGCCCGAGCAGCGCGCTGCCATGGGCGATATGGGCCGGGGGGTGGTCGCTGTCGCGATCGTGGCCGCGCTCGTGCTGATGATCTTCGGCTATCGGGGGGCGGAGTTCATCTCTGTCTGGTATCCGCCGGCGTTCCTGACCCACGTCAATAACGCGCTGATGCTGCTGGCCCTCTGGGTGTACGGGTCCAGCGCGGCGAAGGGCGCCAAGGCCTGGCCTGCCTACCGGACCCGGCATCCGCAGCTTCTGGCGGTCAAGATCTGGGCTTTTGCGCATCTGCTGGTGAATGGGGATCTCGCATCGATCCTGCTCTTTGGTGGGCTTCTGGGCTGGGCCGTGGGCTCGGTCATCCTGATCAACAAGGCGGAGCCGAGCTGGACCGCTCCGGAGAAGGCCGGCACCAAGACAACCATCCGCCTCGCTGTGATCACAGTGGTGCTCTATGTGCTGATCGCGGGCATCCATGCCTGGCTCGGCGTCTCGCCCTTCGGAGCCTGAGCCCATGAAGATCTACCGCTTCCTGACCGAGGACGACACCTCGGCCTTCTGCCACAAGGTCTCGGAGGCGCTGTCCAAGGGCTGGGACCTCCATGGTGATCCGACCTACGCCTTTGATGCCGCACATGGCGTCATGCGCTGCGGTCAGGCGGTCACCAAGGAGATCGACACCCCCTACAGCCGCGAGATGAAACTAGGAGACCAATGATGGCCAAAACCAATGCGGGCCGCTTTTTCGAAGATTATGCGCTGGGTCAGGTGTTGACCCACGCGGTGCCGCGGACGGTCTCCGGTGGGGAGCGCGCGCTCTACCACATGCTCTATCCGGCGCGCCATGCGCTCTATTCTTCTGATGCGTTTGCTCAGGCGAGTGGCCTCCCGGCAAGCCCGCTGGACGATCTCGCGGCGTTCCACATCGTCTTTGGCAAGACCGTGCCGGATGTCTCGCTGAATGCGGTGGCCAATCTGGGCTATGGCGAGGGGCGGTTTCTGAAGCCGGTCTATCCGGGCGATACGCTGCGCTCGGTCTCCGAGGTGATCGGGCTGAAACAGAACTCGAACGGCAAATCCGGCGTGGTCTATGTCCGGACCAAGGGGCTCAACCAGCGCGATGAGACCGTTCTGGAATATGTCCGCTGGGTGATGGTGCGCAAAGCGAACCCGGACGCGCCCGCGCCCGAGACGGTGATCCCGGATCTCGCAAAGACGGTTCCGGCAGAGGATCTCGTGATCCCCGAGGGGCTCGATTTCACCGGCTATGATTTCGATCTCGCGGGGGAGCCGCACCGTTGGGGCGATTACGAGGTGGGCGAGATCATCGACCATGTGGACGGGGTGACCATCGAAGAGGCCGAGCATATGCAGGCCACCCGCCTGTGGCAGAACACGGCCAAGGTGCATTTCGACGCCACCTTCCGCCCCGATGGCCAGCGGCTGATCTATGGCGGTCACGTCATCTCCATGGCGCGCACGCTCAGCTTCAACGGTCTGGCCAATGCGCAGATGGTCGTCGGGCTGAATGCCGGGGCCCATGCGAACCCCTGTTTCTCCGGGGATACGGTGAAATGCTGGTCCGAGGTTCTCGACAAGGCCGAGACCGCCGCGCCCGGTGTGGGGGCGATCCGGCTGCGCCTTGTGGCGACCAAAGACGGCTCGGTCGGGGAGCTTAAGGGCGAGAACGGCAAGTACCTGCCGGGGGTTCTGCTCGACCTCGATTACTGGGCGCTCATGCCGCTCTGAGCGACGCGCCCCGCCCGGGGTCCGAGCGGGACGTTTCGATCAATCGAGCGCGGCGATCAGCAACAGGAAGCCGACCAGACCGGCCGCGCCGAACGCCCATGTGGGCAGCGTGACCGTCATCGGGGCTTTGAGTTTCGCCAGCAGGTCTTGGCCCTGCGTGGAGGAGGTCTTGGCGGGATCAGGTGTTTGCTCGGACATGTGTAAGTTCCTTAGGCATGTGGGGGGCCTCTTCATCACATGGGCGTGCCAGGCCCGCGCACAAGGCTGCGCGCGGATCTTTTGGCAAAGCTTCGCCGGTTCGCAGCCCTGTCACTCTACCCGAGGGAGAGCTTTCACATAGGCGGCGATGGCGTTGCGATCCTCAGCGGACAGTTGCGCCATGTTTGTGATCACAGAGGCCATATGCCCGCCAGCCGAGTCGAAATCGGGCGTGAAGCCGGTTTCCAGATAGTAGGCGATGTCCCCGGCAGACCAGTCGAGCTGGGCCGGGGTGATCCCCGGGATCTTGCCCTGACCCGACGGGTTCGGGGCCCCGGCCATCCAACGCGCCGTGTCGAGCCGCCCGAGGCTGTCGCGGGGCGTGTGGCATTCGGCGCAATGGGCCAAGGCCTCCACCAGGTAACGCCCGCGCGGCGTGTCGCCGGCGGGCTGCACCCAGTCCGATGGCCCGTTCAGCAGTTTCCAGACCGCCACGCTGCGCCGGATATTGAAGGGAAAGCCCAGTTCATGCGGCGCGCTGGGCGCGGTGCTCGGGGGGAGGGTGGCCATATAGGCCCAAAGGTCCACCACGTCCTGCCGCTCCATCAGGGCGTAGGCCGTGAAGGGGAAAGCCGGGTAATAATGCATGCCGTCCGGCGACACGCCTCTCATCACCGCCGAGGCGAAGTCGAGCGCGGACCAGCCGCCGATCCCGGCCTCGGGATCCGACGAGATGTTGGGCGCCACGAAGGTTCCGAAAGGCGAGGCGAAGCGCTGCCCCCCGGCGAGGACCAGACGATCCTCACCCTTGGCGCCGGGGGCCGCGTGACAGGACGCGCAGCCCGCTGCGTGAAACACCTGAGCGCCAGCGACAGGATCGCCGGTCAGCCCCTCCAGCGCGGCCTCATCCAGCGGGGTCGCGCGCGTCAGAAAGAGGCCCAGAGACACCCCAGCCGCGATGAGCAGCAGGGCGATCCCGAGAAGACGTCCCATCGCCTGCGCTTAGCTTTCCGGCGCGCGATGCGCCTCGTGGCAGGACTTGCAGGTCGCGCCCAAAGGCCCAAGCGCCGGGCCGAGCGCGGCTTGACCATCGCCCGCGACAGCGGCGAGACCTTCGGCAGCCGTGGCCACGTCCTGCCACTTGGACAGGAAATCCGCGTTGTCTTCCCAGATGGAAGGCATGGCACGGGTGCCGTCGATGCTCATGCTGTCCGATCCTTCCGGCCACATCGCCCCCTGGTGGAGCGAGGCAACGGCGACGAGATTGTCCGCCGCGGCCTGCGCCGCCTCGGCGTCATAGGGCACGTTCCCTCGGGCCATCCCGCCGAGCACACCGATATTCAGCGCAATCAGCCGGAACTGGCCTTGCCGGGCCTTGAGCTGGTTCTCGTAGGACTGCGCGATTGCGAGGCTCGGGGTCATCGTGGCGAAGGCCGCGGCGCCGACAAGGGCGAGGGCAAAGCTGCGAGTGATCGACATCAGGGGCTCCTTATCCCATATTCTCTGCGACAGAATGTAGCACAGATTCAGGATCTGCCGACCACAACTTGGCGCAGGTGGCGAAAAAGGCGGGAAAAAACCGATTCTGGGTCAGGGCTTGGGCGGGGTGCGCTTATTGTGATCACACTTTTGTAGCGCGTGATCACAAATCGCCGGAATCCCTCTGGTTGCGCCAAATAACCGCGCCGGAAACCCGGATCGTGACAGTGTCAGGCCGTGACAGGGCCACAAAACTCTTTATGCATATCTGCAAAGATCCCATTCGCCAGGACAAGCATGAGGTGCCGCTATGGCAGACGTGAACCGGGGGGACCGGCCCCTGTCCCCGCATATTCAGATCTATCGGCCGGAGCTGACCTCGGTCACCTCGATCCTGACCCGGATCACAGGCAACGCATTGCTGGTCGGGGCGTTGCTCTGCGTCTGGTGGTTGCTGGGTGCTGCAGCGGGTCCTGAATACTTCGCCTTCGTCGATGGGATCGTGACCTCCTGGTTCGGCAAGCTGGTCTTCTTCGGCTCGATCTGGGCGCTCTGGTACCACGCGCTCGCGGGCATCCGGCATCTCGTTTGGGATGCGGGCTACGGGTTCGAGCTCAAGGATGCCTACGCCATGGGATACATGGTGATTGGCGGCTCCGTCGTGCTCACCCTGATCACCGTTATCGCGCTCTGAGGGAGGCTGATATGGCATTTATGACCGACCGCAAACGCGCCGCCGGACTGGGCTCTGCTAAGACCGGGACCGAACATCACTGGCACATGCAGGTGAGCTCCGTCGGGCTCGTGATCCTCGTGCCGCTCTTCCTCTTCACCTTCGGCAGCGTCGTCGGCGCGCCCTATGAAGAGGTGATCGCCTATCTTTCGCGGCCCTTCCCGGCCATCGTGACCGCTCTGATGCTGGTGGTGGGGTTCGACCATTTCCGCCACGGCGTGACCGTCGCGATCGAGGACTACGCCCAGGGCACGACCCGGAAGGCGCTGATTATTGCAATGACCTGCGTGAGCTACGGCGCGATGGCCACTGGCCTCTTCGCCATTGCCCGGCTCGCCCTGTGATCCCGAGGAGACCTTAATGTCTGCATACGAATACGAGACGCATAACTATGACGTCGTGGTCGTCGGGGCCGGGGGCGCTGGCCTCCGCGCGACGCTCGGCATGGCTGAGCAAGGGCTGCGCACGGCCTGTATCTCCAAGGTGTTTCCGACCCGCTCCCACACGGTGGCGGCCCAGGGGGGCATCGCCGCGAGCCTGAGCAATATGGGCCCGGACCACTGGCAGTGGCACATGTATGACACCGTCAAGGGCTCCGACTGGCTCGGCGATACGGACGCGATGGAATATCTCGCCCGCGAAGCCCCCAAGGCGGTCTACGAGCTGGAACATTACGGCGTGCCCTTCTCGCGCACCGAAGAAGGCAAGATCTATCAGCGTCCCTTCGGCGGCCACACCACCGAGTTCGGCGAAGGCCCCCCGGTGCAGCGCACCTGTGCCGCCGCGGACCGGACCGGCCACGCGATCCTGCACACGCTCTATGGTCAGTCGCTCAAGAACAACGCCGAGTTCTTCATCGAGTATTTCGCCATCGACTTGATCATGTCCGAAGACGGGCAGTGCCAGGGCGTGGTCTGCTGGAAGCTCGACGATGGCACGATCCACGTGTTCAACGCCAAGATGACCGTGCTGGCCACCGGCGGCTATGGCCGCGCCTATTTCTCGGCCACGTCGGCCCATACCTGCACCGGTGACGGCGGCGGCATGGTCGCGCGGCAGGGTCTGCCCCTGCAGGACATGGAGTTCGTGCAGTTCCACCCGACCGGGATTTACGGCGCAGGCTGCCTGATCACCGAAGGCGCGCGCGGCGAAGGTGGCTATCTGACCAACTCCGAAGGCGAGCGCTTCATGGAGCGCTACGCGCCGACCTACAAGGACCTCGCCTCGCGCGATGTGGTCTCACGCTGCATGACCATGGAGATCCGCGAAGGCCGCGGTGTGGGCGCCGAGGGCGACCATATCCATTTGCACCTGAACCACCTGCCGCCGGATACCCTGGCCGAGCGTCTGCCGGGCATCTCCGAAAGCGCGCGGATCTTTGCAGGTGTGGATGTGAACAAGGAGCCGATCCCGGTTCTGCCCACAGTGCATTACAACATGGGCGGCATTCCCACGAACTACTGGGGTGAAGTGCTGAACCCGACCGCCGACGAGCCCGACCGGATCGCGCCCGGCCTGATGGCCGTGGGCGAGGCGGGCTGCGCCTCGGTGCATGGTGCGAACCGCCTCGGCTCGAATTCGCTGATCGACCTCGTGGTCTTCGGCCGTGCGGCGGCGATCAAGGCGGGGCAGGTGGTGGATCCGAACTCCGCCAACCCGACCCTCAACCAGTCTTCCGTGGATGCGGCCCTCGGGCGCTTCGACGGTTTGCGTCACGCCAAGGGCACGGTCTCGACCGCCGAACTGCGCCTCGAGATGCAGAAAACCATGCAGGCCGACGCAGCCGTCTTCCGCACCGACAAGACCCTCGCCGAGGGTGTCGAGAAGATGTACGGCGTGGCGGGCAAGGTCGATGACATTCAGGTCACCGACCGCTCGATGGTCTGGAATTCCGACCTCATGGAGACGCTCGAGCTTACCAACCTGATGCCGAACGCGCTGGCGACCATCGTCTCCGCCGAGGCCCGCAAGGAGAGCCGTGGCGCCCACGCCCATGAGGATTACGCGGATCGCGACGACGAGAACTGGCGCGTCCACTCCCTGTCCTATGTGAACGGCAAGGTGGAGCTGGACACACGGCCCGTGCACCTCAACCCGCTTCTGGGGCATAACGAGGGCGGCATCGACCTCAAGAAGATCGCGCCGAAGGCCCGGGTCTACTGATGACCCCTGCCGTGGCAGGTGCCCCTGCACGCAGAAAGGATGGCCGCCTGTCGGATGCCATCCTTCGTGCGCAGGCAGGCCGGCACCTGACCCGTCGCAGGTCTGTCAGGTCGAGCGACGCTTTTTGACGGAGACAGCCCCCATGTCTTTGCGGCATCAACCCTGTTTTCAGGAGCTGGCGGATGATCTGCGCCGGTTTGCTGGCGACGACATGGTGACGGAGATCGTGAACTCCGGCAATTGGGGAGATGCCCTGATCCATGCCGGGCAGGCGGCGTTTCTGGCCGATGTCGGCATCTCTGTGGATCCGGTGCCCATCGGGCAATTGCGCAAGAACAAGTTCCACCACCGGTTCATGGCCAAGCTGCGCGGCCCGCGGCACAAGGCAATCGTGACCGGCTCGGGCGCGTTTCGTGACTTCTACAACCGACCAGATGAGATCGCGATCGCGGCCTCCCGGTTCGCGAATGTCTTCGTCATGCCCTCCTCCTTTCCGTTCCGGCCCAAACTCGATCCCGAGCGGACGATCTTCTGGCGGAGGGATGCGTTGGAAAGCCTCGATGGTTTGCCCGAGGCGCGGTTTTGCCATGACATGGCTTTCTATCTGCAGCCCAAGCCACGCAAGGCGACCAAGCGTGACGGCATCCTGTTTCGCACCGATATCGAACGGGTCGATGTCGAGCTGCCCGCCTCCAATGTCGATCTGAGCAATGAGGGCACCCACCGGTCCGATATCGAACCGTTCCTCGACCGGATCGGGGATTTCGAGGTGATCCACACGAACCGCCTCCATGTGGGTATCGGCGGCGCGCTTCTGGGGCGTGAGGTGCATCTCTATGCCAGCCGCACGCGCAAGCTGGAATCGATTTTCAAATCCTCGCTTGAGCCGTTCTACGACAACGTCCACTACCATTCCGATGAAGCCGACATCGCCCGAATGCTCGAAAAGGCGCAGGTGGCGGACACATGACCGATGGATCCGAAACACGCGACACCCCGCGGATCGTGGTCGGCAGCGGCTGGTGGTCCTCCGATCGCGATTTCAAGCAGGAGTTCCCCGACCGCAAGGAGCTTGGCGATGCGGTCATCCGCTCGGTCCCCTTTTTCGAGATCTGGCTGGACAGCGTCACATCGGTGATGACCCCGTCCGAGATCGTGGTGGTGGATTCCGCCGCCCCTCTGAAACCCGCCCCCGAGATGCGCGAGCGGGTACGCTGGATCGAGCTACCCTTCAATGCGCGTCATTCGACGAACCATCTTGGTCGGTGGAGCGGATGGATGCGCTCGGTGCTGGTCTCGGGCAACTACGCCATGGCCTCCGACTGCGATTACTTCGTCTATGTGGAGCAGGACTGCCTGCTCAGCGGCGAGGCGCTCTGGAAGGCCTGTGAGGACGCGATGACCGCAGATCACATGTTCGGCTCGGGTTCCGGAACGCCCCAGCCCTTGCAGCAATCCTTTTTCGTCATTCGCGGTGCGGCGCTGCCGGGCTTTCTGGCCAACCTCGCCAACCTGGAGCGTCGCGACCGCGACCTCTCGCCGGAATGGAAGTTCGTCTGGGCCTGCTCGTCGACGCTGACCCGGTTGGCCAATCTGGGCCTCTTCCGAACCAAGATCACCCGCAAGATCGGGCTCAAGATCGCCCAGGGCCTGGGCCTGTTCTGCGTCTTGCCTGTCGGCTCCGGTCGCGCGCGGCCGATCCCCTTCGACGCACCCCACTACTACTTTCAACACGGCACCGGCGACGAGATCGCGCGCTATCGGCAGGGGCTCGCATGAGGGTCATCGCAAATCTCGCGACCTATCCACCGCGCGCTGGGTCTCTGGCCCGCGTGGTCGCTGAGATCGCGCCGCAGGTCGATCAGTTGAATGTGGTGTTGAACGAATACACTGTGGTTCCGGACGCGTTGACAATCCATGACAACGTGGTGCCGATCCTGCCCGAGCGGGACCTGAAGGATACGGGCAAGTTTTTCCCCGCCAGCGCCGACGCCGACTGGGTCGTCCTGATCGATGATGATCTGCATTATCCGTCGGATTACGTCGAGACCAGCCTCGCACGGATCGCGCAAAGCGGCGCAGAACGCGCGGTTTATGGCTATCACGGCGTGTACTACCGCAAGCCGGGCATAAAGCGCCTTCAGTTCTGGAAATACCCGGCCCTGTCGCCGGACACGGTCATGCGATACCGACGCGTGCACACGTTCTGGAACACGATCGAGCACGCGATGCGCGTGGACCAACTGGGCACAGGGACCGTCTTTTTGCGCGGCGAGGACATGCCGGAGTTCGAGTTCATGGCGAGCTCGCAGAAATTCGTCGATGTGCGCTTCGCGCTCTGGGCCTTTCGCAAAGGCCTCGCCTGTGTCTGCCTGCCGCGCCCCCGCGAATGGCTGGCCGCGGAGCCTTTCGAGGACACGATCTATGAATTCACACAATCAAACCCTACCCATGTTTCCGACGAAATATGGCAATACGCTTACAAAACCCGGGGTGTCGGCAAGCCGCTGCGACGCTCTGGGGACTTCACGCAACCTGGAAAATATGGCTCATCCTGAGGGACGCCTTTGAATATAGGGGACCGACCATGGTACAACTGACCCTGCCGAAGAATTCGACGATCCGCGTGGGCAAAACCTGGCCCAAGCCCGATGGGGCGACGAACCTGCGCAAGTTCCAGATTTATCGCTACGATCCCGATAGCGGTGAAAACCCGCGCGTGGACACCTATTGGGTGGACATGGACACGTGCGGGCCGATGGTTCTGGACGCATTGATCAAGATCAAGAACGAGATCGATCCGACGCTGACCTTCCGCCGCTCCTGCCGCGAGGGGATCTGCGGGTCCTGCGCGATGAACATTGATGGCGGGAACACGCTGGCCTGTATCTATGGGATGGACGAGATCAAGGGCGACGTGAAGATCTATCCGCTGCCGCATATGCCGGTGGTTAAGGATCTGATCCCTGATCTGACCCATTTCTATGCCCAGCATGCGTCGATCATGCCCTGGCTCGAGACCAAGACAAACCGACCGGCCACCGAGTGGCGGCAGTCTATCGAGGACCGTAAGAAGCTCGACGGGCTGTATGAATGCGTGATGTGCGCGTCCTGCTCTACCTCCTGCCCGAGCTATTGGTGGAACGGGGACCGCTACCTTGGGCCGGCCGCGCTGCTGCACGCCTATCGCTGGATCATCGACAGCCGCGACGAGGCCACTGGCGAGCGTCTGGATGACCTGGAGGATCCCTTCAAGCTCTATCGCTGCCACACGATCATGAACTGTGCCAAGACCTGCCCCAAGGGGCTGAACCCGGCCAAGGCCATCGGTGCGATCAAGAAGATGATGGTCGAACGTCAGGTCTGAGACCTGTCTCATCGACGCGTTTCGGACAGGCAGGCCTTTGAGGTCTGCCTGTTTGCGTTTGACCAGACCACCTGAGGACCCGCGTCCAGCGTACTGTCGGGACGGCGATGGGCAGGCGGGCGGCACCTGAGCTTGGGCGACACCTATGGCATTGTTTCCAATCGCGATCCTGATCGTCTTTCTGCTGATGTACCTCATGCGGACCCGACGCACGCGGATGTGCCGCTGGCGGCGCCGCGGCTCTCAGGATTGGCGCTGCGCGGCATGTGGTGCCGTCGCTGTCACCGGGGATCAAAAGATGCCTAAAATATGCCTAAGAAATCAGTGAGATATTCGCAAAATGAAAAGATTGTTGGCTGAAAAACAGGCATTGTGATAACATTGAGGGGCTTGGGGCTGTATTGTTCACGCTTTCGGGCTGTTTTTTTAACGTGGTGCTTTTGTTTCGCGCCAAATCTTTGAGGTTCACAATGTTTCCTAAATTGAAGCCAATCCTTGTTGCCGCCTTTGTCATGGCACCTCTTCCGGCACTGGCTATTCCATCACTGAGTTTCCTGATTGATGGCGATACGTTCAGCCAGCCGTATTCCTTCACCAACACCTCCGATGCGGGCGAGATGATCACGGCCTTCTCCATTGATCTGAGCGGCACGGCGCTGGTCTTTGACCCTGTCGATGGCGGTGCGCCGGGCAATGGCTCCGGCGGGACGGCCTTTGCGGCGACCGGGGGGACGGATGTCACGACCGGCCTGACCGGGAACACGGTTGTCGATGGTGGCACCACGCTCGACATCCTGTTCAACAATTTCGATGCGGGTGAGACGTTCAGCTTCCTGCTCGATGTGGATCCGGCCGATCCCAATGCGCCGACGCCGACCGTACTCGGCAATGAGATGATCGGGGCCACGGCGGCGATCAATTTCTCGGATGGGCAGCAGCTGAACGGGATCTTCGCGGCGTTGGGGGGCAACCCGGATGCGGCGGCCTTCACGGCCACGGGTCTGGCACCGATCCCGCCCGTGCCGCTGCCGGCACCGGCGCTCCTGACGCTTTCGGCCCTGGGGACACTGGGTGCCATGAGCTGGCGTCGGCGCAAGGCCAAGGCGGGCTAAAGCCACGCGCGCGACCGGGCACTCCCGCCGGTGGCACAGCAGAACAGCCCTGCGATTGCGCAGGGCTGTTTCTGTTTCAGCTCAGGTGGTTATCCCGGACTAGCCTGCGTCAAAGGCGGCGTGCAGTGCGATCTCGACCATGTCCCCGAAGCTTGACTGCCGGTCGGCAGAGGGCAGGGCCTCTTCGGTGATCAGATGGTCCGACACGGTCAGCACGGCGAGGGCCCGGCGGCCATAGCGGGCGGCGAGGGTATAGAGCTCGGCGGCCTCCATTTCCACGGCGAGGACGCCGTGACGGGTCATCTCTTTGTTCAGATCGGGGCGCTCGTCATAGAACACATCGGATGAATAGATCCCGCCCACATGAACCTTGGTGCCCTTGGCCAGCGCGGCCGCCTCGGCGGCCTTCAGCACGCTCCAATCGGCGCAGGGCGCGTAGTTCAGCTCGCGGAAGATGCCGCTGGATGGGGTCGAGATTGACGAGCAGGTCATGGCGAGGATGACATCGCGCAGGGCCACATGCTTCTGCATCGCGCCGGTGGAGCCGATGCGGATCAGGGTCTGCGCGCCATATTCCTGGATCAGCTCATTGGCATAGATCGACAGGCTGGGCATGCCCATGCCGGAGCCGTGGATGGTCACGCGGTTGCCGCGCCAGGTGCCGGTGAAGCCGAGCATGCCCCGCACTTCGTTCACGCAGACCGGGTCGTCGAGATAGGTTTCGGCGGCCCATTTCGCGCGCAGCGGATCACCGGGCATGAGGACGGTTTCGGCGATCTCGCCGGGTTTGGCTCCGATATGAACGGTCATGGAAAGCTCCCTGTTTGCGCCTCAGTATAGCGGGCGCGCGAGCGGCGAAAAGCGCTGCCTGACCCGGTCGGCCTCCTGTCGGCTCCCTGTCGGACATGTGTCGGGCAAGTGTCGGGCACCGGCGCGCGCTGGGGTCAGATCCGGTTAACCTGTCTTTACTCGGCGAGGCTGGAGAACCGGCTCTCGGCGGGGTCCCAGACCATGGCCTCGACGCAAGGCCGCAGGTTGGTGCCGCCGCAATCGCTGCCATGGCGTTGGTTCAGCACCACGGTCATGGGGCCCAGACGTTCCACGCTCCACCCTTTGGAAAGCCGCCGCGTCACCGTATCGCCCACCGCGAACAGGACCGAGCAGCCCCCGGTCCCGCAATAGAGGCTCGCGGCGCTGGAGCAGCGCAGCTTGCCCAGATCGAGGACCAGATCCATGGTGCCGTCCCCGGTCAGGTCGGTCCGGGTCGTGGCCTCCCACGGGACATCGAGCGTGCCGTTCTCGAAGGCCGCGCAATCGGTGCGGGCGGTGTCGATCTCGGCCTGCAGCGCGGCGGGCAGGTCCTGCGCCGGGGCGGCGCTGGCAGTGAGCAGAGCGAGGGCGAGCGAGGCGAGAACAGAGCGCATGAGAGATCCTTTGCGCGGGGCGCGTTGGGGGCTAGGGTTCGGACCAGTATAAGGAGTGCGTGTCCCATGCCGAGAGATTTGTTCCGTGCCGCGCTGGTCGGGGGTGTTCTGGCGCTGCCTGGGGGGATGGCGGTGGCCGAGAGCGACGAGATCGCCTTCATGCGGGCGCTGTTTGCGGAGCTGCAGGTCAAGTCGATCCGCAAGAATCGCGAGTATTGCGGCTATGTGGGGTATACCGATGACGGGGATCTGGTGGCGACCAAGGCGCAACGGGGCCGCTCGGACAGTTGCGCGCCGGAGTGGCCCGAGGATTTCGACCCGGTGGCCTCCTATCACACCCATGGGGGCTATGACCCGGATGCGTGGTCCGAGATCCCGAGTGGTGACGACATGGAGGCCGATGAAGAGGACGGGGTCGACGGCTATATCGCCACGCCGGGCGGGCGGATGTGGTATGTGGACAGCTCGGAGATGATCGCCAGCCAGATCTGCGGGGTGGGCTGTTTGCCGATGGACGGGGATTTCGAACCGGAGACCGAGATCGTGGTCCAGCAGAGCTATGCCTATGAGGAGCTGATCGAGATCTTAGAGTAAGACGGGCACTGAGGTTGAGACCCGCGCCACAACGTCGGTTCTGTTCTGGCAAGTCTGTGTGTCGCGCGTCACGGTTCCCGGTAAGGACCGGAGTAGCGCACCGGTCGGAAGCAGTTATAAGAAAAACACTCGGATGGCGGCTTGGGGCCCAAGCTCCACATGCTAGGTTTTGCTTCTCTGGGCCAATTTAAGTAGTCGTGCTGAATGGCTAAAGAAACCAAAACAGATACTGCTAGGAGCGAGTTAGTCCGACTTCTCGAAGGCTTGGAATACTATCGCTCATGGAGTATTTCCTGCATAGAGAGCGAAACGGGTGAGGTCACCGAAGATGACTTGAATCAGATCGTCATGCCGAGTTCATTTTTCCTCCAAGTCTTTGAAGAAACAAAAGGTAGGAGCGGTACTGCGGTAGTGACAGAGGTCCGTCGGTGGTACTCTCACGCAGCTAGTGACCTGTGTTACATGATAAATTCTGGTGATGAGGCATGGGCCGGTCACGCAAGGCAGTTTCTAAAATCTTTTCAAGCAGAGGTGGGGTTTGATTTCTTTGCCGAAGCAGGTCTTCTACGAAAGTTCGCAGACAAAGCTCTAAAATCGCGCAAGATTTCGACAGAAGAGGACTATTACTCTCTGAGGGAACTTGAGAATGATCTTTCACAGTCAGTTGTAAGCCCTGAGGAACTAGTAGAAATCTCAGAAATACTCCGTTTCTACGAGAAAAGCGCAGATCTAGGGTAGTGGCAGCTTTGTCCACTATTCGGACGATGCTTTGCCTGTGCTGCAACCCACCCGCGATGGTGAACACCCGAACTGGCTGGACCCTGCGTTCAGAGCCCGCCGCTGTTCGGGTGTGCTGTCTTCACTCCGCCGCGACGGGCTGTGCGTCCACGAGGCCGACGATGTCGAACATGATGCGGTTCAGCTCGAAATCCTTCGGCGTATAGACCTTGGCCACGCCCATGGCGCGGAGCCGGTCCGCGTCGTCATCGGGGATGATGCCGCCTACGACCACGGGGATGTGGGTGAGCGCCTCGTCGCGCATCCTGCCCATGAGCTCTTCGATCAGGGGGATGTGGGAGCCGGACAGGATCGACAGGCCGACCACATGGACGTCCTGCTCCCGGGCGGCCTTGACGATTTCCTCGGGCGTCAGGCGGATGCCTTCATAGGTGATGTCCATGCCGCAATCGCGGGCCCGGGCGGCGATCTGCTCGGCGCCGTTGGAGTGGCCGTCGAGGCCGGGCTTGCCCACGAGGAACTTCAGTTTGCGGCCCAGCTTGGTGGAGACCGCCGAGACCGCGTCGCGGATCTCGTCCAGACCTTCGGTGCGGTTCGAGGGGTTCGACGACACGCCGGTGGGGGCGCGGTACTCGCCGAAGGACTTGCGGATTTCGAGACCCCATTCGCCGGTGGTGACGCCGGCCTTGGCGGCGGCGATGGAGGCGGGCATGACGTTGACGCCGGACATGGCGGCCTCGCGCAGATCGGCGAGGGCCTTTTGCGCGGCGTCTTCGTCGCGGGCGGCGCGCCAGGCCTCAAGGCGTTGGATCTGGTCGGCCTCGACGGCGGGGTCGACGACCATGATGCCACCATCGGCATCCACCAGCGGCGAGGGCTCGCCCTGCTGGTACTTGTTCACGCCGACCACGGTGGTCTCGCCGACCTCGATCCGGCCGAGGCGGTCGGAATTGGCCTCCACCAAACGGGATTTCATGTATTCGATCGCGGCCACGGCGCCGCCCATCCCGTCGATGGTGGCGAGTTCGGCGCGCGCGCCTTCCTTCAGCTCGGCGACCTTGCGGTCCACCGCCGGGTTGCCGTCAAAGAGGTCGTCATATTCCAGAAGGTCGGTTTCCAGCGCCATGATCTGCTGCATGCGCAGGGACCATTGCTGGTCCCAGGGGCGGGGCAGACCCAGCGCCTCGTTCCAGGCCGGGAGCTGCACCGCGCGGGCGCGGGCGTTTTTCGACAGGGTGACGGCGAGCATCTCGATCAGGATGCGGTAGACGTTGTTCTCGGGCTGCTGCTCGGTCAGGCCGAGGGAGTTGACCTGCACCCCGTAGCGGAAGCGGCGGAATTTGGGGTCCTCGACGCCATGGCGGGTGCGGCAGATCTCGTCCCAGAGCTCCACAAAGGCGCGCATCTTGCACATCTCGGTCACGAAGCGGATGCCTGCATTCACGAAGAACGAGATGCGGCCCACCATGGCCGGGAAATGCTCAGCCGGGACCTTGTCCTTGAGGTCATCCAGCACGGCGGTGGCAGTGGCCAGCGCGAAGGCGAGCTCCTGCTCGGGTGTCGCGCCAGCCTCCTGCAGGTGGTAGGAACACACGTTCATCGGGTTCCACTTGGGCAGGTGCTCGCGGGTATAGGCGGCCACATCGGTGATCATCCGCAGGCTCGGCTTGGGCGGGCAGATATAGGTGCCGCGGCTGAGATATTCCTTGATGATGTCGTTCTGCACCGTGCCCTGCAGCTTGGAGACATCGGCGCCCTGTTCCTCGGCCACGGCGATGTAGAGCGACAGCAGCCAGGGCGCGGTCGCGTTGATCGTCATCGAGGTGTTCATCTGATCGAGGGGGATGTCCTTGAAGAGCGCGCGCATATCGCCCAGATGCGCCACCGGCACGCCGACCTTGCCGACCTCGCCGCGCGAGAGCACGTGGTCGCTGTCATAGCCGGTCTGGGTCGGCAGGTCGAAGGCCACGGAAAGACCGGTCTGCCCCTTGGCGAGGTTGCCGCGATAGAGCGCGTTGGAGGCTTCGGCCGTGGAATGGCCCGCATAGGTCCGAAACAGCCAGGGGCGGTCTTTCTTGATCTCGGTCATCAACATCCTCGTGAATCACTTGCCGCAATGATCTTGCGTTTGGCTGGGTTCTACGGAAACTTTATGTCCGTGTCAATTCGCTGCAACGCAACAGAGCGCACGCAGAAAGCCGCGTGCAATCCGGCCCGGTTTTACCGGATCGCGGCCCGCTTGTCCCCTGTTCAGTCCCGCGCTGCGGCAACGGGAACCGCAGGGCTCTGCGAGCGCGGGCGGTCGGCTTTTTCTGGACCCGTCGCGCCGCATGGCCCAAGCTGGCCCCATGACGGAGACGATTGCGGTCCCCTTATGGCTCTTTGTGTTGGTCATCCTCTTCGCGGCGGTGACCTTTGCCTCGCATTTCCTCTTCCCTTCGGTGCGCTGGTTCATTCGCCGCCGGTTCGAACGGGCGGTGGCGCGGCTTAACACGCGGCTCGCGCGGCCCATCGAACCGTTCAAGCTCATGCGGCGGGCCGACAATATCAACCGGCTGCTCTATGATCCCAAGGTGATCGAGGCGGTGGTGGCCTATGCCAAGGCCGAGGGCGTGCGCGAGGACGTGGCCTTTGAAAAGGCCCGCGGCTATGCGCGCGAGATCGTGCCGGGGTTTTCGACGGCCACCTATTTCGGTTTTGCGATCCGGGTCGGACGCTGGCTGACCCGGGCGCTTTACCGGGTGCGGATCGAGCGGGTGGATGTTTCGGTCGCGGGGATCGACCCGGAGGCGACCGTGGTGTTTGTCATGAACCACCGGTCCAACATGGATTACGTGCTGGTCACGTGGCTCGTGGCCGAGAACACGACCCTGTCCTATGCGGTGGGCGAATGGGCGCGGATCTGGCCGCTGAACTGGCTGGTCCGGGCCTCGGGGGCGTATTTCATCCGGCGGCGCAAGCTCAACCCGCTCTACCGGGCGGTTCTGGCGCGCTATGTGCAGATGGCGCGTGAGGCCAAGGTGACCCAGGCGATCTTCCCCGAGGGCGGGCTGTCGCGGTCCGGGCATCTGGGGCCGCCGAAGCTGGGCCTGCTGAGCTATCTCTGGGACGGGTTCGATCCGGAGACGGGGGCGGATGTGGTCTTTCTGCCCGTGGGGCTGAACTATGACCGCGTGTTCGAGGATGCCTCGCTGGTCGCCGCGCGCCCCGAGGGCCGGTTCAAGCTGGCCTGGGGCCGGGTTCTGGGCGCGGTGCTGCCCGAGATCTGGCCGATCCTGCGCGGGCGGCAGCGGTTTGGCTATGCGGGGGTGAGTTTTGGCGCGCCGCTGTCCATGCGGGCGGCCTATCTGGCGGGCGGGACCGTAGAGGATCTGGGGCAGGAGCTGATGACCCGGGTGGGGGCTGCGGTGCCGCTTCTGCCGGTGCCGCTGGTGGCTGATATCCTGCTGGCCCATCCCGAGGGGATCGCGCGGGAGGATCTCGACCGGCTCTTTGCCGCGCGCAGTGCGGTGCAGCCCGCGAGCCCCCTGATCGAGGACCGGCTGCCCCCCGACCTGAAGGCGGAGGACGGGCTGAAGGTGCTGCGCCGCCGGGGCTTTGTGCGCGAGACGGCGGGGCGGATCGAGGTCCCCTCTGCTGCGGTGCAGATCCTGGAGTATTATGCCCGCACGGTACCCAAAGGTTCACAAAGCCCGCCAAGCCCCCCTACAGAGACAGAAAAATTCGCGGCTGCGACATAAAATTTCACAAACCAGACGTTTTTCGTTTGCAATGTTGCGGCGCGCCCCATATTCCCCTCGTGAGCACTGCAGCAATTTGATTCTGCGCTGCGGAAACCGTTTTTTACGAGGAGGCCCAGATGGCGCTGGATGTAGATCAATCCCTTGTGTCCTACGACGCACCGGAGAAGGACCTGTATGAACTGGGCGAGATGCCCCCGCTGGGCTATGTGCCCAAGCAGATGTACGCTTGGGCGATCCGCCGCGAGCGTCACGGGGAGCCCACCGAAGCGATGCTGCAGGAAGTGGTCGACGTTCCGACCCTCGACAGCAACGAGGTGCTGGTGCTCGTGATGGCCGCGGGCGTGAACTATAACGGTGTCTGGGCCGCGCTCGGCCAGCCGATCAGCCCTTTTGACGGTCACAAGCAGCCCTACCACATTGCCGGCTCCGATGCCTCGGGCATTGTCTGGGCCGTGGGCGACAAGGTCACCCGCTGGAAAGTAGGCGACGAGGTGGTTGTGCATTGCAACCAGGACGATGGCGATGATGAAGAGTGCAATGGCGGCGACCCGATGTATTCGTCCAGCCAGCGGATCTGGGGCTATGAGACGCCGGACGGGTCGTTCTCGCAGTTCACCCGCGTGCAGTCCCAGCAGCTCATGGCGCGTCCCAAGCACCTGAGCTGGGAAGAGAGCGCGTGCTACACGCTGACCCTGGCCACGGCCTATCGGATGCTGTTCGGGCACGAGCCCCATGACCTCAAGCCCGGCCAGAACGTGCTGGTCTGGGGCGCGTCGGGCGGTCTCGGCTCCTATGCGATCCAGCTGATCAACACTGCAGGCGCAAATGCGATCGCCGTGATCTCGGATGAGGACAAGCGCGATTTCGTCATGGGCCTTGGGGCCAAGGGCGCGATCAACCGCAAGGACTTCAACTGCTGGGGACAGCTGCCCACCGTGAACACGCCTGAGTATAAGGAGTGGTTCACCGAGGCGCGGAAGTTCGGCAAGGCGATCTGGGACATCACCGGCAAGGGTGTGAATGTGGACATGGTCTTCGAGCACCCGGGCGAGAGCACCTTCCCGGTCTCGACCCTGGTCTGCAAGAAGGGCGGCATGGTCGTGATCTGCGCGGGTACCACCGGCTTCAACTGTACCTTCGACGTACGCTACATGTGGATGCACCAGAAGCGTCTGCAGGGCTCGCATTTCGCGCATCTCAAGCAGGCCTCCTCGGCCAACAAGCTGATGCTGGAGCGGCGGCTCGACCCGTGCATGTCCGAGGTCTTCCCTTGGGCGGAGCTGCCGGAGGCGCATATGAAGATGCTGCGCAACGAGCACAAGCCGGGCAATATGAGCGTGCTGGTGCAGGCGCCGCGGACCGGCTTGCGGACGTTCGAAGACACGCTAGAGGCGAGTAAATCGGCCTAACTTCTTCTTAACGAATCAATGAAAGGCTCGCGGCACACCCAGTGCTGCGAGCCTTTGCTTTTGACCCAATCCAGTCGTTTCAAGGCATTCAAGCACTTAGATTCCCGCCCCTCACTATTTCTGGGGAGGTTTTTTTCGCGAATACCGGGGGCAAATCCCTCGTGCTATAGTTGTGTTAATGTTTCGTTAACCTTTGGAAAGAAACACTCATGGCACAAGACTGGATTGTTGATGTTCTCGCGGATCTCCGGAGTTTTGCCCTTCAAAACGGCCTGACTTCATTGGCTGAACAACTGGACGACACCATGCTGGTGGCGGCCACGGAATTGGCTCAATCGACCGAGGACGAACCCAACGCTTTGGAGAGACATGCCCCGCGGGTTGGAATCGTTTCTGGAGGATTTGCAGGCGGCAAGATCGCTTGATGACGTGCAGGCACGGCTCTTCACCTTGCGTGATGAGCTAGAGGTCGAGAACTTCGCCTATCACTGCCTCGACGCCAGCGGGAACAAATACGGCGCGATGACCTACGATGCCCCCTGGGTGAAACGGTACATCGAACAAGATTACGCCCGCGTCGATCCGGTGATCAAAGGCACGTATCAGAGGTTCAACCCCGTAGACTGGAAGCAGCTCGACTGGTCTCCCAAAGCGGCCCGGGAGTTCATGGGAGAGGCGCTTCAGACCGGGGTGGGGAACCAAGGCCTCTCGGTGCCGATACGGGGCCCGAACGGACAGTTCGCGGTCTTCTCGGTTAACAACAAGGCTAGCGACTCAGGCTGGGAATCATACCGTAAGGAGTACCTGCAAACCTTCATCCTTGCCGCGCATTTCATCAATCAGCGCGCGTTGGAGCTCGAAGAAGATATAAATCCACCCATGAAGCCCCTGTCGCCTAGGGAATCAGATGCGCTCACACATCTGGCCAACGGATTGAGCCGTGGCCAGGTCGCCGACAAGCTGAAGATTTCCGAGCATACTCTAAGGGTTTACATCGAAAGCGCGCGGTTCAAACTGGGCGCGGCCAACACCACTCACGCTGTTGCGCGGGCGATGATCAGGGGGCTGATCGTCGTCTAAATACCCCTATGTGCAGGATTTTTTTGCCTGCGACCGCTAGGAAATCCTTAACCAGGTCCGGGCGTAGCTTCCTCTCGTTTTCGCAACAAGAGGGCCGCCCCCATGATCCGTTTCATCTACGCAGACCAGCTTAACGCTTACCCCCGTCTCCGTGACACCATGTTCCGGGATCGGGCTGAACAGTTCTCCGTGCGCCTCAAATGGGACGTCACCGTGGACGCGAATGGCTTTGAGCGCGACGAGTACGATGCCGTCAATCCGATCTATGTGATCTATGAACTGCCCGATGGCACCCATGGCGGATCCATGCGGATTCTGCCGACCACCGGGCCGACCATGATCAATGATCACTTCCTGCACCTGACCGATGGCGTGGCGATCCAGAGCCCGCTGATCTGGGAATGCACCCGGTTCTGCCTGTCGCCACGCGCCGACAGCAAGGTGGCCGGGGCGCTGATGCTGGCCGGGGCCGAATTCGGCGTGGCCTCGGGCCTGACCCATTCGGTCGGTGTCTTCGATGCGCGGATGACCCTGGTTTACCGCCGCCTCGGCTGGATCCCGGAAATCCTCGGCCAGGAAGGTGAGGGCCGCAGCGCCGTCGCCGTTGGCCTCTGGCCGATGGAAGCAGATCTTCGCGAGCGTCTCGCCGCCCGCATCGGCATCAGCCGCGAGATCAGCTGCCATTGGTACGAACGCGCGTTTGGTCCGAGCTTGGCGGCCTAACGGATCATTCGCGCTGGTGGGGGCGGGAGGCGTTGGCTAGTGTCACGCCATGACCGCCCCCGCCGTAATCTTCTCTGACGATCAGGCCGATGCCTATGATCGGGTCGCCGATGCCCTTGCCGCCGCCGGGGTGGATCTCGCCGATGAAACCCTGATGCCGCCGCGCGAGGGGGCCGCCTCTTCGGTCCTTGCCGTTCTGGGCAAGGCCGGATCGGGCAAGACGCTGCTTCTGGCGCGGCTCGCCGATGATCTGGTGAAGGCCGGGGTGGAGGTGGTTTCGGGCGATTGGGAGGGCCGCCGCCGCAAGGATCGCCGCACGCTTGCCATCCTGGCCCCCACGAACAAGGCCGCCTCGGTGCTGAGGATGCGCGGGGTTCCGGCCACGACGATCCACCGGATCCTGTATACGCCGGTCTATGATCCGGAATACGAGCGGATTGCCGATTGGCTCGCCGGATCGGGCGACCGGCCTGAGGTTGAGGGGCTGACGGATGAGGCGCTGGACCGGGCCAAGACCTTTTATGAGGCCCATAGCTCAATCCCCGGCGCGCTGGCCGCCGCAGGGCTGCGGGGGTCGGATTTTATCACCGGCTGGAAGCGACGCGAAGACCCGTTAGACATTGGTTTCGTTGACGAATCTTCGATGCTGGACGAACGGCAATTCGATGATCTGCGCGAGATTTTCCCGACCCTGTGCCTGTTTGGCGACCCGGCTCAGCTGCCCCCGGTGGGGCAGTCGGGCAAGATGGTTTTTGATACATTGCCCGCGCCCCGGCAGCTTGTCCTGAGCCGGATCCACCGGCAGGCCGAAGACAACCCGATCCTCGATCTGGCCCATGCGTTGGCCGATCCCGAGGTCGATTTCAACCGGTTCGAGCGCATGATCGAGGAGGCCGCCGCGCGGGATGAGCGCGTGGTCGTGCAGGGCCGGGTCGAGGCATCGCTGATGGCGCGGTCGCCCGCGCTGGTCTGGCGGAATGCTACGCGGATCCGGATGATCCACGCCTTTCGGGCGGCCTATGATGCCCCTGCCGATGCGCTGCTCGAGGGCGAGCCGCTCATCTGCGATGGGCTGGAGCTGCCCCTGAAACACCGGAAAAAGCGGATCGATCTGGAGGCGCGGGGCCTGATCAAGGGCGCGCAGGTGATCTATCTGGGACCCGGGCGGAAGCCGGGGTTTTCGAAGCTGCATGTGGTCGGGGCGGAGGCCCCCGAAGTCTCGGCGGCCTCGATTGTCAAGATCGAGCTGCCCGATGAGGAAGAGCCTTTCATTCCCTACGCGGCGCGGATGGGGGCGACTTTCCTCCATGGGGCGGCTGTGACGATCCATAAAGCTCAGGGAAGTCAATGGGATACGGTGCAGGTCTTTGGGCCGGACCTCTCGGCGGCGGCGTGGGCCGGCCGGGTGGAAGCGGGCCAGCCCCTGTGGAAACGTCTGGCCTATGTGGCGATTACCCGCGCGCAGGAGCGGCTGATCTGGGTGACGCGGGCCCGGCTCGCGCGGCCGGACGGGCCGCTGTCCGTAACGGATCTGAAAGCTGCACCTGCCAAACTGACCCTTGAGCCCACGGAGGAGGATCCCCGATGAGCAAATCGATTCTGATCACCGGTGCGAGCGGCGGTATTGGCGCCGCGGTGGCCGAGAAGTTTCTCGCCGAGGGCTGGCAGGTGGGCCTGCTGGCGCGGCGGGCCGATGCGCTGGACGCGGTGCGGGCGGGGCGCGCGAACGGGCATATTCTGAACGCGGATGTCTCGGATCCGGAGGCGGTGGAGGCCGCGTTCGCGGCCTTTGACGCGGCGGTCGGGCGGCTCGATGTTCTGTTCAACAATGCCGGGATCTTCGTGCCCGCCGCGATGATTGACGAGGTGCCCGTGGCCGATTGGGATCGCGCCCTGGCGGTGAACTTGACGGGGATGTTTCTGGCCGCCCGGGCGGCTTTTGGGCGGATGCGGCGGCAGGATCCGGCGGGCGGGCGCATCATCAACAATGGCTCGATCTCGGCTCATGTGCCGCGCGAGGGGGCGGTGTGCTACACCGCGACCAAGCACGCGGTCACGGGCCTGACGCGGCAGCTTTCGCTGGATGGGCGTCCCCTCGGGATCGCCTGCGGGCAGATCGATATCGGCAATGCCCGGACCGAGCTTCTGGAGGGGATCGACGCGGCCGCGCGGGCGCGCGGTGAGCCGCCGACCCCGATGATCGAGACCGATGCGGTTGCGGATGCGGTCTGGTCCATGGCCACGCTGCCGCTGGAGGCGAATGTCCAGTTCATGACCCTGATGGCGACGAAAATGCCCTATATCGGAAGGGGTTAGGGCTGGGTCCAGCCTAGCCCTTGATATAGCGGAACACGGCTGAGGCGCTCCACCCTGCGGCGATGGCAATCGCCAGAGACAACAGGCCGTAGATGAGCGGACGCTCATGGGCGAGGTTGTAGATCCACCGTTCCAACCCGACCTTGCGCACATCGATGGCGGTCTCGAACTCGTCGATCACCTGCTTGTTGCGGGTGAGGAAGATCCGCGTGCGGTAGCTGCCTTCGGTGAGGTTCGCCGGCAGGGCGAACTCGGTGGAAAACAGCGTTTGCGACCTCAGCAGCACCGCGGATTCCCGGGTCTGGTAGAGGTCTTCGCTGGCCCGGATCCGCACCAGCGCATCGGTGAACTGGTCAAGCTCTTCGGCGGCACCGCTATCGATGGCGCGGATCGCCGTTCGCGTCGTGATCTTGTGGCGCAGGTCTTCGGTCTGGCTCAGGATCTTGTCCAGCGGCGCCGAGGTGGCCACCGCGTAGAAAGTCGGGGCCGCGTCGATCTCGGCAGCGGCCGTGTTCACCCAGATGCCTGCCACCTTGGATTTGCGCCGGATCGTGACCGGCTCGGGCGGTCCCTCGACGGCGATGATCACGCCCAGATCGTTCTCGGGCGGGATCTCGGTTTCGCGTTTCACCGCGCCATAGATCAGGATCTCGGAGCCGTCGAAATTCGCGGTGATCGAGACGCGGGTCTGGCTGAGGTCGGCGACGACGGTTTCAGCCTGCAGGGGCAGGGCCAGCAGGAGGAGCAGGAGGAGACTGCGCAGGATCACATCAATGCCCCCCTGCGCCGATGGAATAGAGCTCGGACGGCATCACCAGCAGGTCGAAGGCCAGCTTGCCACAGACCAAGAGCACGAGGGCCGCGAGCAGTACGCGGAGCTGCTCGGCCTTGAGCTTGGTGCCGATGGCGGTGCCGATCTGGGCGCCGATCACGCCCCCGATCAGCAGGAGCACCGCAAGCGCCATGTCGACGGTGAAGTTCGTGGTCGCATGGAGCAGCGTGGTGAAGGCGGTCACAAAGATGATCTGGAAGAGCGAGGTCCCGACCACCACCTTGGTGGGCATGCCGAGCACGTAGATCATCGCGGGCACCATGATGAAGCCGCCGCCCACACCCATGATCGCCGCGAGGATGCCGACAAAGAAGCCCACGATCAGCGGCGGGATCACCGAGATATAGAGGCCCGAGGTCCGGAACCGCATCTTGAAGGGCAGGCTGTGCACCCAGCCGCGCTGCCGCCGTGCGGGCGGGGCGCCGCCGGATTTCTTGGACTTGCGGATCGCGTTCAGGCTCTCGACGAACATCAGGCTGCCGACCACGCCGAGAAAGACCACGTAGCAGAGCTTCACCAGCAGATCGACCTGGCCCAGCGATTTCAGATAGTTGAACAGGACCACACCGACCGCGGCGCCCAAGAGACCGCCCACCAACAGGACGGTCCCCATTCGGAGATCCACCGTCTTTCGCCTGAGATGGGCGAGCACGCCGGAGAAGGAGGAGGCGACGATCTGATTCGCCTCGGTCGCGACGGCCACGGCGGGTGGAATGCCGATAAAGAACAGAAGCGGCGTCATCAGGAACCCGCCCCCGACGCCAAACATGCCCGAGAGGACCCCGACGATCCCCCCCAGTCCCAGAAGTAGGAACGCGTTAACCGAAACCTCGGCAATGGGGAGGTAAATTTGCATGGCTCAGCTTAGTCGTGGCGGTACGTCGGACGCAATGGGCGCACCGACGCAGATTGGCTTAGCGCTCCTTAACATAGGGTTCCCCACCTGCGCGAGGGGGGATTGCCTTGCCAACGAACCCGGCGAGGATCACGACCGTCAGAATATAGGGAAGCGCCTGCATGAGCTGCACCGGAATCGGGATGCTCAGGATCTCGATATTCTGGAAGCGGTTGGCGATGGCCTCGAGAAACCCGAAGAGCAGGCAGGCCATGAGCGCGTACCAGGGGCGCCATTTCGCAAAGATCAGGGCGGCGAGGGCGATGTAGCCCCGGCCTGCCGTCATGTCCTTGACGAAGCCCGCCGAGAGACCGGTTGCCAGATAGGCGCCCGCCAGGCCGCAGAGCAGGCCGCAGATCCCGACAGCTGCATAGCGCAGGCCCACGACCGAGATCCCGGCGGTGTCCACGGCGGCCGGGTTCTCGCCCACCGCCCGCAGGCGCAGGCCGAACCGGGTCCGGAACAGGATGTACCAGGTCGCGGGGACGGCCAGCATCGCCACATAGACGAGGATCGTGTGGCCCGAGATCAGCTCGTAATAGATCGGTCCGAAAATCGGCACGCCCTGCAGCGCCTCGGCAAAGGGCAGGGTGATCGGCTCGAACCGTGCGCCCCCGAGGAGGGAAGGCGTGCGTCCGCCCTGGCTGAACCAGCTCTGGGCGATCAGGACCGTCAGCCCGGCGGCGAGGAAGTTGATCGCCACGCCCGAGATCAGCTGGTTGCCGCGAAAGGTGATCGAGGCCAGCCCGTGGATCGCCGAGAACAAAAGCGCGGCAAAGATCCCCGCCAAGAGCCCGACCCAGACCGAGCCGGTGACCGCCGCGACGGCCGCCGACAGGAAGGCGGCGGCGAGCATCTTGCCCTCCAGCCCGATATCGAAGATCCCGGCCCGCTCCGAGAAGAGCCCGGCGAGGCAGGCCAGCAGGAGCGGGGTCGCAAGGCGGATCGTGCTGTCGAGGACCTGCAGGAGGGTGGCGAAATCCATGGCTCAGATCCTCGTCGTCAGAAGTTTGTAGCTGGCAAAGGCGAAGAACGCGCCCAGCGCGCCCTCGACCCAACGCCGCCCCGAGAGGTAGAGGCGCCGCATGGGCGGGGAGGCAAAGACCAACCCCCAGAGCCCGTGGCCGATAAAGGAATTCAGGAAGGCTCCGGCAACGAAGACCGCGATCACGGGCCAGGGGGCGGCGGCCAGTCCACCAAGGCTCGCGATGGCGATCCAGAAGAAGATCGCCTTGGGGTTCGTCACCTGGAGCAGGAAACCGCGCCGCGCCAACCGCGTGGCCGAAGCCCGTACGCTGGTCGGGCTGGGCGGGGGAGGCGGGCTCACGGCCCGGCGAAAGGCGCCAAAGGCGAGCCAGGCGAGATAGCCCGCGCCGAGCAGTTTCAGGACCAGCATCGCCTCTGCCAGTTGGGCGAAGATCACTGTCAGGCCGAGCACGGTTGAGAGAGAGAGGATGATCGATCCGCTTGCGATGCCCGCGCAGGTCAGGAGCGCCGCACGCGCGCCCTGTGCCGTTCCGACCCCCAGCAAGAGAGCCACCGAGGGCCCCGGGGACATTACGCCCACCAGCTGGATGCCCCAGGCCGCGAGCAGCGCAGGCAGGTAGTCCCAGAACACGGCCATCACTCCGCAGGCTCCGACGCGGCTTTGGCGGCTTTGCGCTTGTTCAGCGCCATGAAGACCTTCTCAACCGGCATCCGGACCATGTTGTCGAGCGCCCCGGTGAAGAGGATCACGAGGGCCTGGATCACCACGATCAACTCGCGCGGGATGCTGGTCCAGAGCGCCAGCTCGGCGCCGCCCTGATAGAGGAAGCCGAAGAGGATCGCGGCGAGGAACACGCCCACAGGGTGCGACCGTCCCATCAGCGCCACGGCAATGCCGATGAAGCCCGCGCCTTCGACCGCGTTGAGCACCAGCCGCTCGGCCTCGCCCATCACGTTGTTGATCGCCATCATGCCCGCAAGCCCGCCGGAGATCAGCATGGCGGCCATGATGATCTTGGTCGGCCCGTAGCCCGCATAGACGGCGGCGGTCTCGGAATTGCCATAGGTCCGGATCTCGTAGCCGAGCCGCGTGCGCCAGATCAGCAGCCAGAAGAGGTAGCAGGCCAAGAGCGCGATCAGTAGGCTGACATTGGCCGGGGCCGAACGCGAGAACTCGATCCCCAGCGGGGCCAGCAGGTCATGAAGCGTCGGCAGGTGGCTGCCCTCGGGGAATTTCGCCGTGGCCGGATCCATGTTCCCCTCGGGGCGCAGGACATTGACCAGCAGGTAGTTCAGCAGAGCGGCCCCGATGAAGTTGAACATGATCGTGGTGATCACGATATGGCTGCCGCGCTTGGCCTGCAGATAGGCGGGGATCGCCGCCCAGGCCGCGCCAAAGACCGCGCCGCCGATGATCGCCACAGGCAGGATCAGGATCCAGTGGGGCAGGGGCAGGTAGAGACAGACCAGCGCCACGCCGAGCCCGCCCAGCATGGCCTGACCCTCGCCGCCGATATTGAACATCCGGGCGTGGAAGGCCACCGCCACCGCGAGGCCGGTGAAGATGAAATTCGTCGCGTAATAAAGGGTATAGCCCCAGCCATAGGTGGAGCCGAGCGCGCCCGTGATCATCAGCTTGAGCGCCTCCCACGGGTTCTCGCCAATGGCCACGATCACCAGCCCGGAGATCACGAAGGCGATCAGAACGCTGAGCAGGGGCACCAGCAGGGCATCGGCCCATTTCGGCATGCGGTCCATGTCAGGCAACCTCCGTCTGGGTGTCGGTGATCCCGGCCATCAGGAGCCCGAGCTCCTTCTCGTTGGTGGCATGGGCCGGGCGCTCGCCCATGATCTGGCCGTCGAACATCACCGCGACCCGGTCCGAAAGGGCGAGGATTTCCTCCAGCTCGACCGAGACCAAGAGGATGGCCTTGCCCGCGTCGCGCAGGGCGATGATCTGCTGGTGGATGAATTCGATCGCGCCGATATCCACGCCGCGCGTGGGCTGCCCCACGAGCAGAAGCTCGGGGTTGCGTTCGATCTCGCGCGCGAGCACGATTTTCTGCTGGTTGCCGCCGGAGAAGTTCTTGGCCGAGAGCCAGCAATTGGCGGGGCGCACGTCGAACCGGGCGATCTTGCCCTCGGCATCGGTGCGGATCGCCTTGTTATCCATCAGAAAACCGCGATTGAAGGCGGGGTCCTCGTGATAGCCGAGGGCGACGTTTTCCCAGGCGTGGTATTCCATGATCAGGCCCTCGGCCTGCCGATCCTCGGGCACATGGGCGATGCCGCGCGCGCGCCGGGTCTTGCCGTTGGAATGCTTGCCGCTCAGGTCGATCTCGGTCCCGTTCAGGACCACGCGGCCCGTGGCGGTGATCATCCCGCCCAGCACCTCGAGCAGTTCGGACTGGCCGTTCCCGGCCACCCCGGCAATGCCCAGCACCTCGCCCGCGCGCACGTCAAACGAGATCCCCTTGACCCGCTCGACCCTCTGATCATCGACCACGCGCAAGTTCTCGACCTGAAGGATCGGGGCGCCGGGCTGGGCCGGGGTCTTGTCCACCCGCAGCAGGACCTTGCGCCCCACCATCAGCTCGGCGAGCTGTTCCGGGCTGGTTTCAGCGGTCTTGACCGTGGCGGTCATCTGGCCGCGGCGCATGACCGAGACCGTATCCGTGGTCTCCATGATCTCGCGCAGCTTGTGGGTGATCAGGATGATCGTCTTGCCCTCGGCCTTGAGCCCTTCGAGGATCCGGAACAGGTGGTCGGCCTCGGCCGGGGTCAGCACCCCCGTGGGCTCGTCCAGGATCAGGATATCGGCCTTGCGATACAGCGCCTTGAGGATCTCGACCCGCTGCTGGTGGCCGACGCTCAGATCCTCGATCAGGGCGTCCGGGTCCACGTTGAGCTCGTATTCATCCGACAGCTCCTTGAGGAGCTTGCGCGCCTTGGCCAGCGACGGGCGCAACAGCGCGCCCTCTTCGGCGCCGAGCACGACATTCTCGAGCACCGTGAAATTCTCGACCAGCTTGAAATGCTGGAACACCATGCCGATCCCGGCGCGGATCGCGGCCTGGCTGTCGGGGATCTGGGTCAGCTCGCCCTTGATGTAGATCTCGCCCGCATCGGCCTTGTAGAACCCGTAGAGGATGCTCATCAGCGTGGACTTGCCCGCGCCATTCTCGCCGATGATCCCGTGGATGGTCCCGGGCATGACCCGGATTGAGATGTCCTTGTTGGCCTGGACCGGCCCGAAGGCTTTGGAAATGCCGCGAAGTTCAATCGCGGGCGCCTGCGTGTCTGCCATATGCCCCACCCCGTTCTGATCTGGCGCGCGCAAGCCAGAGGGCCCGCGCGCACCGGTCGTGTCGTTTGCGTCTGGTTTACATCACCGGGCAGGTGTTGTCGGACATGTAGTCATGGACGGTGATCTCGCCGGAGATGATCTTGGCCTTGGCGGCCTCCACGGCGGCCATCATGTCCTCGGTGACCAGATCTGCGTTGAACTCGTCCACCGCATAGCCAACGCCCTCTTCGGCGAGGCCGAGCACGCGGAAGCCGGTCTCGAAGCCCGGGCCGTCGGACATGGCTTCATAGACGGCGTTGTCCACGCGCTTGAGCATCGAGGTCAGGACCTCACCCGGGAAGAGGTAGTTCTGGTTGCTGTCCACGCCGATCGAGAGGATGTCCTCGTCCGCGGCGGTCTGCAGCACGCCCACACCGGTACCGCCCGCAGCGGCATAGACCACATCCGCGCCCTGGCTGATCTGGGCACGGGTCAGCTCGCCGCCCTTCACCGGGTCATTCCAGGCCGCCGGGGTGGTGCCGGTCATGTTCTCGATCACGGTGGCCTCGGGGTTGGCCGCCTTGACGCCCTGGGCATAGCCGCAGGCAAATTTGCGGATCAGCGGAATATCCATGCCGCCGATGAAGCCCACGGTGCCGGATTCCGAGGCCATGCCCGCCATCATGCCCACGAGGTACGAGCCCTCATGCTCGTTGAACACGACCGAGCGCACATTCGGGGCGTCCACGACCATGTCGATGATCGCAAAGCTTGTATCCGGGTAATCCGGTGCCACCTCGCCCAGCACGTTGCCGAAGGCAAAGCCGGTCATGACGATGGGGTTGTTGCCCGCCTCGGCAAAGCGGCGCAGGGCCTGCTCGCGCTGGGCCTCGGAGGTCAGCTCGATCTCGCGGTAGCTGCCGCCGGTCTCTTCGACCCAGCGCTGGGCGCCGGTATAGGCCGCCTCGTTGAAGGATTTGTCGAACTTGCCGCCCAGATCGAAAATCAGCGCGGGCTCGGCATAGGCCGCGCCGGCGGACAGCGCCATTGCCCCAGCGGCACCGAGCAGTTTCTGCATCATGGTCATCTTACGTCTCCCAGTTGGTTTCGGGCTGCGGGTGCCTCTGACTCGGGTCACCCTGCACGCACAAGCAGATCGAATGATCGGGCCAAGTAAGGCGGGGCCTCCGGGTAAGGTCAACAGGATTCCGGGTCCGGGCGCGCGATTTGCGGGCGAATGCCCGAGGCTTGGGCGGGTGACATTGCGTCAGTCCTGCGCAAGGCTCCGTCGCAGGATCAGCGCGTCGCTGCGGGTGCCGTCCGGGTGCCGGTAATAGCGCCGTCGCCGTCCCGCCTGCGTGTAGCCGCAGGCCGCGTAAAGCGCGCGGGCCGGGGCGTTTTCGGCAGCCACCTCGAGAAAGGCGTCCACGGCGCCGTGGGTCCGGGCCGTGTCGTGGAAGGCCCCCATCAGGACCCGGGCGAGACCCCGGCGGCGTTGGGACGGGTCCACGGCGAGCGTGAGCAGTTCGACCTCTGGGCCGAGGGACTGGCCGATGGCAAAGCCCGCCGGGACCGCCACCTGAAAACTGTCGGGACGGGCCAGAAGATCGGCGAATTCCAGCGCCGACCAAGGCCGCGGGGTGGTGAAAGAGGCCGCGTGGATCGCAGCCATGACCACCGGCTCCATCACGGGGTGAGCAGGGCCGGGGCGGGTTTGGCCGGGGCGGCATCCGCGGGCCGCAGGTAGAGCGGCGCGGGCGGCGGCAGGTCCGGGCGCGCGCGCCGGGCGGCGATGCGGGCAATGGCCTCGGGCAGGGGCTGGCGGGGCAGGACAACCGTCCCGCCGCTGCGCGCAGCGAGCTCTGGTGCCAGATCACCGAGGCAGAGCGGGGCGGGGCCGGTTCCCGGCAGGGCGGCTGTCTCGACGGGGGCCATGACCGGCGGGGCGAGCGCCGCACCATCCGCGCCAAAGCCCTGCAGATAAGCATTGCCGCGCCGGGCATCGAGGCAGACCAGCGCGGGGCCCTCGGCCCCGAGCGCCAGCGCCTCCAGCGTCGATACGCCGACCACCGGCACCGCGAGACCCAGCCCGAGCCCGCGCGCCGCCGCCACGGAGATCCGGATGCCGGTGAAATTGCCCGGTCCGATCCCGACGCCCAGCGCGGTCAGGTCGGCCCAGCCGATCCCGGCCTCGGCCAGCACCTCTTTGAGGAGCGGCATCAGCCGTTCGGCCTGCCCTCTGGCCATGGGCTCGATCCGCGAGACGCGGCTCTCGTCGTCCCAAAGCAAAGCAGCCGCGCAATGCGCGGCCGCGGTATCGAAGGCAAGAACCGGTCCCAAAGGGGTCAGGCCGCGACGGGGCGGACTTCCAGAACTTCGGGGATGTAGTGGCGCAGCAGGTTCTCGATCCCCATTTTCAGCGTCAGGGTCGAAGAGGGGCAGCCCGCGCAGGCCCCCTGCATGTGCAAGTAGACGATGCCGCGATCAAACCCGTGGAAGGTGATGTCGCCACCATCCTGCGCCACGGCGGGGCGGACGCGGGTGTCGAGCAGTTCCTTGATCTGCCCCACGATCGCGGAGTCGGGCCCATCATGGCTGGCGTGACCGGCCGGCGCGCTGGCCTCTCCGGTCATGACCGCGTCGCCGGATTGGTAGTGTTCCATCACGGCGCCGAGGACGGCTGGCTTGATATGGTCCCACTCGACCGCATCGGCCTTGGTGACAGTGACGAAGTCGGTTCCGAAGAACACGGCGGTCACTCCGTCCACTGCGAAGATGCGGCCTGCGAGGGGCGATGCGCTTGCGGCGTCCACCGACGGGAAGTCGGCAGTGCCGGTTTCCAGAACGGTCTGGCCGGGCAGGAATTTCAGGGTCGCCGGGTTCGGCGTGGATTCGGTCTGAATAAACATGGACGGCCTCCGTTCGGGTTGACCCTTATATGCGCTGCCCGGCGCGCGGGGTCAAGAAGTTGGAACGATTCTAAATCACCCAAGGCGCGAAAAAGGGGCGAAGCTTGCTGGACAGGGCCTAGCAAACCGCCTCGAGCTGGTCCTTGCTGAGCTCGCCCGGCACGATGGTGAGCGGCACGGGCAGGGTGCCCGAGGATTTCACCAGCGCCGAGACCAGCGGCCCGGGGCCCTTGCGGCCCGTGCCCGCGCCCAGCACCAGCACGCCGATCTCGCGGTCGGTGGTGATCTGGCCGAGGATCTCGTCCACGGGCTCGCCCTCGCGGATCACAAGCTCGGGGTCGATGGATTGCTTGTCGCGCATCCACTTCGCAAACACCTCGAAATGGGCGACGATGCGCTCGCGGCTCTCTTCGCGCATCACCTCGCTCACACCGATCCAGTGGTTGAACTCGTCGGGGGGAATCACCGACAGGATCTGCACACCGCCACCGGTGCTTGCGGCACGCATTGCGGCAAAGCGCATGGCATTCAAACATTCACGGCTGTCATCGAGAACGACGAGAAACTTGCGCATTGGGGGCCTCCAGTCCGAAGCTCATCATGGCGAATGCCGGGGGGGATGGCAACGGATATGCCACGGGACCTCGCGCGTCGCGGTCAGGCCGAATGCGCCCAGTCCCAATAGAGTTCGCGCGCCCGGCGTGTGATCGGCCCCACCTGGTACTGACGCGCGTCAAAGGCGGTGACCGGGGTGATCTTCATCATGTTGCCGGTCAGAAAGACCTCATCCGCGGCGGTCACATCCTCGAAACTCAGCACGGTCTCGACCACCTCGACCCCGTCGGCCCGCAGGTTCGCCATATGCCGGGCCCGGGTGATCCCGGCCAGAAACGTGCCGTTCGGGATCGGGGTCAGGACCGTTCCGTCGCGCACGATGAATACGTTCGACGTGGCGCTCTCGGCGACATTGCCCATGGCGTCGGCCACCAGCGCATTGCCGAACCCCTTGCGGCTCGCCTCCATCAGCATCCGCGCGTTGTTGGGGTAGAGGCAGCCCGCCTTAGCATTGGTCAGGTTGTCCTCCAGCACCGGGCGGCGGAACTGCGTCCGGGTCAGGGTGGTGGCGGCCTCGGGCGGGGCCATGGGGATCTCTTCGAGGCAGATCGCAAAGCCCGTGGCGCCCTCTTTCGGCGCGACCGCCAGCGGCCCGCCATCGAGCGCCCAGTACATCGGGCGGATATAGACGGCGGCGTCCTTGGGATAGAGCGCCAGCCCCTCATGGGTCAGCGCGACCATCTCGGCGGTGGTGACCGTGGGCGTGATCATCAGCGCCTCTGCCGAGGCATTGACCCGGGCGCAATGTGCTTCCAGATCCGGGACCAGCCCGTTCACATAGCGCGCGCCGTCAAACACCGTGCTGCCGAGCCAGGATCCGTGATCCGCTGCGCGCATGATCGGGACATCGCCTTTGTGCCAGCGGCCTTGGAAATAGGTGTGGATATTGGTGCCCGTCGCCATGTCGCGTCCTCCTGGGCCGCACGCTAGGGGCGTCGGGGGGCGAGGTCCATCGATTTTCGGGAGGGGCCGGGAAGCGCGTCGGAGCGGTCTTCAGGGGCAGGGGTCGTATGGGGCGAGGCGGTCCGGGCCGCCTCGCCAAAACTCATATGCGGGTCTCAGCCTGCTGCGAAACCCAGCTGGTAATTCATGGTACCCGGGCCAGCCGGGGTTTTGACGACCTCGTCCGGGGATACGGACTTTTCATTCGGGGTCGTCGGTACAGACCGCACGGATTGCGGTTTTGCGTTCAGATACGCCATGGTTGCCTCCACGATTTTTGTCGGAGCGTGTTAGTTAGAGGATGCGCGCGCGTTTGCCAACCCCTATGCGCATATCCGATATGCGCAAATCGCAACAGTTTTGTGTAGGCGCTAGGATTGTTCCCTGCGCGCCTCTGCCAAAAGCGCCGCGATATCAAGACGCTGGTTCGATAGTTTGAGCGATCCGTCCGGTTTGCGCGGCCAGGCGCTCCGCGGGCGGTCGCGATAGAGCTCGACGCCGTTTTCGTCGGGATCGCGCAGGTAGACGGCCTCGCTCACCCCGTGATCCGCCGCCCCATCGAGTCGGTAGCCCGCATCGAGGACCCGTTGGACCACCGCGCCCAGATCCGCCCGGTCCTTGTAGAGAAACGCCGTATGATAGAGCCCGGTATGGCCCGCGGGCGGAGGGCTGGCATCCCGGGTCTCCCAGGTGTTGAGGGCAAGATGGTGGTGGTAGCCATCCGAGGCGAGGAAGGCCGCGTCCTCGCCCATCCGCTCCATCACTTCAAAGCCGAGCAGGTCGCGGTAAAAACCCAGAGCCCGGTCCAGATTGGCCACCTTGAGGTGGACATGACCCAACGTGGGCACCGGCGCCCCATTGGCGGGCGTCCGGCTGGGGGCAGTGTCGAGATCGGTCGCAGACATGGCAGGTCTCCTTTCAGTAAGGAACCTAAAGCTCTGCGCCTGATCACAAAAGGCGCAGCACAGCACGCCCTTTGTGCGAATTTGTGTGTCTCAGCTCCGGACCATGCCGACGATGTCATAGGTCTTGTCGAGGATCGGCGTCGCGATCTCGCGGGCCTGCGCGGCCCCCTGACCCAGCAGGCGGTCGATCTCGGCGGGGTCATTCATCAGCCGCGCCATCTCGGTGGAGATCGGGGCGAGCCTGTCCACGGCCAGATCTACCAGCGCCGGCTTGAAGGCGCCGAATTGCGCGCCCGCATGCTCGGCGATCACCGCATCCACGCTCTGATCCGACAGGGCGGCGTAGATATTCACGAGGTTGCGCGCCTCGGGACGCTCCTTGAGGCCTTCGGCGGTCTCGGGCAGGGGCTCGGGATCGGTCTTGGCCTTGCGGATCTTCTTGGCGATCGTGTCCGCGTCATCGGTCATGTTGATCCGGCTCATATCCGAAGGGTCGGATTTCGACATCTTCTTGGACCCGTCGCGCAGGGACATCACCCGTGTGGCCGCGCCTTCGATGACCGGCTCGGTGAGCGGGAAGAAATCGACGCCGAAATCGTGGTTGAACTTCGCGGCAATGTCCCGGGTCAGCTCGATATGCTGCTTCTGGTCCTCGCCCACGGGCACATGGGTCGCGTGATAGATCAGGATGTCCGCCGCCATCAGCGCCGGATAGCCAAACAGGCCCAGCGAGGCGTTCTCGGCATTCTTGCCCGCCTTGTCCTTGAATTGGGTCATCCGCTTCATCCAGCCCATCCGCGCCACGCAGTTGAAGATCCAGCCGAGCTGGGCGTGCTCGGGCACCTGGCTCTGGTTGAAGAGCATGGACTTGCTCGGATCGATCCCGGCGGCGAGATAGCCCGCGGCCAGCTCGCGCGTGTTGCGGGTCAGGTCCGCGGGGTCCTGCCAGACGGTGATCGCGTGCAGGTCGACCATGCAATAGAGGGTCTGGATGCCGCTTTCCTGCATGTCCACGAAGCGTTTGATCGCGCCGAGATAGTTGCCCAAGGTCAGACCGCCCGAGGGCTGGATGCCGGAGAAGACCCGCGGGGTGAAGCTGGTTTCGGTCTCGGTCATGGCGGGCCTTTCGATCTGGCGGCGGGGCACGGGGCGTGCGCGGTGGGTCTTGTGGTCGGTCTTCCGGGGCTGGGCGGGCTGGACGCGCCCCGTTGCGTCGCTTACCCATGGCCCCAGCACTCGTCAACCAGCCGCCGTGACGCAAAGGCCCGCAAGCAAGATGACACCCACCCCGGAATCGCCCTTCAATCCGCTGCCGCCGCTGGTGGTGGCCCTTGCCGTCGTGGTGATCGGGATCGAGGCGCTGTTCAGCCTCGGTGCGCGGGGGATCCTCGGGGGACCCGAGGCCGTGGGCTGGCGTCTGGCGGCGATCCGGGATTTCGGCTTCGTGGATCAGGTCTTTGACTGGATGCTGGCCAATGGCCGCTTCCCGCCCGAGCAGATGGCGCGCTTTCTGACCTATCCGCTGATCCATGCGAGCCTGACCCATGCGGTCTTCGTTGCGATCTTCGTGCTGGCCATGGGCAAGATGGTGTCCGAGGTGTTCGGCGGGCTCGCCTTCCTGACGATCTTCTGGGCCTCGGCCATCGCCGGGGCGCTGGTCTACGGGCTGCTGCTGGATGCAGAGCTGCCGCTGATCGGGGGGTATCCCGGGGTGTACGGGTTGATCGGGGCCTATACGTTCCTGCTCTGGGTGTCGCTGATCGCCACCGGGGGGCAGCAATACCGGGCCTTCTCGCTGATCGGGATGCTGCTGGGGATCCAGCTGATCTTTGCGATCTTCTTCGAGGTGGGCATGGATTGGGTCGCCGATCTGAGCGGGTTCGTCGCCGGGTTCGGGCTCAGCTTCGTGCTGGTGCCGGGCGGCTGGAACCGCGTGCTGGCCAAACTGCGCAAGCGCTAGGGGCGACGTCTCAGGCGCGCTTGCGGCGCAGGGCGCCCTTGATCTCGGAGATCCGGAAGGCTCCGATCAGGTGGCCGATCACCCCGTAGCTCACAATCCCGAAGCCCACCAGCAGGGCCAGTGCCCCGTAGCGCAGGGTCGGCGTGCGCAGCGCCTCGGCCAGCAGCATCTCCGCCCCCCAGAGCAACGCGCCCATGGCGAGCGAGGCCAGCACGATCCGCCAGATCCGCTGGGCAAAGCGCGCGTCGATGGCCGCAGCCTCGCCAAGGCTGCGGGTGCCGCGCCAGAGGAGCCAGACCATGGCCCAGCCCGCCAGCGTCGCCCCGAGCGCGGCGGCGATATAGCCGATGACCGGCGCAAGGCAGACCGCCACGACCGCGTTCACCACCATGGCCCAAAGCGCGAAGCGCAGGGGTGTGCGCGTATCCTCGCGCGCGAAATAGAGCGGTTGGAACACCTTTTGCAGCACAAAGGCCGGCAGGCCGATGCCATAGACCGCAACGGCGAGCGCGGTGGCGGCGGTGTCCTCGGCGGTGAAGCGCCCGCGCTCGAACAGGACCGAGATCAGCGCCTCGGGGATCGCGACCAGCGCCACGGCAGCGGGCACCGTGAGCGTCAGGCAGATCTCGCCCGCCCGGTTGAACGCGTCGCGCCCCCCGGCGGTATCGCCCGCCTGCAAGCGGCGCGACAGATCCGGCAACAACACCACGCCGATGGCGATACCCACCACCCCGAGGGGCAGTTGATAAAGCCGGTCCGCATAGGTCAGCCAGGCAATCGCCCCGTCGAAAAAGCTCGCCACCTGCCGCCCGACCAGCAGGTTGACCTGCACCACGCCCCCGGCCAGCGCAGCCGGGGCGGCGATGATGGCCAGACGCCTGAGCTCGGGCGTCATCCGCGGGCGGCGCGGGCGCAGGTCGAACCCGGCCTTTGCCGCCGCCCGCCAGAGCAGCCAGAGCTGCGCGATGCCCGCGATCACCACGCCGATGGCCAGCATGGTCCCGTGATGCAGCCCGGCGATCTCGGCCCCACCGGGGGCGGGCAGGGTCAGCGTCTCGGCCAGCACACCGGTCTGGGCGATCAGCAGCACGGTGATCAGCACCACATTCAGCAGGACCGGCGCCGCCGCCGCCGCCGCGAAACGCCCCGTCGCGTTGAGCACCCCGGACAGGAGCGCGGCCAGCGAGATAAACAGGATATAGACAAAGACGATCCGCCCGAACCCGACCGCGAGGTCCAGCCGCGCATCCCCCGCAAAGCCCGAGGCCATGGCCAGCACCAGCCAGGGCATAGCCGCCAATGCCACCAGCGTGAAGGCGATCAGGATCAGCGCCAGCCCGGACAACGCGTCCCGGGCAAAGCCGTCCGCATCCTCCCCGGCTTCGAGCTTCTTCGAAAACATCGGCACGAAGGCCATGTTGAACGCGCCCTCGGCGAAAAACCGGCGGAACATGTTGGGCAGCGAGAAGGCGACGAAGAACGCATCCGCGACCGGCCCCGCCCCGAGCAGGCTCGCCAGCAGGATGTCGCGGACAAAGCCCAGCACCCGGCTCGCCATGGTCCAGAGCCCCACGGTCATGAACCCCGCCATCAGGCGGATCGGTTTCATCGCCGCGCCCTCGGGCGGCGCGAGGCAGGCTCACGGGTCATGACTGTGCGCGCTCGGCCCCGTTCTCGATCGCGGCGCGCAGGCGCTTCTCGATCGTGGCGAGTTTCGAGGCGCCATGCAGCTTCAGCCCGAACATGTCCTTGACGTAGAAGGTGTCCACCACCTGCGCGCCATAGGTCGCGATCTGGGCCGAGGCGACATAGATATTCGCCTCCGCCAGGGTGCGGGCCAGATCAAAGAGCAGGCCGGGACGGTCGCGGGTATCCACCTCGATGAGGGTGTAGATCTCCGAGCCTTCATTGTCGAAGCTGATCGAGGTCGGGAAGCGGAACTGGCTCTCGCGTTTCTTGACCTTGTCCCGGCTGACCAGGGCCTCGCGAGTGACGACCTCGCCGCTGAGCGTCTTGTCGATCATTTTGCGCAGGCGGGGCAGGCGGGATTCCTCGTAAGGTTTCTCCTCGGCATCCTGCACCCAGAAGCAGGCGGTCACATAGCCATCCTTGGTGGTATAGGTCCGGGCATCGACCACATTCGCGCCGACCAGGGCCAGTGCCCCGGCGAGCCGGGCGAAGATGCCCGGATGGTCGGACATGGCAAAGGCGATCCGCGTGACGTCGCGATCCACGTCGAGGGTCAGGTCGAGCCGCACCTCGTCATCCTCGATCCCGCGCAACAGGTTGGCCACGGCCACATGGGCATCTGCGGGCAGCCCCTGCCAATAGGGGCCGTAATGGCGTGCGGTCTCGGCCCGCAGGTCCTTGCGGGGCCAATCGCTGAGCGCGGCGCGCAGGGCCCGCTTGGCCTCGGTTTCCAGCGTCTCGCGGTTGAGATCCTCGAGCCCGTTTTCCAGCGCCTCCGCCGTTTGGCGATAGAGGGCGCGGATCAGCTGGGCCTTCCAGTTGTTCCAGGTTTCCGGTCCGACCCCGCGGATGTCACAGACCGTCAGGACGGTCAGCAGGTCGAGCCGCTCGCGGCTGCGCACGGCCTTGGCGAAATCGCGGATGGTGCGCGGGTCCGAGATGTCACGCTTCTGCGCCATGTCCGACATCAACAGGTGATAGCGCACCAGCCATTCGACCGTCTCGCAATCCTTCGCGTTGAACCCCATATGCGGCGCGACCTTGCGGGCGATCTGCGCGCCCACGACCGAGTGATCCTCGGGCCGGCCCTTGCCGATATCGTGCAGAAGCATCGCGGTATAGAGCACCTTGCGATCCACGCCGCCCTTCAGGATCCGGCTCGCCACGGGCAGGCTCTCGACCAGCTCGCCACGCTCGATCTGGGCGAGGTTCGAGATGCATTGGATGATATGCTCGTCCACCGTGTACTGGTGATAGACGTTGAACTGCATCATCGCGACGATCTTCTGGAACTCGGGGATGAGCGTGCCCAGCACGCCGAGCTCGTTCATCCGGCGCAGGGCGCGCTCGGGATTGCCGTGCTTGAGCAGCGTGTCAAAGAAGATCCGGTTGGCTTCCTTGTTCGACCGCACAGTCTTGTCCAAGAGGGACAGGTTGGCCTTGATGAGCCGCATCGCGTCCGGGTGCAGCAGGTAGCCCGTGCGCAGGGCTTCCTCGAAGATCCGCAGGATGTTCACCGGATCGGCGAAGAAGCTGTCCGGATCGGCGATGGCGATCCGGTTCTGCCGGATCTCGTAGCTGTCCTTCACCTTCTTCTTGCGCGACCGTTTCAAGAGACCGATCAGGCGCGGCTCGCGCTTGGCATGGCTGGCCTCCAGCGCGGTCAGGAAGATCCGCGTCAGGTCGCCGACACTGGTGGCGTGACGGAAATAGAGCTGCATGAAATGCTCGACCCCGCGCCGCCCGTCCCGGTCCTTGAAGCCCATGCGGTCCGAGACCTCGACCTGCAAATCAAAGGTCAGCTGATCCGTGGCCCGCCCCGACACGATATGCAGATGGCAGCGCACCGCCCAGAGAAAGGTCTCGGCCGTGTCGAAGAGGATATGCTCGTCATGGGCAAAAACGCCCAGTTCCTCGAGCGCGTCCACGGTCTCGACCCCGTGGACATATTTCGCGATCCAGTAGAGCGATTGCAGGTCGCGCAGACCGCCCTTGCCCTCTTTGACATTGGGTTCCAGCATGAACCGCTGACCACCCTGGCGGATATGGCGCTGTTCCCGCTCCTCGAGCTTGGCCTCGATGTAATCCTGCGAGGTGCCCTGGAAGAGCTCGGTCTTCAGCCGCGTGCGCAGCTCGTCGGCCAGGGCCGCGTCGCCGGTGAGGAACCGGTTTTCCAGCAGGGCGGTACGGATCGTGTAATCCTCGCGCCCCAGCCGCAGGCAATCCTTGATCGTGCGCGAGGCATGGCCAACCTTCAGCTTGAGATCCCACAGGATGTAGAGCGTTGTCTCGATCACGCTCTCGGCCCAGGGGGTGATCTTGTAGGGCGTCAGAAACAGCAGATCCACGTCGGAATGCAGGGCCATTTCCCCGCGCCCGTAGCCGCCCACCGCAATCACCGAGAGCCGCTCTCCCCCGGTCGGGGTGTGCAGCGGATGCAGGTGCTGGCGGGCGACATAGATCGCCGAGGTGACCAGCCCGTCGGTCAGGTAGGCATAGGCGCGCACGGTTTCGCGCGCCGCGAAGGGGGCCGCGTCGAAGCCTTCGCGGATGGCGCGCAGCCCGTCGGCCCGGGCCTCCTTGAGCAGGCGCACGACCGCAGCCCGCGTGGCGCTGGCATCCGAGGCCGTCTCGGCGCAGGCCGCGTCAAGCTTGGCCTGCATGCCGGCCATGTCAAAGATAGAGGCGGGCGGCGCCACGAGCGGCAGCTCGGCAAGCGCGGATCCCAAGCTCTGGGCGGGCGGGGGCGTGGTCGGCGCGGTGCGCGCGCCCACATCCGGGGTTTCGGTGCGCACCGGCCTAGGAGCCTCCGACCCCGAAGCTGCGCTGGGCGGGTGAGACGATGGTCACCGCCTGGTTGGTGATCCGCGCCACGGCGAGGGCGCGTTCATTCGTGCCGTCCGCGCGCAGGCGGAAGGCCCCGGTCACGCCCGCAAACCCCGACCCCTGGGTCAGGGCCGCGCCGGTCAGGGCCCGGCTTTGTTGCGTGCTCACCAGCGCCCCGATGGCCGCGATCCCGTCATAGGCCAGCCCGGCGATCGGGTGGGGCGGGGCGCCATAGGTCGCCTGGTAGCGGTCCGCGAATTGCGCGCTGAGCGCCGGGTCGGGCAGGGCAAAGATCCCGCCCTGAAGGCCGGGCAGTGCGAGGCTCGAGGCCGGGATATCCCAGCGGGTCAGGCCGACAAACTGGGTGCTGGCAGGGTCGATGCCGTTTTCGGGCAGAAGCTGCGACAGGAGCGGGATGCTGCCCGAGGTGTCATCGGTCATCACCAGCGCGGTCGCCCCGCTGGAGCGCAGGGCGCTGGCAATCTGCGGCACCGCGTTCACCACGCCGGTTTGCGAGGCTTCATAGCCGATGCTGCCCGCCGCCGTGGCGCCGGTCTCGGCCACGGCCTGCAGGATCGCATCGCGCCCGACCGTCCCGACAGAGGTTTGCGGATAGGCGACAAAGACATTCCCGGATCCCTGCTGCGCCGCATAGGAGACGACCCGCCGGGCCGTGTTCTCGAAGGTGTTGCCGAGCACGAAGACATTGCCCCCTGCGATATCCGTGTTGTTCGAGAAGCTCAGCACATTGATATTGGCGCGCGCCGCGGCCACCCCGGCCGCATTGGCCGCGGCGGAAAAGACCGGCCCGAGGATGATCTTGGCGCCGTCGCCCACGGCCTCTTGTGCGACCACGGCGGCCTGTTCGGCATTGCCCGCGGTGGCATAGACCTTGAGGTCGATCGTCACCCCGTTCAGATCGGCGATCGCAAGGCGTGCGGCATTCTCAAGCGAGCGGGCGAGGCCGGTCTGGTTCGCAATCTCGGTGCCATAGGGCAATAGCAGCGCCACCGGCACCGGCCTGGAGGCGTTGATCGAAGGGCCACCGCCCGCGATATCGGAGGGCACCGTGCAGGCCGCCAGCGCGACCGAGCACGTCAGCGTCAGGGCGGCGGCGCGCAGAGCCTTGCGCGTTTTGAGGAAAACAGGGAACATGCGGGTCTCCGCGCATCGGGGTCAGGAACAGGGGTGGTCGTCACTGGCCGAACCTAAAGGGCGCATAGCGCTATGTAAACGGGCGTTGCCCGGCTTGCCTAAAAGAGGATTGCAACGATGTCAGACCCGCGCGCGGGCCACCTTGTTCTGGTAACAACGCCGATCGGCAATGCCCGCGACATCACCCTGCGCGCGCTTGATCTGTTGCGCGAGGCGACGGTGCTGGTGGCCGAGGACACGCGCAGCCTGCGGCGGCTGATGGACATGCACGGGGTGGCCGTGGGCGGGCGCCCGCTTCTGGCCTATCACGACCATTCGGGCCCCAGGATGCGGGACAAGGTGCTGGATCATCTCGCGGCCGGGGCGCTGGTGGTCTATGCCTCCGAGGCTGGAACGCCGCTGATCGCGGATCCTGGATACGATCTGGTACAGGTGGCGCGGGCGGCGGGGCACGGGGTCACGGCGGCGCCGGGCCCTTCGGCGGCGGTGACGGCCCTGTCCCTTGCGGGACTGCCCACGGACCGGTTCTTTTTCGAAGGGTTTCTGCCCTCGGCCAAGGGCGCGCGGCGTAAAGTGCTGCAATCGCTGACGGCGGTGCCCGGGACGCTGATCTTCTACGAGAGCCCGAAACGGCTGGAAAAAAGCCTCTCCGACATGGCCGAGATCCTCGGACCCGCGCGCGCGGCGGTTATCGCCCGCGAGTTGACCAAACGCTTCGAAGAGATCCGCAGCGCAGCCCTGGGCGACTTGGTTCAGCTGGTGGTCGAGGCCCCGCCAAAGGGCGAGATCGTGGTGCTGGTGGGGCCCGCCGCAGCGGCAGAGATCTCACCCGAGGACATAACGGAGATGCTCACCGAAGCGCTCGCAAGCCAGAGCGCAAAGGACGCCGTGGCCCAGGTCAGCGCCGCCACCGGTGCGCCGCGCCGACAGGTCTACAAGGAAGCCCTGGCGATCTTAGGCAAGTCTTAAATCCTGTGTGGAAGGCTGGGGTATGGATGTGACATTGCCCCAAGTGACCCCGCGCCCGGCACAGGCCGCGTTGCGCGACCGTGGACAGCGTGCCCATCTCTCGGGCCTCTCTGCCGAGGCGCGGATTGAACGGGCCTATCGCGACCGGGGCTGTGTTCTGCTGGCCCGGCGTTGGCGTGGGGGCGGTGGCGAGATCGATCTGGTCTTTCGTCGCGGCGATTTGCTCGTCTTTGTCGAAGTGAAATCGAGCAGCAGTTTTGAAAGAGCCATCGAAAGCCTTCATTGGACACAGGTTGCGCGCATTCAGACAGCTGCCGAGGCCTTTGTCGGGGCGCATCCGGACCTGGCCTTGATGGATATGCGGGTGGATCTCGCGGCCCTTGACGGGATGGGCCGGTTCCGTGTGATTCCGAACATCACCATGTGAATTCCGGCAGGTTGCCAGCCATTGCGCTGGCCTGCCTGCTGCGGCAAGACAGGCGCATGCTGCCAGAAGGAGCCCCGCGCCATGAAGATTGCCTTTCAGATGGACCCGATCACAGAGGTCGATATCGATGCCGACAGCTCCTTTCGGCTGGCCGAAGAGGCGCAGGCGCGCGGGCACCGGATTTTCGTCTATGGTCCGGCGGATCTGACATTTGACCGCGGCAGGCTGCGCGCCACGGGCCACTGGGCCGAGATCCAGCGTGTCGTTGGGGATCCCGCAGTGCTTGGCCCGCGCGAGACGGTTGATCTGTCCGATATGGATGTGGTCTGGCTGCGGCAGGATCCGCCCTTTGACATGGGGTATATCACCACAACCCACCTGCTCGACATGGCCGGTGAGGACACGCTGGTGGTGAATGACCCCTTCTGGGTGCGTAACGCCCCCGAGAAGCTGCTGGTCCTGCAATTTCCCGATCTGACGCCGCCCACCATGATCGCGCGCAATCTCGACGATCTGAAAGCCTTCAAGGCGGAGTTTGGCGATGTCATTCTCAAGCCGCTCTATGGCAATGGCGGGGCGGGGGTGTTCCGTCTGACCGCTGAGGATCGCAACCTGAACTCTCTCCATGAGCTTTTTGCCGGGATCAATCGCGAGCCGCTGATCATGCAGCAATTCCTGCCGGATGTGGCCCAGGGCGACAAGCGCATCATCCTCGTGGACGGCGCGCCGATCGGCGCGATCAACCGCGTGCCTGCCGCGGGCGAAACCCGGTCGAACATGCATGTGGGCGGGCGGCCCGAACCGGTGGGCCTGTCTGAGCGGGATCGCGAGATCTGTGATGCCATCGGACCCTTCCTGCGCGAGAAGGGCCAGATTTTTGTCGGCATCGACGTGATCGGTCCCTATCTCACCGAGATCAACGTCACCTCGCCCACGGGCCTTCAGGAGCTGGAGCGCTTTGACGGGACCAATGGCGCGGCGCTGATCTGGGATGCGATCGAGGCGCGCAAGGCGTGAGGGTCAGGCGGCCGTCTCGCGGATCACCACCCGGTAGCTGAGCGCTTCGGCCAGATGCGGTCGGGCGATCTGGTCTGCGCCATCGAGATCGGCAATGGTGCGCGCGACCTTGAGCACCCGGTGATAGCCCCGCGCGGTCAACCCGAAGCGTTCGGCCGCGTCCCTCAACAGGGCGCGCCCTGCTGCATCGGGCGTCGCGATCTCCTCCAGAAGAGCGCCTTCCGCATCGGCGTTCACGCGCACCCCGTCGCGCCCCGCGAACCGATCGGCCTGCCGTGCGCGCGCCGCGGCCACGCGGGCCGCCACCGTCTCGGACCGCTCGCTCTGGGACGGTGTATCGAGATCCGAGAAGCTGACCGGAGGCACATCGAGACGGATATCGAACCGGTCCAGAAGCGGCCCGGAGAGCCGTCCCATGTAGTCATCCCCGCAGAGCGGCGCGCGCCCGCAGGCCTGGGCCGGGTCGAACATATGCCCGCATTTGCAGGGGTTGGCCGCCGCCACCAGCAGGAACCGGCAGGGATAGCGCAGATGGGCGTTTGCCCGGGCCACCACGACCGAGCCGGTCTCGATGGGCTGGCGCAGGCTCTCCAGCACATCTCGGGCGTATTCGGGCAACTCATCGAGAAAAAGCACCCCGTTATGGGCGAGCGACATCTCTCCGGGCTGGGCCCAGCGCCCGCCGCCCACCATCGCGGCCCTCGAGGCCGTGTGATGCGGATCGCGAAAGGGACGCAAGCGCGAGATCCCGCCCGCATCCAGCAGACCGGCGAGGGAGTGGACCATCGAGGTTTCGAGCGCTTCGGCGGCGTCGAGTGGCGGCAGGATCCCGGGCAGGCGTTTGGCCAGCATGGATTTTCCCGAACCGGGCGAGCCCACCAACAGCAGGTGATGCCGTCCCGCGGCAGCCACCTCGAGGGCGCGTTTCGCGCGTTCCTGCCCTTTCACATCGGACAGGTCCGGCACATTGGGAGTCTCGACGACCTCGCCGGGCTGGGCCGGGCTCAGCCGCGCCGCGCCGGTAAAGTGGCGCATCACGCCCAGAAGCGATCCGGCCGCGAGCACCGATGTGCCGCCCACCCAGGCGGCTTCGGCGCCACAGGCTTCGGGGCACAGGAGCGTCCGACCGCTCTCGGCTGCGGCCAGAGCTGCGGGCAACGCCCCGAGGACAGGGACCAGCGTGCCGTCCAGCGACAGCTCTCCGAGGGCGAGCGTGTTCTCCGCTGCTTCGGGCGGGATGATCGAGAGCGCAGCCATGAGAGCCAGCGCAATCGGCAGATCGAAATGGGAGCCCTCCTTGGGCAGATCCGCCGGCGACAGGTTGATCGTGATTCGCTTGGAGGGCAGCGCGAGGCCCAGGGCGGACATCGCCGCGCGCACCCGCTCGCGGGCCTCCGAAACGGCCTTGTCCGGCAGGCCCACGATGGAAAACCCCGGCAAACCGGGGCTCAGGGCGCATTGCACCTCAACAGGACGGGGGTCGATGCCTTGGAAGGCGACGGTATGGGCGCGGGTGGTCATGGCGGCTCCGGTCAGCGGGGCTGCATTAACCTTTGCGACCAAAACCTTACCGATCTGTTAACCAGGATGGGCTTTGACGGGCGCAGATGCCGCAGCTCAGCCAGCCCGGTTGATGGTCGCGAGGCAGCGCAGCTCGATCCGGTCCGCGACGAGATCGGAAAAGCCCGTCGCACCAAAGGCCGAACGGTCGAGCGCCCCGCGCAGCTCGATCACAAGCTGGCTGAGATCCCCGGGGTCGCGGTCGGGCTGGCGAAAGAAGCGCGCGCTCAGGGTCACGGGCTGGCGCTGGTCGCGCAGCTCAAGCTCCCCCGACACGCGGGCCCCGCCCTCCTCGGCGCGCACAGCAGAGCTGGTATAGCGGATCCGCGGATAGCGCTTGGTGTCGAGGATGCTCGGCCCTTTCAGCGCCCCATTGGCCAGCGGCAGGTTCGTGCGCGCCCCGGCCGCGTCGAGCGTGACATCCACGCGCGAGGCCGAGACCCGGCGGAAATCGAGCTGCAGATCCGCGTCGAGAATGGGCATCCGGCCCCGGCTCGGCGCGCCTGCGAGAAAGAAGGTGAATTCCACCTCGCTTTGTGGGGCGAGCTGATAGGGGGTGGGCGCGGCCCGGGCCGCCAGCGGCCATGCTAGGGCCGTACACAAGAACAATCGTCTTTTCATGGCCCGATGATAGCCGCGTTCTGCGCGGCGCATAGTCTGCATTGCGATGGATGCCGGGCTTATGATCGCCCGTGTGCTCAGGCGCTGGCCGAGGCCCGGCTGGTGCGCCAGACCCCTTCGGGGGTTGGCGGCGCGGTCAGTCGCCAGCTCCCCGGTGGGGCGTTGCGGGCGCGCAGGCGGGTCAGGGTCCAGGCACTGTGACGGCTGGCATGGGCGGGCATCAGCGACCAGCGGCTCTCGATCCCGGCGGCGCCGCCCTGATCCGGGGTCAGCAGCACGCCGAGCGGCGCGATCTCTTGCCGTGTGCCGCCCTGCTCGGCGGCCAGATGCAGTCGCCGCACCGGCGTCAGGCCCGGCGGCCCGGGCAGATCGGCCACCACCAGCGGGGCCGCCCCGCTGCGCAGGGCCTCCTCCATGCACCAGAGCAGGTCTTCCTTCCGCTCGATCGTCACCGTGAGGATCCGCCGCGGGTCGCAGATCGGCGCGAGCCCCTGGGGGTTGAGCTGATCCGCGTGCCAGCTCGGCGTGATCCAGATCACCGGCCCCGTGCGCGCCCGGGCCACCAGAGCGGCCAGACACCAGCGGGCCGGGCCGGTCAGCTCATGCACCCGGTTCAGGGCAAGGGTCATCTCGGGCAGGATCTCGACCCCCGGGCGGGGGGGCTGATGCAGACTGCCCGCCTGGAGCCCGGCTTTTGTCAAACTGCGAGTCGCCATGGGATGAGGATAATTTGTTCCGTATTTGTTCTCAAGCGGCTTCTACCGGTATCGGCACCTAGCGCGGATCGCCGATCGCCCGGCCCACCCCGGGACCGGTGGCCAGCCGGGCATGGGCGCGCGCAATCCGCGCCAAGGCTTCGGACACGGGCGGGGCGGGGGGCGCGGGGCGCCGTGTCTCGAGGCTCACGTGGATCAGCATATGCTCGCCCGTGGCCACCAGAACCCCGTCGCAACGCATCTCGTGCCACAGATGCATGCGCTTGCCCGCCCCGTCGAGGCAGGTCGTCCGGATCTCGAACGCCGCCCCGATCCGCAGCTCGGCAAGGTGGCGAATATGGGTCTCTGCGGTGAAGAAACTCCCGCCTGACGCCAGATAGGCGGCATCGACGCCGAGGATCTCCATGAAGCGGTCCGTGGCATTGCCGAAGGCGTGCAGATAGCGGGCCTCGGTCATATGCCCGTTATAGTCGGCCCAATCCCGGGGCACGGTGCGCGCTGCCGTCAGCAGGGGGGCCGTATCCGCCCCCTGCGCCGGGACCCGCGCCCGGTCCGTGGCGGCCAGCCCGGCTCCGGCCCCGACCGCCTCGGCCTTGAGCGCACGCAGCACGCCCACAAGCGCCGCGTCCCGCGCTGTCAGCGCGCTCGCTTGCGAGGGCGTATCGGCGGGCGCGCGGATTAGGGCAGGGATGTCGGCCGGGCTTGGGCTGTCCGTCCAGGGCGGGGACGCGGGGTCGGGCCCGGCGGCAAACCGGGCAGGGCCCGCGCCCATTCCGGCGGTGGCGAAGGGCCCGGCCTGAGACCAGAGGGGGGCAAGGCCCAGCCGCAAGGCCTCATCAATCTGATCCGGCGTGGCCGTGCCCGCATGCACCAGTTCCAGCGCGCGGCGCAGCAGGGCCGCCTGCAGTTCCTGTGCTACCGATCCGCCCAGCGGGGACATGCCCAGCCCGGTCAGCACCGCATGGGCCCGGGCTTCCATCGCGGGATCGGGACAGGTCAGCTCGGCCAGCGGCAGCAGGTAGACCGGATCGCAGGGGCGGATGCTGCAGATCTGGGCGGGCCGGGTGGCACACCCGTGCAACGCGTCGAGCGTGAGGCCCGCGCTGGACGAGGCAAGGATCGCCTCTGGAGGGCAGGCCGCCTGGATCGTCTGGAAGACCTTGCGTTTCAGATCCAGCCTCTCGGGCAGGCTCTCCTGGATCCAGTCAGCCCCGGCGACGGTCTCGGGGATCGTGTCATGCAGGCTCAGCCGCCCGGGCGGCGGCAGAGGCGTATCATAGAGCCCGGGCAGGCTGATCCGGGCACGGGCAATGGTGTCCGACAGGCGCGCTTCGGTCCCGGGATCCGGATCGAAGACCCGCACATGCCACCCGCCCAGCAGGAAGCGCGCGGCCCATCCGCTGCCGATCACACCACTGCCGATGATCGCTGCCGTGCCCGTCATATGCGCCCCGATCCAGCCCCGTTTTGCGCAGGGTGGCGGCGCATGCGGGAGGCTGCAACGCTAAAGTGTCAGCACCAGCAGCAGAACGCTCGCCACGATGGCACAGACCCCGAGGATTTCGCGCGGGGTGGTGGTCTCGCGGAAGACGAAGGTGCTGGCGAGGAAGGAAAAGACCAGCTCGACCTGTCCCAGCGCTTTGACATAGGCCGCGTTCTGCAGGGTGAAGGCGGTGAACCAGGCCAGCGAGCCCGCCAGCGAGGTGAGCCCGACCAGAGACGAGACGCGCCACGACGCGGCCACGCGGGTGATCTCGCCCCGTTCGCGCCAGCCGAGATAGGCGGCCATGAGCGCGGTTTGAAAGGCGGTGACGCACATCAGGGTGACCGAGGCGCGCTGGAAGACATCCGTGCTGTCGATCGCGAGGGAGGCTGCGCGATAGCCGATTGCCGAGAACCCGAAGAGCAGCCCCGAGGCCAGCCCCAGCGCCACGCCCTTGTTCAACAGGCGCCGCCAGTCGCCGCTGGCATCAGGCGGGTCCGACAGGATCACCACCCCGACAAAGCCCACGGCGATGGCCGCCGCCCCGCCCCAGGTCACGGCTTCGCCGAGGACGACAAAGCCCACCAGCGCGGTCAGCATCACCTCGGTCTTCTTGAAGGTGATCCCCACGCCGAAGCTGCGATGGGCAAAGAGTGCCACGACGCACATGGTGGCGAGGATCTGCGAGGTGCCGCCAAGGGTCGCGGCGATCCAGAAGCGGGCGGACAGCTCCGGGAAGGGCAGGTCGCGCAGGGTTGCGTAGCTCATGGCGATCAGCGCGACGAGCGGTGCCGAGTAAAAGAACCGGGCAAAGGTCGCGCCGGCCGTGGACAGGCCCGTGACCTTGAGGTGACGCTGCAGCATGAAGCGCAGGTTCTGGGCGAAGGCCGCAAAGAGCGTGACGGGGATCCAAAGGGGCATGGCCCAGCTGTCGCAGGCCGCGCCCCCGCGCGCAACGCGACCGATGCGCCGGGCCAGCGCGCGCTTGCGCGTCGCGCCCGGGGCGCTAGGCTGACGCTCCGACAAGGAGACGGCAATGAAAACACATGCACTTGGACGCGGCGCCCCGCAGGTCACGGAGTTCTGTCTCGGGACGATGACCTTCGGCACCCAGACCGATACCGCGGATGCGCACCGCCAGATCTCGATGGCGCTGGAAGCCGGGATCAACTTCATCGACACGGCCGAGGCCTATCCGGTGAACCCGATCAGCGCCGAGTCCGCGGGCGATACCGAGGCGATCATCGGGGAGTGGAACGCCGCAAATCCCGGGCGGCGGGGCGAGTATGTGCTGGCCACCAAGGTTGCGGGCGAGGGGCTCGGGGCGATCCGGGATGGCGCGCCGATCTCGTGCGCGACGATCCTCGAGGCGGTTGAGGCCTCCCTGCGGCGGTTGCAGACCGATCATATCGACGTCTACCAGCTACACTGGCCCAATCGCGGCTCCTACCATTTCCGCCAGAACTGGAGCTTTGACCCCAGTGGCCAGTCCCGTGCCGACACCATGGCGCATATGGAAGAGGTGCTGGTGACCATCGATGAGCTCGTGACGGCGGGCAAGATCGGCCATTTCGGGCTCAGCAATGAGAGCGCCTGGGGCACGGCCCAATGGCTGCGCATGGCCGAGGACAAGGGCTTGCCGCGCGTGGTGTCGATCCAGAACGAATACTCGCTGCTGGCGCGGCTTTTCGATACGGATCTGGCCGAGCTGTGCGTGAACGAAGAGGTGGGGTTGATGGCCTTTTCGCCTCTCGCCGCAGGGCTTTTGACCGGCAAGTATCAGGGCGGCGCGGTGCCGGATGGCTCGCGCATGGCGATCAATGGCAATCTGGGCGGGCGGGTTTCGCCCCGGGTCTGGGACGCCGTGGACGCCTATGCGGGGATCGCGCAGGCCCATGGGCTGGATCTGACGCAGATGTCCCTGGCCTGGTGCAAGACGCGGCCCTTCATGGGCTCGATCCTCTTCGGGGCCAGCTCGGTGACCCAGCTCGAGCATATCCTGAACGGGCTCGATCTGACCCTGTCCGATGAGGTCGTGGCCGAGATCGATGCCGCCCACAAGGCGCATCCCATGCCCTATTAAGGGCGGATCAGGCCGCGCCTTTGGGCGCGGCCCCCGGGCGTGCCGTTCACCGGCGCGCAACCCGACCCCATCTCAAACCCGCATCCCTTGAAAGCGGGCGCGACCGCCGCGTCTGGCACGCCAGACGCGGCCCCCGGATCCCTTGCGACCGGGGACGCGTCCGCTCCGGCCTTATCAATGCCTAAAGCCGTTCGAAGCGCGACAGGCTGTCGTCATGGTGAAAGAACGGCACCGTTTCCGGAGCCTCCAGCGCGGGGAGGGCCCCGGTCACCTCGCCCAGAACCACCTCGGTGATAAAGGGCAGATCGAGGGCCCGCGCCTTGGCCAGTGGCACCCAGTGCAGATGGCTCAACTCATCGGAGGCCTTGGAAAAATCATCCGGGTCATCCATCAGGGCCGAGGCCGGGGCCAGCAGGAACCGCGCATCGAAGCGACGCGGCCGTCCCGGCGGCGTGATCGCGCGAAAGATGAACCGCAGCGCGCGCGCATCCGGCTCCGCCCCGCTGTGCAGAAAGGCCTGCCAGCTGTCGCCAAGCTCTGCATCCAGCTCTGCCGGTGCAGCCCGCTGACGCCCCAGGCGCAGACCGGTCTCTTCCCACAGCTCGCGGATGGCGGCGGCAAAGATCGCGCCGGGCGTGCAGCCGCGGGCGTCCTTGGCCAGCTTGCCCTGACAGGCCGGGTTGGTCTGGGCGAGGGTCGTGCCGAACCGATCCTCCGGATCCACCGCGCCCCCCGGAAAGACGTATTTCGATGGCATGAAGGCGGCCTTGGCGCCCCGTTGCCCCATGAGCACGCTGGGACGGACCGTGCCCGCATCCCGGATCAGGATCACCGTGGCCGCATGCCGGATCGCGCTTTTGTCCATTCTTCCTCCGCCGCTGGCCGGGGCGGAAGGTCAGGAGACCGGTGTTTCCGATCCCGAGAAACCATACATCCGCTTGGCCCACTGATACCCGACCATGGCCCCTTTGAGCCGCGGCAACAAGTAGAGCGAGAGCGCCACGCAGCCGACCGAGAAGACGGCGATGATGTTGAGAGGGTCGGGTCGCAAGGTGACGAAGTACCAATGCAGCAGCGGCGCCATCAAATGGCCCACTACGAGAATGGTCAGATAGGCGGGGCCGTCATCGGCTCGGTGTCCCGACAGCTGCTGCCCGCAGACCGCACAGCTCTCGCGGACCTGCAGATAGCTGCGCATCATCGGCCCGGACCCGCATTTGGGACAGCGCCGACGCCAGCCACGTATGAGGGACGGCCGAAGCAAACGCTCCGTCGTCGGTGTTTCGAATGTCATAGCGGAGCTCCCAACCCCTGTTCGCGAACCTCAGCTTACCAAGCTGGTCGCCCAAACACCCTTTGACAGATTGCCTTGCGTCGGGATGTCGCGAAAAAAGGCCTGTTCCTTTTTTTGCGAATACCCGCGACGGAACTTCGCCCGGGGCGCGTTTTACATACAGACGTCCCGGAGATGCCGGGGCCGAGCAGACAAAGAAGGAGACCCAAATGAAAACCTTGATCCCCGCAAAAGTCCCCACCACCGCCCTGTTGCTCGTGGCGCTGACCGCTGGCTCCATCGCCATGGCCGCGCCGCGCGGCGACGGTGCAGGCCATCGCGGCGCTCCGGATTTCTTGGAGCTTGATACCAACGGAGACGGCCAGATCACCCAATCCGACCTGCAGGCGGCCACTGCCGAGCGCTTTGCCGCACTGGATGCCGACGGCAATGGTCAGGTGAGCCGCGAAGAAATGGCCGCCGCCGCCGAGACGCGCAAGGCCGAGCGGGCCGAACGTCGGCTCGACGCGATGCTGGAGCGGGTCGATGCGAATGGCGACGGGCAGGTCAGCCTCGAGGAATTCGGCACGCCCGAGCGCGGCAGCCGCATGTTCACAGGGCTGGATACCGATGGGGACGGCGCCATCAGCGAAGAGGAATTCGCAGCGCGCAAGCGCGGCCCGGGCCGTGGTCACATGGACCGCTGAGCCGGATCTGACTGGGCAGAGGGGCCAGTGCCGCGCGCACTGGCCCCGACCCGCCGCACGCGCTAGGCACGTTTCATGACCGACCTTTCTCTTTCGGTGACCGCGGTTTCGGACACGGAGTTGCTGGCGCAATTTGCGGCCGGGGACCCGCGCGCGGCACGGCGGCTGACCGACCGGCTCGCGCCCCGGGTGTTCCGGTTGTGCTACCGGCTGCTCGGCGACCGGGCGGAGGCCGAAGACATCACGCAGGAGGCCATGATGAAGTTGTGGAAGATCGCACCGGAATGGCGCCTGGATGGTGCTGCGCCCAGCACCTGGCTCTACACCGTGGCGCGCAATGCCTGCATGGACCGGCTGCGCCGCAAACGCTCGGTGCCGCTGGACGAGGCGGGCGAGATGCCCGACCCGGCCCCTTCGGCGGACCGGATCCTCAGCCAGGCGGAACGGGCCGAGGCCCTGCAAGCCGCGTTGGGGGATCTGCCGGTGCGGCAACGCGAGGCGGTGGTTTTGCGCCATCTCGAAGGGTTGTCGAACCCCGAGATCGCCGGGATCATGGAGATCTCCGTGGAGGCGGTGGAAAGCCTGACCTCCCGGGGCAAACGTATGCTGGCAAAGGCCCTGGGCCATCGCCGCGCAGAATTGGGATTTACGGAATGACCCGGAGACGTGACATCGACCCGATCCCCGAGGCTGAGCTGGACGCGCTGCTCTCTGAGGCGCGGGTCGGGCCGCCGATGCTGGATACGGGCTTTCTCGACCGCATCGCCGCCGATGGGCTCGCCGTTCAGGCCGAGGCGGCGTCGGACCAGACCGCGCCCAATGTCGTGCCCTTGCACCGCCCGCAGGCTCAGACCGCGCGCGGAGGAGGGTGGGCTCTGGCCCCTTTGACGGCCCTGGCAGCCTCGCTGGTGCTCGGCATCGGGCTGGGCGCAGGCTTCGCGCCCGAACTGAGTTCGCTGAGCGCGGATCTGCTGAGCGGCGAGACGACGACAGAAACGGTGCTCTGGTCCTTCGATCTGGCGCTGGAGGAGGGGGTCTGATGACCGAAGCTGAGACACAGACCAAGGCTCCGGGCCGCAAGCAGCGCTGGCTGCTCTATGGGTCGCTGGCGCTCAACCTGCTGGTGGTCGGGCTGGTGCTCGGCGCCGTGCTGGGGGGCGGGCCGCGTGGGCCGGGGGGCAAACCGCTCTCGATCGACAGCCCCTTTCCGCTGATCCGGGCGCTGGATGACACACGCCGGGATGTCCTGAAAGAGGCGCTCGATCAGCACCGGGCCGAGACGTCACAGGGCCCCCGGTCCCGCGGGCGTCATACCCGCGCGTTGCTCGACAGCCTGCGCAATGCGCCCTTCGATCCGGCAGAGTTCGAGGCGCTGCTCACGACCCAGGCGGAGGCGATGTCCGCGCGCAATGCCGTGGGTCGGAACGCCCTGATCGGTGCGATTGCTCAGATGAGCGATGCCGAGCGGGTCGCCTATGCGGACCGCGTCGAAGAGGTGCTGCGCGAACGCGCGAACCGGCCGCGCCGTGGGGACAAGCCCCCGAAGGACTAAAACGCGCTGGATTGGACGAAAGGGGGGCCAGATCCGAAATGGGCTCCGGCCCCTGTCGTGTGGCGCGCAAGGGGATGGTGCTGCGCGCTGCTTGGGGTTGCCGCCATCCGGCGGCACCCGGGGGGTCTTACGCGGCGGAGCTGATCGTGCCCACCGATACCTGGTTTCGCCCGTCGGACTTCGCGGCGTAGAGCGCGCGATCCGCCGTTTCGAGCAGGTCCGACACGCTGGCATCGGGGGTCCGGTGCCCGCCAATGGCCAGGCCGATGCTGATCGTGACCGGCACCCGCGTCACCCCGTCGGGCAGGGTGATCTCGGCCTGATCGATGCCCGCGCGCAGCCGCTCCGCGACGCGCTGGGCCTCGTCCAGATCCGTGTCGGGCAGGACCATCAGGAATTCTTCGCCACCGATCCGGGCGATCACGTCGAGCGAGCGCAGCCGGGCCTGAAGCAGTTTCGCCGTATCGGTTAGAACCTTGTCGCCTGCCGCATGGCCGAACTTGTCATTAATCTGTTTGAAATGGTCGAAATCCAGAAGCAGGACCGCGAAGCTGCGGGTGGACCCTTCGGCCTCGCGCGCGATGGTGGCAAGCTGCCCCAATGCGAAGCGGCGGTTGTAGAGGCCGGTGAGCGGATCGATCACCGCCTGACGCAGCCGGTCGGTCACCTCGTTCCGGCGTCGGTCGCTTGTCCGTTTATGCTGCAGTTGCGCGCGCAGGCGCAGGGCCATTTCCTGCACCGAGATTGGCGCGATCACCACGTCATCGGCCCCGAGATCCAGCGCACGGGCGGCCAGTTCCGGATGGCTTTGTTGCAGCATGAAAATCTGCTGGGCATGGCGCGTGGCCGGACGGGAGCGCAGGTCCGTCAGGATCTCCAGCGCGGCTTCGGGCCGGTGGGCATCCGCTTCGATCACGAAGACCGCCGCCTGATCCTTGCTGGCCTCGAGCGCCTGCGCGCGGGTGAAAAACTTCACATCCTCGCGGATCCGGTCGGCGAGACCATGGGCCCAGCGGTGCCCGACGCCGTCCTGCGCCATCAGCAGGCCCACGCATTCGGTCTGCGCCTGCTTGAAGGGCATGGGCGCATCGGCAAACCCAGCCGCAGCCTGCGATTGCATCGGCATGCGCAGCTCGGCATTGCGCGAATTGGCCCGCAGCAGGCTGCGCACCCGGGCCAGCAGCGTCAGTTCGGTCACCGGCTTGGAGAGAAACTCGTCCGCGCCGCAGGACAGACCCCGCAGCCGCGCTTCGGTATCGTCCAGCGAGGTGATCATGATGATCGGAATATCCGCCGTGCGCGGATCGGCCTTGAGCCGTTCACAGACCGTGAACCCGTCGAGATCCGGCATCAGCACATCGAGCAGAATCAGATCCGGTGTCTCGGCCCGGGCCATGTCGAGCGCGGCACGGCCACTATCGGCCTGAATCACATCGTAGCAAGCGGTCGCCAACTTCACCTTCATCACGATCCGGTTCGTTGCAACATCGTCGACCACAAGGATCTTGCCCGACATGAGGACCTCCGCTTTACGTTATGGTGATGTGTGTTAGCGCTCGTATGGTTAACAAAGGGTTTCCAGAGCAGGGGACGAGATCAAATGAAGCAAGAAACAGCCGAGGCGATTGCGCTCCAGGCGCTGGGCTGGATTGCCGGGCAGGACGATCTCATGGGCACCTTTCTGGGCGCAACGGGCGCTGACCTGTCGACCGTGCGCGGGCGGGCCGAAGAGCCTGAATTCCTTGTTTCCGTTCTGGAATTCCTGACCATGGATGATGAGTGGGTGGTCGGGTTCTGCGACGCTGCCGGGGTCGGGTATGACACGCCCATGCGGGCCCGCGCGGCCCTGCCCGGCGGGGCGCAGATGCATTGGACCTGACAAAACTGTGATCGGCGCCCGAAACATGGTTAACGCCATGGCGCGGTTAACCTTTTCGCAGGCCCCTCCGGTAGGGCGACTCCGACAGGCAGCGCCCAAGACTTGGGCAGAGCGCTTGTTGCACAGTGCAAATTCCGGTAGGTCTGGGTCCAGCGCGATGGAAAGTTGCGGCAAACGGCCGCTTTGAGACCATTTTGTACCCAGCCACCCGGCCAGGCGGGCAAGTTGCGCACGGGACCGCCTCGGGAGCGGCGTGTTCCGGTCATCGGAGAGACGTGTGACCCCAACGGGTTACGGGGGAGCGTCTGTCCACGGATTGGGGCCGGTGGGCGCGGGACGGCGTGGCCATATCGGGATCGAGGGGGCAGACGATGCTGCGCGCAATCGTGTTCGACAAAGACGGAACGCTGTTTGATTTTCACGAAACCTGGAGCGGCTGGGCCGCGACTGCGCTCAATACGCTCGCCAAGGGGGATCGGGCGCTGGTGGCGCAGTTGTCAGACGCCATCGGCTATGATCTGGTGCTGGGGCATTTCCGGGCAGACAGCCCGGCGATCGCGGGGACCAGCGCCGAGATTGCCGTCTTGCTGGCCCCGTACCTGCCCGATTGGGAGGAAGAGGCGCTCCTGCTGGAGCTGAACCTCCTGGCCGAGACCGTGACACTGGCCGAGGCGACGCCTCTCAAGCCGCTCATGGCGGAGCTGGGCGCGCGCAACCTCTGCCTCGGCGTGGCCACCAATGATTCCGAAGAGGGCGCGCGCCGCCAGCTGGCCGATGCCGGCATCGCCGAGGATGTCGATCTGGTGCTCGGTTATGATAGTGGGTTCGGCGCAAAGCCGGATCCGGGGATGCTGCTGGCGTTTTGTGATCACTTCACCCTCTCGCCGGATGAGGTCCTGATGGTCGGGGACAGCACCCACGACCTGCGCGCGGGACGGGCGGCGGGGATGCAGACCGTCGGCGTGCTCACCGGGGTTGCCGAGACGCCCGAGCTTGCCCCCCATGCGGATCTGATCCTGCAGGATGTCGGGCATCTGCCCGCGTGGCTCGATACCCAGCGCCTGCCCCTGCGCCGCCGCCGCGCCAGCGCCTGACCGCGCGCCGGTCGGCCCGGGCGCGCGACCCGGCAGAAAACGACACTTCGCGTCGCGGATAAGCCCGCCCGTGCGGGAGCGCTGTCCTCCAATGGGGTCATCCCAAGGAGGATCCTGACGTGACACCAGCAGTCTCTTCGCGGCGGCGTCGCAGTGGCGGCCGGGCCGGCAATACCCGGCGCGCCATCAGCCAGACGATCGCCCAGATGCCGTTCAAGGTGCCGGTCAACACCGACCGCCCCACCGAACCCCTGCGCCCCGAGGGCGTTGCCGCGATCCACGATACGGCGATGCGGATCCTTGAGGAAATCGGGATCGCGTTTCTCAATGCCGAGGCCCGCGCGATCCTGAAACAGGCGGGCTGCCACGTGGCAGGTCAGGTGGTCCGCATGGACCGCGCCTTCGTGATGGAGATGGTGGGAAAGGCCCCGTCCTCTTTCACACTGACCCCGCGCAACCCCGATCACCGCATCACCATCGGCGATGGACATATGGTCTTCGTCAATGTCTCAAGCCCGCCGAATTACTGGGACATGGAGACCGGCAAGACGCCCGGCACGCTGGAGCAATGTCGCAACCTTCTCAAGCTCACCCAGTATTTCAACTGTATCCATGTGGCCGGGGGCTATCCGGTGGAGCCGGTGGATGTGCATGCCTCGGTTCGTCACCTCGACGTGCTCTACGAGAAGCTGACCCTCACGGACAAGGTGCCCCATGCCTACAGCCTCGGGCGCGAGCGGGTCGAAGATGTGATGGAGATGGTGCGCATCGCCTGTGGGCTGACCCCGGCGGAGTTCGCTGCGAGCCCGCGCATGTACACCAATATCAACTCGACCTCGCCGCTCAAGCATGACGAGCCGATGATTGACGGGGCCCTGCGCTGCATCCGCAAGGGGCAGGCCCTGATCGTGACCCCTTTCACGCTTGCGGGGGCCATGGCGCCGGTGACCCTTGCGGGGGCGGTCGCGCAATCCCTCGCCGAGGCGCTCAGCGCGATTGCGCTGGCGCAGTACGTTATGCCGGGTTGCCCCGTGGCCATGGGGACCTTCACCTCGAATGTGGACATGAAATCCGGCGCGCCCGCCTTTGGCACCCCGGAATACATCCGCGCGACCCAGATGACCGGACAGATGGCGCGGTTCTACGGGCTGCCCCTGCGGGCAAGCGGGACCTGCGCGGCGAACATCCCCGACGGGCAGGCCATGTGGGAAACCTCGAACTCCTTGTGGTCGGCGGTGCAGTCGGGCACGAACATGGTCTATCACGCGGCGGGCTGGCTGGAGGGCGGGCTGATCGCGAGCCCCGAGAAATTCATCATGGATTGCGAGCTGCTGCAGCAGATCCAGCGCTATTTCGAACCTGCGCTGACAGCGACCGGATCCGAGGATCTGGCCCTCGATGCGGTGCGCGAGGTGGGCGGGGAGGGCCATTTCTTCGGCATCCAGCACACGCAGGAGCGCTATGAGACCGCCTTTTACCAGCCCTTTCTCAGCGATTGGCGCAACCACGAGGCATGGGAAGCGGGCGGGGCGGTCTGGACCGTGGAACGGGCGCACCGGATCTACAAGGAGATCCTCGCGGAATTCACGCCGCCGCCGCTGGATCCGGCCCGGCGCGACGCACTCACCGACTTTGTTGAGCGGCGAAAGGCCGAAGGCGGGGCCCCCACGGATTTCTGAGCTTTCGGCGGGGCGGTGCGCGCGCTAGGACTGGGCCATGGCGGCACAACATGATCCCACCGGCTTCCGCGCGACGCTCGGTTTGTTCGGTTTGATGACGGGCCTGGCGCTTTGGGGGCTGGGCGAATACGTGATCGACGAGCTGGGCCAGCCCCGGCTCGAACTGGCACTGGCCTCGGCCACACTGGGCTTCTGCTCGGCGGGGCTTTTGCTCTCCGGGCCGCTTTCGGTCCCGCGCGCGCTGGGCTGGGCCGGCCTGATGGCGGTGGTGCCCACGGGGCTGCTCCTCTGGGCGAGCCTGCGCTTTGCCACGCTCGAAGGCTTCGGCGACAGTCCCGCGGCGCTGGTGGCCTATGGCGTCCTGCTGAGCGTGCCGTTGCCGTTTTTCATTGCTGCGACCCGGACAACCCTTTTTCACTACCCGACCCTGTTCAACGAGGCCTGGCGACTGGTGATCCGCGCGATCTCGGCGGTGATCTTCCTCGGTGTGTTCTGGGGCGTCTACATGATCTGCAGCCTGCTTTTGTCGCTGGTGGGGGTAACCCTGCTCGACAGGCTGGTGGATGAAGAGGTCTTCCTGCTGGGCATGTCCGGTCTAGTTGGGGGCGTGGCGCTGGCGGTGCTTTTCGAGCTGCGGAACTACCTGTCGCCGCTCCTGCTGCTGCGTCTTCTGCAGCTTCTGCTGATCCCGGTGACAGCGGTGGTGCTGGTCTTCGTTGTGCGGGTGCCGATTGAGGGGCTGGATCAGGTCTTTTCCGGGCTGAGTGCGGCGGCCACCTTGCTCGCCATGGTCTTTGGGCTGGCCACGCTGATCACCGCCTCGCTGGATTGCGAGCCTGCCGAGACCGGGCCGAGCCCGCTCTATCGCTGGACGTTGCAGATTGCCTGCCTGTTGATGCCGGTCCTTGCGGGGCTGGGCAGCTATGCGGTCTGGCTGCGGGTGGCAGAGTATGGCTGGACGCCGGAGCGGGTGACGGCCGCGTGTTTCTGCGCGCTCGCCCTGACCTATGCGGCGCTCTATTCCCTGCCGGTGCTTCTGCGGCGCAATTGGGATCACGGGATCCGACGCGCGAATATTCAAACCGCCTTGGTGGGGTTGGCGCTGGCTGCGCTGGCCCTGACGCCCGTCCTCAATCCGCAGAGGATATCAACCCAGAGCCAGCTCGCCCTGTTCGAGGCGGGGCAGATCGATACGGCGCAATTGCCGATCCGGGCCATGGCGCGGGACTGGGGGCTGGCGGGGCAATCGGGGCTTGAGAGCCTGCGCGCACAGGCGGATCGCGATCTGCAGATCCTGATCGATGATGCCCTGCGCCGAGAGGTGGCCCGGGTCACCGCGCCCGACGCGCCCGAGGATCGCGTCGCAGCCCTTGCGCAGCTTCTGCCGCTGGCTCCGGAGGATGCGGCCTGGCCCGAAGCGCTTTGGCAGGCACTTCCACCCGAGATTGTGCGCGATTGGCTGGATGCCTGCCGCTTTGCACCCGATAGCTGTGTCGCCGTGATCGGCGAGGTCGAGCCGGATTGGCCCGGACCCGAGGCGCTGGTGATGCTGGTGCGGGGGCAGAACTATGTGATGACCCAGATGGTCGGGTTTGACGAGGCCGGGGCCTTTGCGCAGGGCACAAGTCCCGGCAAGCGCCTGGAGGATCCCCGCGCGCTGATCCGCAGTGTCCGGGAGGGGCAGTTTTCCCTCGCCCCACCCGCCCGCAATGCCTTGACCGTCGGGGGCGAAGTTTTCTTTCCGTCCAGTGATTGACCTTTGGGCAATTCTTAAGGTTTGACGGCCTAGTCTTCTGCGAACAGGAGACTTGCCGATGCACGGATTGATCAACAAGTCGCTCGAGGTTTTTGTGCGTGAAACCTACGGGCCGGAAAAATGGCAGATGATCGCGGGCCAGGCCGATGTGCCGGAAGGGGCCTTTGAGTCGATGCTCACCTACCCGGATGCGGTGACCGATCGAGTGCTCGAGACCGCGATCAAGGTGCTCGACAAGGAACGCGACGGATTTCTCGAAGATCTGGGAACATTTCTCGTCTCACACCCTTCCGTGACGGCCCTGCGCCGATTGCTGCGGTTCAACGGGGCGTCCTTTCGCGAATTTGTCGATGCGCTGGATGACTTGCATGGCCGTTCGCGCCTCGCCGTGCCCGATCTGGACATGCCCGTGCTCGAGGTCGATCCGGATGGCCGCAACGCCTACAGGGTGCGATGTATCTGGCACCGGGATTACGGGTTGCCCGTGATCCTCGGCGTGCTCCGGGCCATGGCGGATGATTACGGTGTGCTCGCGTTCTTCGAGACCGATGAAGACACCGAGAACCCCGGCATCACCGTGACCCTTTTGGACCAGGATTTCTCCGAAGGCCGCGAATTCAGCTTGGGAGCCGTGCCGACATGACGGAAAACACTCGTATTCTCGGGCTTTCGGCCCGCACGCTGGATGCCTTGATGCCGATGCATATCTGGATTGGGCCAAGCGGTCACATCCTGCAATGCGGCTGCACCCTGCAGAAGCTGCTGCCCGAGGATCCGTTCCCGGGCGCGATGTTCTTTGACAAGTTCACCATCGTTCGCCCGCGAAAGGTCAAGGACCTGTCGCAACTGCTGCAGATGAATGGCGCACAGCTGAAAATCGGGCTCGAGAGTCTGCCGAACATGCATCTCAAGGGCACGGTCGTGGCCCTGCCCGGTGGCACGGGGGCCTTTTTGAACCTGTCCTTCGGGATCTCGGTACAGGATGCAGTGCGCCGGTTCGATCTCAGCCTCACGGATTTCGCGGCCTCGGATCTGGCGGTGGAGGTGCTCTACCTGATCGAAGCGAACGCCGCGGCCATGAACGCATCGCGCGATCTGGTGGACCGTTTGCAGGATGCCAAAACCGACGCCGAGAGCCGCGCGCTCACCGATACGCTGACCGGTTTGAACAACCGTCGGGCAATGGACATGACCTTTGGCCAGCTGCTGGCGCATCCGCCTCAGGACGGGTTTGGGTTGATGCTGATCGATCTCGATTACTTCAAATCCGTCAATGATACGCTGGGCCATGCGGCGGGCGATCTTGTCCTGCTCGAGGTGGCCAAGGTGCTGCGTGAGGAGGTTCGCGCAGATGACAAGGTCTTCCGGGTTGGGGGGGATGAGTTTGTCCTCGTCCTTCGGAATTGCAACGACCTCGACCTCATGACCCGGATCGCGGATCGGATTATCGCGCGTCTCGAACAACCGGTGCATTACGAAGGCAAACCGTGCCGGATCTCCGCGAGTATCGGAATTACGATTTCCGACTACTACGACCCGGTGGAGATCGACAAAATGCTCTCGGATGCGGATGAGGCGACCTATGCCTCCAAGAATGCCGGGCGCGCCCAGCACACGGTGTTCAAGCCCGCCAAGCGGCCGGCGCCGGAACCTGCCCGGGATTTGCATTGAGATCTCACCAGGAACGCTCCGGAAGCGGGGCGTTCTGGGTGTTGCGCAAGGCCATGCGCAGCCCGGTGGCTCAAATCGCCCGAGTGTTCAGGGGTTTTGGCTGCGCCCCGGACGCCACCCCATGATCAGGACCCTCAGGCCGAGGGCCGCTCCTGCCGCCATGGACAGGGTCGCGAGAGGCGCGCTCAGCGTCAGCAGTGCGAAGGCCGACAGTCCTTGGCCCACCGAGCATCCCAGCGCCAGTGTTGCGCCGCTTCCCATCAGAACAGCGCCAAGAAGCTGCCGTTTCAGCTCACGCGGGTCTTCACAGGCTTCCCATCGAAACTGTTTGAGTTTCAGGCTTCCCACGACACTGCCCAGCACCACCCCGCAGACCGATCCGACTGCGAAGGAGATCGGGCGCACGCTCGACATCATCGCATAGGCCAGCGTTTCACCAAGCGGAGCAGAGAAGTTATGGGAGCGAACACCGATCACGTCGAAGCTTGTGGACGCCAGATAGGCCGTTCCGGCCCAACCGGACAGGATCGCGAGGCCCACAACAGCACCCCAGAACCCGGTGCGCCGCACGCGCGTCGAGCTTCGCAGGGACACCGCCAGAAGGGCAAGCCCGATCCCGCCGCCGATCAACCAAGGGGGGATCGACAGTGCCGCGCCCAGCAACTGGTCCAGCGTGATGGCGTCGTTCACCCGCCAGATCGGCAGCCCAAACAGCCAAAGCCGCACCGGGGCCAGCGGACCGAACAGGGTCGCATAGGCGGCGATCCCCATCACGACGACCAGAACCAGCGCGCGCAGATCTCCCGTGCCGAGCCGGGCCAGCGCGCCGTAGCCGCAATTGCCAGCCAGCGCCATGCCATAGCCGAACAGCCCGCCGCCAAGGATGATCGCGACCGGGGAAAACCCGTCCCGGACCAGAAACACGTCGGCGGGCACCAGCACGCCGGTCCCGCTGAGCGCGGCGCAGCCCAGAATGCTCAGCCCGAGGGCCACCCCCCACATGCGCAACCGCTCATAGCTGCCGCCATAAAGCGCGTCCTCGATCGCGCCCAGCGTGCAGAACCGTCCGACACGCGCAGCGTATCCAAGGGCGATGCCGCCCAGAAGTCCGATGAGGGTCGCCAGAACGGCGCCCGGGATTGCGTCCATGGTCTCCTCCCGGGCGGCGGACCGCCCTCCATGGATATGAACCGGGACCGACCGCCTCAGGAGGCGGTGTCGGAGTCCCGGCAGAATAGCTCATAGACCAGCTCGATAATGGCGCGAGAGCGCTCATCGGTCAGGCTGTAGAATATGGTCTTTCCGTCACGGCGCGGGGTCACGAGACCCTCAAGCCGCAATCGCGACAGCTGTTGTGATACAGCGGCCTGCCGCGCGGACAGGAGCAGCTCGAGTTCGTGGACCGACTTCTCGCCCGAGGCGAGATGGCACAGGATCATCAGGCGCCCCTCGTGGCCGATGGCCTTGAGGAAGTTCGCGGCCACCGTGGCATTGGCGAGGATCTTGTCCATTTCCTCGTCGTTGAGATCGTCGGTGACTTGGGGCAGCGCCATGATGTGAGCCTTCGTTTGCGCTAGAATGCGATGTCGTCCGCGATCGCGTCAATGCCTGCCTGCGCACATTCATCGTCGATATCGGGTCCGGGCGCGCCCGAAACACCGATCCCGCCGACGAGCGAGCCGCCGCCTTCTTCGATCATCAGACCACCGCCGAGGGGCAGGGCCTGGGTGATGTGGCGGATGCCTTCGGCCAGCGTGCCAGGCTTCGTGGCCTGATCCAGTTCGGTCGTGCCACTGCGGAAACTCACGGCGGTCCAGGCTTTGCGGGTTGCGGTTTCCCAGACATGGGCACCCGCGAAGCGGTCGCGCAGAAAGACCTGCGGGACGCCGAAGCGATCCACCACGGTGACGCCCACCTGATACCCGCCTGCGCGGCAATACTCGAGCGCGGCAGTGGCCGCGGTCATGGCCAGTTCGGGCTTGAGTACCTTGAACTCCACAAAGGCGCTGTCCTCATCGGCCAGCGCGGACCCGCCTAGCAGGACCAGGGCGCCAGCAGTCAAAAAGGTTTTCTTACAAAGGGTTCTGATCATTTCGCGGCCTCCTCAAGCGCGTCGGTTTGGGCCGTATCCAGCATCTGCGCCAGCACGGGCCAAAAGAAATCCTGCCCCGGATAGCCTTCGAGCCGGGCCAGCTCGCGCCCGTCCGACACCAGGATAAAGGTCGGGGTGAAGCGCGGGCGCGACAGCAGATCAAGGTCCTCGGGCAGGGCGCGCAGATCGACCATGCGCAGCGGTGCGCTCCGGCCTTCGGCGGTCTTGGGATAGGCCGGGCCGATCTCGGCATGCCAGGCGGCGCACCAGTGACAGCCGGTCTGTTCGACCATGACAAGTTCAAGGGATTGCGCGCGCAGGGACAGGGGGCTCAGCACGAGGGCGAGCAGGCTCAGAAGGATCGCGAGGCGGGGCATCAGGCTTCCCTGTTGACGCAGTTCATACAAATAACTTAATTTGAATATGTGAATTGATCAAGGAAGCGCGCCCATGTTCGATGTGTCGATCTTCGGGGCCGGGCTTGCGGGTCTGATGTCCTTCCTGTCCCCCTGTATCCTTCCCATCGTGCCATTTTACCTGTCCTACATGGCGGGCGTGGGCATGAACCAGCTCGAGAGTGAGGCCGAGATCACCCCGGCGATCCGCTCCCGCGCGATCCTGTCCTCCATGGCGTTTTCCGCCGGCGTGATCACGATCTTTGTGGCGATGGGCGCAGGGGCGTCGGCGTTGGGGCAGGCGGTCGGGGCTTATATGGACGTGCTGCGCTGGGTCGCGGCGGCGGTGATCCTGCTGATGGGTTTGCACTTTCTCGGCGTGATCCGGATCGGGATCCTGTACCGGCAGTTCCGGGTCGAGGGCGGGTCCACCAGCAATATGAGCCTGATCGGGGCCTACCTGATCGGACTGGCCTTCGCCTTTGGGTGGACGCCCTGTGTCGGGCCGGTTCTGGCCGCGATCCTCTTCACCGTGGCCACCGAAGGGGCCGGGGTCGGGCGGGGCATGATGCTGCTGACAGTGTACGGTGTCGGTATGACGCTGCCCTTTGTGCTGGCGGCGGTGTTCATCGGCCCGTTCCTGCGCTGGATGCGCGGGTTTCGCCGCCACCTGGGCCGGATCGAGAAGGCGACGGGCGTGCTCTTGGTGGTTTTCGCCGTACTGATCGGCACGAACAGCATGAATGTCATTGCAAACTGGATGCTGAACTACATGCCCGCGCTGGGCTGAGGTATCCAACGAGGGAGGAGATCGGGATGGGCAAATGGATGGGTATGGTCGCGGCGGCGATGCTGGCTGCGGTGCCGCTTCAGGCGGCGGAAATCGGGGATGACGGGCTGCACAAGGCGGCTTGGATGCACGACACGTTCAAGGACCTGCGCGAGGATCTCGCCGAGGCGGCGGCGGAGGGCAAGCGCCTCGCCATCCTCATCGAACAGCGCGGCTGCATCTACTGCGCGCGCATGCATGAGGAGGTCTTCCCCGAGCCCGAGATCGACGCCTTGCTGACCGACCGGTTCTTCGTCGTCCAGATCAACATGTTTGGCGATGTGGAGGTGACGGATTTCGACGGCGAGACATTGGCCGAGAAGGATATCGTGCGCAAATGGAACGCGCTTTTCACGCCAACCATGATGTTCTTTCCGGCGGAGGTCGCCGAGGGGCAGACCGCGCCACAGGCAGCGGTGGCCACGGTCCCGGGCGCGTTCGGGAAGTGGACGACTCTGAACATGCTGACCTGGGTCCTGGAGGAGGGCTATGATGGCGACGAACCCTTCCAGAAGTACCATGCCCGCAAGTTCCAGGAGCAAAACCCGCAGTAATTAGAACGCGTTGCCCATGCTGCAAGAGCAACATATGCAAAAAATTGAATTTTTTGTTGCATACGCGTGTATGCCAAGCGTATGGTCGTCGGCGAGGACAATCTTGGGAGGAAACGCATGAAGTGCTCCGCACTGATTTGCACGTTGGCTGGCCTTGCCTTCGTTACTGGCGCCGCCACGGCTGAGACCATGGCAGACCAGGTTTCATTTACGGAATATGGCGAAATCGAGCAGTCCCTGTCGGGCGCGCCCGGCGACCCTGCTGCGGGCCGTGTTGTGATGTCGACCCGCGGTCTGGGCAATTGCGTGGCCTGCCACGCGGTGACGGACATGGAAGACGTGCCGTTCCACGGCGAGGTTGGCCCCAGCCTCGACGGGGCGGGCGAACGCTGGTCCGAGGCGCAGCTGCGCGGCATCGTGGCCAATGCCAAAATGACGTTCGAGGGCTCCATCATGCCCGCGTTCTACAAAAAAGCGGGCTACATCCGGCCCGGGAATGCCTACACGGGCAAGGCGGCTGCACCCGAGCAGCTCAGCACGCTCCTGACCGCTCAGCAGGTCGAGGATGTCGTGGCCTATCTTTTGACCCTTACGGAGTGATCCTGCGGGATTGCCCCCAGACAAGGAGACTTGCAATGAACTTCACGAGACGTGAAACGCTGGCGGTCGGTGCAGGTGCTGCCCTCGCCGCGGCTCTGCCGGGGGTGGTCTATGCCGCCGGAGAGGCCGAGATCGAAGCCTTCACCGGTGGTGCCTCTGTCGGTGCCGGCGGTGTCACGCTGACCGCGCCCGAGATTGCCGAGAACGGCAACACCGTGCCGATCGAGGTGGACGCGCCGGGCGCGACCGAGATCCTCGTTCTGGCGCTGGGCAACCCGACCCCGCCCGTGGCGCAGTTCAAGTTCGGTGCGCTGGCAGGCGATCAGTCTGCCTCCACCCGTATCCGCCTCGCCGGTACCCAGGACGTGGTCGCGATCGCCAAGATGGCCGATGGCAGCTTCGTGCAGGACAGCAAGACGGTCAAAGTCACCATCGGCGGCTGCGGCGGCTAATCAGAGGAGACGAGGAACATGGCAAAAGGTGTAAAACCCCGCGTAAAAGTCCCCAAGTCGGCCTCGGCGGGTGACGTGATCACGATCAAGACCCTGATCAGCCACAAGATGGAATCCGGGCAGCGCAAGGACAAGGATGGCAACACCATCCCGCGTTCGATCATCAATCGCTTCGTCGCCAGCTTCAACGGCGAGACCGTGATCGATGTCGAGCTGGCGCCCGCGATTTCGACCAACCCGTATTTCGAGTTCGATGCGAAGGTGCCGGAAGCCGGCGAGTTCACCTTCACATGGTACGACGATGACGGTTCGGTCTACGAGACCAGCAAGTCGATCGCCATCGGCTGAACGGCCAAGGCGCGACCGTTTCCCCGCGGTCGCGCATGTTTGGGAGGAAACACATGAAGACACTGTCGCTTAAGGCCGCTCTGAGTATCGCCACCGTAGTGACAAGTCTGGGCGTCGCTGCCTGGGCCGATGAAGACGCCGAATTGGTCGTCAACGAAGAGATCGAGATGGTCGTGCGCACTGCTGCGCCCGAGCATATGGAGAATGTCGATACCATTTATTCCGGCTGGGTGTTCCGCTCGACCGAGACGCAGTCTTTGCAGATGGATGACTTCGACAATCCGGGCATGATCTGGGTCGACCAGGCCGCCGAGGTCTGGGACACGGCGGATGGCTCCGAGGGCAAGTCCTGCGCAAGCTGTCACGAGGCGCCTGAAAACATGGCCGGTGTCCGCGCGGTCTATCCGAAGTGGAACGAGGCCGCCGGTGAGGTCCGCACCATGGAGATGCAGATCAACGATTGCCGCGAGAACCGCATGGGCGCCGAGAAATGGGGCTATGCGAGCGGTGACATGGTCAACATGACCGCGCTGATCTCGTCCGTGTCCCGCGGCATGCCCGTGAATGTGGCGATCGACGGTCCGGCCCAGTCCACATGGGAAAAGGGCAAGGAGATCTACTACACCCGCTACGGGCAGCTCGAACTGGCCTGCTCCAACTGTCACGAGGACAATTACGGCAACATGATCCGGGCCGACCACCTGTCCCAGGGGCAGATCAACGGCTTCCCGGTCTACCGCCTCAAGAATGCCAAGCTGAACGCCGCGCATTCGCGGTTCCGGGGCTGCGTGCGCGACACCCGCGCCGAGACCTTCCCCGTGGGCTCGCCGGAGTTCGTGGCGCTTGAGCTTTACGTCGCCTCGCGCGGCAACGGCCTGACGGTCGAAGGACCGTCTGTCCGCAACTAAGATCTGACGGCGGGCGCGGCTCCGGTCGCGCCTGCCACCCCGACGACTTTCCAAGACTGCGAACCCGGATGCGGGGCGCGGGGGCCAGCCTCTGCACCCGACAGGAGAGGTTTGCCCGCCGACACGACGACCAGACGCTATTGCAGGAGCTGCAACGATGATTTCCCGCCGCGATTTTCTCCAGGCCACCGTGGCCGCTTCGGCCATTTATGGCGCATCCGGCGTCGGCAACTGGTCCCGTCTGGCCGCGCAGCAGCGCATGAGCCAGGCCGACCTGCTGGATTTCGAGACGACCGGCAATGTCACCCTCGTGCACATCACCGACATCCATGGCCAGCTCAAGCCGATCTATTTCCGCGAGCCCGAGATCAATCTCGGCGTCGGCGACAATTCCGGCCTGCCGCCCCATGTGACCGGCGAGGATTTCCGCAAGCTGTTCAACATCCAGCCCGGCACGCCCGAGGCCTATGCCCTGACCTATCCGGACTTCACCGCGCTGGCCAAAACCTATGGCAAGATGGGCGGGCTGGACCGCGTCTCGACCATCCTCAAGGCGATCCGGGCCGACCGGCCTGACGCATTGCTGCTGGATGGCGGGGATACCTGGCACGGGTCCTACACGGCCCATCGCACGGACGGGCAGGACATGGTCAACATCATGAACGCCCTCAAGCCCGACGCCATGACCAGCCATTGGGAATTCACCTTCGGCATCGACCGGGTCAACGAGATCGTCGAGAACCACCTGAATTTCCCCTTCCTCGGCGCGAATATCTTCGATGCGGAATGGGACGAGCCCGCCTACGAGCCTTACAAGATGTTCGAGCGGGGCGGGGCCAAGATCGCCGTGATCGGTCAGGCTTTCCCCTATATGCCCATCGCCAATCCCGGCTGGATGTTCCCGAACCTGAGCTTTGGCATCCGCGAAGAGCGGATGCGCGAGGTCGTTGCCGAGGTCCGCGATGCGGGCGCGGATGTGGTCGTCGTGCTCAGCCATAACGGCTTTGACGTGGACAAGAAGATGGCCAGCCGTGTCGAGGGGATCGATGTGATCCTGACCGGTCACACCCATGACGCATTGCCCGAGCCGGTGCAGATCGGCAAGACCATGCTGATCGCCTCGGGCTCGAACGGCAAGTTTGTCAGCCGTCTGGATCTGGATGTGCGCGATGGCGGGATCCAGGGCTTTGCCTACAAGCTGATCCCGGTCTTCTCGGATGTGATCACGCCAGATGCCGAGATGACCGCGATGATCGATGCCGAGCGCGCGCCCTTCGAGGCCGATCTGCGCGAGGTGCTGGGCAAGACCGACAGCCTTCTGTACCGCCGGGGCAATTTCAACGGCACTTGGGATGATCTGATCTGCAACGCGTTGATCGATGAGCGCGAGGCCGATATCGCGCTCAGCCCCGGCTTCCGCTGGGGACCGAGCCTGCTGCCGGGCGATGACATTACGCGCGAGGATCTGTTCAACGCGGTCTCCATGTCGTACCCGAATGCCTATCGCTCTGAGATGACTGGGGAATTCCTCCATGTCATTCTCGAGGACGTGGCCGACAACCTGTTCAACCCGGACCCCTATTACCAGCAGGGTGGCGACATGGTGCGGGTCGGTGGCATGGGCTACCAGATCGACATCACCAAGCCTCAGGGCGAGCGGATCACCAATATGACCCTGCTCAAGACCGGTGAAGCGATCGACCCGGCCAAGACCTATGTGGTCTCGGGCTGGGCCAGCGTGAACGAGGATACCGAAGGCCCCGCAATCTGGGATGTGGTCGAGAGCTACATCAAGCGTAAGGGCACGGTCAGCGTCGATCCGAATGCCTCGGTGAAAGTGATCGGGGCCTGAGATGAGACGGCTTGTCGCTTTACTTATTCACACATTTGAATATGATGACATCAGTGTTTTCGGGAGGACAGCATGAGCAATTCCAAACCCACTGATCCCGGCCGCCGGGGATTTCTGAAAGGCGCCGCCGCCGTCACGGCAGGCGCGGCCAGCGCGGGCGCCGCGCAGGCGGCGGGCGATCCGCTGATCACTGAGGTGCAGCCCTGGGCGCAGGGCCTGGGCGACGGGGTGGATGCCACCCCCTACGGTCTGCCCATCGAGTATGAAGCCGACGTGGTGCGCCGCAATGTCGAATGGCTGACCGCGGATACGATCAGCTCGATCAACTTCACACCGATCCACGCGCTGGACGGAACGATCACGCCCCAGGGCTGCGCGTTCGAGCGGCATCACTCCGGGGCGATCGACCTGCGCAAGGAAGACTACCGGCTGATGATCAACGGCCTTGTCGATACGCCGTTGGTCTTCAGCTATGCCGACCTGGAGCGGTTCCCCCGCGAGAACCGCGTGTATTTCTGCGAATGCGCCGCCAATTCCGGGATGGAATGGGCCGGGGCGCAGCTCAACGGGGCGCAATTCACCCATGGCATGATCCACAACATGGAATATTCCGGTGTCTCGCTCCGCACGCTTCTCGAAGAGGCGGGGCTGGGCGCAGCCGGGGACCTTTCGGACAAGTGGGTCTATGTGGAAGGGGCCGATGCCTCGTCGAACGGGCGCTCGATCCCCATGGACAAGGCGCTGGACGATGTGCTCGTCGCCTTCAAGGCCAATGGCGAGGCCCTGCGCAAGGAGCATGGCTATCCCGTGCGCCTCGTCGTGCCGGGCTGGGAAGGCAATATGTGGGTCAAGTGGCTGCGCCGCGTGGAGGTCATGGATGGCCCGGTGGAGAGCCGCGAAGAGACCTCGAAATACACGGATGTGCTGGAAAACGGCATCGCGCGCAAATGGACATGGGAGATGGACGCGAAATCCGTCGTCACCTCGCCGAGCCCGCAAGCGCCGATCACCCATGGTCATGGCCCGCTGGTGATCACCGGTCTGGCCTGGTCCGGGCGCGGGCATATCACCCGCGTGGATGTCAGCCTCGATGGCGGCAAGAACTGGCAGGAGGCCCGCCTCGGCGCGCCCGGCACCGACAAGGCGCTGACCCGGTTCTATCTCGATCACGACTGGCAGGGCGAAGAGATGCTGTTGCAGGCCCGCGCCCATGACAGCAGCGGCTATGTCCAGCCGACCAAGACCCAGCTGCGCGAGGTGCGCGGGTTGAACTCGATCTACCACAACAATGCGATCCAGACATGGTGGGTGCGCGCCAATGGGGAGGCGGAAAATGTTGAAGTTTCCTAAAGGGTTGATCCTGGCTGCATTGGCCAGCAGCGCATTGGCGGGTCCCAGCCTGGCCGACGGGTTCGGCCTGGGCCGCCCGGCCACCGAGGCAGAGATTGCCGCCTGGGATATCGATGTGCGCCCCGATGGCAGGGGCCTGCCTGCGGGTTCTGGCTCGGTTGAGGATGGCGAATGGCTGTTCTCGGAGAACTGCGCGGTTTGCCATGGCGAGTTTGCCGAGGGCGCGGGCAATTGGCCCAAGCTGGCTGGTGGTGACGGGACCTTGGCCGACGAGGATCCGCTGAAGACGGTGGGGTCCTACTGGCCGCATCTGTCCACGGCCTGGGACTATGTGAACCGGTCCATGCCGTTCGGCAACGCCCAGTCGCTGGAAGTGGACGAAGTCTATGCGATCGTCGCCTATATCCTCTATTCGAACTTCCTCGTGGAGGATGATTTCGTGCTCTCGAACGAGAACTTCCTCGAGGTCGAGATGACCAATACGGACGGGTTCATCCTCGATGACCGGGCCGAGACCGAGTATCCGATCTTTGCCGGCGAGCCCTGCATGGCGGATTGCAAGGACAGCGTCGAGATCACCATGCGAGCCCGTGTTCTGGACGTCACCCCCGAGGATGAGAGCGCCTCTGCGGCCCCCGCCACGGCCGAGCCCGAGGCCGAGCTCGTGCAGGTCGCAGCCCCCGCCGCGCCGCCCGAGCCCGAGCTTGACCCGGAACTGGTCGCCGCTGGCGAGAAGGTCTTCAAGAAGTGCAAGGCCTGCCATCAGGTGGGCGAGAGCGCCAAGAACCGCACCGGCCCGCTGTTGAACGGGATCGTCGGCGCCCCCGCTGGCGCGGTCGAAGGGTTCCGCTATTCCAAGGCGCTGGCTGAGCGCGCGGGCGAAGGGCTCGTCTGGGATGCGGGCAATCTCAAGGCCTTCCTCGCCAAGCCCAAGGAGTTCCTGCCGCGCACCAAGATGTCCTTCCCGGGCCTGCGCAAGGATGAGGATCTCGCGGCGATTGTCGCCTATCTCGAGGCGCAGGAGTGATCGGATGCAGGGGAAGCTGACACCCCTGCTCTGGGCGGCGGCTCTGGTCGGATGGGCCAGTGCCGCTGCTGCGGATTCCATCGGTGACCCGGAGCGCGGGGCGCGGATCTTCAAGCAATGTACCGGGTGCCATCAGATCGGGCCCGAGGCGTTGAGCCGGATCGGGCCCCATCTGAACGAGATTTTCGGACGGGACGCGGCGGCGCTGGACGGGTTTCCCTATTCGAAATCCATGGTCCGCGCGGGCAATGACGGGCTGGTCTGGGATCTGCGCACGCTGGATGCCTATCTGGCCAATCCGCGCGCGCTGGTCTCGGGCACGCGGATGAGCTTTCGCGGGCTCAAGGACCCACAGGATCGCGCCGATGTGCTGGCCTATATGCGCGACTTCACCGCCAGCCCCGCCAATATCCCCGAGGCCGAGCCCACGGCCACGGCCTCGGTCCCGGATCTGCCGCCGGATATCCTCGCGCTGCAGGGGGATGCGGAATATGGCGCGTATCTCGCGTCGGAATGCACGTCCTGTCACCAGATTGACGGGTCAGATCAGGGCATTCCGTCTATTGCCTATTGGCCGACAGAGGATTTTGTGCTCGCATTGCACGCATACAAGACCAAGCTGCGACCGCATCCTGTAATGCAGATGATCGCTGGGCGTCTCAGTGACGAAGAGATTGCCGCGCTCGCAGCGTTTTTCGAGAATCCCGGTTGATCCGACCGGGGCTCAGGTTGATCGGGGAGGAGAGACCATGACGACCATTTCAAGACGGAACTTCATTGCGACCGGTGCGGCGGTGTCCGCGAGCCTCGCGGCGCCCATGGTGCGCGCGCAGGGCAAGCCACGGGTGGTCGTGGTGGGCGGCGGGGCCGGGGGGGCGACCGCGGCGCGCTACATTGCCAAGGACAGCAAGGGTGCGATTGACGTCACCCTCGTGGAGCCGACGCGCACCTATTACACCTGCTTTTTCTCGAACCTCTATCTCGGCGGGTTCCAGGATTATGACGATCTCGGCCATTCCTATGGCACGCTGGCGTCGGATTACGGGATCAACGTGGTCCATGACTGGGCCGTGGGCGTGGATCGCGACGCCAAGATGGTGGCGTTGGCCGGGGGCGCGATGCTGCCCTATGACCGGCTGATCCTGAGCCCCGGGATCGATTTCAAGGACGGCTCCGTGCCGGGGTGGGACCTCAGCGCGCAGGATGTCATGCCCCACGCCTACAAAGGCGGGACGCAGGCGCAACTGCTCAAGGCGCAGATCATGGCGATGCCCGAGGGCGGGACCTATTGCATGGTCGCACCGCCCAACCCCTATCGCTGCCCGCCGGGCCCCTATGAGCGGATCTCCATGGTCGCCCATACGCTCAGCCAGGTGAACCCGACGGCCAAGATCCTGATCGTGGATCCGAAGGAGAAGTTCTCGAAACAGGGTCTCTTCGAGGAAGGCTGGCAGAACCATTATGCGGGCATGATCGACCGGATCGGCCCGGATTTCGGCGGCGACAGTGTCGAAGTGCGCCCGGATGCGATGGAAGTCGTGATCGACGGCGAGGTCGAGAAGGTCGATGTCTGCAACGTGATCCCGGGCCAGAAAGCCGGGCGCATCGCCGACATGGCCAGCCTCACCAATGAGGCGGGCTGGGCGCCCGTCGTGCCGGCCACCATGCAAAGCAAGGAGGATGAGAATATCCACGTCCTTGGCGATGCGAGCCAGCAGGGCGATATGCCGAAATCGGGTTATTCCGCCAACAGCCAGGCCAAGGTGGCCGCCATGGCCGTGCGCGGTGCGCTTACCGACAGCCGCGTCTTCCCGGCGAAATTCTCGAACACCTGCTGGTCGCTCATCGCAACCGAGGATGGTGTGAAGGTCGGGGCCTCCTACGAGGCCACGGAAGAGAAGATCGCCAAGACCACCGGGTTCATCTCGAATACCGGCGAGGATGCCGCCCTGCGCAAGGCCACCTACGAGGAAAGCCTCGGCTGGTACGCGGGCATCACGACCGACATGTTCGGCTGATCCACGGCGCGGCGGGCCGGATCGGGTCCGCCGCGCGTCATTTGCTGAGAAAGGTGGTCCCATGACCGCGCTCCGCCCCTTGATTTTCGCGGTGTCTCTTGCGGCTGCCACGGCTGCGCAAGCCGGGGATGACATCCTCACCTATCCCACCGACGGCGAGTATGACGACGCGCTTTTCGGGGTCGAAAGCGCGATCCTCGATCGGGGGCTGGTGATCGACTATGTGAGCCATGTGGGCGAGATGCTGGCCCGTACCGGCGCGGATGTGGGCAGCGATGTAGTGCTTTTTGACCAGGCGCAGGTGTTTCTGTTCTGCTCGGCGCAGCTGTCGCGTGAGGTGATGGAGGCGGATCCGATGAATATCGGCCATTGCCCTTACGGCGTCTTCGTGGCGGATCGTGACGGCACGGTGGTGATCGGCCATCGCAGCTATCCCGAGGGGCCGATGCAGGCGGTGCAAACCCTTCTGTCCGAGATCGCCGAGGAGGCGGCGGCTTTCTAGCCCCTAGCCCTCCATCCAGATCGTGACCGGCCCGTCATTGACGAGGGCCACTTTCATATCCGCACCGAATTGCCCGGTCTCGACCGCCACGCCGGTGGCGCGCAGGGCCTCGGCAAAGGCGAGATAGAGCGCTTCGCCCTGTTCGGGGGCGGCGGCCCCGGAAAAGCCCGGGCGGTTGCCGCGCGAGGTATCGGCGGCCAGGGTGAACTGGCTCACGACCAGGGCACTGCCGCCCGTGTCGCGAACCGAACGGTTCATCCGCCCGCCCTCATCGCGAAAGATCCGCAGCTTTGAGATCTTGGTGGCCAGCGCCGCGACGGTCTCGGGGGTGTCCTCGGGCATCCCGCAGACAAGGATCAACAGGCCCGGGCCGCTTGTCCCGATTACCGCGCCATCGACCGTGACCGAGGCCTCAGAGACCCGCTGAATCAGGGCCTTCATGGAAGCTCATCGCGCCAGGGCGGGTTTGCCCCCGCGCGGCTGACGGTGATCGCGGCGGCCCGCGCGCCGAGGCTCAGCGCCGCGGACAGGGTGTCTTCGGAGAGGCTTGCAAGCCCCTCGGGCGACAGCGCCCCGGCCTCGGAGAGCCCGGCGAGAAAGCCCGCGTTGAACGTATCGCCCGCGCCCACCGTGTCCACGACCGAGACCGCTTGGGCCGCGACACGGGTCACGCCGCTCGCGCGGTGGGCCTCGACGCCCTCGGCACCGCGGGTGACGCAGATGATCGACGGGCCGCGCACGCGCAGGGCGGCGGCGCTCTCGTCCAGGGGGCCTTCGCCCACGATCCAGGCGAGATCCTCATCCGAGACCTTGACGATATCGGCCACCGCCAGCATCCGGTCGAGCCGCGCGCGGAAGGCGGCCTCATCCTGAATGAAGCCCGGACGGATATTCGGGTCGAGCATCACCACGCGGCCCTCGGCGGCCTTGAGGCAGAGCGCCTCATAGGCTGCGGCGCAGGGCTCCACCGCGAGGCTGATTCCGCCGAAAAACAGGGTGCCGACCTCGGGGCCCGGATCGGGCATGTCTGCGGGTTCCAGCAGGCGCCCGGCCGTGTTCTCGTCGTAAAAGGCGTATTTCGCGTGCCCGTCGGTCAGGGTGACAAAGGCCAGTGTCGTCGGGCGGTCGGACATGATCGCCAGCTGGCTGTCCACATCCGAGGCCGCCAGCGCATTGGACAGCACCTCGCCAAAGAGATCCCGCGACAACCCCGTGACCAGCCCCACATCCGCGCTGAGCCGCCCGAGGGCGATGGCCGTGTTGAACACCGAGCCGCCCGCCACCGGGGCAAAGGCCGCGGCCCCGTCTCCGGTTTCCCGCGGCAGCATGTCGATCAGGGCCTCGCCCGCGCATAGGATCATCTCGGTCCTCCTCCGTCTTCGCGCCGGACACTACGCAGTTTGGCCCGAAATGCTAGCGGTAACATTGCCTCCAAGGCCGGAAATTCGGGCCTGTCCGCTGCGATCAGCCCTGTGTTGCGCCCAGATACCCGATGGCTCCGGCCACAATCGCGCCCACCAGCACTGCCGCGGCGATTTTCCAGACCGAATAGGGGCGCTCGCCCGCCACCTTGCCGGTTTGGCCATTGACCACGAAGCGATAGCTTTTGCCGTTATACTTGTAGGCCGCCACCCAGATCGGCAGCAGGATATGCTTGAAGGTGACGTCCGAGACCTGGGTCTGGATACCGTGGATCCGTTGCCGGTCGCCGCCAATGTCGAACCGCACATCCCGGGCGATCATCGCGTCCATCTGCGCGCGCGCATCGGTCATCCCATCCTCCAGCGCGATCGTGTATCCCTCGGCCCGGAACCCGGCCAGAAGCTCGGGTGTATAGGGCACAAGATCGGCGAGCGGCCAGGGCGGCAGGGCCTCGGTAAAGCGTTTCGGCAACGAGGTTGCGGCCAGGACCAGCAGATCGTCAAAAGCCCGCGCCACCCGGCCCGAGACCCGGCGCCAGCGGACCTTTTGCACCCGGACCGTGGTGGGCTTGCCGTCCCGCATCACCGTGCGCGAGGTGTAGTACACCGTGCCCCGCTCGCCGGTATACTGGCTGCGCGTGGCGGCGTCATAGGTCCAGAAGGGGGCATAGACCCCGGTCATCTTGCGCCCCTTGCGCGCGTAGTCCGACAGGCCCGAGGGCGCGAACCAGAGCCGCCCGAGCCAGGTGGTCATGGCCGCATGGGCCGCCCCCTCGTCGAGGGCAAAGGGCGCGATGGCCTGTGGCTTGATATGCCGGTGCCGCCCGGTATCGGTGACCACGGGCGTCGCGCAATAGGGGCATTCGGCGGCATGCAGCTCGGGCGTGAACTCGATCTGTGCCGCGCAATTGGGGCAGTTCAGCACCCGGGTCTCTTCGAGGTCGAGCGTCTCCGGACGGCTGAGCGCGGCGCGGTAATCCTGCTCGGTGATGCCCGAGGGTGGCGGCGCGAGGCCCTCGATCTCCCCCACCGTGCCGCAATGGTCGCAGATCAGCCGGTTGCCCGCCGGGTCAAAGCGAAAATCCGCACCGCAATTGTTGCAGGGAAAGCGGTGCTCTTCCAGCGCGGGGGCCGGGGGGGGCGTGTCGGTCATCGGTCTGGCTTAGCCCATGGGCGGCGGCGGCGGGGGCGGCGGCAGGATGGTGAAGAGCTGCGCGAGCTCTGTCACGTCCTCGGCGCGCATCCAGCCATCCTGCCCGGGCGTCCAGACATAGGTCTCGCGGGTCAGGCTGCCTTCGCTGGCCATCCGGCCAAGTGCGGCCTTCGAGAAGGGTCCCTTGGTCTGACCATTCTCGGCGATGTGCCAGACATGCTCGACCGGCGGAGGGGGCGGCGCGGCTGCGACCGGGGCAGGGGCCGCCGCCACAGGGCGAGCACCCCAGGGCCCCGCCGCCATTTGCGCGCCCATGGCCATGCCCATGCCCGCGCCGAGACCGGCACCCATGCCGCTATCCCCGCCCGCCTGCGCGACGGCGGTCATGGCCTCGGCAGCGGAATACTGGGTGAACTTGCCCAGATCGCCCACCAGCCCCATGGAGGTCCGCTTGTCGAGCGCGGCCTCGACCGCCGGGGGCAGCGAGATGTTCTCGATGTAAAGTTCCGGCAGGCTGAGCCCGTATTCCGCGATCGTGCCCGAGATCGCCGTGGCGATCCCCTTGCCCAGCTCGGCGGTGTTGGCCGCCATGTCGAGCACGGGGATCCCGGATCCGGCGATCACGCGGCTGAATTCCTGCACGATGATGTTGCGGATCTGGAAGCTGATCTCGTCCATGGTGAACTCGCCATCGGTCCCGACGATCTCGGACAGGAAGCGCGCCGGATCCGTCACCCGCACCGAATAGGTGCCAAAGGCCCGGATCCGCGTCGGCCCGAACTCCGGATCGCGCAGCATGATCGGGTTCTTCGTGCCCCATTTGAGGTCATTGAACCGGGTCGTGTTGACGAAATAGATCTCGGATTTGAACGGGCTTTTGAAGCCGTGATCCCAGTGCTGCAGCGAGGTCATCACCGGCATGTTGTTCGTCTCGAGGAAATAGAGCCCCGGGGTGAACACATCCGCCAGCTGCCCCTCATGGACAAACACCGCCGCCTGGCCTTCGCGCACGGTCAGCTTGGCGCCGTATTTGATCTCGTGCCCCTGCCGTTCGAACCGCGAGACCATGGTGTCCCGGCTGTCATCCACCCAGTGGATGACATCGATGAACTGGCCGGAGAGAAAGTCGAGGATACTCATGAAATCGGTCCTTTTGGCAGGCGTCAGCTGCCGCCGCCCATGCGTTCGGCGGCGATTTGCTGGACAAGGGGACGTGCCTCGTCCGGGGTGAGTCCGGGGGTCAGGCGCGGGTCATAGAGGATGCGGAGCAGCTGTTCGTCATGGCTGGTGAGCAGGGCGAACTCGTCATCATCGTTGAAGATCGAGGGCCGCGCATCGCGGCTGTCATTGGCAAGCCCGAGGCCTTGGGCAATCTCTTCGTGGATGCAGCCGAGGCGCAGCAGGTCCGGATGCTCGGCGCGGATGATCGCCACGGCGGTCTCGTAGTCATTCGGCGTCTCGGGGTCCGAGATCGCATAGACCGAGCAGAAGGTCAGTCGGTCCATCTCGGTGATGTCGCGCACGATCGCATCGTCGATCCCCGGCACCAGATCCCGCAGGATCGGCCCCGCCGCCCGCAGCTCGTCCGTGTTGAGAAAGAGCACATGGTAATTCGCCCCCCGGACGGAGGTCTTGATATCCGCCCCCGTCACCCGCGCCAGTCGCGCCACATAGGCGTCGAGATCGGCCCGGTCGCCGGTCTTTTGCTCTTCCGAAACCGAGCGGCCAAAGACCGGGCGGACCCGCACCGGCTCTTTCCAGCGGCGCAGGCGGCTCTCGCTCTGCTGGGCAATGAACCGCCCACCACGCAGGGTGTATTCGTCGTAAAGCGCGATCCGCTCGAAGTTTTCCGCCAGTTGTCGGGCGGAATAGGGCGTGTCCACCCCGCCACCATCGGTCCGCAACAGGCCCGAGGTCAGCTGGCGCTGCTCGTAGCGGGCATAGAAGGTCATCAGATCGCGCGAGGCCTGCGAGGGTTCGGGCGCCGCGGCCCGGGGCGTGGGCTGGGGCGAGGTCGCGCCCGGGTCGGCCACGTCCAGTGGAACGCAGCCCAACAGGACCAGGCAAAGCCCGGCCAGCGCCCCGGTGGCGCGTCCCCGTCTGATGCCCGGTGTCGTCATCCCTTCGGCACGGCGCTCCCGGCATTGTAGCCTGTGCCGTCACCCCGCGAGCTGGCCGCGGCCAGCGTGTCGCGCAGCTCGGCTTCCATCTTTTCCAGATCCTCTTCGGCGGCGGCGCGCTTGGCCTTTCCTTCATCGGCGATGCGCAGGCTGTCCTCGATCGTGGCGATCAGGGTGGCGTTGGCCTGCTTGACGGCCTCGATGTCGAACACGCCGCGCTCCATCTCTTCGCGCACGATCTGGTTGGCCTGACGCAGGTTGTCGGCATTGGCCGTCAGCAATTCGTTGGTCAGGTCATTGGCCCCGCGCACGGCCTCGGCCGCTTCGCGCGAGCGCTGGATCGTCACCGCCTGGGCGAGCTGGGTCTCCCAGAGGGGCACGGTGTTCACCAGGGTCGAATTGATCTTGGTGACCAGCGACTTGTCGTTTTCCTGCACCAGCCGGATCGAGGGCAGGGATTGCATGGTCACCTGCCGCGTCAGTTTCAGGTCATGGACCCGGCGTTCCAGATCATCCCGTGCCGAGCGCAGATCGCGCAGTTCCTGGGCCTTCATCACCTGCTGCTCTTCGGGGGCGGCATCGACCTCGGCGACCTTCTCGGGGATGGTCGTGGCATCGAGCTGGGCGATCTTCTCTTCGCCGGCGGCGATGTAGACGGCCAGCTCGTCGTAGAAATCCAGCGTCTTGCCATAGAGCTTGTCGAGGGACTTGATGTCCTTGAGCAGGACATGCTCGTGGTTCAGCAGGTCATCGGTGATCTTGTCGATCTGGCCCTGCACCTCTTCGTAGCGGGCGGCGAACTTGGCCATGGGGGCCATCTTGCCCGTCAGCTTTTCCCACCAGCTGCGGTCGCGGCGTACATCGAGCTCCGAGATCGAGAAGCCGCGGATCGTGGTGACGATATTGCGCAGGCTGTCGCCCGCCGGGCCCACATCCTTGTTGCGCACCCCGTCCAGCATGGATTGGCTGATCTCTTGCAACTCGGCCTGCGCGCCCGAGCCAAACCGGACGATGGACTGGGTGTCGCCCATGTCGATCTCGTCCATGGCGCGCCGGATATTCTCGGCGACCGGGGCGTCGGCCTCGGCGAGGGGCACGAGGGCGTTGCTGGGCGTGGGCAACAGGGTCTCGGTCACTTCGGTAACCTCTGCCAGCGCGGCTTCAGCCTTGGCGCGAACGGTGTCTGACATGGGTGTATCCCTTCAATCGTCTGGTGTTGCGGGTTCAGGCGCGGACGCCTTCGCGCGCCAACCGGTCGCGCAGCACTTCGATCTCGACATCGAGATCGGTGCGGTCTTCGAGAAGCAGCGCATCGGTCTTGGAGGCGAAATTGGCCTCCAGATCCTTGAGCAGCGCCACGTAATCCTGCCGCGCCCCGGCATCGCGGGTCCGGCCATAGAGATCGGCAAACTTCACCGTCGCGTCCCGGGCGCCCATCAGGTAGACGCCGAGATACTTGCGTGCCGCGGTCAGGTCGCGCGGGTCTTCCTCGACCCGGCGGCACATGTCGCGCGCGGTGGCGGCGAACTGGTCGACCTGCAGCTCCAGCGCCCGGTCGCCCGCCCGCAGGATCGCGTCCGACATCGCCTTGAGATACGCCTCGGCCTCATCCACGACCCTGGCCACGCGCTCGGTCTGGAAGGCGTCGACCCCCTCCGCACCCTTGTCGCTCAGCGGGTCGATCCCGAAGGCGGCCAGATGCAGGCCCGCCCCCGCGACGGCCAGAAGGCCTGCGCCCAGCACGCCGATCTCGTTCGACAGACCCGCCAGGGCGAGGCCCGCGCCGGCGAGCACAGCGGCAAAGATCTTGCGCGGCAGGGCGGGGCGCTTGGCGACCTTGCGCGCGTCATAGGCTTCCTCGGCCAGAAGCCCCTCGCGCAGCATCCACGCCCCGCCCAGAAGCAGGCCGAGCGCGACAAGGCTCAGCACCATGCCCGTGGCATCCTTGCCAAAGGCCGTCAGGGCGAGGGGCAGGGGCAGAAAGAACATCGCATTGACCCGCGCGCCAGTGCGGCTGCGTTTTGCGGGCATGCGCGGACGCGGGGCTGCGGCGGGCTCGGCATCGGGGCCCGACCCGGAGGCGTCGGGGCTGTATTTGCCCCCGTAGCGGCGGCTCATGACAGCCCTCCGCCAAAGCCCGCATAGAGGATCAGCGCCGCCAGCAGGCAAAACGCCAAAAGTCTCAGGCCACTTCCACTCATCCGGGATCCCCACACCGTTCCTCTCCCCAATATATGGTGTTCCGCGGGTCTAGCCTAGGGCGCAGGCGCAACTATCGGGATTATTGCCGGTTCGGGCGGGCTCCGCCGGGGTCAGCGCCGGGGCGGATTGCGGCGGCGGCGCGGGCGGGGTTTGGGCGCGGGCGGTGGGGTCTCGTCCTCCATCCCGAGCTGGTCCCGCAGGATCCGGCCCTTGATCTCTTCGACCTCGCCCGCCTTCAACTCGCCGAGGCGGAAAGGGCCGTAGCTGATCCGGATGAGCCGGTTCACCGTGAGCCCCAGCGCGCCCATGGCGCGTCGGATCTCGCGATTCTTTCCCTCGCGTAGCCCAATGGTCAGCCAGGCATTCGCGCCCTGCTGACGGTCGATCCGGGCTTCCATCGGCTGAAACCGCTCGCCCTCTACTTCGATCCCTGTCCGCAGCGGGGCGAGATCCGCGTCCTCAGGCGCGCCCTTGACCCGGACCCGGTAGCGGCGCAGCCAGCCTGTCGATGGCAGTTCCAGCTTGCGCTTGAGCCCGCCATCATTGGTCAGCAGCAGCAAACCCTCGGAGTTGAGGTCGAGCCGTCCGACACTCATCACCCGGGGCAGGGTCGGGGGCAGGGCGTCGAAGACGGTCTCGCGCCCTTTTTCGTCCTTGGCAGTCGTCACCAGCCCCGTGGGCTTGTGATAGCGCCAGAGACGTGGCGGCGCCGGAGGCTCCAGCGGTTTGCCGTCAAAGGTGATCCTGTCGGTCTCGGTGACGTTGAGCGCGGGGCTCTCGACGGTCTTGCCGTTCACGGTGACCCGGCCCTCGGCGATCAGGCGTTCGGCCTCGCGGCGCGAGGCGATGCCCGCGCGGGCGAGGACCTTGGCGATGCGGTCGCCGGGAGGAGGGGTGGTGTTCATGACCCGGGCTTAGCGAAGACGGGGGCGGCGGGAAAGCCCTTTGCGCCCTTGCCCTCGGGCCATGGGGCGCGGCATGAGGGGGCATGCGCCCCTTTGCTCGCCATATGGATATCGCCCTTGCCGAGGCTCGCGCCGCCGCTGCGCGGGGCGAGGTGCCTGTGGGGGCGGTGCTGTTGGGGCCCGATGGGGCCGAGTTGGCCCGGGCGGGCAACCGCACGCGGGAGCTGTCGGACCCCACCGCCCATGCGGAGATCCTCGTGCTGCGGGCGGCCTGTGCTGCGGCCGGGTCAGAACGGCTGCCGGGGGCGGTGCTCTATGTGACGCTGGAGCCATGTGCCATGTGCGCCGCCGCGATTGCCGCGGCCCGTGTGGCGCGGGTGGTCTATGGCGCGGCGGATCCGAAATCCGGTGGTGTGGCCCATGGGGCGCGGGTCTTTGCCCAGCCGCAATCCCACCACGCGCCCGAGGTGGTGGACGGGATCGGCGCGGTGGAGGCCGAGGCCTTGCTCAAGACCTTCTTTGCCGCGCGGCGCCCCTGATCGGGTGGCGCGCCTGTGGCGGGGGCGGGATGCCTTCGGCGAGGATATTTGCAGACTTAAGATGAGCTGTTGCGCGCCCCGGGGCCCAGTACGCGCGGGTCGCACGGGCGTCAGAGTGTGATCGTCTCCATGATCTCGGGGGTGCGCACATCCGTGCCGGGCAGGGCGTCGATCAGCGGTTGCGCTGACTGGGCCAGCAGCGGGAAGGTTTTATAGTGACAGGGGATCACCGTCTTGAAGTCAAAGAAGCTGCGGGCGGCATAGGCGGCCCGTTCCATATCCATGGTGAAGTGGCCACCGCAGGCGAGTATGCCGATCTCGGGCTGGTGCAGGTCGTTGAAGATATTCATGTCGGCCATGACGTCCGTGTCGCCCGAGACATAGATCACCCGATCCTCGCCCGAGATCATGTAGCCCGCTTCGGCCCCGGCATAGAGCGGCCCATGATCCGTCCCGATGGAGGAGGAATGCGCCGCGTTCACCATGGTCACGGCCACATTGCCGAGCTGCACCGTGCCGCCCTTGTTGAAGCCCACGACCTCGACCCCGGCGCTTTCGGCCCAGTAGGTCATCAGGTCATAGATCCCCACGATGGGCGCTCCGAGCTCTTGGGACAGGGCCACCGCGTCCGGGCTGTGATCGCCATGGCCATGGGTGATCAGGATATGGGTGGCCCCAGCGATTGCCGCGGCACGCTGATCAGCGGGAAAGACGGGATTGCCGGTGATCCAGGGGTCGATGAGCAGGACCTGGTCGCCAATTTCGATCCGAAAGCCGGAATGTCCCATCCATGTGATCTTCATCTGCTCTCCCTTTCGCCGCATGATCCCGGGCAAGAGTAGCAAGGGCAGGGTGAAATGGAAGGGCTGTGGCGGCAGATTGACGGCTATTGCGAGCGGCTGGATCCGGGGTACTGGGCCGAGCCGGTCAATGCGGTGACCAATGCGGCCTTCGTGCTGGTGGCCTGGGTCATGTGGCGCCGGGTGCGGGGGCAGGGCCTGCCATTGGCGGAGTTGCTATGCTTGGTGCTGGCCCTGATCGGGATGGGGAGTTTTCTGTTTCACACCCATGCGCAGGTCTGGGCGGCGATCGCGGATGTGGTGCCGATTGTCGGGTTCTCGTTGCTCTATATCTATGCCGCCAACCGGCATTTCTGGGGCTGGCCGGGTTGGGCCGCGGCGCTGGGGGCGCTGGCCTATCTGCCATATACGGCGCTGCTCACGCCGGTCTTTGCCGGTTTGCCGTTCTTCCGGATCTCGAGCTTTTACTGGCCGCTTCCGGTGCTGATCTTCGGCTATGCGGTTCTTCTGCGCCGGCGCGCGCCCGCGACGGCGCGGGGTCTGACGCTGGGCGCGGGTCTGCTGTGCCTGTCGCTGGTTGCGCGCTCGCTCGACATGCCGGTCTGCGCCGCGCTGCCGCTGGGCACCCATTTCCTGTGGCATATTCTCAACGCGCTCATGCTGGGCTGGATGATCGAGCTTTACCGCCGTCACATGCTTGCAGGCCCCGTGCGCCAAGGCTAAACCCGGCAAAACCACGCTGAGCGGAGCCCTTACGGATGTCCATTGATACCGCGACTGCACGCCGGGTCGCCAAACTCGCCCGGATCAAGGTCGAAGACGACGCGCTGCCTGCCCTGGCAGGTGAGTTCAACACGATCCTGGGCTTCATCGAGCAGCTCAATGAAGTGGATGTGGAGGGGGTCGAGCCGATGACCTCCGTGACGCCCCAGCGGCTCAAGCGGCGCGCGGATGTGGTCACCGATGGCGATCAGCAGGGCGCGGTCTTGAGCAATGCCCCCGACGCCCGCGAGGGCTTTTTCGCTGTGCCCAAGGTTGTGGAGTAACCCATGTCTGACCTGTCCTCCCTGACCATTGCGGCCGCGCGCGACAAGCTGCGCCGCAAGGAGATCACCGCCACCGAGCTCACTGAGGCTTGCCTCTCCGCTGTGGAAAGCGCTGACGCGCTTGGCGCCTTTGTGCACAAAACCCCCGAGCTGGCCCTGACGCAAGCTGGCCACGCAGACGCGCGGCTTGCCGAAGGCGATGCCCCCGACATGTGCGGCATCCCGCTGGGGATCAAGGATCTGTTCTGCACGAAGGGCGTGCCGTCCCAGGCAGCCTCGGCGATCCTCGAAGGGTTCAAGCCGGAATACGAATCGACCGTCAGCCAGAACCTGTTCGATGCGGGCGCGGTGATGCTCGGCAAGCTGAACATGGACGAGTTTGCCATGGGGTCCTCGAACGAGACCTCGACCTATGGCAACGCGGTGAACCCCTGGCGGCGCGGCAATGAGGACACGGCGCTCACGCCGGGCGGGTCCTCGGGCGGCTCGGCCAGTGCCGTGGCGGCGGATCTCTGCCTCGCGGCGACCGGCACCGATACAGGCGGCTCGATCCGCCAGCCCGCGGCCTTTGTGGGCATCACCGGGCTGAAGCCCACCTATGGGCGCTGCTCGCGCTGGGGCATCGTGGCCTTTGCCTCCTCGCTCGATCAGGCGGGCCCGATGACCAAGGATGTCCGCGACGCGGCGATCATGCTGGGCACCATGGCCGGGCATGATCCCAAGGACAGCACCAGCGCGGATCTCGCCGTGCCGGATTTCGAAGCGATGCTGACGGGCGATATCCGCGGCAAGGTCATCGGGATCCCCAAGGAATACCGCATGGACGGCATGCCCGAAGAGATCGAGACGCTCTGGTCCGAAGGTGCCGCGATGCTCAAGGCCGCCGGGGCGGAGCTGCGGGATATCTCGTTGCCGCACACGAAATACGCCCTGCCGGCCTATTACGTGATCGCGCCCGCCGAGGCGTCCTCGAACCTCGCGCGCTATGACGGTGTGCGCTTTGGCCACCGGGCGCAGCTCGGGCAGGGCGACGGCATCACCGAGATGTACGAAAAGACCCGCGCCGAGGGCTTTGGCCCCGAGGTGCAGCGCCGGGTGATGGTCGGAACCTATGTGCTCTCCGCCGGGTTCTACGACGCCTACTACAACCGGGCCCGCAAGGTGCGCGCCCTGATCAAGCGCGACTTCGAAACCGTCTTCGCCGATGGGGTCGATGCGATCCTGACACCGGCCACGCCTTCGGCGGCGTTCGGTCTGGGCGAGATGATCGACGCGGATCCGGTGCAGATGTATCTCAACGACGTCTTCACGGTCACCGTGAACCTTGCCGGACTGCCCGGCATCGCCGTGCCCACCGGGCTCGACCGGCAGGGCCTGCCCCTGGGGTTGCAGCTGATCGGGCGTCCCTGGGAAGAGGGCGATTTGCTCAACACCGCCTATGCGCTTGAAGAGGCTGCGGGCTTTGTGGCCAAGCCGCAGCGCTGGTGGTAGGCTCCCCCTCGGGGCAGTGAAGAGGTTTGGTATGCGTCTCGTTTCGACAGTCGGAGCATTAGGTCTCGCAAGTATCCTTTCGGCCTGCACATCCGTGCCGCCCAATGACGTCGCCGGGGCCGGTCCGGGGTTCGGCACCAGCTATGGTGCCTACGGGGCCGAGCAGCAGGCGCGCGATGCAGCGCTCTCCAGCGGCGAGTCGATCATTCTGCCCGAAGGCGCGGACCCGACCGATCTGGCCGTGGCCGAGGCGGTGGCCGCCGGTGAGGATCCGGATCCGAACCTTCTGCGCCGTGGTCCGGGCATTTCGGATGAGAACAGCTTTGACGCGGTCTCCGAGCGGGTGACCATTGAAAGCGACCGGCAGCGGCTCGCCGCACAGCGCGAGGCCTTTCAGGTGATCGAGCCCACCGCCCTGCCGGATCGACCCTCCGGGGATCTGGCCTCGATCGTCGAGTTTGCCCTGTCGACCTCGCACCCGGTGGGCCAGCCGGTCTATTCGCGCAGCCCGATCCGGCTGAGCTCGCGGGCCTGCGACCGCTACAGCGACGCCAATGCCGCCCAGCAGGCCTTTCTCAATGCCGGCGGGCCCGAGCGTGACCGCAGCGGCCTCGATCCCGATGGTGACGGCTATGCCTGCCGCTGGGATCCGAGCCCGTTCCGCCTCGCGGTGCGCAACTGATCCCGATCCATGAGCAGCGCTCGCCCAATTGCGGGCCGCGCAAGAACGGTCTGACGCCGCGCCTGATCGTCCTGCACTACACGGCCATGCAGAGCGCGACCGGGGCCATTGATTGGCTCTGCAACCCGCAGGCTGAGGTTTCCGCCCATTACGTGATCGCGCGCGATGGTGCCGTCACCCAGCTTGTCCCCGAAGACCTGCGTGCCTGGCATGCGGGGCGGGGCCAATGGGGTGGCTGTTGGGATGTGAACAGTGCCTCGATCGGGATCGAGCTCGACAATGACGGGGTCAGCCCCTTTGCCGCGCCGTTGATGACCGCGCTGGAGACGCTCTTGCCGGGTATCATGGCCCGCTGGGCTCTCGGTCCGGCGCAGGTGATCGGGCATTCCGACCTCGCCCCCGGGCGCAAGATCGATCCCGGGCCGCGGTTTGACTGGCGGCGGCTCGCCCGTGGCGGGTATGCGATCTGGCCCTCGGCCGAAGATCTGGCCGCTACGGGCGCGGTGCCCGTGGATGCCGCGCGCTTTGCCTCTGACCTGGCCACGTTTGGGATGACCCATCCGGTAGACCCCGAAACCCGGCTTGCGGCCCTGCGCGCCCGGTTCCGGCCCGGAGCGACCGGGCCGCTTGCGGAACAGGATATGTGCCTCGCCGCCACGCTCGCGCGCAGATGGCCCGTTGACCCGACCCTTGGGCAAGGATAACAGCGCAGTCGCGCGGAGGGCTGGATGGCCGCTTGGACAGACCTGTCTGTCCGGGAGGAAAGTCCGGACTCCACTAAGCAACGGTGCCGGGTAACGCCCGGGCGGGGCAACCCGACGGAAAGCGCCACAGAGATCAGACCGCCCGTCTCCGGACGGGTCAGGGTGAAACGGTGGAGTAAGAGCCCACCGCGGGACTGGCAACAGGACCGGCACGGCAAGCCCCACCGGGAGCAATGCCAAATAGGGATCCCGCTGCGCCTTCGGGGGCAGGGTGGCTTCAGCCCAGGGATCCGGGTTGGCAGCTAGAGTGCTCTGGCAACAGGGCGCCCAGAGGAATGGTCATCCAGAGACGGCGTGCCGTCTTGGACAAAATCCGGCTTACAGGCTCTCCGCGCATTTCTGTAATTATTTTGTGACTGTAAAACTGTCTAGATTGTGTTACACATTGGGAGATCGGTAACCGCCATAGTGATTTTTATGGAAGACCTTCCAAATACGTTCAGCGCTGGAACAAGCGCTTTCTCCTTTGATCAAACCGCCAATTCAGAGGCGGCTTTATTCAGCACGGACATCCTCGAACATCTGCTGGGCACGTTTGCGGGCAAGCTGGATCAGTCCCTTTTCGTAGTGACCGCCACGGGGCAGATCCTCGTGGCCGCCGGACGCCGGTTCGGCACCGCCCAGGCCTGTGTCGGTGGCAGTTTCGCGGCCCTCTGGCCGCGCGAGAGCCGTAGCCTCGCCCAAGGCGCGCTCGATGCCGCGCTGACCGAGGCACGCGAGCTCAGCTTCGTGGTGGCCTGCGTTCCCGGAGAGGTCGGGCCCCAGACCTGGGAGGCGACGATCACGCCCCTGCAACCCGCAAGCCCCCGGGATGTCCCTCTGGCCCTGTCCCGCAGGCTGGTCCTCTTGTCGCTGCAGGATGTGACATCGGCGACGCGCGTGGCCGGGATGAAACAGCGCGCCCGGTGATCCCGATCGGTGCTTGGCCCGTGCTGCGGGCCTCGGTGCCGGGCCGGGCCGCGACGTGCTTGCCGCGCATTCCGTGTCGAATCGCGGTTGACAGGGGCGCAGGTCCCAGTAAAAGCCGGGGTTCAAAGTTGATCGAGGGTCTGATGCGACTCTCGCCCGCAATCTGCCAGGAGACCGCAACATGGCGAAGCCGACGACCATCAAGATCCGCCTCAACTCGACCGCGGATACCGGCCATTTCTACGTGACCAAGAAAAACGCCCGGACCATGACCGAGAAAATGGTCGTCCGGAAGTATGACCCGGTTGCGCGCAAGCATGTCGAGTACAAGGAAGGCAAGATCAAGTAATCTGCCCCTTCCGACGTTACGATCCAAGCCGCGCCTTCGAGCGCGGCTTTTTCTTTGTCCAATCCCCATGGCGCAGGAGGTTCCGGATGGCCCTGATCAGACGTGTCGCAACCGCGCGGGATGTTGCAGCGGTGGATGCCCTGCTCGCGCGCAGCTACCCGGTGCTTTTGAAGCCCGATTACCCGCCCTCGGTGCTGGTCACGATCCTGCCGCTGATTTCGCGGGCCCAGCCGTCTCTGGTGACCTGCGGGACCTATCACGTGGTGGAGGAGGGTGGGACGATCCTCGCCGCCGGAGGGTGGACCCGTGGCGCGCCTAGGGGCGGGGCGGTGACGCCGGGGCTCGGGCATATCCGCCACGTGGTGACAGACCATACCCGCACGCGCGAAGGGCTGGGGCGGCGTCTGATGGGGGATATCATGTCCGAGGCACGCGCAGCGGGGATGGGCCGCCTCGAGGCTCTGTCGACCCTGACGGCGGAGCCGTTCTATGCCGCGATGGGCTTCGAGGCGCGGGAGGCCGTGGATGTACCGATCGGCCCGGCGGGACTGCCCTTTCGGGCCGTGCGGATGGAGGCATCGCTCTGAGCGCAAAGAAAAAGGCCGGCGCGAGGCCGGCCTTCCCTGTCTGTCGCGTGTCCTGCGATTACTCGCGGTTGCCGAGGAACTGCAGCAGGAACATGAACATGTTGATGAAGTTGATATAGAGGCTGAGTGCACCCATGATCGCCGACTTTGCCAACCACTCCTGATCCCCATACTGCGCATGCTCGATATACTCGGTCTTGATGCGCTGAGTGTCATAGGCGGTCAGAGCCGCGAAGATCAGAACCCCGAGGCTGGACACGGCGAAGGCAATCGCCGGGGAGCCGAGGAAGATATTCACGATCGAGGCAACGATCAGGCCGATCACCCCCATGAAGAGAAAGCGGCCCCAGCTGCTCAGATCCTTCTTGGTCGTGTAACCGAAGAGGCTCAGCGACGCGAAGGCGATGGCGGTCACGAGGAACGTGGTCGCGATGGAAACGCCGGTATAGATCGCAAAGATGTAGCTGATCGAGAGGCCCATCGCGGCGGCAAAGGCGTAGAAGAACACCTGTGCGGCGCCCGAGGACATCTTGTTGATCATCGCGCTGAAGGCAAAGACCATGATCAGCGGGGCGAACATCACGACCCATTTCAGCGGCGTCGCAAAGATCGCGGCCAGCATCTGCTCATTCGTGCCAACAGCCCAAGCCACAGCGCCGGTAAGCACCATGGCGACGGACATCAGGCCATAGACCTTGTTGAAATGGGCGCGGAGCCCTTCGTCGATCTGCGCAGAGCGGGCGCCAACGCCAGCAGTGCGGATCGTATCGTATTGTGCCATTGAACCCTCCTTGAAAAAAGACGAGCCGATGGCGCGGCCCGGATTGCCACTGATATTGGCGAACATGGCGCGGTTTTCAAGGGCAAGTGGCCGGGAAACCGGCCCGGACAGACCGAGTTTCCCCGTCATTTTAATGGCAGATCGCGAAACCTGTTTTTTTGACGCATATTATCTGCGCCAGGTCGTCGGCACGTCCCAGAACGGACGCTCGGATTCGCGCTCGGCTGCGATGCGGGTCAGGCCGATATCGCGCAGCATCCGCGCGTCGAGATCCCGCAACTGCTTGCGCGAACGACCCAGTGTCAGCAGGTCAACAAGGCGCATGCCTGCGAAGCGGGATCTGCGGGGCTCAGCAAGGGGTATGGACATGGGGAGGGAGGCACGCATGGATCAATCCTTTCTGATCTGAGATGATTGGGTGAGGTTTCATCACTCTTGCTGATGTATATGCTGCCTCTTGACACATTTTGAAAACGAATGATTGTGATGCCCGGAATCATGAATGGTGATGTATGCCCCGAAATCTCGATCTGACGGCGCTTCGGTCCTTTGTCTCGGTTGCCGAGGCGGGGGGCGTGACCAAGGCGGCCGGGCTTCTCAACCTGACGCAATCGGCGGTCTCGATGCAGCTCAAGCGGTTGGAGGAAAGCCTCGGGCTTGCGCTGCTGGACCGCTCCGGGCGGGGGATTGCGCTGACGCCTACGGGGGATCAGCTTCTGTCCTATGCCAAGCGGATGCTGGCGCTGAATGACGAGATTTACGCGCGGATGACCGATCAGGCCTTCGAGGGTAAGATCGCCCTCGGTGTGCCCCATGACATCGTCTACCCGGCGATTCCGCAGGTGCTCGCCCGGTTCACGCAGGATTATCCGCGGGTGAAGGTCGATCTGATCTCAAGCTTCACCATGCGGCTGAAGGAGTTTCTGGCCAATGGCGAATGCGACCTGATCCTGACCACCGAGGATCATCCCGAGCGCGGTGGCGAGACGCTTGTCACCTTGCCGCTGGTCTGGATCGGCGCGATTGGCGGTCAGGCTTGGCGTCGCCGCCCCCTGCCGCTGGCGTTTGAGCAAAGCTGCCTGTTCAAGGACACCGTCCAGCAAACGCTGGATGCCGAAGGGATCGACTGGTCCATGACGGTGCAGGCCGAGTCCGCCCGCACCATCGAGCCCATCGTGGCCGCCGATATGGCCGTGCATGCGGTGATCGAGGGGACGGAGCCCGCCCATCTGGAGCGGATCTCCCATGGGGGCGAGCTGCCCAAGCTCACCACCAAGCAGATCGTGCTCTATGGTCACCGCACGGGCGGGGATCCGGTGCGGGACGCGCTTGCGGGTCTTCTGCGGCAGGCCTACGCGCAGCTCTAAGCCTCAGATTTCGATCACGACCTTGCCGGTGGAGGTGCGGGAGCGTAGCAACTCCAGCCCGTCGGCCGCCTGATCCAGGGGCAGGACATGGCTCACATGGGGCGTGATCTTCCCCTCGCGGTACCAATCGAACAGGGTCGCGAGGCTGTCGGTCAGGGCCTTGGGGTTGAAGGTCAGAAACCCGCCCCAGTAGAAGCCCTGCACCGAGATGTTCTTGACCAGCAGGTGGTTCGGCTTGATTTGCGGCAGATCCCCCGAAGCGAAGCCGATGATCAGCATCCGTGCCTCGGGATTGCAGGCGCGCATGGCCGCGGTGAAGGCATCGCCGCCCACCGGGTCATAGACCACATCCGCCCCGCCGAGCGCCTTGACCGCGTCGCGGAGGTCGCCCGCATCGCTATCGATCAGGTGATCGGCCCCGGCCTCCTTGGCCTTTTGCAGCTTCTCGGCGCCACGCGCGCTGGCAATGACCGTGGCCCCCATGAGCTTGCCGATCTCGACCGCCGTCAGGCCGACGCCCCCGGCCGCGCCGAGCACCAGAAGGGTCTCGCCGGGTTTCAGTCGGGCCGTGTGTTCCAGTGCCAGATGGGAGGTGCCATAGGCGATCTGGAACCCGGCAGCATCGACGGCCGGCATCCCCTCGGGCAGGGGCACGCAGCGATCGGCAGGGAAACAGCCATACTCCGCCAGCCCGCCGCGCCCGCCAAAAAGCGCGACCCGCGTCCCAACGGGCGGGGCCGAAGTCTCCGGGCCTATGGCGTCGATGGTCCCCGCGACTTCCATCCCGAGCGTCGTCGGCAGCGCGGGCTTTTCTTGGTACTTGCCCTTCGACATGAGCAGATCCGCGAAGTTGAGACCGCAGGCCTCGATCTTCAGGCGCACTTCACCTGTCGTCGGCTCCGGCAGGGGCGTCTCCTCGATCTGAGGGGGCTGATCGTAGGATTGGATACGGAACGCGCGCATGAAACTCTCCGGCTGGGGCCGTGGGGCCCGGATCTGACTGGTTCGCGATTCTAGCGGGCGCGCGCGGGGACGACCAGCAGAGTCCCGCGGGCTGTGTCGGGCCGGGGCTGGCGCGGATCTTGGCGGAATGCAGTGCAAAATAGGAATCTACCGAAGGATGTATTGCAAAATGCGTTGCAAAATGCAAAACACCTATAAGGAGACTCGCTGCCACCGGCAATAACCCGCTTGGGGAAATATGCGTTAGCACTTCATGTTTAGGAACTTGCTAGGTTTTCCAAAGGCGAGTCGGTTTTTTGTGATGTGTCCGCAGATTCTTTGTCCGCATATGATCCACTTGGCACGAAACTAGCTTGATAAACCCACAGGAGAAAAGGAGCGTTCTATGAAACATCCCGTTGATGTCCATGTGGGCAAACGCGTGCGTCACCGCCGCTGGATGGTGGGTATGACCCAGCAGCAATTGGCCGACAAGGTTGGAATCAAGTTTCAACAAATCCAGAAATACGAGACCGGCATGAACCGCGTCAGCGCGTCCCGTCTTTGGGAAATCGCGTCGGCCCTCGGGGTTCCGGTCAGCTTCTTTTTCGAAGGTCTCGGTGCCGCGCAGGTTGCGGATGCCCATGACATGGACATGCCCGGCGATCTGCTCTCTGACAAGGAAGCGCTGGAGCTTGTGCGCTCTTACTACGCGATCCCCGAGACCCAGCGCCGCCGTCTGTTTGACCTTGCACGCGTTCTGAGCGACGCGGCCTGATCTTGACCTGAGCCATCGGGGTCTGTAGCGCGGTTTCGTAACTGCGGGAGAGACCCGATGAACAGGTCAGTTGAGGACGGGGATTTCCCCGCGCAAGAACTTTGGGCTGTGGCGGATGCGCTGGCCGATGCGGCACGCGCGCCGACCCTGTCGCGGTTTCGTCAACAGGGGCTCGGGATCGAAAACAAGGCTGGGGTGGCCGCGTTCGATCCCGTCACCGAGGCGGATCGCGAGAGCGAGCAGGCCATGCGCGCCGTTCTGGCGGAGCGTCGCCCGCAGGATGGTATTCTCGGCGAAGAATTTGGCCCCGTGTCAGGAACCTCCGGCCTGACATGGGTGCTCGATCCCATTGACGGCACACGCGCCTACATGTCCGGCACGCCCACCTGGGGCGTGCTGATCTCGGTAAATGACGCGCAGGGTCCCCGTCTGGGCCTGATCGACCAGCCCTATATTGCCGAACGCTTTTCCGGTGGCCCGGGCCGTGCGCGGGTCGACGGCCCCCATGGCACAGCACCTCTGCGGACCCGTGCCTGCGCGACCCTCGCCGAGGCCACGATTTTCACGACCTTTCCCGAACTGGGCAGCGCGGAAGAACAGCGCGGCTTTCAGGAGGTTGCGCGCCAGTGCCGTCTGACCCGCTACGGCATGGATTGCTACGCTTACGGCCTGCTCGCGGCGGGGCAGGTCGATCTGGTGGTCGAGGCAGGGCTGCAATCCTATGACATCTGCGCCCCCATTGCGGTGATCGAGGCCGCGGGCGGCATCGTCACCGACTGGCAGGGCGGACCGGCCCATGGCGGCGGACGCGCGCTGGCCGCAGGCAGCCCCGAGATCCACGCCGCTGCCCTGGAAATCCTGCGGCAGGTGCCCGCATGAGCGCGCTGATCCTCCGCAAGGCCCGGGTGCTGGTCACCATGGACGACACGCGCCGCGAGATCGCCGATTCCGATCTGCGGGTTGAGGGCGGGGTGATCACGGCCATCGGCCCGGACCTGGCCCTTGAGGGGGCCGAGACACTGGATGTTTCGGGCTGCGTGGTCACGCCCGGGCTCGTGAACACCCACCACCATCTCTACCAGACCCTGACCCGCACGGTGCCTGCCGCGCAGGACGCGCTGCTCTTTGGCTGGTTGCAGACGCTCTATCCGATCTGGGCGCGCATGACGCCCGAGGATATGCGTGTCTCGGCCGAGGTCGGGCTCGCGGAACTGGCGCTGTCGGGCTGCAGCCTGAGCTCGGATCATCTCTATCTCTACCCAAATGGCGTGCGGCTGGAGGATACAATCGAGGCGGCGGCGGCGATCGGGCTGCGCTTTCATCCGACGCGCGGCGCCATGAGCATCGGAGAGAGCGATGGCGGCCTGCCGCCGGACAGTCTGGTGGAGGATGAGGCGGCGATCCTCGACGATGCGATCCGGGTGATCGACGCGTTCCACGACCCGACCCCCGGCGCCATGGTGCGGGTGGGGGTCGCGCCCTGTTCCCCGTTCTCGGTCAGCCGCGGACTGATGCGGGATGCGGCCCTTCTGGCACGGGACAAGGGCGTGATGCTGCACACCCATCTGGCGGAGAATGACGAGGATATCGCCTATTCCGAGGCGCAGTTCGGCTGCCGGCCCGGGCAATATGCCGAAGAGCTGGGCTGGACCGGCGAGGATGTCTGGCACGCCCATTGCGTCAAGCTCGACGAGAGCGAGATCGACCTGTTTGCCCGCAGTCGCACGGGCGTTGCCCATTGTCCTTGCTCCAACTGCCGGCTCGGATCGGGCATCGCCCCCGTGCGGGCCATGCGGGATGCCGGTGTCCATGTGGCGCTGGGCGTCGATGGCTCGGCCTCCAATGATGGCAACGGGATGATCGCCGAGGCGCGCATGGCCTTGCTGCTGCAGCGGGTTCAGAACGGCGCAGACGCCATGAGCGTGCGCGAGATGCTCGAGATCGCGACGCGGGGCGGGGCCCAGGTTCTCGGGCGCGATGATCTGGGCCAATTGGCGGTGGGGATGCGCGCGGATATCGCGGTCTGGGATGTCTCGGGGCTCAAGGCGGCCGGGGCTTGGGATCCGGTGGCGGCGCTTCTGCTGTCCGGGCCGAGCCAGGTGCGGGACCTCTTTGTTGAGGGGCGCCCGGTGGTACGCGAGAGCCGTCTGGTCCGCAGGGATGCCGCCGCGCTGATCGCGGAACAGGCGCGCTGCCTCGCGCGGTTGATGGCGTGAAGCGGGCGCTGTGCGTGGCCGCATTGCTCCTTGCGGGCTGCGCGACCACTGGCCACAACACCGCGCCGCAGGGCGATGTGGCGGCCCGCCCCGCGCCGGACCTGCTTGCGGCGGTGAATGCCGAGCGCGGTGCAGGGGGCCTTGCGGCTCTGCGCGCTGATCCAGCGCTGGACCGCGCGGCCGTGGCCCATGCCGAGGATATGGCCGCCAAGGGCTATTTCGATCATGTGGCCCCGGATGGATCGACCCCGCTGCGCCGGATGCGCGCCGCCGGGTTTGACGCCTGCTACGCGGCAGAGAACATCGCCAAGGGCCAGCGGGACGCGGACAAAGTGCTGCGCGACTGGCTTGGCTCCGAGGGGCATCGCCGCAATGTGCTCAGCCCTGATCCTAAAGCCGCGGGAACCGCACGTGGGACGGGCGATTTCTGGGTGATGACCTATGCGCGGGCCTGCTGACCCCGTGCGCTAGATCCGGCGATCCCCGGCAATCCAGACCCCTGAAATGGCCCGGTCATCGCCCATCATGATGGTCGGGAACACGGCTTCCCAGAGATCATCCGCCTCGGCGGCCCTTTGGGAGATCGCGGGGGTTGAGGCCAGATCGAGGGCGATCAGATCCGCCTCCATCCCCGGGGCGAGCCGCCCGATCCTGTCCCCCAGATGGAGCGCCTCTGCCGAGCCCGCCGTGGCAAGCCACAAAAGCTGCGCCGGATGCAGCGCGGTCCCGCGCAGCTGCGCGATCTCATAGGCGGCGGCCATAGTGCGCAGCATGGAAAAGCTCGACCCGCCGCCCGTATCCGTGGCCAGACCCACGGGCAGGCGCGGCGCAAGGCCCGCCATGTCGAACAGGCCCGAGCCGATGAAGGTGTTCGAGGTCGGGCAATGCACCACCGCCGCACCGGTCTCGGCCAGACGGTCGGTCTCGCGGGGGGTCAGGTGGATCGCATGGCCGAAAAGCCCCGTGGGCCCCAGCAGCCCGGCGGTCTCGTAGGTATCCAGATAATCGCGCGCCTCGGGAAAGAGCTCGGCGACCCAGGCGATCTCGTCGGTCTGCTCGGAGATATGCGTCTGCATCAGGCAATCGGGATGCTCGGCATAAAGCGCCCCGAGCGCCGAGAGCTGCGCGCGGGTCGAGGTGGGCGAGAACCGGGGTGTGATCACATAGGACAGCCGGTCGACCCCGTGCCAGGTCTCCAGCAGGCGCTTGCTGTCGTCATAGGCGCTCTGGGCGGTATCGGTCAGCCCTTCGGGCGCGTTGCGATCCATGCAGGTCTTGCCGGTCAGTGCCCGCAGCCCACGCGCCTGCGCCTCGGTGAAAAATGCGGTGACACTCTCGGGATGGACCGTGGAATAGGCGCAGATCGTAGTGGTGCCATGGGCGAGGGTCAGGTCGAAATAGCGCGCCGCGATCCGCGCCGCATAAGCCGGGTCGGCAAAGCGCAGCTCCTCGGGGAAGGTGTAGCTGTTGAGCCAGTCTATCAGTCGCTTGCCCCAGCTCGCGATCATCGCGGTCTGCGGATAGTGGGCATGGGCATCCACGAACCCGGGCAGCAGCAGTGCATCGCCCATATCGGTCACGGGCAGGGCGGGATGGGCCGCGCGCAAGGCTGCGGCGGGGCCGATCTCGGCGATCTTGCCGCCCTCGATCCGCAGCGCGCCGGCGCTGTCGATCCGCACGCAGTCCTGCCAGGGGGCGCGCAAGGGATTGTCCAAAAATTCGAGCGTTTGCCCGGTCACGAGATGATGCTGCATGTGCAGCACCGTAGGCATGGCCACCGGCGGGGTAAATGTCGAATTTCCGCTCAGACCCGCTCGCCTTCGCGGCGCGCGCTGTCTATGGTCCGGGCAGCGCGGGACCGCTTCTGCCCGCGCAGGTCTGGAGGCAGGCATGGCGGACGGCCCGCAACTCATCGAAGAGATGCAAGAGGAGGACTACGCCCTCGACCGGGACGTGGTCACGACCCTCTATGACGCGCTCGATGCCGATGATCCGGCGCTGGTCGCCGAGATCCTCGAGCCCATGCACCCCGCCGATATCGCCGACCTGTTCGAGCAGATCGGATCGCAACGCCTGCGTGCTCTGCTGGAGATCTGGACCTCGGATGAGGTGGGCGCGGTTCTGTCGGAGCTGGACGAGGGTCTGCGCGAAGAGGTGATCGACGCCCTGCCCAAGACCGTTCTGGCCGATGCGGTGCGCGATCTCGAGAGCGACGATGTGGTCGACCTGCTCGAGGATCTCGACGCCGAACAGCAAAGCGCGATCCTTGACGTGCTGGAGGCGCCGGACCGGGTCGCGGTCGAACAATCGCTGCAATACCCCGAGTATTCCGCGGGCCGCCTGATGCAGCGCGAGCTGGTCATGACGCCCGAGCATTGGACCGTCGGGCAGGCCATCGATCATATCCGCGCCGAAGAGGATCTGCCCGAGCAGTTCTATCACATCATTCTGGTGGACCCGCGCATGCGCCCCACGGCCTATGTGACCCTGGGCCGGATGCTGGGCGCGCGGCGCGAGGTGCCGCTTCTGGATCTGACGGAGGATACGTTCCGCACGATCCCGGTGACCCAGCCCGAAAGCGACGTGGCCTACGCGTTCAACCAGTATCACCTGATCTCGGCGCCGGTGGTCGATGCGGATGACCGGCTGGTGGGGGTGATCACCATCGATGACGCCATGGTCGTGCTCGATGAAGAGCACAACGAAGATATCCTGCGTCTGGCCGGTGTGGGGGACGAGTCGGTGTCGGACACCACCTGGGACATCACCAAGCAGCGTTTCCCCTGGCTCGGCGTGAACCTTCTGACGGCGATCATCGCCTCGCTGGTGATCTCGCTCTTCGAGGATGTGATTTCGCAGGTCGTCGCCCTCGCGGTTCTGATGCCCATCGTGGCCTCCATGGGCGGCAATGCCGGTACGCAATCCCTGACCGTGGCGGTGCGCGCGATTGCCACCAAGGACCTGACGGGCTCGAACGCCTGGCGGGTGCTCAGGCGCGAGGTCATGGCCAGCACGCTGAACGGGGTGGTTTTTGCGGCGGTGATGGGGGCGGTCAGTCTGGTCTGGTTTGGCACGCCGGTTCTGGCGTTGGTGATCGCGGTGGCGATGATCGTGAACCTTGCCGTGGCCGGGTTTGCGGGGCTGCTCATCCCTCTGGCGCTGGACAAGCTGGGGATCGATCCCGCGCTGGCCTCCGGTACCTTCGTGACGACCGTCACGGATGTGGTGGGCTTCTTCGTCTTCCTTGGCTTTGCGTCGATGATCCTGTTGTGACCACGCCCGCCGACCCGATGGCCGAGGCCAAAGCGGCCGCGCGCAAGGCGGCCTTTGCCCGGCGCAAGGCGGCTTTCGAGGCGGATCGCGCGAGGGGGTTTCCGGCGGTCGCCGCGGCCACCGAGGCGTTGCTGGCGGTACTGGGCGATGCGCCCGAAGGCGCGGTCTCGGGCTATATGCCGATCCGCAGCGAGATGTCGCCGCTGCCAACCATGACCGCTCTGGCCGCGACCCGGACGCTTTGTGTGCCGGTGATCCGGGGCAAGGGGCAACCGCTCGTCTTTCATCGCTGGACGCCGGAGATGCCCATGGTGGCCGGGCCGTTCGGGGCGCAGGTGCCCAGCGTGCCCGACCCCGTGCAGCCAGCCGTGGTGATCGTGCCCCTCGTGGCCTTTGATCGCGCGGGCGGGCGTCTGGGCTATGGCGGCGGGTTCTATGACCGGACGCTGGCGCTTTTGCGGGCGGCGGGGCCGGTGCGGGCCATCGGTCTGGCCTACGCGGCGCAGGAATCGCCCGAGCCCTTGCCCCGCGAGGCAACGGACCAACCGCTGGACGGGCTGGTGACCGAGACCGGGCTCCTGCGCCTCTAGGGCCGGGGCGCGCATAAGCGCGCTTGCACCGGGGCCGCCAGAGGCCTAACGGTGGCCCCATGAGACTACTCTTTCTCGGAGACGTGATGGGGCGGGCCGGTCGGTCCGCCATCGCCGAAGACCTGCCGCGCCTGCGCGCGGCTTGGAAGATCGATTTTGCCGTGGTCAATGGCGAGAACGCCTCGAACGGCGCGGGGCTGACCCCGGATCATGCCAAGAAACTGCTGGCTGCGGGGGCCGATTGCGTGACCCTCGGGGATCATGCCTTTGACCAGCGCGACATGCTGCAATTCATCGAAAGTGAGCCGCGCATCCTGCGCCCGATGAATTTCGCCAAGGACGCGCCGGGACGGGGGCATCGGATCTATACGGCGAGCCAGGGCCGCAAGGTGCTGGTCACCCAGGTGTTGGGCCAGGTGTTCATGAAGCGGCCCTTCTCGGACCCGTTCTCCGATCTCGACCGGGTGCTGCGCGCCCACCCGCTGGGCGGGCTGGTTCAGGCCAGCCTGGTGGATATCCATTGCGAAGCCACCTCCGAGAAGATGGGCGTGGGCCATTTCTGCGACGGGCGCGCCTCGATGGTGGTGGGCACGCATACCCATGTGCCCACGGCGGACGCGCAGATCCTTCCGGGTGGCACAGCCTTTCAGGCGGATGCGGGGATGTGCGGCGATTACGACTCGGTGATCGGTATGGAAAAGGCCGAGCCCATGCGCCGTTTCGTGACCGGCATGTCCAAGGGCCGCTATGTGCCCGCGCTGGGGCCGGCGACCCTGTCGGGGCTCTATGTGGAAACCGATGATCGCACGGGCAAGGCCACGCGTGTCGAGATGGTCCGCCATGGCGGGCGACTGGCCCCGGCGGGCCCCGCGCCCGTCACCGACGCGACGCCGGTCTGATGGCGGCGGCGGCTCCGCGCACTCGGCTTTGGCTCACGGGCCTGCTGGTGGTGCTCGGGGCGGGCTGGGGCATCACGCAGCCGCTGGCCAAGATCGCGGTCTCCACGGGCTATGGCCATTTCGGTCTGATCTTCTGGCAGTTTGTCGTCGGCGTGGTCGTGCTGGGCGCGGTCACACTGGTGCGGGGCAAGCGCCTGCCCTGCGGGCCCAAGCAGCTTCGGCTTTATGTCATCATCGCGGTGATCGGGACCTTGCTGCCGAATTCGGCGTCTTTCGCGGCGATTGTCCATCTGCCCTCGGGAATCACCTCGATCCTGCTCTCGCTGGTGCCGATGCTGGCCTTTCCCATAGCGTTGGCGCTGGGGCTCGACCGGTTCTCGCTCAAGCGGATCGCGGGGCTCAGTTTCGGGCTGGGCGGTGTGGCACTCATCGTGCTGCCGGGTTCGGCCCTGCCCGATGCGGCAATGCTGGTCTGGGTGCCTGTCGCGCTCTTTGCGCCGCTGTTTTATGCGCTGGAGGGGAATGTCGTCGCCAAATGGGGGACCTACGGCGTGGATGCGGTGCAGGTCCTGCTGGGCGCGTCCCTTGTCGGGGTGGTGCTGGCGCTGCCCTTCACGCTGCTCTCGGGGCAGTGGATCGATCCGCGCCCGCCCTGGGGGGCGGCCGATGCCGCGCTGGTGGCGAGCGCCACGATCCATGGCATCGTCTATAGCTGCTATGTCTGGCTGGTGGGCCGGGCGGGGCCGGTCTTTGCCGCGCAGGTCAGCTATCTGGTGACGGGGTTTGGCCTTTTCTGGGCGATGCTTATCCTGGGCGAGCGCTATTCCGGTCCGGTCTGGGCCGCGACCGCCCTGATGATGGTCGGGCTCTTTCTCGTGACGCCACGCGCCAATTCGTCCCTTGCCAGCAAGCCGGACGCTCCGCACAGTAAGGCCGCCGCTCCGCCGCCTCCTGCGGCAGGGCAATAACCACGCAAACACACGCCCCATGATCGATCTCGGCCTTGCGCCAACCCAGGACGCCCTGATTGCCCTTTCCGTGGTGATCGCGATGTTCGCGCTGTTCCTGCGCGAGACCTACCCGACCGAGGTCGTGGCCATAGGCGGGGCGACGGTGCTTCTGGTGCTGGGGATCCTGCCCTATGACGCCGCCCTGAACGTGCTGTCGAACCCGGCGCCCTGGACCATTGCGGCGATGTTCATCGTGATGGGGGCGCTGGTGCGCACGGGCGCGCTCGACTGGTTCACATCGCTGGCGCAACAGCGCGCCGAGGAGCGGCCCAAGATGTCCATCGCGGTGCTGATCAGCTTCGTGGTGCTGTCCTCGGCAGTCGTGTCGAACACGCCGGTGGTCGTGGTGATGATCCCGGTCTTCGTGCAGCTCAGCCAGACTCTCGGCATCAAGGCGTCCAAGATCCTGATCCCGCTGAGCTACGCTGCGATCATGGGCGGGACTCTGACCCTGATCGGGACCTCGACCAACCTGCTGGTGGACGGGGTGGCGCGGGCCAACGGGCTGGAGGCGTTTTCCATGTTCGAGGTCACGCCCCTTGGCCTCGTCGTGGTGGTCTGGGGGATGATCTACCTGATGGTGCTGGGGCCCAGGCTTCTGCCGGATCGCGACAGCATGGCGATGCTTCTGTCGAACAAGTCCAAGATGAAGTTCTTCACCGAGGTCGCCATCCCCGAGGACAGCCCGCTGATCGGCCAGCAGGCCCGGGGCGTGGATCTCTTCAAGCGCGACGGCGTGCGGCTGATTGATGTGCTGCGCGGCGATGCGTCCCTTCGCCGGGACCTGAGCGATGTGGCGCTGGAGCCCGGGGACCGTGTGGTGCTGCGCACCGAGATGGCCGAATTGCTGAGCCTGAAATCCTCGCGCTCGGTCGAGACGGCAGAGGCGATGGGGCCGGGGGTCGACAAGCTGAGCTCAGTCCAGACAACCACGGTCGAGGTGCTGATCACGCCCGGCTGCGGGCTTGTGGGGCGGTCGCTCGGGCAGTTGCGGCTGCGGCGGCGCTACGGGGTCTATCCGCTCGCGGTGCATCGCCGGAACCAGAATATCGGGCGGCAACTCGACGATCTGGTGGTGCGGGTGGGCGACACGCTGCTGCTCGAAGGGGCGCCGGAGGATATCCAGCGCCTCGCCGCGGATGTCGGTCTTGTCGATATCGCCCAGCCCTCGGCCCGCGCTTATCGGCGCAGCCACGCCCCCATCGCGCTGGCCGCGCTGGTCGGGGTGGTGACCCTGTCTGCGCTGGGCGTGGCGCCGATCCTGATGACCGCCATCGTCGCGGTGGCGGTGGTGTTTCTGACCCGCTGCATCGACGCGGAAGAGGCGTTCTCCTTCATCGATGGCCGCCTTCTGGCGCTGATCTTTGCCATGCTCGCCGTGGGCGCGGCGCTTGATGCCTCGGGCGCTGTGGCGCTCATTGTGAATGCGGTGGCGCCCGGGCTGATGCAATTGCCGCCCTTCGTGATCATCTGGGCGATCTACCTGCTGACTTCGGTCCTGACGGAGCTTGTGTCGAACAATGCCGTGGCCGTGGTGGTCACGCCGATTGCCATCGGCCTGGCCGAGGCGCTGGGCGTGGATGCGCGCCCTCTGGTCGTGGCGGTGATGGTGGCGGCCTCGGCGAGCTTCGCGACCCCCATCGGGTACCAGACCAACATGATGGTTTTCGGCCCGGGCGGCTACCGCTTCACGGATTTCATGAAAGTCGGGATCCCCCTGAACCTGAGCACCGGCATCCTCGCCAGCGCAGTCATCCCCTTCATCTGGCCTCTTTGACCAAGCAGACGGCGCGCGGGGCGGGCCCATTCCCAATCCCGGGAAAAGCGCCCCAGACCGCGATCAATACCTGTTTTAGTGCAGTTTTGTGCAAGAAAACACGGGGCCCAGCTTTGCTTTTGTTGCTTTGAAGCAGGGTGTCGGCGTAACGTCGCGTATGCGATTGAGTTGTTTTTCAGCATTGCTGCCAATCCCCATCACTGCTTAGCACAGGTACTTTATCATGATTACGGCGACCGGTTACCTCACCAAAGTCAACAGGGTGCGCGACGACATCCTCACCGCCTCCAATGCCTCCGGGACACTGGGCTCGGGCCTTGAAAAACTGGATTTCATCCTCGAGATCCCCGGCAAGCTCGAAGACAAGCTGCGCGTGCCGGCCAATGCGTTGGATCTGCCCGATGTGCTGGTGGTGCCCCTGAGCTTTGCGCCCGTGATCGGACCCGCAGTCAAGACGATCGACAATATCTCCGAGGCGACGTCCGAGCAGATCGAGATACAAGCCGATGCCATGGGCGCGCTGGACGATTCCTGGGCCCCGCTGCGTCAGGTGGTGGATGTGCTGTCCAACGTGAACGAAGCGGCGGGCGTGGCCCTGACCGGGTTCAACGTGGAACATACCTTCCGGCTCGATGAGGCGGCGCTGCTGTCGGTGAGCCTTGGCACCCAGACGATCTATGGTGATTCCGAGCTGGCGGCGCGGATCAAGGAATATGAGGACGCGGCAGATATCTGGTTCGACACCCAGGAGGAGCTTCTGGCCCCGGTGCAGGCCGCTGCCGCAGCCCTGGAAAAAGCGGCGGATGATCTGGCCGCCCTTCTTCCGGATCTTGGCATTGTGGATGATGTGCTGGATGCGGTGAACGCGGTCTTCGCCCCGATCGCCGACGCGCTCTCGGAGATCGAGGACGCTCTCTGCGTGATTTTCGAGGTGACGCCCGAGATCGTTGTACCGCCAGTGGTCATCACGCCAGAGATCGTCATTCCGCCGGTCTTTGTTCTCGGTGTCCTGGTCCCAGGAACCGGGATCACCATCCCTGCGGTCATCACACCTGGCTTCACGATCCCTGCGGTGGTCGTGGATATCTGCGGGATCATTGAGGATATCGGCAACCAGGTACAGATCGTACAGGACTTCGTCGAAGGTGTGATCACCGATGTGCTCGGCCTCATCGGAATTGACCTTGGCGGGCTCGCGGATGATCTGCAGGACCTGTTGCTTACCCCGCTCCAGCCGGTTCTGGATGCGCTGGACGACTTGCTGGCCTTTGCCGATCCGCTGATCGACACGCTGAACGAGCTGGTCGACAGCTTGGCCGAAGACCTGAACACCATCGTCGAGGATCTGCGCGATGTGGTCGATCTGGGCAGCCTGTTCGATGACCGCACCGAGGGGGATGCGGGCGGCGAGGCGGTGGCGGATGTCATGGACGGCACCGATATCGACAACGCCTTCTTCGGGCTTGGCGCGGATGACACGCTTCTGGGGCGCAAGGGCAATGATTTCCTGTTCGGTGGCTTGGCCAATGACATCCTGTCCGGCGGCTCGGATGACGACGAAGCCTATGGCGGCGCTGGCCGGGACCAGATCGCGGGCGATGACGGGAATGACCTTGTCGACGGAGGCTTCGGTTTCGACCGTCTCGCCGGTGGCAAGGGCCTTGATACGATCATTGGCGGCCGCGGGTTCGATATACTTAACGGGGGTGCAGATGCGGACGAGTTCGTGATCCTGGCGGGATCCGGGTTCGAATACATCACGGATTTCGAAGACAATCTCGACTCGCTTGTGATCGAAGCGGATCTCGTTGCTGGGGCAAGCGCGGGCGATGCGATCCCCGAGGATTTCCTGTCAGAGCGCAACGGCAATACCACGGTCAAGGTGGATGGGGCCCGGGTCATCGTGTCCGGCATCGATGCCACGAACCTGATCGACGACATCATCCTGATCTGACCCGACCGGGCTCGGCGCACCGGTCGCCGGGGCGCAGGGCTGCGGGGCAGGCAAGGATCAAACGCAATTTCACGCGGCGCCGGAGCACCGGCAACCGCCCAATAAAAACGGTCTTGGGGATTGAACAATGCTGCAACTGACACGCTACCTAGAGAATGTCGCGGTCATCGAGAGTGATCTCGCAACCATCCAGACGGCCACCGTGAATGTGGGCGATGCGCTCGACGCGGTGGAAGCCTTTCTCGGTGTGCCGGCGACGATCTCCTCGGCGCTGAACAGTGCGAGCGGGGCTCTGTCGATCCCGACCTCGGTCGTCAACGTGCTCAAGACACTGCCCTTTGGCATCGGTACGGCGGTGAAAGCCTTCGACACGGCGGCCAAGGGGCTCAAGGCCTCGATCACCACGTCCAAGACGACCATGGACCAGATCGATACCAAGCTGAATCCGGTGCGCGACGCGGTCGAGGACGGCAACGAGGCGATCTCTTTGGCCAGCACGACGGTCACGCTTGCGGCCACGGCCTTCATCGTGGCCGAGGATGAGGCCGCGCGGCTTGAAGCGAGCTTTGGCGATCAGCCCTTCTATCCCGCAGGCGGGTCCTTCCGCCTGCCATCGCGCATTGATGGGTTCAACGAGGCGGTGGACGAGTATGTCGCCCTGCGCAACGAGGTTCTGAACGGGATCAGCGAAGTGGCCGCTCTGGCGGAAACTGCCGCCGACGCGCTGGCCGCTGCGATGCCGGATACGAGCGTTGCGACGGGCCTGAAACGCGCACTGGAAAAGGTGTTCGATCCGATCGCCGACCTGCTGAAAGATGTGGAAGACGCGCTCGACGGGGTCTCGGCCTTCGGGATCAGTGCGCTCGATGTTCTAAACGCCATCAGTGATTTCGCAGGCTTTATCGTGGATGCGATCACCGAGCTTGTGAACATTGCGCTTGATGCGATTGGCCTGAGCCTTGGCAGCATTGACGACGCGATCAATGATCTGCTCGCGGATCTCCTGTCGCCGTTCAACCCGATCCAGCAGGCGATCAATGATCTGAATGATGACTTCAACAGCCTGCTTGCGGATCTGACCGACCCCCTGAACGAGGCGGTCGCGGACCTTGCCGAGCTGACCCGCGAGCTGCGCGATGCGGTGGATCTCGGCCTGCTCTTCGAGAACTCGGTCGTGGGCGACGAGAACCCGGTGCGCCCGTTCTTTGGCGACGAGCTCTCGGGCACCGAGGGCGAGGTTGACGGGATCTACGGACTGCGGGGCCGGGATGAGCTCATGGGCGGCGAGGATGATTTCGTCTTCGGCGGCAATGGCGGCGATACGATCATCGCCCAGGGCGCCGTGGTCGAGGCCTATGGCGGCGCGGGCCGCGACCGGATCCGCGTGGATGAGCAGATCGAAAGCGCCTCCTTCCGGGCCGATGGCGGCGAAGGCAATGACATCATGATCGGTGGGGCCCAATCGGACACGTTCTTTGGCAATCTCGGCAATGACATCATGGTCGGCAAGGGCGGCACGGACGTCTTCTACTTCACCGGCGATCTCGGGGATGACCGGGTCTTCGGCGGTGAAGAGATCTATAATGACGCGCATTTCATCGACACCGCGCTTGTGGGCGGCTCTGTCCCGACCCTCGCCGAGCTGGAACAGAACTACGCAACCGTGGGCAATAACAGCATCCGGCTCGATTTCGACAATGGCAGCTCGGTGACCTTCTACGGCGTGACCGACCTTGAACGGCTCTATAACACCTTTATCGCCGATGGCGGCTTCGCCGACCAGGTCGGCTGAGCAGAGCCAAACATCCGGAGAGGCGGGGCAGGGGAGCCCGCCTTCCGGTCCCGCGGCGCGAACCCTTTCGCGCCTGTTGTGCGTCGACACCGTCCCCGCAAATCCTTTGGGAGCGCTTGATTCCAAGGCGCTCTGCGACCCCGGACGTCAATCGGTCCGCCTCGGAGCTTGACAGTCGCCCTGTCACGCCCGCAGGCTTTTCCCAATTTTATTGACCGGGTTTCGGTCGCCATTTTTTAAGGATTTCCCCATGACATCACTTTCCGTGGTCCTCGGTAAGGTCAGAACCATTGATGGCGATCTCGATGATTTCGCCTCCGCCGCTGCCGCCGGGTCCGGCCTCTTCACCGGCCTCAACAGTCTGATCGCCACACCGGCGACGCTTGCCGATGCACTGGACGACGCGCGCGCGGTGCTGAGCCTGCCGAGTACGGCTGTGAACCTGCTGAAATCCGCGCCCTTCGGCATCGGAACGGCCGTCAAGCTCTTCGAGAGCGCGACCTCCTCGGTGCGGACAACCCTCGGAACCTATTCCACAACGATCCGGCGCTTTGACGATGTGCTGGAACCCGTTGCAACCGCGCTTCCGAGCTTCATCTTTGCTTTCAACTCCCTTGGCACCACCGTTGTCGCGGTCAGCGCCGGGTTCCAGGTGGTCACGAAGGATGTCCGACTGCTGGAACAGAGCTTCGGGGATGATCCCACCCTGCAACCCTTTACGGATTTGTCAGAGCAGCTGATCCAGGTTGAGGAGGGCCTAGATGAGTATCTGGCTGTTCGAGACGCGGTTGTTGGGGCGCTTGAGCCGGTGCTGGCCGAGCTTGAGGCCGCAGTGACTGCGGTTCAAGCCCTGTTTCCGCCCTTGAACTTCGTGGAGGATCTGGACGCCACCCTGAACGCGATCTACGCGCCCATCGTCTCGGCCCTGAACGGGCTCATCGATGCGCTCGATTTCGAGATCATCGGGATCAATGTACTGGATGTCATCGGCTTTGTCGCCGATGTGCTCGGCTTTGCGCTGGGGTTGATCGAAGGGGTGGTGACCGATTTCCTCGAGCTGCTGGGGATCGACCTCTTTGGGGCGATTGACGGCCTCCTCTCTGACCTGTTGGCGCCGCTGGCCCCGGTTCTCGACATTGTGGACCAGCTCGAGACCACCTTGGTCGCGGCCGTTGCACCGCTGGGGGCGGTTCTCGACGAGGTGTTCGATACGCTTGGAGAGGCCGCATCCGCGCTCAACACGTTGCGGATCAACAGTCTGAGCGTCTTCGACAACGTGATCGAAGGAGATCAGGGAGAGGGCGGCTTCTTTGCGCGGATCAACAACACGCTGAACGGCACCGAGGGCAGCGACGCGATCTTCGGCCTGCAGGGCTTTGATCGGCTCGGCGGCGGGCCGGGCGACGATTTCATCTTCGGTGGAGACGGGTTTGACATCATCAGCACCGGCAGCGGGCGGGACGAAGCCTGGGGCAATGCGGGCCGGGATGTGCTGATCAATGATAGCGACTCCGGCTCGCTGTTCGGCGGCGAGGGCAAGGACATCCTCATCGGCAAAGCCTCGGATGGCGGGACGACGAACATGTTTGGCGAGGCCGGTGACGACACGCTGATCGGGCAAGGGACCAACAACTACTACTTCTTCAACGGTGAGGATTACGGCGACGACACGGTCATCGGATTTGGCCAGCCGGGCGATCTGATCTTTCTCGAGTTTGTCGAGTTCGCCGCGTATTTCGACGATGACGGCTTCGATGCCGAGGCGTTTGCCGCCGACAACATGTCGGTCGAGGCCCGTGGCACGCGCCTGACGACCGAAGAGGGCTCGGTCCTGTTCCGCAACGTGTTCGACACGGAAACCCTGACCGACAGCTTCATCTTCGGATAGGGCGGGCACATCACGGCGGCGCGCGGGGTGTGGCGCAGGTCGCCACTGACTGTTCCACAGGTGATGGTTTCTCCGCGCTGCGACCGGCTGCGGTTGTTCTGAGGACCTACTCCGCGCGCAACGTTGGCAAGCGCCGCTGAGGTCTTTCAAAACGGCGCAAGCAGGCGCGCGGGATGACCCGCCAAGGCAAAGCGCCATGCGCCGAGATCAATCCGCCGGGCTTATAGGATATTTCGCGGCAATCGTTTCGCACTCGGCGAAGTCGAGCCCGTGCCGCGCGCAAATTTCTTGCGCCTCCCGGTGTCGCCCCTCTGGATCATCCCCAGCGCGTGCGCGCGTGAGCAGGCAAGAGGTCAGCCAACCGGCGGAATTTTTCAGATCTTGGTGGTCAGGCCGCGACGCAAAGATCTCGCTGTGGATCTGATAAGCTTCGCGGAGCAGTGTCTCTGCCGAGGTCACCTGACCAGCCTCCAGCCTTGTTGAACCTGCGTTCCTCGCATCCGTAGCGATGTAGAACGGATTACTCTTGGAAACTCGACGGCTGATAGAGAGTGTTAGCTCAAACGCATCAGCACTTTCCTTGAATCTGCCTTGCATTCTTCGCAAGGTCGCCAGCTTGTTCCACAGTTGGGAGGCTTGTTCCGCACTGCCAATCACTTCGATGATTTCTCGCGCTTGGGTAAGGCTGCGTTCCGCTGCGAGGAGGTCACCACACTTGTCGATCTGATAACGCATTATCTCGAGATCTGCACGCTGACTATACCGCGCTGCGAGATCCGCGCTATGCGGTCTATACTTCTCGTCAAGCCGTACGGCCCTCGATAACTTGTTCTCCGCTTCCTCAAAACTACCGAGCCTGGCCAACATCAGGGCTTCGCTTCCAAGTGCTACAGCGACACCCCTGTCTTCTTCTCCCGAACGCCGTGTCGTTAGCATTGAGCCTCCGCGCGCGCATAGCAGCGCAGCGTCCTTGTCTTCTTGAGACAGCAGGAAAGACCCGCATTGGTTAAGTAAAGCTTGCATGGGTGCCCAATCTGGATGCACCCATGCACCTTTCCAAAGGTCTTCTGCAATGTCCCAAAGAGCGAGTGCGTGAGGGGTAAGGCGACGACAGACTGGCCAGTAATTTGAGTTTTGCGGGCTTTCTCCGCCCGGGTAGCAGGCAGCTAGAAGCGCTGCCGAAGTCTGCGCCATCGGCCAACCATTTTCGACGTTGCCAGCGCGGACCACTGCTGCGGTAAGGCGATGGAGAGAGAAGCTTACTTCGTCGCCCCTTATGAGAGACCTATTTCGAAGTGCGCGCAAGCTTGCCCGAACGCGAGCGGGGTCCTTTACCAGTGCTTGTATCATTTCAGGGATCACGTCTTTGTCGTCCTCCCACCAGTCACCCTGCGGGGCATCCGTAAAAAGTCGCGCCGACACCCCGTCCGGCGCCCACCACGCGGCGACGTCCAGCAGGGCGCGGGCATCCGCGCTAAGTCCGGCGAGGGAAAGTTGCACCGCCGCCGCGATACTGTCCGGGTAGTCGCCATTGGGCAGGTCGGTGGCGAGGATCTCTCCCATCCGTTCGGCCAGCTCGGGAAAACTGGCCCCCTCCCGCGCGAGTGCCCCGGCAATGGTCAGGGCCAGCGGTAGCCCCCCCAGCTCCGCCGCCAGCCCCTGCGCCACTACCCGGGTCTCGGCATCGGCGTCTGCCTGTCCGGCCTCCTGCAGCAACAGGTCCACCGCCGCGCTGTCCGGGGCGTCATAGGCCAGCACATCGAGCGGGATCGTGTCGAACCCGTCAAACCCGCTGCCCGCGCGCGTGGTCAGGATCAGGTGAATCTTGCGGCCCTTGGGCAGGAAGGCGCGCAGATCCGCATAGGTGAAGGTGCCTTCCTCCGCGGTCTTCATCTCGGTGCCGTGGACGTTGTCGAACACAAAGAGCAGGCGCGCGTTGCTGTTCTGGATCTTGTCGAGCACGGCGTGGACATGGGCTGCGCCCACCGGTTCCGGCGCGGGCAGGTCGAAAGCGAGCGTGCCAAAGGTGGCGAGCGCATCGAACACCCCCTCGCGGGTCTGCGCAGGCACCCAGCACCCGCCGTCATAGCTCGGCCCCATCCGCTCGGCATAGTAGCGCGCCAGCGTCGTCTTGCCCCGACCCCCTTCGCCCTTGAGCACCGCCCCCGCCGACGTGATCTGCGCGCCCTTGCCACTGGCGAGGACGGTTCGAAGTTTTTCCAGGTCTGCGTCGCGCCCGATGACCTTTCGATCCGTATGGATTGCGATTGCCGGAAACCGGCTCACTGCCGAGGGATCTGTGCTGTTGGGGGCGGCAAGTGCAGAACTCGGAGTGTTGGACGCCCTTCGAAGTTTGAAGAACAGCCACATCGCCAAAGGCATGGCCACAGACAAAACAACGCCAAGGCCTGCCCACCAAGGCTCCGACAAGAAGGTCTCAAGCCGGGAGACGACTTCGGGAGAAACGGAATCGGTCATGAAACCCGGGAATGGATCAAACTCGCTACACTAGATCATAGGATCCGCGACCTGCCCAGCGGTTTGCCAAGCGAAAAAACCCCAGCCGGGGCTGGGGTTTTGCGGGTCTTGTTCAGGTTTGCTCAGAGCTGCGCCATGACCTCGTCGGAGGCTTCGAAATTGGCGGTGACGTTCTGGATGTCGTCGTCCTCCTCCAGCGCGTCGAGCAGTTTCATCAGCTTCTGCATCCCTTCGAGGTCAAGCTCGGTCGTGGTGGTCGGGCGCCAGACGAGCTTGGTGCTCTGGCTTTCGCCGAGCTCGGCTTCGAGCGCGTTGGACACGTCGTTCAGATCCGTATCAGCGCACCAGATGATATGGCCTTCTTCCTCGCTCTCGACATCCTCGGCACCGGCCTCGATCGCGGCCATCATGACCGTGTCCGCGTCGCCCACATCGCCCGGGTAGCTGACCTGGCCCTTGCGTTCGAACATGAAGCTCACCGAACCGGTCTCGCCCAGGTTGCCGCCATTCTTCGAAAAGGTGGAGCGCACGGTGGAGGCCGTCCGATTGCGGTTGTCGGTCATCGCCTCGACGATGACGGCCACGCCGCCGGGCCCGTAGCCCTCATAGCGGATCTCATCGTAATTCTCGCCCTCGCCGCCGAGGGACTTCTTGATCGCGCGTTCGATCACGTCCTTGGGCACCGATTGGCCCTTGGCCTCTTTCACTGCAAGGCGTAGGCGCGGGTTCTTGTCAGGATCCGGGTCGCCCATCTTGGCGGCCACGGTGATCTCCTTGGACAGTTTCGAGAACAGCTTGGCGCGCAGCTTGTCCTGGCGCCCCTTGCGGTGCTGGATGTTTGCCCATTTTGAATGGCCTGCCATGGCGCGCTCCCCGGATGGTCTCAATCGAAGTTGAGCGCTGGGATAGCGCAAATGGACAGGGATCGGCAATGGGGGCCGGGCGGGTTTTGCCCAAAGGCCGTGTCCCCGAGGAAATCGGGCCAACTGGCCCAGAGGGGGCGGATCAGAACGGCTGGATCCGAAGCGGGCGGCTCGCGCCGCGCCCCAGAACGGGACAGTGGGGGCAGGGCAGGGTGTCATGACCGCAGATGGCCATGGCCAGTTGGTTGCCCGCCGCAAAGGGCCGGGTTGCGGGGACGCGCCTGGCGAAGAGCGGGGTCCGGAATGTGAATCTCACGGATCGTCTCCCCGCGGTGGCGAGACGGGGCAGGGCATCGACCGACGCGCGCAGGACGGCAGCCACCCTTGCGGCCAAGTTCAGAATGCCTGGGGTAGGGCCCGTGAGCGTCGGAATATGGGCAGGATCGCAGGGCAGAGGCACAAATGCTGCCGGTTTGCGCCTTGCCGGTGAACCCAGCTTGATCCCGGACAGGGATGTTGCCCAGGGCCCGGACCCGGCGCTAAGCTGGCGGGACGCGCAACAACCCGGAGCCGCGCCTATGCTTGCCCAGCTTGCTGCCATAGCTGACCTGATCGCCGCGGCGGGTGTCATCGCCTCGCTTCTGTTTCTCGCCTTCGAACTGCGCATTCAGAACCGCGAGACCGGGTTGAGCAATTGGCGGCACTTGCTCGAAAGCCTGACGAATTTCAAGGCGACGACCAATGATCTTGCCATGGCCGATCTGATCGTGCGGGGGAATGCGGATTACACCAGTCTGACACCGGCCGAGAAACTGTCCTATGGCCACTACCTCGAACAGGGGATCCACATCATCGGCAATTTCGAGAAACACAGCGGCACGGTCCCGTCGCAGATGCGGGATCTGCAGCTTGCGGTGCACAACCTCTTTCTCGACCTGCTGTCGCCCCCGGGCGCGCGGCAATGGTGGGCCGAGGCCAAGCCCCGCGGACGGTTCATGCCGAACACGGTGCGCACCATCGACAGGATGCAGGAAGAGGGGCGCCGCCCTCTCGGGCCGCATCTGTGACCCGCCCGGACCCAAAGCTGCCGAGCCTGCGCCATGACCTCTGATCAGATCGTTCTCTTTGCGCTCTTTGGCGCGGTGTTCGGGATGCTTCTTTGGGGGCGCATCCGGTATGACATCGTCGCCTTCTCGGCGCTGCTGATCGGGGTGGTGCTGGGCGTGGTGCCCACGGCGGAGGCGTTTTCCGGCTTTGGCCACCCGGCCACTTTGGTGGTGGCGCTGGTGCTGGTGGTCTCGGCAGGGCTGGTGCGCTCAGGCGCGGTCCTGCTCATCACGCGGACGCTGGTGGATGCTTCGCGCGGGCTGGGGGCGCATATCGCGATGATGGGGGCGGTGGGGGCGGTGCTCTCGGCCTTCATGAACAATGTGGCGGCGCTGGCTCTGTTGATGCCTGTGGATATCGCCACGGCGCGCAAGGCCGGGCGGGCGGTCGGGCTCAGCCTGATGCCGCTGAGCTTTGCGACGATCCTCGGGGGGATGGCCACGCTGATCGGGACGCCCCCCAACATCATCATCGCCGCGATCCGCGAAGAGACCGTGGGCACTCCGTTCCGCATGTTCGACTTCGCGCCCGTGGGCGGGGTGGCGGCGATCGCGGGGATGGCGTTTGTCGCGCTGATCGGCTGGCGGCTCATCCCCCAGCGGGAGGGCGCGGCCAAGCCCGGCGCGGGGCTCGAACAATTCGCCGATTACATCGCCGAGCTGACCGTGCCCGAGAACAGCGCGCTGATCGGTCAGCCTCTGAGCGATCTCTTTGACGAGGCGGAGCGCGCGGATGTGGCGATCCTCGGGGTGATCCGCGACGGCAAGCGGCGCTTTGCGGCGCGCCATCTGCGGATGGCCGCGGGCGATGCGCTGGTGCTGGAGGCTCAGCCCGAACCGCTTGATGAGTTCCGCACAGCTCTCAAGCTCGACTTCTCCGATGCCAAGCGGCTGGACGCGCTGCAGGATGATGGCAGCGGGGTGAGCTTTGTCGAGGCCGTGGTGCCCGACACCGCGCGGATCGCCGGGCGCAGCGCTCAGGCGATTGGCCTGGCCTGGCGGCAGCGCACAGTGCTGATGGGTGTGGCACGGCAGGGGGCACGGATCACCCGGCAAGTGCGCAAGACCGAGATCGCGCCGGGGGATATCCTGCTCTTGCTGGTGCCGTCCGAGGCGAAAGACGAGGTGCTCGACTGGCTCGGTGTGCTGCCGCTTGCGGATCGCGGCGCGCGGGTCACCCAAGGGGCCAAGACCTGGGCCGCAATCGGGCTCTTTGCCGGGGCGGTGGCGGCGGCCGCGCTTGGGTTCGTCTATCTGCCCGTGGCGCTGGGGCTGGTGGCGATGGCCTATGTCCTGCTCAAGATCCTGCCCGTGGCCGAGCTTTATACCCATATCGAATGGCCGGTGGTGGTCCTGCTGGGCTCGATGATCCCGCTCGGAGCCGCCCTTGAAAGCTCCGGTGGCACGCAGCTGCTGGCCGGGGCACTTCTGGGCCTCACCGAGGGGCTGCCGGGCTGGGTTGTCCTCATGGTGCTGATGGTGGTGACCATGACCCTGTCGGATGTGCTCAACAACACGGCCACGACCATTGTCGCCGCCCCGGTGGGGATCGAGATGGCCCGCGTGCTGGGCGCTTCGCCCGATCCGTTCTTGATGGCGGTGGCCGTGGCGGCCTCGGCGGCTTTCCTGACGCCGATCGGGCATAAGAACAACACGCTGATCCTCGGCCCCGGCGGGTACAGCTTTGGCGATTACTGGCGGTTGGGCCTGCCGCTCGAGATCCTGATCGTGGCGGTCTCGGTGCCCATGATCCTGCTGGTCTGGCCCCTGTGACCGCGCCCGCTTGGCTGCGTGGCGGCGCGCTGGGCCTGGTCTGGCTGCTCGCGCTGCCCTTCGCGGTCTATGCCGCGGTCTTCGGCTGGCGCGGCCTGCGCGATGATCTGAGCGCCGAGAGCTACCTCTTCGCCACCGGCGCGCCCGGGGCCGAGACCGCCCTGTCACTGCATATGCTGAGCGGGGCGGGGCTGACGGCGCTGGTCCTGGTGCAGGCCCTGCCTGTCCTGCGCCGGCGCTGGCCGGGCCTGCACCGAAGCTTGGGACGCATCCTTGTGGCCGCTGCGGGGGTGACGGCGCTGGGCGGGCTGATCTTCATTGCGCGCGTGGGCACGATTGGCGGCCCGCTCATGTCCGCAGGCTTCACGCTCTATGGCCTTTTGATGCTCTGGGCCGCGGCTGAGACCTTTCGCTATGCCCGCGCCCGCCGGATCGCGCTGCATCGTGACTGGGCGATCCGGCTCATCCTGCTGGCGCTCGCCTCCTGGATCTACCGGGTCCATTACGGGCTCTGGGCGCTGCTGACCGGGGGCTGGGGGTCTACCCCGGATTTCACCGGGCCCTTTGACAGGATCCAGATGTTTGCCTTCTACCTGCCCTATCTCGCCCTCTTCGAGATCCTGCGCCGCCGCCGTCGCCAGAACCCGCTGGACCCTGCGGGCCGGTCGCGCTAGGCCAAGCCTCCCCGCCTATCCCCGCAAACAGGGCCTTCGCCATGTCCACCCATCTTGCTGCCGCCGGTGCCGGGTTTCTGATCGGTACGCAGTTCATCCTCGCCATCGGCGCGCAGAATGCCTTTGTTCTGCGACAGGGGTTGCGGCGCGAGCATGTCTTCGCGATCTGCCTGACCTGTGCCCTGTCCGATGCGCTTCTGATCGCCCTCGGTGTCAGCAGCTTCGAGGTCATGGCCGAACGCTTCCCCGGCGTGGCCCCGGCCTTTGTCATCGCGGGCTCGGCCTTCCTGATCTGGTACGGGATCAAGCATTTCCGCGATGCCCTGCGCGGGGGTGCCACCCTGTCCCCGGCCGAAGGGACGGCGGGCGGGCTGCGCGCCGCGCTGATCACCTGCCTCGCGCTCACCTGGCTGAACCCCCATGTCTATCTCGATACGGTGATCCTGCTCGGCGCTCTTTCGACCCGCTTTCCCGGCGCAGAGGCCGCCTTTGGCATCGGGGCGGCCTGCGCCAGCGCGCTCTTCTTCTTCGCGCTGGGCTACGGTGCGCGTCTGCTGACGCCGGTCTTTGCCCGGCCCCGATCCTGGCAGATCCTTGATCTCGTGATCGCACTCACCATGTGGGGATTGGCGGCCAAGCTGCTGCTCGGCGGCGCGCAGGTCGCCACGGGCCTCTAGCCCCGACCCCGGATACGGAGACAGCCCCATGGCCCGCAGACGACGCTTCCCCCTGCTCAGAACCTTGCTGAAATCCATGCTCATGGCGCTGCTCAGCGTCGTGACCTTCGGGCTTGCCGGCGCCTCGGCCCGCAATCTCAGCGAGATCGAAAGCCAGGGCCGTGACGCGCTGCTCTACCGGGCCAAGAGCGTGGCGGGACAGCCCGCGCCGCTGGTGATGGTCCTCCATGGCGGGTTCCAGAGCGGCGAGAAGATGTATGACACCCTGCGCCTCGACAAGGCGGCGGAGCGGTTCGGCTTCAACGTGATCTACCCCACCGGCACCCGGCTCAAACTGAACCGCAAGGGTCCGCTGGTCACGCGCAAGGGCGGGATGAATGCCTGGAACGCCGGGCTGAAGGGGCGGGGCATGCTCGACACCACTGCCCGGGATGTAGAGTACCTGTCGGGATTGGTGGACCGGCTGGTCGCCGAAGGCGTCACCGATCCGGCGCGGGTGACCATTGTCGGACATTCCAACGGGGCGATGATGGCCTATAAACTGGTTTGCGAGCGCCCCGATCTGGCCCGGCGGGTGATCGCGATCTCGGGCACGCCGGCCATCCCGGCCTGTACCGCGGATCTGAGCGGGCTGCGGATCCTGCATCTTCATGGCACCGAGGATGACAACCAGCCCGCCAAAGGCGGGGTCGGGTCCAAGGGCGTGTCCCAGCACAATGCCCGCTCCGTCGATGACACCGTCGCGATGATGGAGGCCGCCGGGGCCGAGATCCGCGTGCGGCTCATCAGGGGCGGCGGGCACCGGATCGACGAGCTGAACGCCCCGGCGCGGCGGCAATACAAGGCGAGCGTGGCCGAGATGGTCGCAGGCTTCGCCGCCGGGCAGACCGACTAGGCCCGACCCGCGCCAGCCACCCTTGCGCTGGGGCGCGCTTTCGTGGCACGCCTCGCCCATGGAGACATCGCAACCAAGGCCTCTCATGGGCATCCTGTGGATGGTGGCCACGGGTCTGAGCTTCGTGGCCGTGACCGCGCTGGTCAAATCCATCGGGTCGGACATCCCCGCCGCGCAGGCCGCCTTTCTCCGCTACATTCTCGGTCTCGTCTTCGTGCTGCCGGTGCTGGGCACGCTCTGGCGCACGCGCATCCCGCGTCAGGATCTGGGGATCTTCGCCGCGCGGGGCGTGGTTCACACGGGGGCGGTGATCTGCTGGTTCTTTGCCATGACCCAGATCCCCATCGCCGAGGTGACGGCGATGAACTACTTCTCACCGGTCTATGTGACCATCGGCGCGGCGCTCTTTCTCGGCGAGCGTATGGCCTTTCGCCGGATTGCCGCGATCTGCGTTGCGCTGGTCGGCGCGCTGATCATCCTGCGCCCGGGCTTTCGGGAGCTCTCTCCCGGTCATTTTGCGATGCTGGGCACGGCGCTGGGCTTTGCGATCAGCTACCTTTTGGCCAAGCGGCTGGTGGCGGATGTCTCGCCCAGCGTGGTGGTGGCGGGCCTGTCGATCACCGTGTCCCTCGGCCTTGCACCCTTTGCCCTCGCGGTCTGGGTGACACCGACCCCCGTGCAACTGGCGGTGCTCTTCGGGGTCGCCTGTTTCGCGACGCTCGGGCATTACACCATGACCCTGGCCTTCCAGGCCGCACCCCTGTCGGTGACGCAGCCGGTAACCTTCCTGCAGCTCATCTGGGCCACGGCCCTCGGTGCGCTGGTCTTCGGCGAGGCCGCCGACAGCTATGTCATCCTCGGCGGCGGGCTGATCGTGGCCGCGATCTCCTTTCTGTCCTGGCGCGAGGCGCGGCTGCGCAAAGCCGGGATCACCCCTTCGGTTTCCGACACAAAGACCTGAGAATTCCGCCCGGGTTTGACGGGGATCAAGGTCGGATCGCGCCCGCGCCCTAGGCTGGGTGAGCATAACAGGAAAGGGAGTGGATGGATGTCTCACACGCCGCATGAACTGGCCGAGGAGTTTCCGGACAAGGTGGACCTGATTTCGCAACTGCGCAGCACGGATGCGCATTTTGCCAAGCTCTGTACAGAGTATCACGACGTCAATCGCGCGGTGCACCGGGCCGAGGAGCGGATCGAGGCCGTCTCGCCCGCGGCCGAGGACGAGATGCGCCGCCGCCGGATGCAGCTCAAGGACGAGATCTATGGCATGCTGACCACGGCCGCCTGAGCCGGGTCAGGCCGTATCGATCTGGTAGGGCAAGGTGCCGCGCAGGCTGGGATCGACGCTGATCTTCCGTTCCAGCGGTGGGACGGAGCGCTGGTGGCATTGCCGCCGCTCGCAGATCCGGCAGGAGATCCCGATCGGCTCGAAATCCTGCCCGAGATCCAGCCCATCCGCGTAAACCAGCGCGGGTGCGTGGCGCAGCTCGCAGCCCAGCCCGATGGCATAGCGCCGGGTGGGCGCGCCCCAGCTGCCGCCGGTCTTGGACACGTCGCGTGCGAGACACAGGTAGCGCACCCCGTCCGGGGTCTCGGCCAGTTGCCGCAGGAACCGCCCCGGCGTCTCGAAGGCCTGATGGACGTTCCAGAGCGGGCAGGCCCCGCCATAGCGCGCGAATTGCAACCGCGTGGCCGAGTGGCGTTTCGTGATCGTCCCGGCCTGATCCACCCGCACAAAGAAAAACGGCACACCCTTGGCCCCGGGGCGCTGCAGGGTCGAGAGACGGTGCGCCACCTGTTCGATCGAAGCGCCGAAGCGTTCGGCCAGCCGTTCCAGATCGTGGCGCGTCTCGGCGGCGGCGGCCTGAAACTCCCGGTAGGGCAGCAGGACCGCCCCCGCGAAGTAATTCGCAAGACCCAGCTTGGCGATGGCCCGGGCCTCGTCGGTCTGGAACCGCGCGAGATCGAGCGTTGCCTCCAGCAGTTCGTTCTGCCCGACGAGCCCAAGCTGCACCAGCAACTGGAAGCGTCGCGTGGGGGCTGCGGAGCGGGTCGAAAGGGTCAGCACGCCGGATCGGTCGTTGAACTGCCGCAGCTCGGCAATGTCCTGATACTGCACGGCCAGGCCCTTGCGGCTCAGTAGGCGGCGCGCGCCCGCCTCCAGATCGCCCTCGATCTGGGCCGCGATATGCTCGGCGGCCCGGTCCACCGCGTCGATATAATTGTCGCAATAATGAAAGAAGTCGCGCACCTCTTCCCAAGGGGAGGGCTGCAGGGTCGCGCCCTCGCGCCCCAGCGCCTCGTCCAGCGAGGCGAGCCGCTCATGGGTCTGGCGATAGGTGCGGTGCAGTTCGAGAAACGCGCGGGCCAGCGCAGGCGCATTCGACGCGGCCAGCCGCAGATCCGCCAGGGGCGGGGCCCCCTCTCCAAAGACCGGGTCTGCCAGCGCCTCGCGCATGTCGGTGACAAGCCGTTCCGCCTCGCCGGTGCTGAGCTGAGTGACGTCAAATCCGAACTCCTGCGCCAGCGCCAGCAACACGGTGCTTGAGACCGGCCGGTGGTTGTTCTCCATCTGGTTGAGATAGGGCAGAGAGACGCCGAGCTTCTCGGCGAAAAGCTTCTGGGTCAGGCCAAGCCCCGTGCGGGTCTCGCGCAGCTTGGCACCGGCATAGAGTTTCTGGGTGGCCATGGCCGCTCCATGTGTTTGCTAACACCTGTCTAGTGTTTGCAAACTCCGTGGTCCAGAGGGCTCAGCCCTCGGCCGCGCTGGCCAGCTGGCGGTCGCGGCGCATGACATAGATCACCGAGAGCGTCGAGCCGATGGAGGTGATGACCATCAGGATCTGCAACGGGTAGGGCCCTGTGCCCATCGGCAGGATGACCCCGGCCAGCACGGACATGGCCGCGCCGCCGCCCACCATGATCGCCCCGCCGAGCCCGCTTGCCGTGCCCGCCAGATGGGGCCGCACCGAGAGCGTGCCCGCGATGGCGTTCGGGATGATCATGCCATTGCCGAGCCCCACCGTGGTGACGAGGCCGAAAAAGGTCAGCGGATGGGTCAGCCCGGCCGCGTAGATCAGGATCGACAGGCTCATCCCCACTGTCGTGATCATCGACCCCCAGAAGATCATCCGGTTGATCCCGAAGCTTTGCGAATAGCGCCCGGACAGGAAATTCCCGGTCATGTAGCCGAAGGCGGGGGCACCGAAATAGACACCGAGGGTCGCGGGGCTGAGCCCGAAGACCTCGGAGCCGAGATAGGGCGCGCCGCCCAGAAAGGCGAAGAACACGCCCGAGGCGCAGGCCGATGCCGCCACATAGCCCCAGAAGCGCCGCGCCCGCAGCAGCTCGGGGTATTCGGCAAACTGCGCTTTGAAGCTGGCCGACCGGGTCTTCGCGGTCTCGCCCAGATCGGCCCAGATCAGGGCAAAGAGCCCGACGGCGCAGACAAAGAGCAACCAGAAGCTGGCCCGCCAGCCGAACGCCTCGTCCAACGCGCCGCCCAAGGCCGGGCCGATCATCGGGACCAGCGCCATGCCCATGGTGACATAGCCGATCAGCGAGGCCGCCTCGGCTTGACCCACCATATCGCGCACGATGGCCCGGCTCAGCACCAGCGCCGACGCGATCACCGCTTGGGCCATGCGACAGGCCAGAAACACCTCGATACTGGGGGCGTAGAGCGCCCCGAGCGTGGCCAAGGCGAAGAGCGCGGCCGAGACCAGCAAGACAGGCCGCCGCCCATAACGGTCCGAGAACGGCCCGATCACCAGCTGCAATACCGCCGTTGCCATGAGATAGAGCGACACCGACAGCTGCATCACCGCGTAATCGGTCCCGAAATACGCGGTCATCCCCGGCAGCGACGGCAGGAAGACGTTCATCGTCAAGGCCGCGACGCCAGCCATCAGGACCAGAGTCATGATATGGGGCGGGGTCGTGCGGTTGAGGAACCGGGTCTGAATGGCCGGAGGCATGGGCCACAGCTACGCCTCGAATTCCGCGCTGTCCACTGCATGGATGCAGAGGTCCTGTGCGCGCTCTGCGCGGGCGAATTGTCACGTATTGCGCAAACTGCTCTGGGTTTGAGCAATTATTGCATGGATCCCCAGCCGCTCTTTGCGGAATTTGCGCTTCGCGCGTGCCGGGGGTGTTCTGGTATCTCACTGAGATATATTGTGTAATTCGGGTTTCGAGAGTTCTGAGTTATCAATTTTGCAATTAGCAGTCGATCTATTTCACAAAATTTGCAAATTTTCCGGATTCTGCTTTGCAGCACATTTTACTCCCCCTAGGGTCAGCGCCAAATCGAGACGGAGAATGACCTGATGAAAGATATCCAGCACGAGCTCGACCAGCGCCGCGAAGCCGCGCGCATGGGTGGGGGCGAGAAGCGGATCGCCAGCCAGCACGCCAAAGGCAAACTGACCGCCCGGGAACGGATTGAACTCCTGTTGGACGAGGGCTCCTTTGAAGAGTTCGACATGTTCATCACCCATCGCTGCACCGATTTCGGGATGCAGGACCAGAAACCGGCGGGCGATGGCGTCGTCACCGGCTGGGGCACGGTGAATGGTCGGCAGGTCTACGTCTTCAGCCAGGATTTCACAGTGCTGGGCGGCTCGGTCTCCGCGACCCACGCCAAGAAGATCTGCAAGATCATGGATATGGCCATGGAAACCGGCGCGCCGGTCATCGGCATCAATGATTCCGGCGGCGCGCGGATCCAGGAGGGGGTCGACAGCCTCGCGGGCTATGGCGACGTGTTCCAGCGCAATATCGACGCCTCGGGCGTGGTGCCGCAGATCAGCCTGATCATGGGGCCCTGTGCGGGGGGCGCGGTCTATTCGCCCGCCATGACCGACTTCATCTTCATGGTGAAGGACAGCTCTTACATGTTCGTCACCGGCCCCGATGTGGTGAAGACCGTCACCAATGAGGTGGTCACCGCCGAGGAACTGGGCGGCGCAGGCACCCATACCAAGAAATCCTCCGTGGCCGATGCGGCCTTCGAGAACGACGTGGAGGCACTGGCCGAGGCTCGTCGCCTGATCGATTTCCTGCCGCTGAACAACCGCGAGAAGCCCCCGGTCCGGCCGTTCTTCGACGATCCGGCGCGGGTGGAAGAAAGCCTCGACACGCTGATCCCGGACAACCCGAACCAGCCCTATGACATGAAGGAACTGATCACGAAGATCGCCGATGAGGGCGATTTCTACGAGATCCAGAAGGACTTCGCGGGCAACATCATCACCGGCTTCATCCGGCTCGAAGGTCAGACCGTCGGCGTGGTGGCGAACCAGCCCATGGTGCTGGCGGGTGTGCTCGACATCGACAGCGCTCGCAAGGGCGCGCGCTTCGTGCGCTTCTGCGACTGTTTCGAGATCCCGATCCTGACCCTCGTGGACGTGCCCGGCTTCCTGCCCGGGACCACGCAGGAATACAACGGCGTCATCAAGCATGGCGCGAAGCTGCTCTTTGCCTATGGCGAGGCGACCGTGCCGAAGGTGACGGTGATCACCCGCAAGGCCTATGGCGGCGCATATGTGGTGATGAGCTCCAAGCACCTGAAGGGCGACATCAACTACGCCTGGCCGACCTCCGAGGTGGCGGTGATGGGCGCGAAAGGCGCGACCGAGATCATCCATCGCGCAGATCTTGGCGATCCTGACAAGATCGCGGCGCACACAAAGGAATACGAGGACCGCTTCGCCAACCCGTTTGTGGCGGCCGAGCGCGGCTTCATCGATGAGGTGATCATGCCCCAGTCGACCCGCCGCCGCGTGGCCCGCGCCTTTGCCAGCCTGCGCAACAAGCGCGTGGCCAAGCACTGGAAAAAGCACGACAATATCCCGCTCTGATCCGCCCAGAGCATCACGAGATGGATCGGCACTTACACGACCACGACACCGGGAGGAGCGAGGGGAGCGCCACTGCGGCCTTCGTCGGTGGGGGACGCGTGTCTGATCCCGGGACTGGCGGCTTGGCCCGCCGGTCCCTGAAATCACCGGAGGCGGCCATGGGCTGGCATATCGCAGATCACGAGGGCGTTCTGACCCTGTCCCGGCAGCCCGGGGCACGGATGGATTTCGCCGTCGAGCAGCGCTTGCCCACGGTCCGCTCGCGCCGGCGTCTGGCCCATCAGATCCGACAGGACATGTGGCGGGCCCTGCGTGCGCTGCGGGGGTTTTCGCCGGTCGTGCGGGTCCATCCGGATCCGGCCGGGATCCGTGTCGAGGCGGGCGGGCAGGTTGCTGCGCGCCCCTTTCCCAAAGCCCGCTGCGAAGCGATCCTCCGCGATTTGCTGAGCGATCCGCAGCACCAAGCCAGATGGATGCGTCATGCCTGAGTACCACATGATCGATGCCGCCCCGACCCCGGTCGGTCCGTTCTGTCACGCCACCGAAAGCGATGGCTGGGTCTTCCTGACCGGCCAGATGCCGACCTTTCCAGACGCGCCTGACGCGCCGCTCCCCGAGGGGATCACCGCGCAGGCGCATCGGGTGATGGACAACCTCGTTCTGGTGCTCGAGGGGCTGGGCCTGTCCTTGGCGGATGTTGCGCAATGCCGCTGTTATCTTACGGAATTCGAACGGGATTTCGATGCGTTCAACGCGGTCTACAAGACGTATTTCGCCGATGGCGTTCGCCCGGCACGCACCACGATCGGGGTGACCGCCCTCGCCGTGGGCGCGCTGGTCGAGGTGGATATGGTGGCGCGTCGGCCATGATCGCCGCACCCTCTCTCATGCCGCGCCCTGCGGGCCGGCCCCCGGTGGTTCCCGCCATGGTGGTGGAGGATCTGCCCTCGGGCCTGCGCCCTGTCGCGCTGCCGCCGCTGGTCGAGGATCAGGGCGGGGCGCCGGTGCTCGTGCTGCGCTATGTGGCGCCCGAGATTGCCCGCGCCCGCGGCCTTTATGATTTCACGGCGCTGGAGCAGGACTTTCAGGTCCTCTGCACCCGCGACGCCCCGGCGGATGGCCCCGAACAGGTGGTCGTCATCCTGATGGAACGGGCGGTGCCGCGCGGACAGGCCGCGCCGGGCGTGACCCAGTATTTCGAAAGCCTGCGCCGCACCCCGGATGGCTGCGAATGGGAGGGGCTCTGATGCCGCGCCCTGAAATGACCAAACATCGCGGCTTTCCGGGCCGTTTGCCCGGCACGGATTACCAATTCGTGCTGCGCCGCTCTCACAAGGACGGGGCGACCAAGCTGGTGGCACGTGAACGCTTTGCCGACCGTCGCCCCGCGGATCGCCGCGCCGATGAAGGCTTCATGGCCGCGCTCTGGGCGCATTTCGGCGATGCGCCCTTCGAGCGGGGCAATCTCGATGCCGGGCGGCTGAGTTGGCTCTTCGGGCGCGAGGTGGTGCCCGCCGAGGATCCGTTTGACCCAGAGGATTACCAGGCCCTGCTGCGCATCAACGAGACACTGGCCCGCCAGAATTTCCCGGGTGCCTTCACGGGGGAGGACGGGTTTTGAGCCGCGATCGGATCATTCCCGCCGATTTCGGTGCATCGGATCAGCAAGGCTTTGCTGATCGCGGTCCCCTGCGCGTAATGCGGCTCGCAAATCCCGGCGCTGATGACCAGATTCAGCCTCATAACAACACGTTCAGAGGCACACCATCATGGTCCATTTCACATCCCCGTCGAAACTCCTGCTTGCGGGCGCAGCCCTCGTTGCGCTGGGCGCTTGCAACCTGTCCGCAGATGAAGAACGCGCCCTCACTGGGGCTGCCATCGGCGCGGGCGGGGCGGTCATTCTCGACGGCGACCCGCTGGTCGGCGCTGCCGCCGGTGCGGCAGCCGGTGCGCTTTGCGACGACGCGGGCGTCTGCAAGTAAGGCAGGCGCAACCCAAAATCTGAATGCGAACCGGACCGCCCCTGAGGCGGCTTCGGCTCATCCCATCCCGGCCACCGTTGCAGCCCGCAGCGGTGGCCTTTGCTTTGCCCGGCCCGCAGCGGTGCCGGCCCTCCGCCACCGTGCGGCGTGACGATAAGAAGAAGGAAGAGGCCATGTTCAAGAAGATCCTGATTGCCAACCGCGGGGAGATCGCCTGCCGGGTCATCAAGACCGCGCGCAAGATGGGCATCCAGACGGTTGCGATCTATTCCGATGCGGACCGCAATGCTTTGCATGTGAAAATGGCCGATGAGGCGGTGCATATCGGCCCTCCGCCGGCCAACCAGTCTTACATCGTGATCGACAAGGTGCTCGACGCCATCCGTCAGACCGGGGCCGAGGCCGTGCATCCGGGCTATGGCTTCCTGTCCGAGAACAAGCTCTTTGCCGAGGCGCTGGCCAAGGAAGGCGTCGCCTTTATCGGGCCGCCCGCAGGGGCCATCGAGTCCATGGGCGACAAGATCACCTCGAAGAAGATCGCGCAGGAGGCCAACGTGTCCACGGTGCCCGGATATATGGGCCTGATCGAGGATGCGGACGAAGCAGTAAAGATCTCGAACGAAATCGGCTACCCGGTGATGATCAAGGCCTCCGCCGGGGGCGGCGGCAAGGGCATGCGGATTGCATGGTCCGATGACGAGGCGCGCGAGGGCTTCCAGAGCTCCAAGAACGAGGCCGCGAATTCGTTCGGCGATGACCGGATCTTCATCGAGAAATTCGTCACCCAGCCGCGCCATATCGAGATCCAGGTGCTGGCTGACAGCCATGGCAACTGCATCTATCTGGGCGAGCGCGAATGCTCGATCCAGCGCCGGAACCAGAAGGTGGTCGAAGAGGCGCCGAGCCCCTTCCTCGACGAAGCGACCCGCAAGGCCATGGGTGAGCAGTCCTGTGCGCTCGCCAAGGCCGTGGGCTATGCCAGTGCCGGGACCGTGGAGTTCATCGTCGACGGGGAGCGGAACTTCTACTTCCTTGAGATGAACACCCGTCTGCAGGTGGAACACCCGGTGACCGAGCTGATCACTGGTGTCGACCTTGTGGAGCAGATGATCCGCGTGGCTTACGGCGAAAAGCTCGCCATGACCCAGGATGATGTGACCCTGACCGGCTGGGCCATCGAGAACCGGCTTTATGCCGAGGATCCCTATCGCGGCTTCCTGCCCTCCATCGGGCGTCTGACCCGCTATCGTCCGCCGGTCGAGGTGGCCGCCGGACCGCTTGAGACCAATGGCAAGTGGCATGGCGATGCGGCCAGCGGGGCCACGGCTGTGCGCAACGATACCGGCGTCTATGAGGGCGGCGAGATCTCGATGTATTACGACCCGATGATCGCCAAGCTCTGCACTTGGGGCCCGGATCGTCCGGCTGCGATCGAGGCGATGCGCAACGCGCTCGACGGGTTCGAGGTCGAGGGGATCGGCCACAACCTGCCCTTCGTCGCAGCGGTCATGGACCACGAGATCTTCATCAAGGGCGACATGACCACCGCCTTCATCGAAGAGCAGTATCCCGAAGGGTTCGAGGGTGTGACCCTCTCCGACGCGGATCTGACGCGGATCTCCGCGGCGGCGGCGGCCATGTACCGGGTCGCCGAAATCCGGCGCACCCGTATCTCGGGGACCATGGACAACCATGAGCGTCTGGTGGGCACGGAGTGGGTCGTATCGGCCCAGGGCAGCCAGCAGGCGGTCTCGATTGCGGCGGATGCCGAGGGCTCGACCGTCACCTTCGCCGATGGCACCAGCCACCGGGTCGCCAGCGACTGGACCCCGGGCGACAGCATCGCCGAGCTCGAGATCGACGGTGCGCCCATGGTGGTCAAGATCGACAAGATCACCAGCGGCTTCCGCATGCGGTTCCGGGGCGCGGACATCAAGGTCACGGTGCGCACGCCGCGCCAGGCCGAGCTGGCCGACCTGATGCCCGAGAAGCTCCCGCCCGACACCTCCAAGATGCTGCTCTGCCCGATGCCGGGTCTTGTGGTGAAGATCGATGTGGCCGTGGGCGACACGGTGCAGGAGGGTCAGGCCCTCTGCACGGTCGAGGCGATGAAGATGGAGAACATCCTGCGCGCCGAGAAAACCACGACCGTGACCAAGATCAACGCAGGCCCCGGCGACAGCCTGGCCGTTGACGATGTGATCATGGAATTCGAATGAGGCTCAGCCCCCGCCATACCGCCGCCTGCGCCCCTGTTTCAGGGGCGTCTCGCGGCTGCGCGGGGGCGGGATCCTATCCGCCTGCGGCTTTCTTGAGCCGGATCTCATCCTGCCGGAGCGGCATCTTGTCGATCTGGCGGGTGATCTCGCGCACGCTCCAGGGCGAGGGCTTGCGCAGCTTCACTCCGCCATCCTTGCCGACCAGCGCCATCATGTACCCGCGCGGGCGCAGGGTCTGGCGCAGCTCGGACCGCGCGGAGGGGTCTGTATCGACAATCACCACCACATCGCGCTCGGCGAGATCCTTGGGGCGCGCCGCCAGCAGGGTCATCTGCTCGATGAAGCGCGGGTCCGCGGGCGTGTCCGCGAAAACCACGATGGGCCGTGCGACCCAGAGAAAATCGTTCAAATTGATTTCATCGGCTTGCAGCGGGGCCAGTGTCTCGGCCGCGTCATCATTGGCAGCCACACCGCCGGTTGAGGCGATTAGTCCAGCAAATACAAGGGGTATCAGTCGTTTCATGGTCCCTCCGGTTGGCCAAGATATATGCCGTCCGAACCAGATTTCGAAGACCCTGACGCGCTTTTTGCCGCTCGGTAACGTTAATTCGACCGGAAGGGTCGTTTTTTAATGTCTCTCGCAATGTCATATCCCCCGCGCCTGGGCGTCGGGCTTGCGAGTATGAGGCGTGTTTTGGACGTAATTCTGCATGTGGGAGCCCACCGGACCGGCACCACGACCCTGCAACAGACGCTGCATCACAATCATCAGCGGCTGAAGGCACACAAGGTGGAATACTGGGCGCCCCAGATGATCCGCGCCGGTCTGTTTGACGGGCTGATCAAGGCGGCGGACCGGGTGTCACCGCAGGTCGTCGCCCAGGCTCGGACCGCCAACCAGCGCATTGCGCGCGATCTGCATCGTCTGGATGCGGCGGGGACCAGGACCCTGATTGTCAGCGAAGAGAACATGCTGGGCTCGATCCCGGCCAGTGTGACGACCGAGCGGCTCTATCCCGACGCGGCGCGGCGCGTGGCGCGGCTGCGCCCGGCTTTTGCGCGACACTGTACGCGGATCGGACTCGCCATTCGCAGCTATGACCAGCTCTGGACGTCGATGATTTCCTTCACGGTCAAGCGCAGCGGGCGCGTGCCGGATGGGGATCAGTTGGCCGGGCTTGTGGCCCAGCCGCGCCGCTGGCGCGACATCATCCGCGAGCTGCGCGTGGTCTTTCCCCGGGCCGAGATCCAGGTCTGGCCGTTCGAGGGCATGGTGGACGCGCCCCATGACGTGATCGCCCGGATGACCGGGCGGGATCTTGCCCTGCCGCTTGAGCCGGTGGAGGGGGTGCATAACCCCGCGCCCGATATCCACGCCCTGCGCGCTGCGGTCGAGGCGGGGCCCTGTGCGGGCCATCTCGCCCGTCTGGCCGAGTGGAACAGCGGGCGCTGGATGCCATTCACCGAACCGCAGCGCACGAAGATGCGCGCGGACTACGCCGAGGACATCGCCTGGCTGCGGAGCAATCCGGGCCCGGCCATCAGCTATATTGAGAGCCCCGAGGACATCGTGGGCCCGACAGAAGAAGAAAGAGGAGTGCGACATGACGAAGGGCAAAGACGCGTGGGCTGACATTGCCGCGAAGGAGTTGCGCGGCAAGCCGTTGGAGGCGCTGACCTGGGACACGCTTGAGGGGATCCAGGTCCAGCCGCTTTATACGGCCGAGGATACCGAAGGGCTCGACCATCTGGACACGATCCCCGGTCAGGCGCCGTTCACCCGCGGTGTGAAGGCGACCATGTATGCGGGCCGTCCCTGGACGATCCGGCAATATGCCGGGTTTTCAACGGCCGAGGAATCCAACGCGTTCTATCGCAAGGCGCTGGATGCCGGGCAGCAGGGCGTCTCGGTCGCGTTCGATCTGGCGACACACCGGGGCTATGACAGTGACCACCCCCGGGTCGAGGGTGATGTGGGCAAGGCGGGCGTGGCCATCGACAGTGTCGAAGACATGAAGATCCTGTTCGACGGCATCCCGCTCGACAAGGTCTCGGTTTCGATGACCATGAATGGTGCGGTGATCCCGATCCTCGCGAATTTCATCGTCACCGGCGAGGAACAGGGCCATGATCGCTCGGTCCTGTCGGGCACGATCCAGAACGACATCCTCAAGGAGTTCATGGTCCGCAACACCTATGTGTACCCGCCCGAACCCTCGATGCGGATCATCGCGGACATCATCGAATATACTTCTAACGAGATGCCGAAATTCAACTCGATCTCGATCTCGGGCTACCACATGCAGGAGGCGGGCGCGAACCTCGTGCAGGAGCTGGCCTTCACCCTCGCGGACGGGCGCGAATATGTGCGCGCCGCGATCGAGCGCGGCATGGATGTGGACAAGTTCGCCGGGCGACTGTCGTTCTTCTTTGCCATCGGGATGAACTTCTTCATGGAGGCGGCCAAGCTGCGCGCGGCGCGGATGCTTTGGCATCGCATCATGTCCGAGTTCGAGCCGAAGAACCCGCGCTCGATGATGCTGCGGACCCATTGCCAGACCTCCGGTGTCTCGTTGCAGGAGCAAGACCCCTATAACAACGTGATCCGTACCGCCTATGAGGCGATGTCGGCGGTGCTTGGCGGGACCCAGTCCCTGCACACCAACGCGCTGGACGAGGCGATTGCCCTGCCGACCGAGTTCTCGGCCCGGATCGCGCGGAACACCCAGCTGATCCTGCAGGAAGAGACCGGCGTGACCAATGTGGTCGATCCGCTGGCGGGCTCTTACTATGTCGAAAGCCTGACCAATGAGCTGGCCGAGAAGGCCTGGGCACTCATCGAAGAGGTCGAGGAGATGGGCGGCATGACCAAGGCCGTCGGCTCCGGCATGCCGAAGCTGCGGATCGAGGAATCCGCGGCCCGGCGTCAGGCGATGATCGACAAGGGCGACGAGGTGATCGTCGGGGTCAACAAGTACCGCAAGGACAAGGAAGACCCGATCGATATCCTCGAGATCGACAACCAGAAGGTCCGCGAGGGTCAGGTGGCCCGGCTGGCCGGGATCCGCGACAGCCGCGATCAGGCGGCCTGCGACGCGGCGCTCGCGGAATTGGAACGGCGGGCCTCCGAAGGGGGCAATCTGCTCGAGGCGGCCGTGGAAGCGGCCCGTGCGCGGGCAAGCGTAGGAGAGATCAGCATGGCCATGGAAAAGGTGTTCGGGCGTCACCGCGCCGAGGTGAAGACCCTCGCCGGGGTCTATGGGGCCGCCTATGAGGGCGATGACGGCTTCGCCGCCATCCAGAAATCCGTCGAGGATTTCGCGACCGAGGAAGGGCGCCGCCCGCGGATGCTGGTGGTCAAGATGGGGCAGGACGGTCACGACCGGGGCGCCAAGGTCATCGCGACCGCCTTTGCTGATATCGGCTTTGACGTGGATGTGGGCCCGCTGTTCCAGACCCCTGAAGAGGCCGCGCAGGACGCCATCGACAATGACGTGCATGTCATCGGCATCTCGAGCCAGGCGGCGGGGCACAAGACCCTTGCGCCGAAACTGGTCGAGGCGCTCAAGGCGCAGGGGGCCGGCGATATTCTGGTGATCTGTGGTGGGGTCATCCCGCAGCAGGATTACCAGTTCCTCTATGACCGGGGCGTCAAGGCGATCTTCGGGCCGGGGACGAACATCCCCGAGGCCGCGCAGGATATCCTGCGGCTGATCCGCGAGGCGCGCTCCGAAGCGGCCTGAGGGTCTGCGGAGCGGTCGCTGCATAATGGAAAACCATGGCCGAGGCGGCATGCCGCCTCGGGATGACGCGCCCGGTTGCCCGGCGCGCGCCTAGCTTTCCACTGTCAGCTCCGGCCAGCTCTTGCGGACCACATCGCGGATCACCTGCGCGATTTGCAGATAGGCCGCGTCGCGTCCTGCGCGCCGCCGCCAGACCATTCCGACCGAGCGCATCATGCGCACGCCGGTCATGCGCCGGACCACGACTTCGGCGCCACGTCCCTCGATCTCGGAGCTGACATAGAGCGCGGGGAGAAAGGTGAGCCCCATCCCCATCCCGACCATCTGACGCAAGGCGTCCAGCGAGGTGCCCTCGTAATCCCGCGCCAGCAGCGCGCCGGTCTGCTGGCAGATCGCCGTGATTTGATCATGGAGGTGATAGGCCGGGCTGAGGCTGAGCACCTGTTCCCCGGCCAGATCCTCGGGGCGGAGGGTTTCGCGCGCGATCAGGCGGTGATCCGCGGGCATGGCCAGCATCAGCGGCTCGCGAAAAAGCCGCGCGGTGGTGTAGTCCGCCCCGATCACCGGCAGCTGAGTGAGGATCACGTCATGCTCGCCCCGGGCCAGATCCTGTTCCAGCACCCGGGGCGCATCCTCGCGAATATAGATCCGCAGATCCGGGTGCCCGGCATGGAGCGCGCCCACCACATGGGGCAGCAGATAGGGCCCCAGCGTGGCCTTCGCCCCGAGCCGGATCGTGCCGACAACGCCGTCCCGGGCCGCACCGGCAAAATCCACAAGGCTCTGAACATCATCGAGAATTCCCCGCGCCCGGGTCACGATCTCGCGCCCGACCTGGGTCAGGCGCACGCCGCCGCGACCGCGTTCCACCAGAGCGACCCCAAGCGCGAGTTCGAGGTTCTGGATCTGCGCGCTCAGGGAGGGTTGGGTCACCCCGACCCGTTCCGCCGCACGTCGGAAATGCGCGGTCTCGTCGATGGCGACCAGAAACTGCAATTGCTTGAGGGTCGGACTGGCCAAGGGGCACCTTCGGAGGTTGATAGGAATAAACTATCAAAATTTATTAACCCATTGGGTTTTTAAAATCAACGACGACATCATATCAAACTCATCGAAGGCAGTATGCCACGGGAGGCGCCGATCTTGCCCACGTCCTTCATGTTTCCTCATGTCGGGCAGGAGTAGGGGCCGCAAATACGGGCCACGACCAGGAGTGGATCTGATCGACTTCTAGGCCTGTGCCGTCCATTGGACGGCTGAGGGTCGCGCTACATCCGGGGCCGTGGCGCGACCCTCTTTATTTTTAAAAATTGCCCCAGATGCCTGCACCGCTAGGTGAACGAAGACGAGGCGCTCTTGCGCGCCCCCAATATAGAACGTGTGCCCATGCCCCGGCTCCTGACTCTCCTTCCCGCCGCAATCCTTGCGCTGATTGCGCTTTGGTTTGCCCAATTCATTCCACAGGTGGCTGCCGGAGAGGTCGTCACCTGGTCGCGTCCGTGGATCCCGGGTCTCGGGATCGAGGTCGCCTTCCTGATCGATGGTCTCTCGCTGCTCTTTGCGCTGATGGTGACCGGGATCGGGGCGCTCATCTTCCTCTATGCCGCGGTCTATTTCAAAGGCCATCCCAAGCTCACGATGTTGCTGACATTGCTGACGCTGTTCGCGATCTCGATGCTCGGGCTGGTGCTGGCCGATGATGCCGTGACCCTGTTTGTCTTCTGGGAAGGCACGACGATCACCTCTTTCCTGCTGGTCGGCTTCGACCACGAGAAGACCAAGGCGCGGGACAACGCGCTCCAGGCGCTTCTGGTGACGGGACTCGGGGGGCTCGCGCTGCTGGCGGGGCTGATCCTGCTCGGGGCCGAGGCGGGCACGTTCCGGATTTCTGAGATGAACGCGGCAGGCGATCTGATCAAGGCGTCGGTCCTCTATGTGCCGATCCTGATCCTGATCTTCATCGGGGCCTTCACGAAATCCGCGCAGTTCCCCTTTCATTTCTGGCTGCCCGGGGCGATGGCCGCGCCCACCCCGGTGAGCGCCTATCTGCACTCGGCGACGATGGTAAAGGCGGGGATCTACCTACTGGCACGCCTGACCCCGGCCCTTGGCGGGACGGAGGTCTGGTTCTGGACGCTGACTCTCGTGGGCGCGATCACCATGGTCTGGACCTCGGTTCTGGCGCTGAAGCAGACCGATCTGAAGCTGATGCTGGCCTATACCACGGTGATGGCGCTCGGCGCGCTGACCATGATGCTGGGCGGTGGGACGCGCTACGCGGTGATGACCGTCGCGGTCTTTCTGGTCGTGCACGCGCTCTACAAGGCGGCATTGTTCCTGACCATTGGCCTGATCGACAAGGGCACGGGCACGCGCGAGACAACGCAGCTCGGCGGATTGCGCGGGGCGATGCCGGTCACATTCGTGATTGCGCTGCTCGCGGCCATGTCCATGGCCGGGCTCGCGCCCTTTGTCGGGTTTATCGGCAAAGAGCTGATGTATGAGGCGGCACTTGGTGTGCAGACCGAGCCTCTGTTCGTGGCCACGGCGGCCCTGCTGGCCAATGCCAATATGGTGGCGGCGGCGGCGCTGGTGGCGATCGCGCCCTTCTTTGGCGCCCGGCTCGCAACGCCGAAAACGCCCGCGGATCCCTCCCCATGGTTGTGGAGCGGTCCGGCCCTGCTGGCGGTGTTGGGACTGGTCTTCGGGCTCATGCCCGCGCTGATCGCCGGGCCGATCATCACGCCGGTGGTGCAATCGATCCTGCCGGGGGAGGACCCTGTCTATCTCGCCCTCTGGCATGGGGTGAACCTGCCGCTGATGTTGTCGCTTCTGACCTTCGTGCTGGGGTTCACGCTTTACTATGGCCGCGCAAAGGTGCGCGCCTCCCTGCGGAGCACCAATTTCACTGGCGGGCTGGATGCGAACGAGTCTTACGAGCTGGTGCTGAAAAGCTTCAAGCGCTTTGCGGCCTGGTCGGCGCGCACGGTGCAGGGGGGCAAGATGACGGTCTATCTGCGCACGGCCTTCGCGGTGCTGGCCCTGCTGATGTGGGGGGCGCATCTGGCCTCGCGCGATGCGTTCAACCCGCCGGTTGAAGGGTTGTCTCTGGTGCCGCTGGTGATCTGCGCGCTGATCGCGGTGTCGGCAGCGGTGGTGCTGACCACGGGCTCGCGGCTCTATGGCCTGACCGCGCTCGGGATCACCGGGGCCGGGGTCGCCATCCTCTTCGTGTTCTACTCGGCCATCGATGTGGCGATCACCCAGATCCTGGTGGAGATGCTGGTGGTGATCATCCTTGCGGTGGCGCTGGTCAAACTGCCCACCATGCCGCAGGAGCGGAACTTCCGCGCGGGCGATGCGATGATCGCCTCTGCACTGGGGCTCGGCGTGGCCTTTGTGGTGGCCTCGGTGCTGATGCAGCCCTTTGACCCGCGCATCAACGAGTTCTTCAACGCGGCCAGCTACCCCGAGGCGCTGGGCCGGAACGTTGTGAACGTGATCCTTGTGGACTTCCGCGCGCTCGACACGCTGGGCGAGGTGGCGGTGGTTCTTGTGGCGGCGATCTCGGCCGCTGCGGCCCTGACGGCGGGCCTGCGGGCCCGGAAGAAAGTAGACAAATGAACTCCACGATCCTTCAGACAGCAACCCGGGTGCTTGTCCCGCTCTTCTTGCTGATCTCTCTGCTCATCCTGTGGCGCGGGCACAATGCTCCGGGCGGCGGCTTTATCGGAGGCCTGATGGCGGTGATTGCCGTGGCGCTCTATGCGCTGGCCGAGGGGGTCGACAGGGCGCGCAAGCTTCTGCGCATCGACGCGCTCTCGCTCGCGGGGCTCGGGCTGGCCATGTCCGTGGCGGGCGGGCTCTGGGGGGCAGCCGTGGGCGGTGCCTTCCTGCAGGGGGTCTGGCCGTTCTACGGCTACGTCCCCGGCGAAGGAACGCAGGGCTGGCCGGTCGGGTCGATCCTGTTGTTTGACACGGGCGTCTTCGTGACCGTGCTCGGCGCGGTCTGCGCCGTGCTCTTCTCGCTTGAGGATGCAGTTTTCGCCGAGCAGGACGAGGAGGCGCGCTGATGGAAATCGTGATTGCAGCGCTGGTCGGCTTTCTGGTCGCCGGGGGCGCGTATCTGATGATGAGCGGGCAGCTGATCCGCTTTCTCTTTGGGCTGGTTCTGTTGTCGAACGCCGCCAATCTGGGGATCTTTGCCGCCGGGCGCATGACCTATGCCACGCCGCCTTTCGTCCCCGAAGGATCGACCGAGGCTGTGGCAGGGGCGGCCAATGCGCTGCCGCAGGCGCTGATCCTGACGGCCATCGTCATCGGCTTCGGCCTGCTGGCCTTCGCCCTGGCGCTAGCCTTCCGCGCCTGGCAGAGCCTCGGGACGGTCGAGATGGATGCCATGCGGGCCTGTGAGCCGCTGGAGCCGCCGAAGCCGCAACCGGCCTCGTCCAATATCCGTCTGGAGGCGGCAGAATGATCCTCGTCTGGCCCATTGCGATCCCGATGATCACGGCGATCCTGACCCTGCTGTTGCGCCATCGCAGCGGCGCGAATGCGGCCTCTCTGCTGGGGGCGGTGGCGCTGCTCGGCTCGGGGCTGGTCCTGTTGCAGGCCGTGCTGAGCGGCGGCCCGATCTCGGCCCAGATGGGAGGATGGGAGGCCCCGTTCGGCATCACCCTCTTTGCGGACATCCTCTCGGCGGCCATGGTGGTCATTGCCGGGATCGTCGGTGTGGCCGTGATCGTCTACAGCCAGTTCGACGTGACCGATGACGAGCGTCGGGTGGGGTTCCACCCGCTCAGCCATGCCCTGCTGCTGGGGGTGTGCGGCGCGTTCCTGACCGGCGATATCTTCAACCTCTATGTCTGGTTCGAGGTGATGCTGATCGCGTCCTTCGGCCTGCTGGTGATCGGCGGTCGCCGGGATCAGATCGACGCGGCGGTGAAATATGTCGGGCTCAACCTTGTTGCCACGCTCGCCTTTCTGACCGGCGTCGGGATCCTCTATGGCGCGGCGGGGACGCTGAACATGGCGGATCTGCATCTGGTGCTTGCGGATCGTCAATCCGAGACGGCGGTGCTGGCCTCGGCGGCGCTCCTGCTCTTTGCCTTTGGCGCGAAGGCGGCGATGTTCCCGGTCTTTGCCTGGCTGCCAGCCTCGTACCACACGCCTGCCTTTGCGACATCGGCGCTTTTCGCGGCGCTGCTGACCAAGGTCGGGGTCTATGCGCTCTTGCGGGTGTTCACGGTGGTCTATGATGGCGGTGGCGGCTTCGTGCAGCCGATCCTGCTGATCGGCGCGGTGCTGACCATGGTGATCGGCGTCCTCGGGGCGGCGGCGCAGAACGATGTGCGACGGATCCTGTCCTTTCACATCATCAGTCAGATTGGCTACATGGTTCTGGGTCTTGCCCTCTTCACGCCGCTGGCGATCATCGGGGCGATCTTCTACCTCTTCCACCACATCATCGTGAAGGCGAACCTGTTCTTCGTGGCCGGGCTAATCAAGCTGAAGGCGGGTTCCGAGGAGCTCGACAAGATCGGTGGTCTGCTGAAGGCGTCGCCCTTCCTCGCCGTGCTCTTCCTGATCCCGGCGCTGAGCCTTGCGGGCATCCCGCCGCTCTCGGGGTTCTGGGCGAAGTTCATCATCGTGCAGGCCACGCTGGAGGCGCGCGACTGGTGGGTGGCGCTGGCCGCGCTGGCGGTGGGTCTGATCACGCTCTTCTCGATGACCAAGATCTGGCTCGCGGCCTTCTGGAAGGACCACCCGGATCCTGACCACAACCTGGCACAAGCCATGCCACGGACGATGATCGGGCCGATCGCGGTGCTCGCGGTCATGACCGTGATCATCGGGCTGGGGGCCGGGCCGCTCTATGCGGTGGCCGAGGAGGCGGCGATCACGCTGCTGGATCCGCTGGCCTATGTGGAAGTCGTTCTGGGCCCTGAGGTCGCCGAGACCGCCCGGGCCGAGCGTGCAGCCCTGCAACTGGCGGAGGTGGCAGAATGAAATTCGTGCTGAGACTGTATTATTCGCTCAACCTCTTTGTCTTTTTCGTCAAGGAGCTGATCGTCTCCAGCCTGCGGGTGGCCTGGGATGTGATCACGCCAGAGATGAAGGCGCGGCCCCGGCTGATCGTCATGCCGCTGGATGCCAAGACGGATGTAGAACTGATGCTAACGGCCAATATCATCTCGCTGACCCCGGGCACCCTGTCCATCGACCTGAGCGCGGATCGCAGCGAGTTGCTGGTGCATTCAATGTTCGGCGCCGAGGACCCGGAGGGGGAGATCGCCGCCATGAAACACGGGATCGAACGCCGCGTCCTGCGGGCGACACGGGGGACGCGTCATGCTTGATCTTCTGGGCAGCCTCTTGCTGGAAACCCGTCAGACCGGCCCGCTCGGGGTCGCGGTGCTGCTGACCTTCGTGATGGTGACGGCGGCGCTGGTTCTGTCGACGATCCGCCTTCTGCGGGGGCCGACCCTGCCGGACCGGGTCGTGGCGCTGGACCTGATCTCGATCCTGCTGGTGGCGATGCTGACGCTCTTTGCGCTGTCGAGCGAGGTCGAGGCCTATCTCGACGCGGCGCTCGTGCTGGCGCTGGTGGCGTTTCTAGGCACGGTGGCGCTGGCGCGCTTCGTGCTGCGGTCGGGACGCAATTACAAGAACGGGCAACCGGATGCTGCTCCGGGCAAGGAGGATAACGGATGACGGCCATTGACTGGATCGCGGGCTCACTGCTGCTCTGCGGTGGGTTCTTCACCTTCATCGCCGCGCTGGGCGTGGTGCGGATGCAGGACGTCTATATCCGGATGCATGCCTCGACCAAGGCGGGCACGCTGGGGGTCGGCATGATCGCCGCTGCCGCTGCGCTCACCGTGGATGCCGAGGGGATGGCAAAGGAGATTGCGATCATCCTCTTCCTGCTGTTCACTGCGCCCATCGGTGCGCATGTGATCGCCCGGGCGGCATTCCAGTCGCGCGTGCCGCTCTGGGGCCAGAAAGACAACGACATCAACCGTGACAATTTCAAATGCGAGAATGAGCGGACCTGACCCGGTCCTGCGTTTCGATCATATCGCCATTGCCGCCACGCGGCTCGAGGACGGGGTCGCCTGGCTCGAAGAGCGGCTTGGCGTGGCCCTTGCCCCGGGCGGGCAGCACCCGGCCATGGGCACCCATAACCGGCTCTTGTCCCTGGGCCCGGATCTCTATCTCGAGGTGATCGCCATCGACCCGGACGCAGCCCCGCCGGGGCGCGCCCGCTGGTTCGGGCTGGACCGGTTCGAGGGGCCACCCCGCCTGCAGTCCTGGATCGTGGCCGCCCCGCCGGGCATGGCACGCCCGGCTTATGCCGGGCCGCCCGTGGCCCTCAGCCGGGGCGATCTGCGCTGGAGCTTCACCGTGCTCGACACCGGCGCATTGCCCTTTGACGGGGTCGGCCCGCCAATCATCACTTGGGAAAAAGGCGGTCATCCGACCGAAAAACTCGCCGATTGCGGCGTGCGCCTGACCGGGTTGCGCGTCGCCCACCCGCGCGCCGACGCGTTGCGCGAGGCCCTGACCGGTCTGCAGACGGATCTGGTCGAGATCACCGAAGGGCCCGCCGCCCTCAGCGCGACGTTGCGCACGCCCAAGGGCGAGGTCACCCTATGATCCGCGCGGCACAGGCGGCGGATGCGGCGGCGATTGCGGAGCTGTGGTCGGCGCTGATCCGCGAGACGGCGGTGACCTTTAACGCAATCGAGAAGACCCCCTCGGATGTCGCGACGCTTCTGCTGGAAAAGGCGGAGGAGAACCTGCCCTTCTTCGTGGCGCTCTCCGGCGACGAGGTCATGGGCTTTGCCACCTATGGCCCGTTCCGGAGCGGGATCGGCTATGCTCATACCATGGAGCATTCGATCATGCTGGACGCCCGGGTGCGGGGGCTCGGCCTGGGGCGCGGTCTGATGGACGCGCTGGAGGCGCACGCGCGCGGGCGCGGGGTCCACACGCTTTGGGCCGGGGTGAGCGGCGAGAACCCGGATGGCGTGCGGTTTCACCGCCATATGGGCTTCACAGAGCTTGCCACGCTGCCGGAAGTCGGCTTCAAGTTCGACCGCTGGATGGATCTGGTCCTGCTCTACAAGCGCCTCTGACCGGCGCCGCGCGCCCGGGCGCGTCTTCTTGCACATGCGGCATCCCTTGGGCTGACAGGGTGTCGTGGAACCTCTAGGATTTGCGCCATGTCGATCTGGTCCCGTATTGCCGATGCTGTTGCCGCCTTCCGGTCGGGCGAGAGCCTGTCCAAGGTCTTTGAAACCCTGCGCTCCCCGCCGGAGCGCACGGTGGCCTTCACCATTGCGGTGATCGCGCTGAGCGCGAAGATGGCCAAGGCCGATGGGCTGGTGACCCGCGACGAGGTGACGGCCTTTCGCGAGGTGTTCACGATCGCGCCGGCGGATGAGCCCCATGCGGCCAAGGTGTTCAACCTCGCGCGGCAGGACGTCACCGGATACGAGATCTATGCCGAGCGCATTGCCGAGATGTTTTCCGATGACGAGGACACCCTCACGGACCTGATGGAGGGGCTCTTTCACATTGCCATGGCCGATGGCACCTATCACCCGGCCGAGAACGCGTTTCTGGAATCCGTGGGTGATATCTTCGGGTTGAGCGACATGTGTTTCCGGCGTCTGCGCGCACAGCACGTGCCCGATGCCGAGCCCGATCCCTATGACGTTCTGGGGGTCGATCCGTCGGTCTCGCTCGAAGAGGCGCGGAAGGCCTGGCGCGGGCTTGTGCGCGAGACCCATCCGGACCGAATGATGGCGCGCGGCGTACCTGAAGAGGCGATCAAGCTCGCGGAGCGGCGGCTGATCGCGATCAACCGGGCATGGGAAGAAATCCACCATGCCAAGTCGGCCTGAGCCCGGCCATGCGGATCGCCACCTACAATGTGGAGTGGTTCACAGCACTGTTCGACGAGGACAACCGGCTGCAGGCTGACGAGGGTTGGTCACGCCGCCGGGATGTGACCCGCGCCATGCAGGCCGAGGCGCTGGGCGCGGTGTTCCGCGCGATGGATGCGGATGCGATCATGGTGATCGAAGCCCCGGACCAAGGATCCCAGCGGTCGACCCGCGCGGCGCTGGAGGGGTTCGCCGCCCGGTACGACCTGCGCACCTCGCGCGCGCTCAACGGGTTTGCCAGCGACACCCAGCAGGAGATCGCGCTGCTCTATGATCCTGACCGGCTCTCGGCGGTGCATGCGCCCTCGGATCTGGGCGCGCCCCGGTTCGACACGGACTTTGCGCTCGATCTCGATGTGGATGCGGTGCCGGATCCCGTGCGCTGGTCCAAGCCGCCGCTCGAGCTGTGCATCACGCCGCGCGACGGGGTGCCTTTCCGGATGATCGGGGTGCATGCCAAGTCCAAGGCCCCCCATGGCGCGCGCTCGCCCGAGGATGCCACCCGGATCGCCATTGCCAACCGGCGCAAACAGCTTGCCCAATGCATCTGGCTGCGCCGCCGGGTGAGTGCGCATCTGGCCGAGGGCACGCCGCTGATGGTGCTGGGCGATTTCAATGACGGGCCCGGGCTCGACGTCTATGAGAGGCTCTTCGGGCGCTCGGGGGTCGAGATCGTGTTGGGGGAGGGCGCCGAGGCGCCGCTTTATGACCCCCATGCCGCCGAAGCGCTGGAGCGTCGGCTGGGGACCATGCCCAGCACCGCGCGGTTCTTTCGCAAGGACACCAACCGCTATCTGGCGGCGCTGCTCGACTACATCATGGTCTCGGCGGATCTGCGGGCGCGGGCGGGCCTCTGGCGGATCCTGCATCCTTTCGATGACCTCGACTGCTTTGGCGATGCCGATCTGCAATCCGCGCTTCTGACCGCGTCGGATCACTTTCCGGTGGTCTGCGAGCTGGACCTGTCCTGAACGGCGTGGGCGCTCTATACTGGCCGCATCACATGAGGAGACGCGAGATGATCCGGACCACGGCCCTCCTTCTGGCGCTCTGCGCTGCGCCAATGACCGCACCAGCGCAAGAGACCCCGCCGCTTCCCGAGCTGGACGAGAGCTTCGATCTCTTTGCCGATGGCGCACGGGAGTTTTTCGAGAACTTGGAAAGCGAGCTGTCGCCGCTGCTGAAGGATCTGGGGGAGCAGTTCGAAGGGCTGAGCCGCTATGAGGCGCCCGAGATCCTGCCCAATGGTGATATCCTCATCCGGCGCAAGCCCGATCCCGAAACGCTGCCCCCCGCACCGCGCCCCGAGGGCACGACCGAGATGGATGCGCCGGTCGAGCTTTGATCAGATCAGAACGCGCGGTTCCGCATCCAGCGAGGCCGCAAGGGACTTGAACCGCGCCTCGGCCACCTCGCCAAAGAGGTCGCGGGTCTCGACCGGCATCCGCAGCTCGAGGATCTTCTTTTTCGGGTAAAGCTTCAGCCGTCCCATCTTGGTCGCGTCCTGCGCCGCCAGCATCGCGCCGAACCGCATGGCCTTGCCCAGAACCTCGGCCTTCTTCTGATCGCGCTCGGGCAGAAGCTCGTAGAAGGCCTCGAACCGGGTGCCCGCGCGGCTGTTCTTGTAGCGGTGCAGCAGGGCCAGCCCGAGGAAGATCCGCTCCGCATGGTCGAGCCCGGCCAGATTGGCACGGGTTGCCGTGTCGAAACAGACCTCGGCCCGGTAATCGGGATGGGCCCGCCAGCTGATATCGTGGAGCAGGCAGGCCGCCTTGGCCAGGCGTCGCGTCTTCTCGCGTTCGCTGGAAAAGAGCGGTTTCAGAAACTCGTAGAGCGACCGGCCGAAGCCCGGGATGCGCGCCGACTGCGCCTCAGCATAGCGGCAGGCCTCGATCAGCGGGTCGCGGTTGCGCAGCTTCTGGGGCATCTGCTCGTAGAGCAGGCCTTCGCGGATCCCATAGGCGGAAATCGCGATCTCCCGGGGGCGGAAGGTTCGGATCAGCGGGCTGAGCACCTGGCTCGCCTCGGGCAAGAGGGTGATCCGGGCCTCACCGATGCCGGACATGGCGCGCAGCTCCTGCAGGCTGTGGGACTTCATCCATGTCAGCGTATCCGAGACCGAGCGCGGGCTCATCCGGTACTCATGGAGCACGGCGAGCGGGTAGTTCCGCCGCACCATGTCGAGCCGCGCAATCGCCCGCCACGAGCCGCCCACGAGGAACAACCGGTCATAGCTGCCGTCGATCTTGCCGCGCAGGGTGGACAGTTCGGATTTGATATGCGCCTTGAGGCCCTTCTTGCCGCCGCGCACATCGCGCAGCTTCAGCGGCCCCAGTGCCGAGGTCTCGCGCCGTCCGACCCGCCCCTCGGCGACCTCTGCCAGTTCCAGCGACGAGCCCCCGATATCGCACATGAGCCCGGTCGCGCCGGGCCAGCCCAAAAGGACGCCCTGGGCGCTGAGCCGTGCCTCTTCGGTGCCGTCGATAACCCAGAGGCGGAGGCCGGTCTCCTGCGTCAACTCCTCCCGAAACGCAGGACCGTCCTCCGCCTCCCGCATTGCAGCTGTTGCGACAGCCACCAGCGGGGTCACGTTCATGGATTTGGCAAGCAGCACAAAGCGCTTCATCGCATCCATGGCCCGGATGCGGCCCTCTGGGTTGAGCCGCCCGGTCTGGCTCAGGCCGGCCCCGAGGCCCGCCATCACCTTTTCATTGTAAAAATAGGCCGGCGAGCGCGCCGCCCCATCAAATACCACCATCCTGACCGAGTTGGATCCAACATCAATCACCCCTACGCGGCCCAAGGCCTGCGCGGTTGGATCTTGAAAAAGCGGACGGCCGAACGGACCCCAATCTTCGTCTTGCACCGGTGCCCCGTTCGCTACCCCCACGGTCGCTTGCTGACCCTAGGCAAACAGACCCAGCACCGTCAATTCCTTTTTCGCACAAATATCCGGCGTTTAGTCCCGGGAGTGGGTCAATTCGGGCACGTCGGATGCGCCCGCCGATCCGCGGCCGGAAAGCGAGGGATTTTCCATGAAAAAACGGTGGCAATTGAACATCGGACCATCGGCCCGTTCGGTCTCGCGCTGGAAGGATCCGTCGGGGCAGAGCACCCAGCTCTGGGCGGTGTCGGCGAGATTCGCGGCCATGATCTGGCTGACGATCTGGGCTTTCACCGTCGCGTTCTTGATCTCGACCAGGGTTTCGACCCGGCGGTTCAGGTTGCGCCCCATCCAATCCGCCGAGGACATGAAGACCCGGCTCTTCTTGGCGGGCAATCCGTGGCCATTGCCGAAACAGACGATCCGCGAATGTTCCAGAAAGCGGCCGACCACGGATTTCACCCGGATGTTCTCGGACAGCCCCTTGATGCCCGGGCGCACGCCACAGATCCCGCGAACAACGAGGTTGATCTTCACCCCGCGATTGGAGGCATCATAGAGCGCATCGATCACATCCGGTTCGATCACCGAATTCATCTTGGCCCAGATCTCGGCGGGGCGTCCGGCTTCGGCATGCTTGGCCTCGGCGTCGATCATCTCGATCAGCGTCGACTTCATGGTGATCGGCGAGATCGAGAGGTTTTCCAGCGTCGCGGGCTCTGCGTAGCCGCCGATGTAATTGAACACCTTCGTGGCATCGCGCCCCAGTGCTGCATCGCAGGTAAAGAGGCTGAGATCGGTATAGATCCGCGCGGTGATCGGGTGGTAATTCCCGGTGCCGTAATGGGTGTAGGTGACCAGCTTGTCGCCTTCGCGGCGCACGACGCTGCTGATCTTGGCGTGGGTCTTGTAGTTGATGAACCCATAGACCACATGGGCGCCCGAGCGTTCGAGCTTGCGCGACTGGCGGATATTGGCGGCCTCGTCAAAGCGGGCTTTCAGCTCCACGAGGGCGGTGACGGATTTGCCGTTCTCCGCCGCCTCGCAAAGCGCGTCGACGATCGGGCTCTCGTTCGAGGTCCGGTAGAGGGTCTGCTTGATCGCGACCACATTGGGATCCCGTGCCGCTTGGGCCAGAAAGCGGATCACCATGTCGAAGGTCTCGTAGGGGTGGTGCAGCAGCATGTCCTTCTGCTGGATTGCGGCGAACATGTCGCCGTCGAAATCCTGCACCCGTTCGGGCACGCGCGGCGTGAAGGACGGCCATTGCAGGTCGCGGCGGCTGTCCAGCACCAGCTCCTTGAGGTCCGACAGGCCGATCAGCCCGTCAATCTCGATGATCTCGGCATCGCTGACACGCAATTCCTCGACGATCACGGCGCGCAGGGCTTTGGGCGCGCTGGCCGACAGTTTCAGCCGCACAACCTCGCCGCGGCGACGCCGCTTCAGGGCGACCTCGAACTCGCGGACGAGGTCTTCGGCCTCGTCCTCGACCTCCAGATCGCTGTCGCGCAGGACGCGGAAGGCGCAATGCCCCTTGATCCGGTAGCCCGGGAACAGGTCGGGGATCTTCTGCAAGAGCAGGTCCTCGAGCGGCAGGAAGCGCTGGGTGCCGTCCACCTCCGGCAGGGCGACAAAGCGGTCGATCTGGGTCGGGATCGGCAAGAGCGCCTTGAGCTCGCGCTTGTCGCGGGTGCGCTCCAGCTGCAGGGCCAGCGAGAAGCCCTCATTGGGGATGAAGGGAAAGGGATGCGCGGGGTCGATGGCGAGGGGCGAGAGCACCGGAAAGACATTGGACATGAAGACCGCATCGATCCGGGCGAGGTCCTCCTTGGTGAGTTGCCCGCGATTGAGCACGGCGATCTTTTCCTCGGCCAGCTCCGCCAGCAAACCTTCGAGCGTGCCCTGCTGCCGCTCCATCAGGCGGCGCGCATCGGCGTTGATCAGCACCAGCTGCTCTTCGGGCGAGCGGCCATCGGCGGCGGGTGTCGTGTTGCCCTCGCGGGCGAGCTCGCGCAGGCCCGCCACGCGCACCGAATAGAACTCGTCGAGATTGGTCGCCGAGATCGACAGGAAGCGCACCCGTTCCAGAAGTGGGACACGCGGGTTCGCGGCCTCTTCGAGCACGCGGAAGTTAAAGGCCAGCCAGCTCAGTTCGCGGTTGAAGAAGCGGCCCGGACCGGTGCGCTCCTCCTCGGGCAGGGAAATCGCGGGCGGGAAGGGGTCGGTCAGGAAATTCGCGTATGTCATGGGAACGGTGTCGCCTTGGCGTGTAACGGGAGGATGACCCTAACCTTCTGCCGGGTCGAGAGAGCCGAGGATTTCGGTCGCGAGTGTCGTGTTGATGGCGCGGCCCTCGCTCAGGGCGCGGTGGTCGAGCTCGGCCACCAGCGCTCGGGCGGCACTGAAGGACCGCTCCATCCGCCGCAGCAGGAACGGGATGAGCGGCGGCGGGGGCAGGATCTGCCGGTCCTCGAAGAGCTTCGCAAGTACCCGCCCCAGAAGCAGGTCATCGGGCGGAGCGAGCTGGGCCAGGGGCATGGCCTGCAGGCGGCTCGCCAGATCGGGCAGGGCGATGGACCAGCGGGCGGGCGGTGTCTCGCCGGTGACCAGCAATCCGCCCCCCTCGGACGCGATGCGGTTATGCAGGTGAAACAACGTCTCCTGCGCCTCGCCCGCGCCGAACATCTTGTCGGCATCCTCGACCACCACATGGGGCGGCAGGTCCACGAGCCCGGCCAGCGTCAGGTCGCGTCCTGCGATGATGGCGCCGCGGCTGCGGGCGGCCCAGATCTGAGCCAGGTGCGACTTGCCCGAGGCTTCGGGCCCGCTGATCACAAGTCGCGGAACGGGCCATGCGGGCCAGGCGTCAATCCGCGCCAGCGCGTCGGCATTGCAGGGCGCTTCGATGAAATCCGCGCGCCCCAGTGCCGGCATTTGCGGCAGGGGAAAGGTGAGCTGCTGCGGCGCGCTCATGCGGACTCGTCATCCTTGGTCGGGCTCCCCACGATCCCGCGATAGAGCAGGCCCCCCTGGTACTGCCCGATGGCAAAGCGCACGAGCACACCGATCATGGCCGAGACCGGCACGGCGACCAGCATCCCGACAAAGCCAAAGGCGGTTCCGAAGGCCGAGAGCGCAAAGAGCAGCCAGACCGGGTGCAGCCCGACAGAGCCGCCCACCAGCTTGGGCGTGAGGTAATTGCCTTCGATCATCTGCCCCATGATGAAGATCAGCCCAACGGCCACGATCCAGCCCGGATCGCCCCAGAACTGGAAGATCGCCAGCCCGATGGACAGCGCGCCTCCGACCAGCGAGCCCACATAGGGGATGAAGGTCAGCAGCCCCGCGACCGCCCCGACCACGAGGCCGAATTGCAGGCCCACCAGCATGAGCGCCACGGAATAGAACGTCCCCAGGATCAGGCAGACCGTCAGCTGTCCGCGCACGAAGCCGGCCATCACCGCATCGACCTGGCTGGCCAGCTCGCGGATGGTCGCCTGGTGATCGCGGGGCAGCAACCCGTCAATCCGCGCGACCATATGGTCCCAGTCGAGCAGCAGGTAGAACGCCACGACCGGGCAGACCACGATGAAGATCACCGCATTGATCACCCCGAGGGCAGAGGCGAAGACCTTCTCCACCAGTTCGCCGGAGCGGGACTTGATGATCTCACCCAGGGTTGCGAGCGACTGGCGGACGGTGGAGTCCGGGTCGTTCATCGACGGGAAGCGGTCGGACAGGAAGGTCTGGAGCTGGGACAGGATCTCGGGGATGGCATCGCCAAGCGCTATGGTCTGGGAAATCAGGGTCGGGATCACCAGAAGGGCCGCGATCACAAAGACGACCACGGCGACCAGGGCGATGATCGCCGTCGAGATCGTGCGGCTCAGGCCTATCTCTTCGAGCCGGTCGGCCACCGGGTCGAGGAAATAGGCAATCGCGCCGCCCACGACGAAGGGCAGGATGACATTGCCCAGCAGCCAGAGCAGGGCAAGGAAGACCGCCGCGGCGATGCTCCAATAGATCAATTGTTGGCGAGCTGGCAGAGCCATGGGATGCCTCCGAAGGGGAGCCTGTGCAGAATAGCTGTTCCTAGCTTCATGGCCAAATCCCACCCGGCTGGCAAGGGCAGGGCGGTGCAGATTGCAAGGCAGGACCGGCAAAGCGCGCGTGGGACCGATTTGGCGCGGGCGGTCAGGCGGACGGGGCGGACCATGGCCCGCGTGCTGCGCGGGCCGACGCGCGTCGTTCGGAGCGTCTCACGGGTCCGGCACGTGCTCCGGGGCGCACCCCCGGCCTTTTTGCGTGACACGCCCTCGCGGGGTCCGCGAGGGCCATGGCACCCGGTCGGCCCCGGGGGCGGCTCGCAAAGACAGGGGGGGACCCGTCGCCGGACCCGGGCCCCCCAAGGCCCGCAGCGCCTTGAAGCGGTTCCGGGGATGGCCTAGACCGAGCGGAACCGTTCCCTATTGCCAGAGGCTCGCTCCATGCGCCTGTCCCGCTACTTCCTGCCCGTTCTGAAGGAAACCCCTGCCGAAGCGCAGATTGTCAGCCACCGGCTGATGCTGCGCGCAGGCATGATCAAGCAGGCCAGCGCGGGGATCTATTCCTGGCTGCCGCTGGGCTTCAAGGTGCTGCGCCGGATCGAACAGATCGTCCATGAAGAGCAGCAGCGCGCGGGCCATATCCCCATGCTCATGCCGACCCTGCAATCCGCGGATCTGTGGCGCGAGAGCGGGCGCTACGATGATTACGGGCAGGAGATGCTGCGGATCACCGACCGTCATGGCCGGGATATGCTCTATGGCCCCACCAATGAGGAACTGATCACGGATATCTTCCGCTCGAATGTTGCGAGCTACAAGGATCTGCCCCTGACGCTCTACCACATTCAGTGGAAGTTCCGCGACGAGGTGCGGCCGCGCTTCGGCGTGATGCGCGGGCGCGAATTCCTGATGAAGGACGGCTACAATTTCGACCTGACCAAGGACGACGCGCTGCACGCCTATAACCGGCATCTGGTCAGCTACCTGCGCAGCTATGAGCGGATGGGCCTGCAGGCGATCCCCATGCGCGCCGATGGCGGCCCGATCGGCGGCGACTATACCCATGAATTCCTCGTGCTGGCCGAGACCGGCGAGAGCGAGGTCTTCTATGACAGCGATATCACGGATCTGAAATTCGGAGATCGCGAGATCGATTATGACGATGTCGCCCAGTGCCAGTCGGTGCTGGAGGAGTTCACCTCCCGCTATGCCCGTACGGACGAGACCCATGACGAAGCGGTCTTCGCGGAGGTCCCCGAAGCGCGCCGCCGGTCTGCGCGCGGCATCGAGGTCGGTCAGATCTTCTACTTCGGCACCAAGTATTCCGAGGCCATGGGCGCGACCGTGATTGATGCGGAGCAGAACCAGGTGCCGGTCCATATGGGCAGCCACGGGATCGGGGTCAGCCGCCTCTTGGGGGCGATCATCGAGGCCAGCCATGACGACAAGGGCATCATCTGGCCCGAGGGTGTGACCCCGTTCCATTGCGGGATCGTGAACCTCAAGCAAGGCGACGAGGCGGCGGATGCGGCCTGCGATGCGCTCTATGGGGCGCTGACCGCCGCCGGGCTCGAGCCGCTCTATGATGACCGCAAGGAACGTGCGGGCGGCAAGTTCGCCACCATGGACCTGATCGGCCTGCCTTGGCGGATCACCGTGGGGCCGCGGGGGCTCAAGAACGGTGTCGTCGAACTGACCAGCCGCAAGACCGGCGAGAGCGAGGAGCTCACGCCAGAGGCCGCCGTGGCCAAGGTCGTTGCGCGCTACGCCGCCCTCTGAGGGGCGCGGTCATGGCGGAACACGGGTTCGAGATTGACTGGTCGGAACTGCCCACGCCCGAGGATGATGGCGCGGCATCCCATTTGACCGGGCGCGCGATGCCGGCCCTGCGCCTCCGGGCGACGGATGGGACGGACGTGGCGCTGGATGGGTTGCGCGGGGTGAGCGTGCTCTATTTCTATCCGATGACCGGAACGCCGGGCGTGGCACTGCCCGAGGGTTGGAACGAGATCCCCGGTGCCCGCGGATGCACGCCGCAAAGCTGCGCCTATCGCGACCGGTTCGCCGAGCTGCAGGCGGCGGGGGCGGATCATGTCTACGGCATCTCGACCCAGAGCCCCGATGATCAGGTCGCCGCAGCCGAGCGGCTGCATCTGCCCTTTGCGCTGTTGTCCGATGGGGATCTTGCGCTGGCCCATGCGCTGGAGCTGCCGCTGTTCGAGACCTCCGCCGGGCCGCATCACAAGCGCATGACGCTGATCCTGCGCGATGGCGTGATTGCAGAGGTGTCTTACCCGGTCTTTCCGCCCGATGCGGATGCAGGCCGGGTGATGGACTGGCTGGCGACGCAGTAATCCGCCCCATATTCTGTGTCATGTGACATAGGCACTTTCCCCCGGTCGATGGACTCGTCTAGGTTGTTCACACGCCTGTGAGGCGCTGGAACCAGAGCGAGGGGGATCGCATGTTCAAACGTTGGCTGGCCGAGTTTATCGGCACGTATTGGCTTGTCTTCGGGGGCTGCGGCAGCGCGCTTCTGGCGGCTGGGGTCGCGGATGTGGGGATCGGATGGCTCGGGGTCAGCCTCGCCTTCGGCTTGAGCGTGCTGACCATGGCCTATGCGGTCGGCGGGATCTCCGGCGGGCATTTCAATCCGGCCGTCACGCTCGGGCTGGCCGTGGCCGGCCGGTTCGAATTCAAGGATATCGCGCCCTATTGGGTGGCGCAGGTGGTCGGGGGCTCTGCCGCTGCGGCCACGTTGTTCATCATCTTCTCCGGGCAGTCGGAATTCGCAGGCGCTGGCGGGTTTGCGTCCAACGGCTTTGGCGACCTCTCGCCCGCGGGCTACGGTATGGTGGCCTCCATCACGATTGAGGTCGTGCTGACGGCGGTCTTCGTGATCGTGATCCTCGGGGCGACCTCGCATCTGGTGCCCGAAGGCTTCGCGCCAATCGCGATTGGCCTGTGCCTGACCCTGATCCACCTGATCTCCATCCCGGTGACCAACACCTCCGTGAACCCGGCGCGCTCAACGGCGATGGCGCTTTTTGCGGAAACGGGGGCGCTCAGCCAACTCTGGCTCTTCTGGGTGGCGCCACTGGCCGGTGCGGTGATCGGCGCGGTCATCTGGGGCGTGCTGGACGAAGACTGACCTCTTCGTCAAGGAAGCCGGGGGCGCGGGCGCATGCGCCCGCGCGGGACCCGCGCAGGGGGCACTCCGGGCGCCAACCCGGATCTCGGCCAAAACGGAGCGCGTCCGCCGCGATGCTGGCATCGCGGCCACCGGGCGCTCTGAGAGGGCCCGGTGGCCCCGACCTCGGGCGGCCCTCGGCCACCCCCGCACGCTTGGCGATTGACCTTGGCGCGCGGCGCGATAAGACCAAGCTATCCATATAGGAGCCTGCCTTGGCCAGTTCGCCACCGCCCTTTGCCCGATACGAATGGTTGATCGCGTGGCGCTACTTGCGCGCGCGCCGTGCCGAAGGCGGGGTCAGCGTGATGACCTGGATCAGCCTTGTCGGCATCACCCTCGCGGTCTTTGCCCTGATTGCGACCCTCGCTGTGCGCAGCGGCTTTCGCGCCGAGTTCGTGGACACCATCCTCGGGGCCAACGCCCATATCACCGTCTATAGCGCGGTCTATGATGCCGAGACCGGCAGCACCAACCGCCTGATGCCGGATTACGCCGCCCAGACGGCGGCCATCGCGGCCGTTCCCGGGGTCACACGGGCGGCTCCGCTCATCCGGGGACAGGTCATCACGACCCATAACGGACGCACCTCTGGGGTCGAGGTCTACGGTCTGGCCGAGGCCGACCTCCGCTCGCTGCCCGGGATTGCCGCCGACGGGACCGGGCGCGGAGACCTCTCCCGCTTTGCCAGCGGCATCGCCATCGGCTCCGGCGTGGCGCGCGAGCTGGGGGCGGGGGTCGGGGACAGCATCCGCCTGATCTCTCCGGACGGGGTCAAGACCCCTTTCGGCACCAGCCCCCGGGTCAAGGCCTATGAGGTGGTCCATGTCTTCTCGCTCGGGCGGTTCGACATTGATCGCACCCGGGTCTACATGCCCTTCGCCGAGGCGCAATCCTTCTTCAACCGCGAGGGCGGGGCCGACGAGATCGAGGTCATGGTCGCGTCGCCGGAACGCGTGCAGGACTGGTCCGACCCGCTCCGCGTCGCGGCGGGGGATGGCGCGCTTTTGTGGTCCTGGCGCGATGCATCGGGCAGCTTTCTCCGCGCGCTGGAGATCGAGGACAACGTCATGTTCGTCATCATGTCCATCCTCGTCCTGATCGCGGCCATGAACATCATCAGCGGTCTCGTCATGCTGGTGAAGAACAAGGGCCGCGATATCGGCATCCTGCGGACCATGGGGCTGAGCGAGGGCGCGGTCCTGCGGGTTTTCTTCATCTGCGGCGCGGCCACCGGGGTGATCGGGACACTCTGCGGCGTGATCCTCGGCTGTCTCTTCGCGATCTATATCGACCAGATCTTCTCCTTCGTGAACTGGGCCGGGGGCGGCGGGGTCTGGGACCCGAGCATCCGCGGCATCTATCAGGTTCCGGCCAAGCTGGAGTTCGGCGATGTCCTCTCGGCGGTGCTCCTGTCGCTCGGCCTCTCCTTTCTGGTCACCATCTTTCCGGCGCGCCGCGCGGCACGCATGAGCCCGGTCGAGGCGCTGCGCTATGAGTGACCCGGTGCTGGTGCTGGACGGCCTCCAGAAGACCTATAACGCAGGCACCCCCGGCGAGATCGCCGTGCTGCGCGGTGTCTCCCTGAGCCTCGCCCCGGGGGAGGTCGTGGCGCTCGTCGCGCCCTCTGGCTCGGGCAAGTCGACCCTGCTGCATATCGCGGGGCTGCTGGATGTGGCCGATGCGGGCCATGTCAGCCTCGCCGGGCAGGTCGTGGCGGGGCTCGGAGACCGGGCGCGCACAGCGCTGCGGCGCCAGGCGGTCGGGTTCATCTACCAGTTTCACCACCTGTTGCCCGAATTCTCGGCGCTGGAGAACGTGGTCCTGCCGCAGCTGGCCAATGGCGTGACCGCGACCGCCGCCCGCGCCCGAGCCGAAGAACTGCTCGGGTCCGTGGGCCTGTCGGAGCGGCTCGACCACCGTCCTGCGGCCCTGTCCGGCGGCGAGCAGCAGCGCGTGGCCTTCTGCCGGGCGCTGGCGAACCAGCCCCATCTGCTGCTGGCGGATGAGCCCACGGGGAATCTCGACCCGGCAACCTCCGAGACGGTCTTCGATGCGATGATGGCACAGGTCCGCGATACCGGGCTCAGCGCGCTGATTGCCACGCATAACCCAGATCTGGCGGCCCGGATGGACCGGGTCTTGCGACTGGAAGACGGACGTCTGATCGACGGATAGACGGCCTCGACCGTCTGTCTGCGCGGGCGAACGGAATTGCGGAACAGGTCCGCCCGCGCAGGGTCACACGTCCGCGAGACCTCAGGCCCTGTGTGACAGGCCTTCGGTCTCGTGGGTTGTGCGAAGACTTAGGCGGAGCGCTTGCGCCGTGCAGCGACAAGACCGCCCAGACCGCCCAGCAGCAGAAGCGCCGGCGCCGGAAGCGGAATGGCCGAAATCTTCAGGTCATAGAGCGCCGCGGTGCCCGTTGCAGAGCCCTGCGTGCCATCGATCGACAGGATATAGGTTCCCGCCGCGATGTTGCTGAAGATGTTCTCGTCCATCGTGGTGGCCGAGCTGACATTGGTCAGGAAGGTCTCGGTCGCGACGGTGTTCATCATCGAGTCGATCAGCGAGATCGTCACTTCCTTGCCCGATGCCACGAGCTGCGGGTCGTCCCCTGCAAGCACCACGTCATGGTCCACCAGTCCCGACAGGTCCGCGCTCACGGAACCGCCAGCATCCAGCAGATAGCCGTCGAAGTCGAAGTCGAGGTTGAAGGCCGTGGAGACCTCGAAGGTGAACCGGTCAATCGACGACACGATCCGCCCGTGGATTTGAAGATCATCCGACCCGATGAATGCGTTGCCGCCGTTGAGCGCGTTCAGGTCAAACCCGCCCCCTGCGTCGTCGGCATCATCCAGATCAACAGAGCCTGCCACCAACGCGCGGTTTTGGCCCTGACTTTCCGTAACGGTTAGTGTCGCAGCCGATGCTGCCCCTGCATAAGCAAGGGTTATCGCGGCTGCCGCAATCGTTAATTTGGTGATCATTTTGTACTCCGATACCAATAAAACTGCCCAACCCGGGCTCTCTCAGCCTGCATGATCGGGGCTCTGGGTCAACGGGCGCGTCACAGGGCTTGACCACGGTTAATAATTGTTAAGGATTTCAACGGTAATTTTGCGCGCTGCCTCGGATAGCGCGCCTCTTTGCAATAGTGGACATGCTGCACTGTCCATTCTTGCGGAGTCTTCCGCTCAGATTTTGTAGGTGATTCGCCCAAGGCGCACTGGTTTTCAAAAGAGACAACGGGCAATGCTGCGCTGCAGCTTTTTCGGCCAGTCTGTCAATGAAAAACCAGCGGCTCATCCTTTGGGACTAGTGGCCGCTGGCAGGTAGAAACTCTGTCCTTTTGCGATCCCTTTGTGGGGATCAGGCGCTCCGGCGACGGCGCCGCAGCGCGAAGAGAGCGACCCCACCCGTTGCCAGCAACGGCAGGGCCGGCGGCACCGGGATGGTCTGTACCGGGGCGAGCAGGGCGCTGCTGCGCATGGTTGCGGCATTCGCATCCGAGATCCCGGGAACGTAGCCCGGTTGTCCCGCGATCGAGACGTTCAACTGCGGAAACATCAGCTGCGTGGACAGGTCGGCATCCTCGTGCTCGCCGCCCAGGACATGCCCGACCTCATGTGCGGTGATCTGGGTGCCGATCTGGTCGGAATAGGTGTCTTGGACGATGGCAAACGGAAAGTCATCCGCATCCAGATACGCCAGCCCGACCGTGTCCCCGGTCAGATCGCCGAGGAATGCGACATAAACCGTGTTCGGTTCGATCTTGGGTTCGAGAAAGAGCCCGAAAGTCGCCAATGCAAGGTTCGGATTGATATCGCCATTGGAGTCCGACACCAGCGGAAACCCGAGCAGGGCAAAGGAGTCCAGAACAGTCACCTGAATGTCGATCTGGCCATAAATCTCGTTGAGATAGTCTTTGTCGATGGTCACTTTCCCACAGCTGTCATTGACGAAATCGTCTGTGCAAAGCGAGACGGGCTGCAGGTTGAGGGATAATGACGTGGCGGACGCAGGCAGAGCCGCGACCATGAGAATGAGCGATAGAAAAAGGGCGCGCATGGGTGGGCTCCGCAACAATGGAAACAAGTTAGTCTACAGTCGGCGCCGAACGCCTTAAGGTTAATATGGAACGGAAGGCCCTGTGAACTCAAGCCTTTTGCGTGAGGTAAACGCCGATAATCATGGCGCCGATGCCGAGGGCGCGGGGGAGTTCGAGGGGGGTTTGGCGTGCGCCGAAGAGGCCGAAATGGTCGATCAGGGCGGCGGAGGCGAGCTGGCCCAGCAGGACAAAGAAGATGGCGTTGCCGACCCCGAAGCTGGGCGCGACATAGGTGACAGAAAGCACGTAGAAGGCCACGAAGAGGCCGCCGAGGAAGAGGTGCTTGGGCTGGGCCGAGAGGGCGTCGACCCCCTTGGCGCCGGTGACCAGCATGGCCGTGCCAGCCACCGCGAGGGCCACGAGAAAGAGCACGAAAGCGGCGGTGGCGGGGGCCCCGATCTGGGCGCCGAGCCGGGCGTTCAGGGCCGCGAGAAGCGGGATGCCGAACCCCGCCAGTAGCATGATGGTGGCCTGTAGGGGCATGGGTGATCTCCTCCGCTCTGCCCGGCGGAGTTTGGCCCCGGCGCGCGAGCGGGGCAAGGCCGCTTGAGCGACATCAAGGTGCGAATTCTCCCCATGAGCTAGGGTTCTGTCTGGGACGAGGATATACGCAGGAGGCGAAAATGCGTTGGATTATCGGAGGTTTGGCTGGAATGACGCTGGCGCTGGCGACCGGGGCCGTCGCGGATCCGGTGGATGAAGGGCGGCAGCTTTTCCGGGATTACTGCGTCACCTGCCACGGGATGGAGGCGGTCGGGGATGGCCCGATGACGCAGGTCCTGACGATCTCGCCGCCGGACCTGACGCGGCTGGGTGCGGATAATGACGGGGTCTTTCCGGTGAGCCGCGTGGTGGCCCGGATCGACGGGCGGATGCCGGTGCTCGGCCATGGCGGACCCATGCCGGTTTTCGGCGATCTCTTCGATGGTGAGGCGGGCGCTCTGGACAGCGAGACCGGCGCGCCGATCCTGACCAGCCGCTCCATGGTGGCCGTGGTCGAATACCTCAAGACGCTGCAACGCTAGGCGCTGCTTTCGTTGGGGCGCTAGGCGCGTTTTGGGCCGCGGATCGGGTGCTTTGCCGCGCGATGATGGAGGCCCGTCGATGGCTGAATGAGGGCGTCTGCCCCCTGTCGGCACCCTGTCGGACATGTGTCGGGCAACTGTCGGGCATTTTGTCAGACAATCCTGTTTTCGCCCGAACTCGCGGCGTTTTGCCCGCCCAAGAATTGTGCGGCATTGGTTAACAAAATGCGCCGCGCGCGCGGCATCATTAACCTTTTCCGCGACAGTGCCCCGGGGGGATCTGCCCATGGATGTGGGCACTTCCGGGACATCGCGCGGAACCGATTCCCCCGGGATCGGAGCGTACTTTTCGGCGTTCCTGCGGCGCGGCGGTGAGGGGCGGTGCGTCGGAGCCGATGACGGGGTTAGCGGTTTTCAGATCTCGAAAGTGAAGCGCCGGAAGAGGGTGTTTGCGGCCCAGCCTCACGCCCAGGACTCGATGCCGGTTTGGTTTGCATACTCCCGCGCGGGACAAGGCCGGAGGCCGCCGCGCGATCTAGGCGTGCGCCGTAGGCGCGCGCGTAGCCCGGCAGGGTCTTTTCATAGAAAAGATCCCGAGAGGGGCCGACCTATTTCCGGTTGGGCTGCTTCCCCGCGCGCGGAACGAGGCCGGAGGCCGCCGCGCGGGTCGGCGACCGCGCCGAATACCCCATTTGCTTTGCGAGCTATTCAGCTCCTCGGATGCTAAATTCGTTCCAAAGCGCCGGGTGAATCCGAATCTTTAAATGCGATTTCAAATTTGTTTCACCTCGGTGCGCCCAATAGTAATTCCCAGTCTCTGGTTGAAAGCCACCGATCAATCCAAGAAGGAAGAGTTCTTCGATAAACTTTTCTTCGTTGATGTTTGAAAGCGGCACAGACTCAAGAAGGTCGTCAGCATCATTATAAGTTCTTCTCGTGATGCCCTTTCTAAGAGCTCGTAGGATTTCTTGTCCATGAAGAACGCTAAGCTCATCTACAAGCTCCTTTGCGGATGCTCGCGAGTATTCATCCAGCGCTCGTTTCACTTCTGCTTGACCTATGCGCGACGCATTCGGGTTCATCTTTTGAATGGAGAGTAGCAGGCGAACAATATCCCTTGGTCTTCCCCAGGTATTTGTTCTAAGAAAATCACGAAACGATAAACTTGTTCTTCCAAACGAAATAATTTTATCAACAAATGTTTCTTCAGGGATACTTCTTGTCGAATATGAAATTGATGAGTGTCTTACTTTTAGAGAAAGAACTTCATCAAGAAGTGATCTCCTTGGGCCTGAGTCTATGTACCAAGTGAGAGGAGCGTCTTTACCATCAACTATTTTTCCAATCTCTGAATCATGATCGTTGATAAGGTTCCTCACTTCCGGTCTTAGGGAGCAGATAAAGTGAAAGTCTAGATCATTTTGCGCACAGAAATTATTTAGCTCGCGACACGTTTTAACAATATCGCGAACCATAGCTGCCCGAATCTTTACCTCATCATCTCGGGCGTCTAAGCGAGAGAAAACAAGTTCGTCGATAAACATATATACTCTAAACTCGACGCAGTATCTTAAGAAAAGCTCTCGTGAAATACGGTTATACTCTTTCAGTGAAACCTCACCATTCTCGATTTGGCTGACGTCAAAGTCAACTTCAGCTGCTATGGCGCCAAAATTCGCAGATACTTTTATAGTAAGTGCCCTACCAAGCCCTGAAAAGATATTCCGCAAATTGCTGCCGGTGGGGCATACAAGTTCGGTAAATCTGTTTGTATGCCCGTTCTCTTTCATTGCTTGTGCTATACGATTAAAGAATACGCGCTCCCAAACATCACGAAAGTCATAGTGCAAGAAAATATTTCGATCATTGCTAATGTTTGAGAAGCTAATTCGCGATTGTGTCTTCGAAATTTCACTATAATCGTCTGCCCGAAGATCTTCCGAAAATCTAAAGAAGCAAGTCAGGTAGCCTTTGCCGTGGAGATCTTCCGCAAGCCTCATTTGAATTGCCGTTTTGCCGACGCCTTTCCGTCCAACGACAATGAATCGGCGATTATTCTTTAATCCCTCTGAGCTAACAGAATCTGGTACAACGAATGTTTTATCGAAATACAGGGGTTCGTTCCGAGCCTCGTCAAACGCCTCTAAGTCACCAAAATACAAATCGATCAACTTCATCGGTGTAACTCTCCATTTTCAAACATCCAACTCCTCCACGAAGCGTGCGTTCTCCTGAATGTACTCGAACCGTTTCTCGGGCTTTTTGCCCATCAGGCGCTCCACGAGGTCTCCGGTCTCGCCGGGTTCATCCTCGTCGATGGACACTCTGATCAGTTTCCGGGTTTCGGGGTTCATGGTGGTGTCTTTGAGGTCCTTGGCGTCCATCTCGCCGAGGCCCTTGAAGCGGCTCACGTCGATCTTGCCTTTGCCGCCGAGCCCCTTGTCGAGCCAGGTGTCGCGCTCGCGCTCGTCGAGGCAGTAGACGCGTTTCGCGCCTTGGGTCAGGCGGAAGAGGGGCGGGCAGGCGAGGTAGAGGTGGCCCTGGTCGATCATCGGGCGCATCTGGGTGAAGAAGAAGGTCATCAGCAGGGACGCGATATGAGCGCCGTCCACGTCCGCGTCGGTCATGATGATGATCTTGTCGTAGCGCAGATCCTCGACGTTGAATTTCGTCCCCAGCCCGACGCCGAGGGCCTGGGTCAGGTCGCTGATCTCCTGGTTGGAGCCGAGTTTTGACGAGGCAGCACCCAGCACGTTGAGGATCTTGCCGCGCAGGGGGAGGAGGGCCTGGGTCTTGCGGTCGCGGGCCATTTTGGCGGAGCCGCCGGCGCTGTCGCCCTCGACGATAAACAGTTCCGTGCCCGCGCGGTTGGTGGCCGAGCAGTCGACCAGTTTGCCGGGCAGGCGCAGGCGCTTGGTGGCGGATTTGCGGGCGGTTTCCTTTTCCTGGCGGCGGCGGAGGCGTTCCTCGGCGCGCAGGACGAGGAAGTCGAGGATGGCGCCTGCGGATTTCGTGTCGGCGGCGAGCCAGTTGTCGAAATGGTCGCGGACAGCGTTCTCGACCATGCGCTGGGCCTCGACCGTGGCGAGGCGGTCCTTGGTCTGGCCGACGAATTCGGGCTCGCGAATGAAGCAGGAGACCAGCGCACCGGCGCCGGTGGTCAGGTCCTCGCGGGTGATGGTGCCCGCCTTCTTGTTGTTCACCAGCTCGCCGTAGGCCTTGATGCCCTTGAGGATGGCGGCCCAGAAGCCCGCCTCGTGGGTGCCGCCCTCGGGGGTGGGGACGGTGTTGCAATAGGACTGGATGAAGCCGTCGCGGGCCGGGGTCCAGTTGATCGCCCATTCGACCTTGCCGGGGCGGCCGAACTTGTCGAAGGAAACGGTGCCCGAGAAGGGTGCGTCGGCATAGGTGGCGGCCTGGCCGAGGGTTTCGGACAGGTAGTCCGAGAGGCCGCCGGGGAAGTGGAAGGTGGCCTCGGCCGGGGTGTCGCCGTCATCGATGGCGGTTTTCCAGCGGATCTCGACGCCGGAGAACAGATACGCCTTTGAGCGGGCCATCTTGAACAGGCGTGCGGGCTTGAGGCGGAGGGAGCCGAAGATCTCGGGGTCCGGGTGGAAGGTCACGGCGGTGCCGCGCCGGTTCGGGGCTGCGCCGATCTTTTCCAGCGGGCCGGAGGGCACGCCGCGGGAGAACTCCATAGCATAGAGTTCGCGGTTGCGGGCGACCTCGACGCGCAGGTGATCGGAAAGCGCGTTGACCACGGAGGAGCCGACCCCGTGCAGACCGCCCGAGGTCTCGTAGCTGTCGCCGGAGAATTTGCCGCCTGCGTTCAGGGTGCAGAAGATGATCTCCAGCGCGGATTTCTTGGGATCCTTGGGGTGCGGGCCGGTGGGGATGCCGCGCCCGTTGTCCCGCACGGAGACATGGCCGTTCTCGTGCAGCTCCACCTCGATCCATGTGGCGTGCCCGGCCACGGCCTCGTCCATGGAGTTGTCGATGATCTCGGCCACCATATGGTGCAGCGCGCGGTCATCCTTGCCGCCGATATACATGCCGGGGCGCAGGCGGACATGCTCCATGTCCTCGAGCACCTGGATCGAGGAAGCGTCATAGGAAGAGGTGTCGGGTTGTGCACCCGAGAGGAGATCGTCGGCCATGGCTGTCACTGCTCTTTTTGGTGTTTGGCCCAGTATGGCAGGGCCGGAGCAGGGTGGGAAGTCTCCGCGCGCGGAGGTCTGGCAAATGGGTCGGAGCGCGGGCTGGATCGCCCCTTGCGCGGCCATGTTTGCGGCGCGGGTGGTCCTTTTGCGAACATGGGGGGCGTCGCGTTTTCCGCGCGTTGCGGCAACGGGCAGAGCGACGCGCGCCTCGCCGAGGTCACGGGGGCGCTGTTGTGCGCCCCTTTGAAGCGCGGGGCACTGTCCTTGCAGGCCACTGCGGCCATGCAGGATGAGTGGCAAAGCAGACGGGGCTGGAGGTCGCGATGCGTACCCTCGGGACCGAGGGGCTGACATCCCCGGCAACAGGGCGCGCGCTACACCGTGGGGGGCTTGGAAAGATAAAGGCGGTGGGGGGCAGCGTAGCTGTTGACCGGGACAGGTCGGCCGCAGGCGCGTTTGGCCTGTCCCGGGACGGATCAGGGCCGGTGAGGGCCCTGACCGCAGTTTGAGGTCGTCAGGCGCGTGTCCGGCGCAGGGCGCCGATCATGCCCATACCGACCAGCAGCAGGGGCAGCGATGCCGGGAGCGGGATCGGCGGGATCACCGGGTCCGCGTCGATGGACAGCTCCCACCCGCGCACATTGTTGGACGGCGCGCCGGTCGAGCCCCAGACCAGCTCGAAGCTTTCCAGATCACCGCCGGTCGAGAAGCTGGCCACGAAGTCTTCCTCGTTCAGGCCCAGCCCCGGCTTGTAATTCGGCTCGTTCTTCCACTCCTGACCGGGCACGAAGTCCTGATCGAGCCGCGCATAGTTGATGTCCGCGCCATCCGCATCGGTCAGGGGCGCGTCGGAGGCGAGAAAGCCGCCTTCCTCCAGCGCGGCGCCGAGGCCGACGATCTCGGCATTGACGCCGACCACGTCCGTGAAGTTCGCGCGCCCGCCATTGCCCGGATTGCTGTCGATATCAAAGACATTGATGAACTGGGCACCGACCACCACGGTGCTGACCCCGGTGGTGTTCGTGGTAGTCAGGGTGTCATCCTCGACAAAGGTGAATTGCAGGTGTTTCCATTCGTTCACGCCCTGCACATTGATGGTCGAGGCCGAAGCGCCGTCGCTGAGGTCAAGGACCTCGACCCGCGCGTCATAGGTGTCGCCATTGCCGTCCACGAAACCCGCATTTTCAAGCTTGTAGACGGTGCCCACCTGAAGGTTGTTCAGGAAGTCGATGCCCGCCGGGGTGGTGCCGCTGGTCACGCCTGCACAGCCGGCGACGCAGGTGGCGTTGCTTGTATTGATGGTGGCTGCGCCCGCGCTGGTGGCCGCGGCGCAGATCAGGCCCAGAAGGGCCGCATTTGGTTTGGTCAACATGTTACTTTCGTCAATAGATGCTCTACGCGGAGGCCTGAAACGCGGCCTCGCGGGGATCAGGACTACGGATCGCGGGTATCTTTGTCCATAAGGGAGTCCCTGTTGTATGCAACACGGTGGCGCTGATCCGAGTGATCTGTTGCTGGCCCGCAAAGGTCTATGCGATGCGCTGCCCCCGTAACACTTTGGATTTTAAGAAAATTGCACGGAACCCGCCCAGGCGAAGCTCGGGGGCTGCGCGAGGGCCCTCGGCGCTGTAATCTCGCCGCGCCGCACCGCTTTCTGTGTCGAAGCGGCGCGAAATCCGGGAATTTCCCAGGAATTGTGCCGAAATCGGACTGTTAACGTAAACACCCAAAAAAACTGTATCAAATTTTCGGAGACTGATAGCTAGCGGGCTCTAGTGTAGTGTTCCTGTTTTTTACGAGTGGATGAGTTCCCATGTCCTGCAAATCTTCCCTGCTGGCGGCGGCTGTCGCTATTGTCCTGCCGATGGCTCCGGCTTTCGCGGCCTCCATCGCTGTTTCCGAGTACAACCCCGGGGTGTTCGACCTTGTCGACAACTCCATCACCGCCACCGGTGAAAACTTTGAGACCCTGGGCAGCACCCTGGGCGAGGGCGAGGTCGGCAGCAATTTCAGCACCGCCGTGGGCACCTTCAACACCCTGGGTGGCACCGGTACGGGCGGCACGGTTTCGGGTCTGCCGGGCAATACGGGCACCGAGCTGGCCCTGCGCGATGGCAATACCTATGGCCGCTACAACACCCAGCCGCTGGATGGTGACTGGTATCTCGACAGCAACGACACCTATGGCATCGACTGGGATGTCTCGACCGGCTCGACCTTCAACACGGTGGTCTTCACGCTGGTGGACGGGTCCGACACGGGGGCCTTCCTGCGCATCACCTCCGAGGGCGACACCTTCGAGCAGCGCGTGGGCGGCAAGCTGTCCAACGGCAATGCCTCGATCGTGGTGGTGAGCTTCGACACGCTGGTCACCGACGCGGTGATCGAGATCGGCAATTACAACAGCAGCGGCACCAGCCTGCGCACCAATGACGGCTTTGCCATCGACGGTCTGCGCGTCGGCACGGACAACCGCCTGGTCCAGGATCCGCCGGCGCCCGTTCCGCTGCCGGCCTCCGGTCTGCTCCTGATCGGGGCGCTCGCCGCCACCGGCTGGCGCGCCCGCAAACGTCAGGGCTGACGCTGAGCTCACGGAACGGCCCCTGACGTGCTCCGCCCCACCTGGTTCTCGCCAGGTGGGGTTTTGCGTGCGGTCGGGCCTGGACCCGTGCCGCATGTGACGGTTTTTTGACAGAGGTTGATCCGGGTCAAGGCACGGTGCGGCGGGGAGCGGTAGGGGTGGCGCGACCGATGAGAGGAGCCCCCATGGCACAGACCACGCCTACCCCGAAGACCGACGCGCCCAAGATGAACGGCACATCCACCGCAAGTCCCGACATGTCCACGCCCTCGCCCGAGGCGATCCGTCAGGCCTTTGAGACCGGGCGCTACCCCTATCGGCGCAAGATGGCGCGCCGGGCCTACGAGTCCGAGAAGGCGCAGCTGCAGGCGGAGCTGCTCAAGGTGCAGCTCTGGGCGCAGGAGACCGGCCAGAAATTCGTGATGCTCTTCGAGGGGCGCGATGCGGCGGGCAAGGGCGGGACCATCAAGCGGTTCACCGAGCACCTGAACCCGCGCGCGGCCCGCGTGGTGGCCCTGAACAAGCCCACCGATGAAGAGCGCGGTCAGTGGTATTACCAGCGCTATATCAACCATCTGCCCACGGCGGGCGAGATCGTGCTTTATGACCGGTCCTGGTACAACCGCGCCGGGGTGGAGCGGGTGATGGGCTTCTGCAGCCCGAACGAATACCTCGAATTCATGCGCCAGACCCCGGATTTCGAACGGATGCTGACGCGCTCGGGGGTCCGGCTCTACAAATACTGGTTCTCGGTAACCCAGGCCGAGCAGAAGCGGCGCTTTGACAGCCGCGCGACCGACCCGCTCAAGCGGTGGAAGCTGTCGCCGATCGACAAGGCGAGCCTCGACAAGTGGGATGACTATACCGAGGCGAAGGAGGCGATGTTCTTTTACACCAACACCGCCGATGCGCCCTGGACCATCGTCAAGTCCAACGACAAGAAGCGCGCGCGGCTCAATTGCATGCGCCATTTCCTGTCGACGCTGGATTATCCGGACAAGGATCTCAGCATCGCGACACCGCCCGATCCGCTGATCGTGGGGGGCGCGGGGCATGTGGTCCATTCCTCCCAGCATATTCTCGGCGCGTCCCTGCATCCGGATGCGCGGCGCAAGAACTGACGATCCCGGGTTTTCCCAATCCTCCCTGGCGCGCCCCGAACGGCGCGCCCCTTGCCCCTGCGTCCCCGCGACGTGGGGGTTTTCTTTGAGCGAGGGCCCGCGCAGCGGCGATTGCATGCGGACCGAGGGGGGCTTATCTCTGGCCCATGGAGAGCCTTCGCACCATATCCCGGGCCGCCGTGCTCGGCTCGGCCCTGCTGGCGGCTGCGGCCCCGGCTGCGGCGCATCCCCATGTGTTCATCGATGCCGGCGCCACGCTGATCTTCGACGACACGGGCAAGCTCGGGGCTGTGCGGATCGTCTGGGCCTATGATTCCCTCTATTCGCTGATCGTGATCGACGAGGCCGGGCTGGATCCCGATTTCGACGGGGTCCTGACCGAGGAGGAGGTGGCCAGCCTCTCGGGGTTCGACATGAACTGGATCGAGGAGTTCGAGGGCGACAGCTACCTTCTGTCCGGCGAGGCGGAGCTGCCCCTGTCCCGTCCCCTGGAATGGGACGCCACCTATGGCGAGGGCCGCGTGATCAGCACCCATTTGCGCGCGCTGGAAACCCGCGCCCCGGTGGGGGCCGAGCCGCTTGTGCTGCAGATTTACGATCCGACCTTTTACACGGCCTACGAGATCAACCTGCCCGTGCGGCTCGAGAACGCGCCCGAGGGCTGCGCGGCTCAGGTCTTCGTGCCCGACCCGGGCGCGGCCTCCGAGCAGATGCGCGCCGCGCTGGAGGAATTCAGCGGCAGTTTCGATCCGTTTCTGGAGGTCGGGTTTCCCGCCGTTGGCGAGCTGTTCGCCCATGAGATCCGCGTGACATGCGCGCCGTAAGTGCGGCGCTGGCGCTTGCCTTGCTGGCCGGTCTTGTCCTGCTTTTGTGGGGCGGAGGAGCCGAGGCGATCAGCCGGTGGGCCGCCGGGCAGCAGCGCGAGGTGCAGGAGGCTCTGGCGGCGCAGCTTCGCGCCCTGCGCGCGGGATCGCCCGGCGCGCTGATCGGGTTTCTCGGGGTGTGTTTTGCCTATGGGTTCTTCCACGCGGCGGGGCCGGGCCATGGCAAGGTGGTGATCGGCGGCTACGGGGTGGCCCGGCGGATCACCATGCTGCGGCTGAGCGCGGTGGCGCTGGCGGCAAGCTTGGGGCAGGCGGTCACGGCGATCCTGCTGGTGGGGGCCGGGGCGCTGTTGTTGCGGGCGAGCACGGCGCAGCTGACGGGGATGGCCGAGACCTGGTTTGCCCCGGCCAGCGCCTTGGCGATCCTGCTCGTGGGGCTATGGCTGGTCTGGCGCGGGCTGCGGCGTCTGCGTCTGGCGCAGGGGCAGGCGCCAGTGTCGGAGCTTGTCCCGGTTGGGGCCGGGCCGGAGCCGCAGGCCCCGCAAAGCTTGGCGCGCGACTTTCTCGTGGCCCAGACCGAGGGGGGCGCGCCGGATCCGCAGGGCAGCGGGGGGGCGGGCAGGGCCCATGCCCACACCCATGGGGCGGGCGAGGTCTGCGAGACCTGTGGCCATGTCCATGCCCCGGATCCGAACGCTGTGCTGGCCGCGCGAAATTGGCGCGAGCTTCTTGCGGTGATCGGGGCGGTGGCGATCCGGCCCTGTACCGGCGCGCTCTTTGTCCTGATCCTCGGCCTGCGGTTGCAGATCACCGCGGCGGCCATTGCCGGGACCTTCGCCATGGCGCTGGGCACGGCGAGCATCACCATTGCCGTGGCGATCCTGTCCACGGGCCTGCGCGAGAGCAGCCTCGCCGCGGTGGGTGGCTGGGCCCGGGCGCGCCATCTGGGCAGCCTGCTGGAGGTGGCCGCCGGGCTTCTCGTGGCGCTGCTGGCCTGGGGGCTGCTGCGCGGCGCGCTCTGATCGCGGACCGGTCCCGGTCCGCTGGCGCATATGGGCCGGGCCTTGTGCCGTGCCCCGGCATGGATCCCGGGGACGACTCGGGCCAAAGGCGCGTCCGCAGCCCCAACGGGGCTGCCACCGGCACAATCGGGCAGGCCGGGACGATGAGCCCTTGAGAAGCCGCGCCCTTGGTCCTACGAGGCCCTATGACCACCCCGCTCACCTCCTTCGGCCATGCGCGCTCGATCCTCACCCTGGGGCTGCCCCTGATCGGCAGTCACATGGCGCAGATCGCCATTTCGGCGACGGATACGGTGATGCTCGGCTGGTATTCCGCCGAGGCGCTGGCGGCCGTGGTGCTCGGCTCGATGACCGTGTTTTTCGCACTGCTCATCGTGGGCTCGGGCTTTGCCTGGGCGGTGATGCCCATGGTGGCAGAGGCGGCCGCGCGGGGGGATGACACGCAGGTGCGCCGGGTAACCCGGATGGGGTTCTGGCTGGTCCTGATCTTTGCCGCCGTGGTCACGCCGCCAATGGTATGGTCCGCGCCCTGGCTGATCCTGCTGGGGCAGGATCCAGACACCGCCTATCTTGCGCAGGATTACCTGCGCATCGCCGGGCTCGCCATGGCGCCGGGCCTGCTGGTCATGGTGCTGAAAGGCTATCTGTCCGCGCTGGAGCGGACGCAGATCGTGCTCTGGATCACCATCGGCGCGGCGGTGATCAATGCCTTTCTGAACTATGTGCTGATCTTCGGGCGGTTCGGCGCGCCGGAGCTTGGCGTGACAGGGGCGGCCCTAGCCTCGCTGTCGCTGCATCTGGCCTCGCTCGTGGCGCTGGTGATCTATACCCGCCGCAACCTGCCGCAACATGACCTTTTCCGTCGTCTCTGGGTCCCCGATTGGGCCGCCTTTCGGGCGGTTTACCGGCTGGGCTGGCCGATCAGCATCACGAGTTTCGCCGAGAGCGGTCTCTTTGCGGCTTCGGCCATGATGATGGGGGCGATCGGCACGCTGGAACTGGCCGCCCATGGGATCGCCCTGCAGATGGCGGCGCTGACCTTCATGGTCCATGTGGGGCTGAGCCAGGCGGCGACGGTCCGGGCCGGGCGTGCCCTGGGGCGGGGGGATATCGCGGGGCTCAAGCGGGGCGGACGCGTGGCGATTGCCCTCTCGGTGGGGTTCTCGGTGGCCACGATCTGCCTCTTCGTGGCGATCCCGGAGCTGCTGATTGGGGCTTTCCTGTCGCCCGATGATCCGAGCCGGGGCGAGATCCTCGCCATCGGGGTGACGCTGCTCTACATGGCGGCGCTGTTCCAGTTCGCTGATGGCGCGCAGGTCATGGCGCTGGGGCTGCTGCGCGGAGTGCAGGACACCAAGGTGCCGATGATCATGGCGGCGCTGGCCTATTGGGGGATCGGGTTGCCCGTGGGCTTCGGGCTTGGCTTTTACACGCCCCTGCGCGAGATCGGGATCTGGCTCGGGCTTGTGGTCGGGCTGGCGCTGGCGGGGATCTTGCTGATGCACCGGTTCTGGGGGCGCGGCGGCTGGCAGGCGCGGCCTGAGCAACCGACCGGCTGAGCCCCTGGCGATTCCGCGCGCCTCAGATGCGAAACCGCCGGCGCAGGGCACCGGCGGTCTCAGGGCTCAAAGGCCAGGGCGGAGGTCTCGGGTCAGGCGGTCTGACCGGAGGGGCCCGCCCATGGCGATGTCAGATCCGGGATCAGGCAGACTTGCGGCGACGCACAGCGCCGAGACCGGCCATGGCTGTCCCCAGCAGCAGCAGACCCGCAGGCAGCGGCACCGGAGAGACGCTGACCGCGTCAATGTCGAATCCGCCGGTGAGTTCCGTGCTCACCGAGGTGTCCACCAGACGCAGCGTGTCGTAGGGCCCACCCGCGAAGGTGAAGCTCACCCCGACGGGGCCTTGCGCGTTGGTGTTGCTGACGGTGACCTGATCGACGGCCACGAAGGAGGTCGCATCCCCGGCGATACCCGCGAAGATATCGACGGATTCCGGATGATCGGCAGGGTTGCCGAACGTCACCTCGACCACGGTTCCGGAGCCCAGAAAGAGCGTCCCGAACTGCAGCTCGACCGTGCCGCCGAGACCAATTTCGAAGAAATTGCCATCCACTGCGCCCAGGGCGTTCAGCGGATTGTCCCGACCATTGGCCGTGCCGCGCGCGTCGGTGTCGTCATAGGTGATTGTGGTTGCAAACCCGTTATCGAAGCCACCAGGGCCAGCGGTTACGGTTGCTGCGGTTGCGCTGGAACACACCAGCACGGTACCGATCAGCGCAGCTGCGCCGAGAAGTTTAGTCATGTTTTGCCTCGTTACTCAGAGTACACTATGGGGTGAACGCATCATCACACATCGCGTCCACGCTGCACATTTAATTCAAAAAACTTCTATTGTGAAGGTTAACCGGATCACGTCCCTGCGGGAATGAACCGGCTTGCGCAGGGACTGTTTCCGGAAATTGCGCGCGTTAACTGTGATGGCGCAGCGCCTGTCCAGGAACGCAGAACAGAGTGTTTCCCAAACCTGTTTCAGAACAGCGCTTTGCGCTGTGAGGGTGCGCGACTCGCGGGGTTGGACGGCCCGGAAGGCAGGTCAGGCCGTTTCTCGAGGGGGGTCCTCACTGCGCGCTCCGATCTCAAGGACTTCGCCTGACCCACTTTTGAATTCGGCTTCATCGGGTAAATTTTAGTTGCTATGTAATCTATCTTGTGATCTTAGTTTACATGTAAACAAAAAGGCGCGACACCCCTCTGGATACCGGGCCGGGTTGCCCGGGTCCCGCATCCGTTCCGCACGGGGTCCGCATGGGGGTACCGCGCCAGACAAGGAGACTGACATGACCAAAACCGTCCTGATGGTGGGCTGGCACCCGAGCGTGGTGGATTACGCGAAGTATCCGGGCCTGACGCCGGAGAAGCTGGAGGGCGCGCTGCGCGCCGATGAGGCCGCGTTGAATGCGGCGGGCTACGCGGCGGAGATCGGCTTTATCTTCGATGGCGACACGGCCACGGATCAGGTCGCCCAGACTCTCGCCGCCAAGGATTATGACGTGGTGATGGTCGGCGCGGGCGTGCGCAAGGATGACGATCACTTCCTGATTTTCGAGCAGCTGGTGAACGTGATCCACGCGGCCGCCCCAAAAGCGAAGATCGCCTTCAACACGGGCCCCATGGATTCAGAGGCAGCGATCCGGCGCTGGGCCTGAGCGCGCCCTATCCTTCGGGTGGCCCCATCCGGGGCACCCATTCCATCGCCCAATCGCCCAAGGGCTCCAGCACGGCAAATAGCGCGCGCCCGTCAGGGGTGAGCGCGTAGCCATCCGTGGCTTTCTCGACCAGCCCGGCGGCGCGCAATTCCTTCAGGCGCGCGTTCAGCACCGTGGGCGAGGCCGAGCCACAGCGCGCCTGCAGATCGCGAAAGGTGCGGTTGGTCTCGGCGAGGTTCCACAGGATCCCCATGGCCCATCGCCGCCCGAGCATATCAAACAGCACCATGATGGGCTGCCCACTGGTCGAGCCACGCACGGGTTGACCGGCGCGGGGCAGGGCGGGGGACGGGGTCACGGGCTTGCTACTCATTTAGTAGCGCTCTATGCTACACATACTGTAGCATCCCATGAGGCGCGCGAGATGACAAGCACTCCGACATCCGAGGGGCCGCGCCCGGGTCTGCGCGACCTGCTTCTCTGGGGCGCGCTCGCGGCGGCGTGGAGCTCTTCCTATGTGGTGATCAAGCTGGGGGTGGCCGATCTCGATCCGATGCTGCTGGTGGCGGGGCGGATGCTTGTGGGGGCGCTTGTCCTGACCGGGGTGTTCTTTGCCCTGGGTCAGCGCCTGTCGCGGCGGCCCGGGGACTGGCTGTCCTATGGGGTGACCGGCCTGCTTGGCAGCGTGGTGCCGTTTTTGCTGATCACCCATGGGGAAACGGTGGTGGAGAGCGCTTTGGCGGCGATCCTGATGGGGTTGTCGCCCGTGGCCACGGCGGGGATCGCGGCCTGTGTCCTGCCCGATGAGAGGCTGACCCGGCCCGTGCTGCTGGGCCTCGGCGGTGCGCTGGTTGGTGTGACCTTGTTGGCGGGGCCGAGCGCGCTGCTGGGGCTCGGCACGGAGCTCGCCGGGCAGGTGGCGATCCTTGGCGCGGCGCTGTGCTATGCGCTGTCGACCGTTTATATCCGCCGCTGCGTGCGGCGCCCGCCTCTGGAAATGGCGGCGGGCTCGGCACTGGTCGGGACGGCGGTTCTGCTGGGCGCGGTGGCTCTGAGCGGCGCGCGGGTCGAGGCGGCTGCGCTGACGCACACGGCCCTTGGCGCGGTGCTCTATCTCGGGCTCGTCTCGACCGCCGCGGCGAACCTTGTCTACTTCCATCTGGTGCCGCGCCTCGGGGCAACGCGCATGTCTCAGGTGAATTTCGCCGTGCCCGTAGGGGGCGCGTTGCTGGGCGTTCTGCTGCTGGGAGAGGATCTGTCACCGCTGCAATGGGGCGCGCTCGGGGTGATCATCGCCTCGGTCTGGCTCAGCACCACGGCGCGGCGGGGCTAGGCCTCAGGACGGATCCTTTTCGGCCCGGGCCGCTTCCATTACCCGGTCGGCCTTCTTGCGCACGAGGATCGCACGCAAGTCGTGCATGGTCAGCAGGAGGGTATCGGTCACCTCGTCAAGCTGCTCGGGCGTGGCCTTGGATTGCACCCATTGCGCCGTCAGGTTCAGGAAATCCACCGTCCGGTGCACATCGTCGAGATGCCGCGCCTCCAGCGTGTCGCGGCGCGCGGCGATCCAGTCTTCCATGGCCGCGCGCTCGTCTTCGGTGATCTCACGCTGCCCTTGTGGCTTGATATCCCCGTTGCGCAGGTTCAACGACGCAATCGGGGTCATGTCCAGCCGGTTGTGCCGGGTTTCGGTGGTGACCCGAAACACCAGCGCGCCGTTTTCCTTCACGCGGAAGAACAGCTCCGGCAGCGTGATGCTCATCGCGCGGCCTCAGCTCAGACCCGCGCAGAAGTCCTGGATCCGCGTGCAGGCCTCTTTCAGCGCCTCATCCGAGGTCGCATAGCTGACCCGGAAATTGGGGCTCAGCCCGAAGGCCGCGCCAAAGACCACGGCGACGCCCTTTTCCTCCAGCAGGGCTTTGGCGAACTCTTCGTCATTCTCGATCTTGGTGCCGCCTGCGGAGGTTTTGCCGATGCAGCCTGCGACCGAGGGATAGACGTAGAACGCGCCTTCCGGTGTCGGGCAGGAGATGCCTTCGGCCGCGTTCAGCATGTCCACCACCAGGTCCCGGCGCCGCTGGAACGTCTTGTTGTTTTCGGGGATGTAATCCTGCGTGCCGTCCAGGGCTTCGACCGCGGCCCACTGGCTCACCGAGCAGGGGTTCGAGGTGGATTGCGACTGGATCTTGCGCATGGCGGCGATCAGCTCTTTCGGACCCGCCGCGTAGCCAATCCGCCAGCCGGTCATGGCATAGGCCTTGGACACTCCGTTGCAGGTCAGCGTGCGGTCATAGAGCCCGGGCTCGACCTGTGCGGGGGTCGCGAACTCGAAATCGTCATAGACGAGATGCTCATACATATCGTCGGTCATCACCCAGACATGGGGATGCCGCATCAGGACGTCCGTCAGCTCCTTGAGCTCTTCTGCGGTGTAGCCCGCGCCGGTCGGGTTCGACGGCGAGTTGAAGATGAACCACTTGGTCTTGGGCGTGATGGCCGCCTCAAGCTGATCCGCCGTCAGCTTGAACCCGGTCTGGATCGAGGCCTCGGCAATCACCGGCTCACCGCCTGCGAGCAGGACCATGTCCGGATAGCTCACCCAATAGGGCGCGGGGATGATCACCTCATCGCCCGGGTTCATGGTTGCCATCAGCGCGTTGATCAGGATCTGCTTACCGCCATTGGCCACGGTCACCTGGCTGGCGTCGTAGTCCAGACCGTTATCGCGCTTGAACTTCGCGACGATGGCCTTTTTCAGCTCGGGGATCCCGTCCACGGCGGTGTATTTCGTTTTCCCGCCATCAATCGCCGCTTTCCCGGCGTCTTTGATGTTCTGCGGCGTGTCAAAATCAGGCTCACCGGCCCCAAGGCCGATCACGTCCCGCCCTGCGGCTTTGAGCTCATTCGCCATGTTCGTGACGGCAATCGTCGGCGACGGTTTGACACGGGCGAGAGTGGTCGAAAGGAAGGACATTTCAGGGGACTCCGGTTTGCATAACCCGGGTCCATGTCTTAGGCTTCGTGGCAATCACGATCAAGCCGAAACGCAAAGGACGGTGCTCCATGCCCGACGACCAGGACTGGTATTCCGAGGCAACTGCAACCTTCGGTGATCGCCTCGCCGGCGCACGCGAGGCCGTGGGGCTGACACAGCCGCAACTGGCCAAGAAGCTGGGGGTCAAGGTCAAGACCCTGCGCGACTGGGAAGAGGACCTGTCCGAGCCGCGCGCCAACCGGATCCAGATGCTGGCCGGGCTGCTCAATGTTTCGCTCAGCTGGCTGCTGACCGGCGAGGGCGAGGGAATCGATGCGCCCGAACTGGGGGGTGAAATTCCGCAGGACATGAGTGCCGCGCTCTCCGAGCTGCGCCAGCTGCATACGGAGATGACCCAGCTCAGCGGCCGCATGGCCCGGCTTGAGAAACGCCTGCGCAAAAGCTCGGAGGGTATGTTGTGAGCGAGTTTCGCATCACCGAGGCCGCCATGGGGGTGGTGACCCCCGACGAGACACCCGAGGCGCGTCTCAAGCGGCTCAAGATCCGGGCATGGCGGCGGGGGATCAAGGAAATGGACCTGATTCTGGGCCCTTACGCCGATGCCAACCTCGCCAGCATGAGCGCCGAGGAGGTCGAGGAATTCGACGCGCTCCTGAAGGAGAACGACCAGGATCTCTATCAATGGGTTTCGGGTCAGGCTGCGCCGCCGGCGGAATTCGCCGCGCTGGTCACGCGATTGGGGCAGACCGGTCCGCGCTAGGGCTGTCTCGGATACGTCTTATATAGGTCGCAAATTTTCTGACGTTTTGCCTCGAAGCGTTAAACGTTTCTTCGGGAATTTCTCGGAGTGTCAGACCACCAAATGACACTTGGAGACAGAAATGAGCTTGCATGCGCGACTGGAAGACACCCCGGACCTCGGCGTTCTGACGGGTTACCTGGAGAGTCTGGCGCTTGTTGAACGGCTGCACAGGCTTCTTCTGGATGTGATCAAGGACGAGTTCGAGCGGGTGGGCATGTTGGAGATCAACGCGGTCCAGGCCCTGCTGTTGTACAATATCGGGGATAACGAGGTGACCGCGGGCGAGTTGAAATCGCGCGGCTACTATCAAGGCTCGAATGTGTCCTACAACCTCAAGAAGCTGGTCGAGATGGGCTTCATGCACCATCAACGCAGTGAGATCGACCGCCGCTCCGTGCGGGTCCGGCTGACCGAGCAGGGTCAGGACGTGCGCCGGGTCGTGGCTGAGCTGTTCGCGCGCCATGCCACCGGGCTGGAGGCGAAGGGCGTTCTGGGACGTGAGAGCCTCGAGGATATCAACAGCTCCCTGCGCCGGATGGAACGCTACTGGGCTGATCAGATCCGCTATATCTACTGATCCTGCAGGATCAGACGGCCAAGTCGCCGGTGGCCTCGCAAGAGGGTGCCGGCGCTGTCGCGTTCCGGGGCTAGCGGGCCCCGTGATAAAGGGCTGAGAACATCGGCACCCGGATCTCTCGCAAGAGCTTGCGGCGCATGGCCTCTTCGAAGCCCTCGAAACCGAGTGCGACCTCGGTAAAGGCCCCCGCGCCCCGGATCACGTTCTGCTGGAAATAGGCGACCAGCTCGCCGATATGGGCGTTCTTCTGCGCGCCCCGCGCGCCGGGATCGGCCCCGATCACCAACCCGTTGATTGTTATGCCATCGAGCCGCGGGTCATCGGCGAGCATCTGCGGCGTGGGCCCGTCATTGTTCTTGCCATCCCCGGACAGATCGAGCGTGCGCCGCCAGCAATCCGGTCCGCGCTCGAAGGCCTTCGCGGCAAACAAAGCGGCCCCGCCGAGTGCTGTGGAATTGCCCGAGCGCCCAACGGGTGCGGCGCGCAACTGGGTTGCCACGGCCACAAGATCCGCGCGGGATCGGACCGTGATCCAGGGCTGCAGGACCGACTGGCTGCGATACCCGCTCCACTCGTAAATCATCAGGGCGACGGGGATATCCGGCATGGTCTCGAAGGCGTCGACCACCGGTGGCGACAGGAGCGCCTTGGCCAACCCTTCCCGCTGGAGCGCGTCCTCGCGCGCGTCCACCGAGGCAGAGACATCGAGCCCGAGTGCCAGCGCCTGACGGCATCCGGCCTCGGCCAGGCTGGCCAGCCCCAGACCCGCGGCGAGGACCCCGGCCCAGAGACCGCGCAGCCCGGTGCCCATGCTACCAATGCCCCGTATTCGGCATGCTCGCCCAGGGCTCTGCCGGGGGCAGGTCATCGCCCGCCTGCAAGAGCTCGATCGACACATTGTCCGGCGAGCGCACGAAGGCCATATGCCCACAGCGCGGCGGCCGGTTGATGGTCACTCCGTTGTCCATCAGGTGCTGACAGAGCCCGTAGATATCGTCGGTCTGATAGGCGAGATGCCCGAAATGGCGGCTGTCCGAGGGCAATCCCTCATCCCCGTCCCAGTTATAGGTCAGCTCGAGCTTGCAATCCTCCTGTCCGGGGGCGGCGAGAAAGACCAGCGTGAAGCGCCCGCTTTCGCTGTCGCGGCGGCGCACCTCCTCGAGGCCGAGCAGCTTGTAAAAGGCGATCGAGGCGTCGAGATCTTTCACGCGCACCATGGTGTGGAGGTATTTCAGCATATCAGGTATCCGTCTAAGTCCTGTCCTAGGACCTAGCCGGGGCGGGCCGCGGAGCAAGAGATGCCAAGGTTATCCACAAGATTCTGTGGTCTGAACGGCGATCAGGCACATTTTATGGTAGAAATGAGATGGCGAATCCACCGAATGTAGAGGCCAGCACAGGAAAGGCGCATCCGATGAATGACCAGTCCGATACCCCGATGACCCCCGAGGCCGAGATCGCCGCTCTGCGCGCGGATCCGCAGCCCACCTTGCGTGCGGTTTCGCCGGGGATGGAAACGCATCTCTATACGCCGCGCCCGGTGCTCGATCACGGATTTGTCCGGGTGGTGGATTACATGGGCGACGATGCCGCCATCGTACAGGCCGCCCGGGTCAGCTATGGCGCCGGCACCAAGAAGGCGCGCGATGACAGCGGGCTGATCCGCTACCTGATGCGCCACTGGCATTCGACGCCGTTCGAGATGTGCGAAATCAAGCTCCATGTGAAGCTGCCGGTCTTCGTGGCGCGCCAGTGGATCCGTCACCGGACTGCGAATGTGAACGAATACTCCGCCCGGTACTCGGTGCTCGACCGCGAGTTCTACATTCCCGCGCCGGAACAGCTGGCCGCGCAATCGACGATCAACAACCAGGGCCGCGGCGCGACGCTGCAGGGGGAAGAGGCGGAACAGGTGCTGCGCCTCCTCAAGCAGGACAGCATGCGCGCCTATGATCACTACGAAGAGATGCTCAACCAGGATGGTCAGCAGGGGCTCGCCCGCGAGCTGGCACGGATGAACCTGCCCGCGAATATCTACACCCAGTGGTACTGGAAGGTGGATCTGCATAACCTGTTCCACTTCCTGCGCCTGCGCGCGGACGCCCATGCGCAATACGAGATCCGGGTCTATGCGGATGCGATCTGCGAGATGGTGAAGGATTGGGTGCCCGCCGCCTATGGTGCCTTCGAAGATTACCGCATGGGCGCAGTGCAGCTCAGCGCGACCGGGGTCGATTGTCTCAAACGGCGGCTGGCGGGAGAGACCGTCACGCAGGAAAACTCGGGCATGAGCAAGGGCGAATGGCGCGAGTTCGAGGCGGTCTGGGGCTGAGCGGGGGCGGTTTGCCCGGGCCGAGGTCCTGACACGGCGGGCGAGCAACGCTCAGAAGATCAGTCCCGAAGCGCGAACGCTTCGGCTGCGATGTCTGGAAGTGATGGGGTGGTGTCGGTGACCTAGCCCATGACCTTCAATTCGGTGGCAGATGCCCGTCCGTCGCGGCCTTCGCGCAATTCGTATTCCAGCTTGGTGTTGTCGGCGAGACCTGTGAGGCCCGCGCGCTCCACCGCTGAGATATGTACAAACACGTCCTTGCCGCCCTCATCCGGAGCGATAAAGCCGTAGCCTTTCGTCGTATTGAACCATTTCACGGTGCCGCTTGGCATGTCCGCGTCTCCCTCTTCGGTAGTGCCCCGGCATGCAGGATGCCCGGTCGCTGGTGGCTGAAACGCTGATATGGCGTTCCGACTTAAGTCGTGCAAGATTTCCCTTCGAGAGAAAGTTGCACCATGCAAATGGTGGCGCGGTCCCCCCGGTTGTCAAAAAAAATCTCGGCTTGAACCTGACAATCTCGTGGGGTTCTGTGCGGAGGCTGCCATAGGAGGGTCAGATGCGGGTTTACGGGATCAAAAGCTGCGATACTTGCCGAAAAGCTGTGCGGGCGCTGGAGGCGGAGCTGCACGATATTCGGGCAGATCCGCTTGGCCCTGAGGTGATCGCGCGGTTTCTCGACACGTTTGGCGATGCGCTGGTGAACACGCGTTCGACCACATGGCGGGCTCTGGATGCGGAAACGCGGCAGAGAGATCCCGCTGATCTGCTCGCCGCGCATCCGACCTTGATGAAGCGTCCAGTGATCGAGACCCCGGACGGCACGCTTTACCTCGGCTGGGGCGAGGCGGTGAAGGCGCGACTGCTCTGACGCAGGATGGCGTCGACCGAGATCGGCCCGGCGCCGCGCAGCACCAGATAGCCCAGCACGAAGATCCAGAAGGCCCGCTGGTCAAGGATCAGCGACGAGGGATTGCCATCGAAGAACGCGCCGATATCGGTCGCGCCCAGGTTATGGCCATGCACATCGACCCAGCTTTGCACCACAACAAAGCCGATCATGGCGAGCGAGGCGAACCGGGTGAAGAGCCCGATCACGATGGCCACCGGCAGCAGGAATTCCGCCCAGGTACCCGCGACGACCACGGCCCAGTGGAAAAAGCCAAGCTGCGAGGTGTCGTAGCCCAAGGCCTCGACGGTCTTCGGGAAAATCTGGATATAGGCCCCGCTGGAGGGGAAGAGGAAGCCGAAGATCCCGTCACCGAGCTTCGTCGTCGCGGAGTTCCAGTAATAGACGAAAAGCACCGCGGCAAAGACGAGGCGCGCGAGGGTCGGCGTCAGCCAGTGGCTGATGCGCTCGAGGATGTCGGTCAGTCGGGTATAGGCGGTCAGCATGGGGTCTCCTCCGCAAAGAGTTGCTCGGCGAAGGCGAGCGATAGGGTTGGGGTCAGGTCGAATTCCGGGGCCTCGGCCTGGGCTGCGGCGAGGGCGGAGCCGAGGGTGTCGCCCGCCTGCAGTCCCGAAAGGAACGCATAGGCCCCGGCCGGGAGCAGATGGGGCGCTGGGTCAAAGCCGGGTCGGGTGATCGCGATGTCCTGCGCGCTGGTGCCGGGCTTGGGGGCATCGGCGATCATGTTGGCGCGCCAGATGTCAAAAGCGGCGTGGGTTGCGCGGATCAGGATCAGCGAAGGGGCCAGAGAAAACCGCGTCTCCATCAGGGCTTCGGGCGGGATGGCGGCAAATGTCTCGGGCGCGAGGGCCGTGTGGTCGGCGGCGTGGTAGCTCTCGCGCAGGGCCAGCTCGATCCGCGCCACATCTGCCAGATAGGGCAGGTGGGCCACGGGCGGGAAGCTGTCCAGAAAGGCGGGAAGGGCAGCGCCATAGCCGCTGAGCACGGGGGAGTGCGGCGGGTGGGCCCGCAGGAAGACGCCCGCCATAGCACGGAAGAATGCGTCGCCGACGAGCCTGTGGATCACCGGAAACCCGGTCACCAGCGCCTCGGTCAGGGAGCTTGCAACATTGTTGCGATAGACGTTGAAACGCTTTTGCGACACGCGGCCTTCGGGGTCGACGATCCCCGGGGGGACCGGCGCGTCGGCGGCCAGCAGGGCCGAGGTGAAGGCGGTCTGGCTCATGCCGTCACCGGGGCAAGCGCATCGGCGGCGCGTTGGGCTTCGGCGGCCAGCACGGGCCAGTCGGGCACATCCGTGTCCCACTCGATCAGGGTCGGGCGGGCACCGGATCGCGACAGGGTATGGGCATAGAGCGCCCAGACCGGGTCCACGACCTCGGCGCCGTGGCTGTCGATGAGGAGCGGCGCGCCGTGCTCATCCTCGTCCTCGTCATGGCCGCCGAGATGGATCTCGCCCACGGCCCCGAGGGGAAAGGCATCGATATAGGCGATCGGATCCCAGTTCTGATTGGTGCAGGAGACGAAGACATTGTTCACATCCAGCAGCAGGCCACAGCCCGTGCGGCGGGAGATCTCAGTCAGGAAGTCGATTTCGGACATCTCGCTTTCGGCAAAGGCCACATAGGTCGAGGGGTTCTCGAGCAGCATCTGGCGGCCCAGCATGTCCTGCACCTGGGTGATATGGGCGCAGACGCGCGCCAGTGTGGCTGCCGTGTAGGGGACCGGCAGGAGATCGTTCAGGAAGTGCGTGTCATGGGTGGACCATGCCAGATGCTCGGAAAAGCTGGCGGGGTTGAGCCACTCGACCAGATGCTTGAGCCGGGCGAGATGATCCGCGTCCAGCGCGCCCTCGCCGCCGATGGACAGGCCCACGCCATGGACCGAGATCGGGAACCGCTCGGACAGGGCCTTGAGCTGGGCAATGGGGCGGCCACCGGCGCCCATGTAGTTTTCGGCATGGATCTCGAGCCATTCGACCGGCGCGGGGTTGGAGATGATCTCCTGAAAGTGTTGCGCTTTGTAGCCGACGCCGGGTGCGGCGGGCAGGGGGCGGTGGGCGAACTGGTCGAGCATGGCGAGATCCGGGCGTGGGAGACAGGAATGGGTGGCCCAGGGGGGATCGACCCCCCTGTACCACCCCGGATGCACGCATCCGGGCCCCGCGGGACCCGAAGGCGCGGTGCGGCGCGCTTATGCCGGCAGGTCGCGATCCAGAGCTTCGAGCGAGCCCATGCGGTCGCCGGGGACTTCCATGGTTTCGCAGGTGCCGGCGGGAACCAGCGTCCAGGCGTTGCCCTGATAGTCGACGGTGGAGCTGCCCGCGCAGGTGGTGCCGGGGCCGGCGGCGCAGTCATTCTCGCCCGCCAGGGACACACCGAAGCACTTCTCCTGAGCTTGCGCCTCGGCCGGGGTCACGTGACCGGTCAGAGCAGCAGCGACGGCACCAGCGAGAGCAACGGCAGTAATGGATTTCGACATGGGTTTCTCTTTCGTTTTGGTTGTCCAACACCCGCTCCGGCAGTGTCCGGGGGTACGGGTATCGCGTCTTGCGATGACCAAAACTTAAGTCGCGGAACCTCTCACTCGCCACTCACGGGCACGTGTGTCACGCACCCGTGCGCGGCTGGAAACAATGTTGCAGTTCCCCGGAGCAATCCGGAGCTATTCTCACGCCGCCGTGAGGCAATGCGAGGAATTTCCCGGTTTGCGTGAACAGCTTTTGCAATGCTGCGTTGCGGCTGAAACATGGCTGGCAGGGCATATCGCAGCTTTCTCGAGAGATGGTTTCAGGACCGTGAGCGATCTTTCAGGCCGGAGCCCGCCCGGGCGGCATAAACTTGAGCCGGAGTGTCAGATTTTCTTGACACCATCCGGGCGCGCGCCAGTTACCGGAGGGCAATGAGAAAAGGCGGGAAGATGCCCGATACGGAGAGTTCCCGCCCCAGTGGCGCGGCACAGGGTGGCGCGTCGGCGGATGACGCGCTGATGAGCGTTGTGAAACTTGCGCTGGAAAGCGTCGCGTCCCGCGCTGAGCTGGATGAAACGGTCGCGTCGGAGGCATTTATTCAAGGGCTGTGCACGCTGTTGGTTGCGCGCGAGCAAGCTGCCGCCGAAACGCTTGTGCGGAGCCGCATCGCGCGGCGACAGAGCTATGCGGAACTGGCCGACGGTATTCTGGCAGCCTGTGCGCGGGAGCTCGGCGCACGCTGGGATACGGACCAGATTTCCTTTGCCGATATGGCGCTCGGGGTTACGGAACTGCACAAGCTGCACCAGAAGGTCGGTCGCCGGTACGTCCCACTGAGCCGCACGCTCGATGTGCCATACGCGCTCTTTGCGACCTTGCCACGGCAACGCCACACCTTCGGGATTATTCTCGCGGCGGAGGCGTTCCGCCGCGCTGGCTGGCAGGTGGACTTGCGCCTTGACGAAATGGCGAAAGACATCATCGAGCGGGTCCGGCGTCTTCGGCCCGACGCGTTCGGGGTGACCGTCAGCCGGGTCGACCCGCCCCAGCCCCTGCGGCTGTTGATCGGGCAGGTTCAGAAACTGCCCTTCCCGGTCCCCGTCCTGATCGGAGGCGGTGCGGCCGACGCCCTGCGCGATAGTCTCAGCGTGAAGGCGTCGGTCAGTGTCGTGCAGGACATCGACAGCGCGCTCAGGGCCGTTCAGCCGGACAGCTGAGCCGCCCTGCTCAGGCGCGCTGCTGATCCGGCGGGGTCGCTTCGGCGGCCAGATCCGGAAGCAGCGCGTCCAGCGCGACCACCGAGGTCTGCTTTTCGCCCAGGCGTCGCAGGGTCACGGTGCGCTCTTCCATCTCGCGGCGACCCACGGCGAGGATCACAGGCACCTTGCCGACGCTGTGTTCGCGCACCTTGTAGTTGATCTTTTCGTTGCGGATATCCGCCTCGGCCCGGATGCCGGCCTTGGTCAGGGCAGAGACGACCTCTTGCACATAGTCATCCGCATCCGAGATGATCGAGGCCACCACCACTTGCCGCGGGGCGAGCCAGAAGGGCAGCTTGCCGGCGAAGTTCTCGATCAGGATCCCGAGGAAACGTTCGAAACTGCCGAGGATGGCCCGGTGCAGCATGACCGGGCGGTGCTTGGCGCCGTCCTCGCCGATATAGGTCGCGTCGAGCCGCTCCGGCAGCACAAAATCCGCCTGGAAGGTGCCGAGCTGCCATTCGCGGCCGATCGCATCCGTGAGCTTGAAGTCCAGCTTGGGCCCGTAGAAGGCCCCTTCGCCCGGATCGAGCTCGAAGTCGTCGGTCACCGTGCGGATCGCGGCCTCGAGCGCGGCCTCGGCCTTGTCCCAGACCTCGTCCGAGCCCGCGCGGACCTCGGGGCGAGTGGAGAACTTGATGTCGAAACTCTCGAAGCCGAGATCCTTGTAGATCGTGCTCAGCATGCGGATGAACCGCGCGGTTTCGTCCTGGATCTGGTCCTCGGTGCAGAAAATATGCGCGTCATCCTGGGTGAAGCCGCGCACCCGCATCAGCCCATGCAGCGCGCCCGAGGGCTCGTAGCGGTTGCAGGCGCCGAACTCGGCCATGCGCAGGGGCAGATCACGATAGGATTTCAGGCCCTGATTATAGACCTGCACATGGCAGGGACAGTTCATCGGCTTCAGCGCGTTGATCGCCTTTTCGCGGGCATGCTCCTCGTCCACTTCGACGATGAACATGTTCTCCTGATACTTGTCCCAGTGGCCCGAGGCTTCCCAGAGCTTGCGATCCACGACCTGGGGGGTGTTCACCTCCACATAGCCGTACTCGCGCTGGCGGCGGCGCATGTAGTCCTGAAGGTTGGTGTAGATGGTCCAGCCATTGGGGTGCCAGAAGACCTGCCCGGGGGCTTCTTCCTGCATGTGGAAGAGGTTCATCTCGCGGCCCAGCTTGCGGTGGTCACGCTTGGCGGCCTCCTCCAGCATGTGCAGGTGCTTCTTCAGCGCGTCGCGGTTCTGGAAGGCCACACCATAGATCCGCTGCAGCATGGGGCGGGAGCTGTCCCCGCGCCAATAGGCCCCGGCCACGTTCATCAGTTTGAAACCATCCGCAGGCACCTGGCCCGTGTGCTGCAGGTGCGGTCCACGGCAGAGGTCCTGCCAGTCGCCGTGCCAGTACATCCGCAGGGGCTCGTCGCCCGGGATCGCCTCGATCAGTTCGACCTTGTAGGGCTCGCCGCTCGCCTCGTAATGGGCGATCGCGCGCGGACGGTCCCAGACCTCGGTCCGGACCGGGTCGCGGGCATTGATGATCTCTTTCATCTTGGCTTCGATGGCGCCCAGATCCTCGGGGGTGAAAGGCTCGGCGCGGTCGAAGTCATAATAGAAACCATGCTCGATGACCGGGCCGATGGTGACCTTCACATCGGGCCAGATCGCCTGCACGGCGCGGGCCATGATATGGGCGCAGTCATGCCGGATCAGTTCCAGCGCCTGCGCGGGGTCCTTGAGGGTGTGGATCGCGATCTGCGCGTCGCCCTCGATGGGCCATTGCAGGTCGTGATGGGCGCCGTTCACGGTCGCCGAGATGGCCTTCTTGCCCAGCGAGGTCGAGATGCTTGCCGCGACCTCGGCAGGGGTCACGCCTGCGTCGTAGTCGCGCGCATTGCCATCAGGAAAGGTGAGAGAGATCTGGGCCATATCGGCTGCCTCGTCAGTTTGGCGCCCACGGAACGCCCGGTTGCGGGTATATTGGTGTAGCGGTCTCTTGGCCTGCGCGCGCGCCGGTGTCAATCACCCGCGCGCTCTGTGGCAGGAGCCGCGACGATCAGTCGACGGGCGTCCAGTCCGAGCCCGGATCGTAGCGCGTGATGGCTTCGGCCGATGTCAACGTGTCGGGGCCGAGATCCGCCTCCAGAACGATCCCGTTCTCGGCGACAAGAAAGCTGTGCACCCCGGTCTCGCCATAGATCGCGGGGACCGCGAGCAGGGCATGCCCGGCCACCATATTCTCGCCGATGCGGTAGCTCATCTCGCCGCCCGGGGCGCTTGGGCCTTGTCCGTCCAGCAGGCGAAAGTAATAGCCCGTCAATGGCTCCGCCGGATGATCCTCGATCCCGTCATTGTAGCCAAAGAGCGTGGCGCGGGCGAAACGTTGGCCAAGCGGGCTGCCCGCCCCCGGCCAGTAGAGCCCGTCGCGCGCCGCGTCCGAAGAGATGATGCTGCCGGCAAACTCCATCACGCCATCGCCATCATGATCCGTCAGCCGGAAGGCGGATTGCACATCCACATAAGCCTCCAGCAGGGTGATCCCGTCGAGCTCGTTATGCCCGATCTCCCGCGCGGCGATCTCGGCGCGCCCGGCCTCCAGATCGAAGGCCCAGCCCTCGGCGCCGCGGGACAAGGGGATCGGGAACGGCCAGCCCTCCGCCCCCAGGAGCAGGGTCACCTGCCCCTCCGCATCCGTGGTCATGCGGTAGCCCTCGGCCAGCAGCGCGATCAGTTCGATCCGGTGGAGCCGGTCTTCCACCGGATCGCCGGTGGACAGGGTTTCGGCGGCGTCATCGCCAAAGACGCCCAGCAGCGCTGCGCGCCCGGGCGTTGTCAGCGCACCCGCGAAGGCGTCGAGCGCATCTTGCGGGGTCGGGAAGGACATTGGCTCCGCGCTGAGCGGAGAGGCGAGGCAGGTGGTGAGTGCGATGGCGGCTGCAACGGATACGGGTTTCATTGCTCTACCTCCGGGCCTTGAGCTTGCCAGCCTTGCCCCGATCCGCCGCAGCGCGGGTCTTGCCCGCAGGGGCGCGCTTTTTCAGGGCAGAGGGTTTGGCCGTGGGTTTCTTGGTGGCGACCTTCTGGGCGGCGGGCTTTTTCACCGCGGGCTTTTTGGCTGTGGCCGGGCGGGCGGAGGTGTCGCGGATTGCCTGCGCCTTGTCCGCAGCCGGGCGGGTGGGGGGGCGCTCCACCTGGGGCAGGCGCTGGGCGGCCTCCGGGCGGCTGATATCCGCAGCCCCCGTGCGATCCGAGAGTTGGCCGCGCAAGGCATCGCCCCGATCGGCCCCGGCCGGACGCGTGGCGGCCTTGTCCAGTGGCAGTTTCGAATCCCCCCCGGCATCCCGCCGCGCGGTGATCTTGTCCTGTGCGTCCCGCTTGCGGCCCTCATCGGGCTTCCAGCCCAGATCAGGCCGGTTGTTGCTGCCGATATTCACATCGCCATCAATGTCGATATCGATATCCGGGTTGTGGATGATCGGCCCACCGCCCCAGCCACCGCAATTGCGGCAGCCCCAATAGTCGTACCAATCGTCGTCATCGTCGAAGATCGCGTCGATCACCGCAAAGGTCCCGAAGATCAGCGCCCCGGTCAGGAGCGCATCGCCCAGCGTGTTGTCATAGACTTCATCCGGGTTGTATTCGGGCACATAGACCACTTCGGGATCCGTGGGGGTGATGACGACATTGTCGTCCTCATCCTGGGTCACGGCCTGGGCCTCGCCGCTGATCAGGGCGCCGGTCTCGATGGCCTGATCGCGCAGGGTCTGCACCGCGCTGAGGACATCCTCGCTCTGGGCGAGCATGGCGGTGCCCACGGCTTCGGTCCATTCCACATGCTCGGCCATATCCGCCAGAACCGTGGGGAAGGCCGTGGCCAGTACCGTGACGCTTGGGTCCCACCCCTCGGCCTCGATGCTGGTTTTGAGGCTATCGGGGTCCATATCCGCATTGGTCAGAACGAAGCGATCCGCCTTGACCACGTCGAGCGGATAGGTCGCCGCCACGAGGATCTGGATCAGCAGAGTGTCGGGATAGAGCGCGACCGGCGCCATCAGGGTCTCAAGCTCGGCCTGGGTCAGGAGCGCGGCTTCGGCGGTCGCTGTTTCGGGCTCTGCGGTGGCCTGGGTGCTGTCCTGGGCGGGGGCGGTGCCTGTCCATAGGACCAAAGCCCCGCTCAGAAGAACGCTTTTCACGTGATGCATAGGACCCTCCCAAGACCGCTTGTCCAAGCCTATGCGCAGTCTCGCGATCAGGGGAAGGAGAAACTGCCCGCGCACCCGGATGGGGCGCGCGGGCGAACGCGTCAACTGGCGGCGAATACCGCATAGGCGAGGAGCAGGCAGCACACCCATCCCACAAGAAACAGGAGCGGGCGCAGAGGCATCGCGGCCCAACCCATGATCATCCCTGCCGCATGGGCGACCCGGATCCAGAAGAAGGTGATGCAGGTCCAGAAGGTCAGTGCGGTGAATCCGTCCAGCCGGTCCAGCAGCAGCACAAGCACCGAAAAGGGCAGGGCCTGTTCCAGCAGGTTGAGATGGGCCCGGTGCGCCCGGTGGACCCAGGGCGGAAACTGATCCAGCGGGGTGGGGCGCACGAAAGGCTCGGAGCCCGGCACGTCATACTTGTTAACGCCGACGATATACGGGATCCAGAGCGAGGCGGCGAGGACCATCAGGCAGGTGAGAATGCCAAGTTCAGTGGGAAAGCTCTCCATCAGTTTTCTCCTGCATTGGCGAAGCGCACGGTTTCGCCGGATTCGAGCCATGTCTTGAGGCCCGAAGCGAAGCGCGCCCACCCATCTGCGATGCCCTCCTGTCCCTCGGGAATGCCGTAATGTTCGATCGTCAGCTTGCAGAACGCGCCCTCGTCATCCACCAGGTAGATGCAGCGCGAGGGGGCCATGTCGGGCCCGGCCCAAGAGGGTTCAAACGTCGCCTCGATCCGGCTCTTGGGGTCGATGGCGATCACCTCGGTGCGCACCATGGGCACGCCGGGCTGCATCTCGAACACCATGGCGTCGCCCTTGGCGATCATGTCTCCATGGGCGGTCTCGGCGAGGAAGTGGTACTGACCCACCTGGTCCGCCTCGGTCAGGGCGGACCAGAGCGCGTCGCGGGTGCAGCGGATAAAGGTTTGGCTCACGAAATCAGGTTTTGCGTCCGGGGTCGTCATTGGGGCGGTTCCTTCAAGTTGTGCTTTCAAATTCAACACGCCGCGGGCGGCGGGCTTGGCGAGAAACGGATCGATCCACCGGTCGATGACCTCCTGCAGGGGCACCGCGTTCAGGTAGTGATACTTGAACCGGCCTTTCTTCACCGGCACCACGAGGCCGGCCTCTTCGAGCAGTTTGAGATGTTTCATCACGCCAAAGCGCGTCATCTCGGCTGTCTCTTCGAGCTCTTGCAGGGACTGCCCGTCCTTCTGGCGCAGGCTGTCCAGAAGGGCGCGACGCGTCGGGTCATTGAGCGCTTTGAAGATCGCATCCATGGGGAACCTTATAGGTGATTAAATAGTCACGTGTCTAGATAGTCACGTTTAGGGCGCGTGATATGCTCTCATGCGGCGCATGAGGATGTGAGTGTAGAGATTTGTTTTTGCGGGGTTTACTTCGCGGCGCGGCGGGCGCGCTCTGCGGCGGCCTTGAGCTCTTCCGCGATCTCAATCGCCTCATCCGGGTCGAAATCGAGCGGCAACTCGACGCCCTCGGCCTCCACATAGATTCGCACCATCCCCATCGAGGTGGGGCCAATCTGAATATTCGCAGCGATGTCGCTTTGTTTGTCGATGCCCATGGCGCGTCTCCGTGATCTGAGCATCGCAGGTACTGCGCCGTGCAGCGGGGTTCAAGGGGGCATAGCTTGCTTATGGCAAGCAAAAAGCATGCTTTTGGCAAACGAAATGCTTGCCGATGGCAAGCGAATCGCCTATCGCTCGGATCAAGACAGATCAGGAGACCTCCATGCCACGCGATGTTCCCACCCAGAGCCTGCCCCATGACACCATCGAAAACATGCGCGCCCTGAACCGGATCGTGACGCGGGCTTCCGGCGTGCTGAACCGGACCGTGCTCAACAGCGATCTGAGCCTGAGCGAGATGCGCGTGATCTATGAACTCGGCCTGCAGGACTGGGCGGCCCGGGCGCTTGCGCAGCAACTGGGGCTGGACGAGGGGTATCTGAGCCGCATCCTGAAACGCTTTGCGGATCGTGGCTGGCTGGAGCGGCGGCCGAGCCCCGAGGATGGGCGCGTGGCGCTGCTGAGCCTGACCGCGAAAGGGGCCGAATGCCTTGAGGAGTTCGAGAATATCGCCCGCTCCAACGTTGCCGAAAGCCTCGCCGGGATGCCCATGGCCGAGCAACCGGCGCTGGACCGCGCCATCGCGCGGCTGCGGCTCGCGCTCGGGGACAAGACCCTGCGGCTCGACGAGGTCACCTTCCGCGACATGGAAATCGGAGATCTCGGCTGGATGACCCAGCGCCACGGAGAGCTCTACCGGATCGAGAACGCCTATGATCAGAGCTTCGAGATCCTTGTGGCCGAAATCCTCATCGCGTTCCTCAAGACCCGCGATCCGGCGCGGGAGCGGGCGATCATCCCGGTCTGCAACGGGTTGAGCCTCGGCTCGGTCTTCTGTGTGCAGGGCCCGGCGCCGGACACCGCGCAATTGCGGCTCTTCGGGCTGGAGCCGAGCTTGCGCGGGCGCGGTCTCGGGCGTCGGATGATGGAGGAATGGCTCCGTTTCGCGCGCGGCGCGGGATACAAGCGCGCCACGCTCTGGACCCATGAAAGCCACGCGGCGGCGGGGCGGCTTTATGCGGCTGCGGGCTTCGAGATCACCGGAACCGAGGCAACTCGAAATTTCGGTCAAGATGTGGTAGTCCAGCAATGGGAGATGACGTTGTGATAGCCGCGAAGGGGGGCGAAAAACCGGCCCCGGAGGCGCATCAGCCTCTTGCAATCGCGCAGAGCCAAAGTTAAACCCCCGCAGCGTGCCGCCTTAGCTCAGTTGGTTAGAGCGCCTGATTGTGGATCAGGAGGTCCCCCGTTCGAGCCGGGGAGGTGGTACCACCCCCACCCGACATGGTTGTACGATGCGCCCGGCGGCACTCAGGCGGCTTTGCCATCCTGAAGTTGCGCGGCGAAAAACGCCTCGATCTCGGCCAGCAGCGGGTCGAGCTTGTCGGGCGCTTCCATCAGCACCTCATGCTCGCCGCCATCGACCATCACCAGCCGCCCATCGGGCCAATCGGTCATGCGTGCGTGGATCGGTGCCGTCAGCACGATCCGTTCATTCGTGCCCAGAGCCGTGAGGCAGGGCAGGGGCGGTGCGGGCCGGGTTTCGAGCCAGCGGCATTCGCAATGGGCCTCGTGGACCCATTGCATGGTGGGGCCGGCCACGGCGAAATCGGGTTCTGCCGTCAGATGGTCGATCATGAACCGGAACTCGCCCCGATCGGTCGTCAGCAGGTTGTCCGCGAACGGTGCGGTCAGGACATAGGGCTCGGATCCGGTGGTCGGCGCATAGGCCTCCCCCTGACCGGTCCAGCCCGCCAATGTCCCGAGCAGCCCGGCCACGGGCCGCGCCCAAAGCGGAAACTGCACCCCCCAGAGGGGCGCGGAAAACACCACGCCCTTGACCGGCAGGTCCTGCATCACCGCGCGCAAACCGATGGCGCCGCCCATGGAATGGGCAATCAGAAAGTAAGGCTCCGGAAGGCCCGCATCCCGCGCGCAATCCAGCGCAGCCTGCACGTCCATCTGATAATCGGGGTATTTCCCCACATGGCCCTTGCGGCGATCCGGCAGCAAACGGTCCGACAGACCCTGTCCACGCCAGTCGATCACAAGGCTGGAATAGCCCATCCCGGCCAGATGGGTGACCACACGCCCGTATTTCTCGGCCCATTCCGTGCGTCCGGGGAAGATCAGGACCGTGCCCTGATCTCCGGTCTCGTGCAGCGCGATGCGCAGGCGAATGTCGTCATCGGTCCGGACCCAGACCGCGCGCGCGCCCGCCGGAGCTTCGGCCAGATCGGCGCGATAGGGGGCCGGGTCCATGGGGTCAGCTCAGGGCGGCGCCGAGCTTCATGGCGGTGCCCATGTCACCGTCGAGCTTGAGCTTGCCGCCCATGAAGGCCGCCGTGGGGTTCACTTCGCCTTCCATGATGCCCTGGAATGTCTCGCGATCCGCCGAGAGGGTGCATTCTGCGTCGTCATCGCCTGCGCGGACCCCGTCCTCGTCGATCATGATGGCGCCTTCGTCCTCGATCACGAATTTCACGGTTCCGTCGAACCCGCCGCCAATGCGCTCTTGCAGGGCCGTAACGGCCTTTTCGATTACTTCGCTCATGGACTTTCCCGTCGCTCCAAGTTGTGACTGCCGGGCTCTCGCTTTTTCCGGCGGTTGCATTACCATGGTGCGCATGATGACCGCGATAGTTCAACGCCTCAACGCTGCCTTGGCGGCAGGTTTTCTCACTCTGACGTTAGGTCTCGGCGGGGCGGCTAGCCCGGCTGCGGCGCAGGGCGCGGATGTGGCCGAGCTGCTGGAGCGATTGCAATCGCCCGAGCTGCAGAATTGGGAGGCGGTCGAGCGCCGGATCTACGAGGCCTGGTCGCAATCGGGATCGGCCTCGGCGGATCTGCTGCTGGACCGGGGGCGTCAGGCGCTGGAGGACGAGGATTTCGTTGCCGCGATCGAGCATCTGACCGCGCTCACCGATCACGCGCCGGGTTTTGCCGAGGGCTGGCACGCCCGGGCGACGGCGTTTTACCTGTCGGATCACTATGGACCCTCTCTCTCGGATCTGCGCGTGGCGCTGGCCCTCAACCCGCAGCATTTCGGCGCGCTCGCCGGGGCGGGCCGCATCCTGATGGAGCTGGGCGAGACCGAGGCGGCACTGACCGCTTATCGCGCGGCGGCTGCTATACATCCCCAACGCCCCGATATATCAGAGGCCATAGACCGGCTGGAGCGGGAGCAGGGCGGCCAACGCCTCTGATCCTGCGCGATCTGCGGGTTTGAACGGGTTTTCTGGGGACCTCCAAATGATGCGACATGACGCGCGGATCACCGCGGTCCTCGGTCCCACCAATACCGGCAAGACCCATTACGCCATCGAGCGGATGCTGGGCTACCGCACCGGGGTGATCGGGCTGCCGCTGCGCCTTCTGGCGCGCGAGGTCTATGACAAGATCGTCGCTCTGCGCGGGCCCTCGGTCGTGGGGCTTGTGACCGGCGAAGAGCGGATCGTGCCCGACCGGGTGCAATACTGGGTCTGCACGGTCGAGGCGATGCCCCAGGAGATCGGCGCAGATTTCGTGGCCATCGACGAGATCCAGCTCTGCGCGGATCCCGAACGCGGCCATGTCTTCACCGACCGGCTGTTGCGGGCGCGCGGGCTGCACGAGACGATGTTCCTCGGTGCCGAGACCATGCGCAGCGCCATCGCCGAACTGGTGCCCAAGGCGCAGTTCATGCGCCGCGAGCGCTTTTCCGAGCTGACCTATGCGGGCGCCAAGAAGATCAGCCGCATGAAACCGCGCTCGGCCATTGTCGGGTTCTCGGTGGACAACGTCTATGCCATGGCCGAGCTGATCCGCCGCCAGAAGGGCGGCTGTGCCGTGGTGATGGGCGCGCTCAGCCCGCGCACCCGGAACGCGCAGGTCGATCTCTATCAGAACGGCGATGTGGATTATCTGGTGGCGACCGATGCCATCGGGATGGGGCTGAACCTCGATGTGACCCATGTGGCCTTCTCGGCCCTGTCAAAATTCGACGGGCGACGGATGCGCCCCCTGGCCCCGAATGAGCTGGCGCAGATCGCGGGCCGGGCCGGGCGTTACATGACGCCGGGAACGTTTGGCGTGACAGGCGAGGCGCCCGAGCTCGAAGAGGGCGTGGTCAACGCCATCGAGAACGCCCGCTTCACGCCCCTGCGCAAGCTACAATGGCGCAGTGCCGAGCTGCAATTCAGCCGGGTCGACCGGCTGATCGCCTCGCTCGAGGCCGTGCCGGATGATGATTGGCTCGTCCGCGCACGGGAGGCTGATGACCTCAGCGCGCTCAAGACCCTCGCGGCCGAGGCCGATATCGCTGCGCGTCTGTCGGATGCCCGCGATGTGCGTCTTTTGTGGGATGTCTGCCGGATTCCGGACTTTCGGGGCATATCTGGTGGCGAACATGCAGGTTTGCTCACGAATATCTTCGGCTTTCTCCATGATGATGGCAAAGTCCCCGAACCGTGGTTTGCGCGACAAGTCGCCCGAATTGATCGGACAGATGGCGACATTGACACATTGTCGAAACGCTTGGCCTATATTCGCACATGGACCTATGTGGCCCAACGCAAAGGCTGGGTGGAGCAGGATAGCCATTGGCGCGGCGAGACGCGCGCTGTAGAAGACCGCTTGTCAGACGCATTGCACACGGCGCTGACCCAACGATTTGTCGATCGCCGCACATCCGTGCTTCTGCGGCGGTTGAAACAGAAGGAGAGCCTGGTGGCCGACGTAAACGAAAAAGGTGAAGTGACCGTGGAGGGCGAGCTGATCGGCCGTCTCGAAGGGTTCCGCTTCCGCCAGGACAAGACCGCGACCCCGGAGGAGGCCAAGGCCGTCCGTGCGGCCTCTCTCTCTGCGCTGGCTCCGGAGTTCCATCTGCGCGCGGACCGGTTCTACAACGCGCCCGATACCGAGATCGACTATACCGAGCAGGGGGGCCTCATGTGGGGCGACCAGGCGGTCGGCAAGCTCGTGAAGGGGGCGGACCCGCTCAAGCCCGCGGTTCAGGCCTTCGTCGATGACGAGGCGGGCGCCGATGTGGCCCAGAAGGTCGAGCGCCGTCTGCAGCATTTCATCGACCGCAAGATCGCAGCCCTGTTCGAGCCGCTTCTGGCCATGAGCCGGGACGAGGCGCTCACCGGTCTGGTGCGCGGCTTTGCCTTCCAGATGGTCGAGGCGCTGGGCGTTCTGCCCCGGGCCGCCGTGGCCCAGGACGTCAAGGCGCTGGACCAGGATGCGCGCGGGCTTTTGCGCAAGCACGGCGTGCGGTTCGGGCAGTTCACCATCTTTCTGCCGCTTCTGTTGAAGCCGGCACCGACGCGGCTGCGTCTGGTGCTGTCCTCGCTCTTCAAGGGGCGCGATGTCTTCCCCGAAAGCCCGCCCCCGGGACTGGTGACGATCCCGGTGATCGAGGGCGTGAGCGCCGAGATCTACAGCGAATCCGGCTATCGATCGGCGGGTGCGCGGGCGATCCGTATCGACATGCTGGAGCGTCTGGCGGATATGCTGCGCGGCGTGGACACACGCGGCGGATTCGAGGCGACACCGGATATGCTGTCGATCACGGGCATGACGTTGGAGCAGTTTGCCGACCTGATGCAGGGGCTGGGCTATGCCGCTGAACGCTCGGAGCGGGCCAAGGTGAAGCCCGCTCCGGCGGCGGATGCAGCCCCGGCCGGGGAGCCCGGCGAGGCGGCGGCGGAAGCCGAGACGCCGGTCGCCGAGGGGGAGCCTGCTGTTGCAGAGGACGCTGCCGAAACCGATCTCCCTGCGGCTGAGACGCCTGCAGAGGCAGAGACCCCTGCAGAGGCAGAGGCCCCGGCGGCTGAAACGCCTGTCGAGGCCGACGCCGCCACCGCCGACGACGCCACCACCGAAGACCCCACGCAGGCGGATGCGGAAACACCCGCAGACGCCACGGCCGAGGCCGAGAGCGCGGCAGAGCCCGCCGAGCCGGAAATGGAGGTTGTCTACACCTTCCGCTGGGCCCCGCGTCCGCGTCGGACCGACAACCGGGGTCGCAAGGGCGGCGGCGAGGCCCAGGCCCGCAGCGGCAAGCCCGGTGGCAAGCAAGGCGGCAAACCCCGGGGCAAGGGGGCCGGTGGCAAGGGCAAACCCGGTGGACGCGGTCCGCGCGACACCAGCCCCAAGACCTATCAGTCCCGCCCGGACAAGAAGAAGGATCGCATCGATCCGGATAACCCCTTCGCCGCGGCTCTGATGGGCCTGAAGGACAAGTCCTGAGCAAGGCCGCACCGGGGGCCGGCGCGGCGGACGCGCCCGGACGACAGCGGCTGGACAAGTGGTTGTGGTTTGCGCGGTTCTTCAAGACCCGCAGCCTTGCGGCCAAGCAGGTCAGCGCCGGGGCGGTGCGGATCAACGCGGTGCGCGTGACCAAGCCTGCGACCAGCGTGGCCACCGGAGATGTGCTGACTTTTGCCCAGGGGCGCGAGATCCGCGTCATCCGGGTCGAGGTCCCCGGCACCCGCCGGGGACCGGCCCCGGAGGCCCAGTTGCTCTATACCGATCTGACGCCAGCGCCTGAGCCCGACGCGCCCTCAGCGCCGCGCAAGGGGCCCCGACCGACCAAGAAAGATCGTCGCGCTTTGGATGAATCCCGTCGTCCGCCGCTTGAATGACCCGTCGCAAAACCTTAATGCAAGTGCAGCACACGAAGGAACGCGCCCATGACCTATGTCGTCACCGACAATTGCATCGCTTGCAAATACACCGACTGCGTCGAGGTCTGCCCCGTTGACTGCTTCTACGAGGGTGAGAACATGCTCGTGATCCACCCCGATGAATGCATCGATTGCGGCGTGTGCGAGCCTGAATGCCCCGCCGACGCCATCCGGCCCGACACTGAGCCGGACATGGAAAAATGGGTCGAGTTCAATCGCAAGTATTCCGAGGCCTGGCCGGTGATCATCACCAAGAAGGATCAACTGCCCGAGGCCGAAGAGCGCGACGGCGAAACCGGCAAGCTGGACAAGTACTTCTCCGAGGCACCGGGCGAGGGCGGCTGAACGATTCGCGGCGGGTGATCGCGCTAACGGCTGTACGGGCCCCGCTACGCGAGAAGTGAACGAAAATCGACCGAAACGGGTGGTTTCGGGGCACTCATCCCTGTGCAGGCGCAGCAAGTGCCTTCTCAAACCGCCTTTTTTTTGTTATATTGCGTTCATAATTGACGTGGAGAAACCACCCGAAACGCTTCAGCCTCGTGCCGTTGCGTTTTTTTTACCGCCGCAATTCGGGCAACTGGACGCCACCGCGCGACCACGTCCCCCTGCGGTCTGGGCGGCGCCACAAGCAGGAGTGAAAGTGCATGAGCAAAGCGAACAAATCCAACGACTTCCGCCCGAATGAATATGTCGTCTACCCCGCCCATGGCGTGGGTCAGATCGTTTCCATCGAAGAGCAGGAAATCGCCGGACTGACGCTTGAGCTGTTTGTGATCTCGTTCGAGAAGGACAAGATGACATTGCGGGTGCCGACCAACAAGGCGACCGAAGTGGGCATGCGCAGCCTGTCCAGCCCCGACATCGTCTCCAAGGCGATGGACACGCTCAAGGGCAAGGCCCGCGTCAAGCGCGCCATGTGGTCCCGCCGTGCTCAGGAATACGAGCAAAAGATCAATTCCGGCGACCTGATCGCGATTGCCGAGGTGGTGCGGGACCTGCACCGCTCGGACGACCAGCGCGAGCAGAGCTATTCCGAGCGTCAGCTGTACGAGGCGGCGCTGGAGCGTCTGACCCGCGAAATCGCTGCGGTGAGCGGGGATGACGAGGGCAACGCGCAGAAGCGGATCGACGACGTTCTGGTTTCGCGCGCCGCTGCCTGATCCGGCCCGGTAACGAATGAACAAGCCGTCCCTCGGGGCGGCTTTTTTCGTGGGGCGGGGCGCGTCAGACCAGCGTGGTCAGGACGGCGAGGGCGGCGATCTCGGCGACCTGCTGGGTCGCGCCGAGGATGTCACCGGTTTGCCCGCCGATCCGGGCCTTGGCCAAGGCCCCGACGATCAACGCCGCTGCGCCTCCGCTCAGGGCCAGCAGGGCCAGCGCTATGCCGCCCCACAATCCGGCGCAGATCCCGAGGGCGAGGGCGCAGGCCAGAAGCGCGGATCCGCGCGGCACCGCCCCCACCCGCCGCGAGAGGCCATCGCTGCGCGCAAAGGGCAGGACATGCATGACGGCGACCATCGCGCCGCGTGACAGGGCGCCGACAGCCACAAGGGCCGCAATCAGCCCGCCGGGTCCCGCCGCATCGAGGATTGCCACAAGGCACGACCATCGCAAAATCAGGCTCAGCCCCAATGCGAGCACCCCGTAGGCGCCGATCCGGCTGTCGCGCATGATCTCCAGCCGTCGCGCGGGCTCCCACCCGCCCCAGAGGCCATCGGCACTGTCGGCCAGCCCGTCTTCATGGAGCGCGCCGGTGATCATCACCTGCAGCACCAGAACCGCCCCGGCCACCGGGCCCGGGGGCAGCCCCAGCGCGGCGAGTGTCCAGGCCAGCCCGCCCGCCAGCGCCGCGAGCCCGGCCCCGACCAGCGGATAGGCCCAGGCGGCTGTGGCGGCGCGGTCACCCGCGCGGCTGTGATCCACGGGGACGGGCAGACGGCTGAGCAGGCTCAGGGCGAGGGGCAGATCGCGGAGATGCGGGCGGGACATCAGGGCCTCCGTCGGCTGTGGCGGACTGTCGCGTGGCGGGGGCGGTCCGTTGGGGTCAACAGTGCCGCCAAGACCCTCTATCGACAGGAAACCGCCCGGATGTCCAGCACAGCCCCGCAGACCGATGCCCCGTTCGACAGTCTGAGCGCGTTTCGCGCGGTGCTGGTGCGGGCGCCGGGGCGCAACGGTCCCGCCGAGGCGCAGGCGCGGGCGCGCAACGACGTGCTGACCAAGCCGCCGGGCGCGCTCGGCCGGCTCGAGGATCTGGCGATCTGGGTGGCGGCTTGGCAGGGCACGGACATGCCGCGGATCGATACGCCGCAGGTGGTGATCTTTGCCGCCAATCACGGTGTCGCGGCCAAGGGCGTTTCGGCCTTTCCGGCAGATGTCACCGCGCAGATGGTCGCGAATTTCGAGGCCGGCGGCGCGGCGATAAACCAGCTCAGCGAGACCTTTGGTGCGCGGATGACCGTGCATCCGATCGACCTCGATCGGCCAACCGCAGATTTCACCGAAGGCCCGGCGATGACCGAGGCAGAGCTTGTCGCCGCCCTGCGCACCGGCTGGCACGCGGTGGATCCCGCCGCGCATCTGCTGGTGGCGGGCGAGATGGGGATTGGCAACACCACCGCCGCCGCGGCGATCTGCGCCGCACTCTATGGTGGCGCGGCAGAGGAGTGGGTCGGGCGCGGCACCGGTGTCGATGCCGATGGGCTGACCCGCAAGGCGCACGCCGTGACCACGGCGCTGGCGGCGAATGCTGCGGCGTTGGGCGATCCGCTCGAGGTGTTGCGCTGTCTCGGTGGGCGCGAGCTTGCGGCCATGGTCGGTGCGATTGCCCGGGCGCGGGCCGATGGCATTCCGGTACTGCTCGACGGGTTCATCTGCTGTGCGGCGGCGGCTTGTCTCGCCGAGGCGCAGGACGGCGCGCTCGATCACGCGCTGGCCGGGCATCTCTCGGCGGAAGGCGCCCATGGCGCGCTGCTCGAAAAGCTGGGCAAGACGCCGATCCTGTCGCTCGGGCTGCGGCTGGGCGAGGGCTCGGGCGCGGCACTGGCGCTTGGCGTGCTCAAAGGGGCCGTGGCCTGCCATTCCGGCATGGCCACCTTCGCCGAGGCGGGGGTCTCGGACGGCTGATCCCTAGCGCTTGGCGCGGGTGACGGCAGTTTCGGATTCCAGCGTGGCAAAGCGCTCGCTATGTCCGGTCATGCCTTCGGTCTCATCCAGCGTGCTGACCAATGCGGTTTCGAGATCGCGGTTCAGTTCCTTGGCGCGGGCGACATAGGCCTCGTTCTCGGTCACGGGCACGCCGGGTTTCCACAGCACGGCCAGATCCCGCATCGCCTTGCGGTCCATCCGAAAGAACGTGTGCTCGGCATCGGCGGCGTCGAACTCGCTCATCCCCATATTCTCGAGCACATAACGCCCCGCCCGGAGCGAGCTGTCAAAGGTCTCGCGCACGATGTCATTGGCCCCCGCGGCATAGAGCTCATAGACATGCACCCGGTCGCGGGCACGGGCCACGATATGCAGATCCGGGCGCATCCGACGGGCATAGGTGACGAGTTTCAGCACCGCCTCCCGGTCGTCCAGCGTCACCACCAGCACCCGCGCCTTGTCGAGCCCCGCGGCATGCAGAAGCTCGGGCCGGGTCGGGTCCCCGAAGAACCCCTTGAACCCGAAGCGCCGCATCAGCTCGATCATCTCCAGATCATGGTCGAGCACCGTGGTCTTCATGCCGGTCATCTGCACCATGCGGTTGACCACCTGCCCGAACCGCCCGATCCCGGCGATGATGATCGGCTGCTGCTCGTCGATCTCGTCATCGGGGCGCTCGGGGCCGCCGCTGTCCTGCATGCGGGCGCTGACCTGATCGTAGACGATGAAGAGGAGCGGGGTGAGCAGCATCGAGAGCGCCACCACGAGCAGAAGCGTCTGGCTGATCTCGCCCGGCAGGACATTGGTGTTCACCGCAAAGCTGATGAGCACGAAGCCAAACTCCCCCGCCTGCGCGAGGCTGAGGGTAAAGAGCCAGCGGTCGCGCCCGCGGATCTTGAAGAGCAAGGCGAGGAACAGCAGGATGATGCCCTTCACCGCCATCAGGCCGAGGGTCAGGCCGAGCAGCAGCAAGGGCTGGCCAAACAGGACCTGAAAGTTGATCCCGGCCCCGACGGTCAGGAAGAAGAGGCCCAGCAGCAGCCCCTTGAAGGGTTCGATATCCGCCTCGAGCTCGTGCCGGTACTCGGAATTGGCCAGCACCACACCGGCAAGGAAGGTTCCCAGCGCGGGGGACAGGCCGAGGATCAGCATGATCGAGGCCACCCCCACCACAAAGAGAAGCGCCACCGCCGTGTTCATTTCGCGCAGCCGCGCGCCGTGGATGAACTTGAAGACCGGCCGGGTCAGGTAGTGACCGCCCAGCACGATGGCGAGAATGGCCGAGATCGTCACAAGGGTGACGCCCCAACCCGGCAACTGTTCGAGGAAATGCACCACGGCGCTGGCGGAATGGTCGCCATGTCCGGCCCCGTGGCCGCCTTGAGCGGCGGCCTCTTCGGCCACATGCATGCTGCCATCGGGGGCGGCTGTCATCCCGATCAGACCGGCGGCGGGCCCCCCCTCGACCGTGGCATGGGGCAGGGCCGACAGCGCCAGAAGCGGCATGAAGGCCAGCATCGGGATCACCGCGATATCCTGCGTCAGCAATACTGAGAAGGCGTTGCGCCCGCCCGGCGTCTGCATCAGCCGTTTTTCGTTCAGCGTCTGCAGCACGATCGCGGTCGAGGACAGGGCCATGATCATCCCGATCGCCAGCGCCACAGGCCAGGCAAAGCCCAGCAGGATACAGCCCCCCATGATCGCGGCCATGGTCAGCCCGATCTGCAGCCCGCCAAGCCCGAGCAATCGGTCCCGCATGTCCCAGAGCGCGCGGGGTTCAAGCTCCAGCCCGATCAGGAACAGCATCATCACCACGCCGAACTCGGCGAAATGCTGTAACTCGTTCACATCCGAGCCGATCAGGCCGAGCACCGGCCCGATCACGATCCCCGCCAGCAGGTAGCCCAGAACCGAGCCGAGCCCGAGCCGCACGGCAAGTGGCACGGCAATCACGGCCGCCAACAGAAAAATGCTGGCCTGGATGAGGAATTCGGTCATGGAAACTTCCTAAGGGATCGTCCGGCCCGCAACGGGCCGCGATGGGATATGCGCCGTCTCACTGTAACGGGGATGCGCTGCGGGTAAACCCGCAGGGCTGTCCCACGCGCCCTTTGGCAGTAAGTGCCTATCCGCGCGGCATCTCCAGCGTGATGTTGCGCCCGCCCTTGGTGTATTGCAGCGAGGTCTCGCCAATCGCGCCGACCCGGCCCCCGTCCACGCGGTCGCCGACCTCGACCTTCACATAGCGACCCGAGGCCAGACGCACGAGCGCCCGGCGGCTGTTCGGGGTGCCATAGACGCCGATCAGGTTGATCCGGTTGAGGCGCAGCGCATCCTCGATGGTGGCCTGCCGGGCCACCGAGGCCGTGGTCGGGATTGTCGGGGCCGTCTCCCGCTGCGGCGCGGGGGCTGCAGCAGCGAAGGAGGCGGTGGAGGCCGCGGCGACGCCTCGGTTCTGACCGGTTGAGGGCTCGGCCGTGGCGACCCGGGCCGCCCGGGCTGCAGCCACAAGCTGCGCGAAATTGCTCGGGCGCTGGTCCGGATAGACCGATCGCGCCATGGCGTTGGCGGGAACGGCCTCGGGGGTTTCGGCGGCGGCCAGCTCCTGGATCGAAGCGGGGCGCGGGGTCGGGGTCAGCCCGGCCAGCTCGGCCCGGCTGCGTCCGTCAAGTTCCGCGCGCTCCTGCAATTCGGCGACGTTTTTCGGACGCGGCGGCGGGCGCTGCGACGCGAGCGCGGCCAGTCGCAGGTCTTCGGTTGTGGTCACGGGCGTGATCTGCGGGCGCGGGCTCGGACGTGTGCCCGGCTCGGAGAAGACCAGCACGCCCTCGGGCGTCAGAGCCCCCTCGGGGGTCGGCGTGACGAACCCGTCCGCGCTCAAATCGAAGAACTGCCCGGGCGCCACAGGGGGTTGCGGCGAGACCGGGCGCAGGTCCTGGCTGTCCATATAGGCGGGCAGGGCGAGTGCGTCCTCGATCGCCACATCCCGGTCCAGCGCGGCCACGTAGAGATCCCCGATCACCGTCGGTGCGATGGGTTGCAGGGGATCCGGGCTGCGTTGCCAGATGCCGCTGGCGGCATAGCGTGTCTCGGTTTCGATCAGGGGCGGGCGCAGGTCGCGCGCCGCGACGGGCGGTTCCGCATCGCTGGTCTGCGCGGGCGGGGCCGTGGTGGGCAAAGCGGGTGACGAAGGCGCATCACTGACCGCCACCGGGGCGGTTGTTGGGGCTGCTGCCGGGGCCGGGGCTGGGGTTGGCGTGCCGGGCACCGTGGCTTCCTCCCCCTCGGCAACCTCCTCGGGGGTGGGCAGCGCGTCGAACCGGCTGACGACGGGCGCAGGGGCGGTGGGTTGCGGCGGGCCATCGGTCATCGCCGTGATAGCGGAAACGCCCGGTTGCTCCGCCGGACCTAGGGCAGCCTCGGCGATCACGGGCGGGGTAGTGTCTTCTGCCGTGTCAGGCGCGGGCGTTGGCGTGGCCCCGGCCCGCTGTTCTGGCGAGGGCTCCGGGGCGGGCGCTGCCTCGTCGATCGCCTGCGGTGCCGCGCCGGTGCTGACCACATCATCCTGTTCCAGGACGGCGGCCACGACCCCCACAAGCACCATCGCCGCCAGCAGCGCGAGGGTCAGGATCAATCCCAGCGAGCGCGAGCTGCGTTTTGCCGGCGCGGCCAGTTCCGCCAGTTTCTCGGCCGCGACCACGGCTTCGGGCGGGGCTAGCTTGGCTGCTGCTTCCGCCCGGGCCCGGGGCGGGGCCGGGGCGACCGGAGCAGGTATCTCATCCACAGATGAGGGCGCAGGCAGATCCGGCTGCGCCTCCACCGGGGCGGGCGCTGCCACCGCGGGTTCCGGCGGCATCGGATCCGGGTCTTGGGACGGCTCCGGCGCGGGTTCGGGCGGTGCCGCGGTTGCGACCGGTGCGTCGGCCTCGGGCGGTGGGGCCACGCTTTCTGTCGGGGGCTGGGACGCCGCCCGTGCGCCGACCCAATCCGTCTCGCCCAGAATGACGACCGGGGCCATATCCCGCTCCAGCGTTTCGGTGGGCGCCAGCAGATCCGGCGCGAGCCGGGTGGTGCCGAACATCGCCTCGCCCGAGAACGCACCCTTGGGCGGCACGGCGGCAAAACAGACCGGTTCGAGCCCATGCTCGGTGGCAAAGGCCTCGGCCTCGGCCAGGGTCTCGCGGGCGACCACGGCGACCTGCGCCTCGCCTTGCGTGACCACGTAATCATAGCAGAGCTCGTCCATGGCATAGGGCGTGCGGCCATCGAGCCGCTCCCGGATCACCGCGTCGTAATCGGGACCCGTGACGCCTTCGACCGAGATCCTGTCATAGAGGATTTCGCTGTTCGGCAGGACCAGCTTGGTGATCAGCGGCCCCAGCTTCTGGGCTTTGGCGATCTCCAGCGCGCGGGTGCGCAGCGCGGCCAGCTCGCCCGCCACATCCGTGGCCGTCAGCAAGACCTCGCCGACCCGCAGCCAGCCATCGCTGGTGCGGTGACACAGTACCAGACCATCCTGGGACAACAGAAGCGCAAAGCTCGGCTTCATCGACCCTGTCGCAGCTCTTGCATCATCCACCTCCTGTGGCCACCTTGTACCGTGTTTACGCCAGTGATGGAAGGACACTTGCCCTTTTCGCGTGCTGGTTTGTTCTGCCCCAAGGAGGCCATGATGCGCCGTTTTTCTCCTGTTTCCCGCCCATTGGCCCTTTGCGCTGCGCTGCTCGTGGTGCTCGGCCTGAGCCTGCCTGCGCAGGTGGCGCGTGCGGCCGACGACCCGGGGCTGCTGAATGTGACCGGCACCGCGCAGATCCCTGCGATTCCCGATATGGCGACGATCCGTATCGGCGTGGTCACCGAGGACCGGCGTGCGGATCGGGCGCTGGCCGGGAATGCGAGCCAGATGTCGGCGGTGCTTGCCAAGTTGCAGGGGTTCGATGTCGCGCCCCGGGACCTGCAGACCTCGGACCTGTCCCTGAGCCCGGTCTATGAGCCCGGGCAGGATTACCGCGGTCAGTCCCGCCGGATCGTGGCCTTTCGGGCGAGCAATATCCTGACCGTGCGGGTCCGTGATCTGGAGCGTCTGGGCGAGATCCTCGATGCCAGTGTCGGGGATGGCGCCAACAGCTTTGGCGGGTTGAGCTTCGGGGTGCAGGCCCCCGGCCCGCTGGAGACCGCCGCCCGCGAGGCGGCGATGAAGGACGCGCTGGCCCGGGCCGAGACGCTGGCTACGGCGGCTGGCGTGGGGCTGGGCCCGATCCGCTCCATCACCGAGCAGGGCGGGTTTCGCGGCCCGCAGATGATGCGCGCCGAAATGGCGATGGCCGACGCGGCGGTGCCCGTGGCGGCGGGCGAGGTGTCGATGTCCGCGACCGTCTCGCTCGTCATCGAACTCGCGCAGTAATCCCGCGACAGGCGCGCGCCGCGCCGTGTCCGGGACCCGTCATAAGGGGTCCGGGACCCGGCAGTCCCCTGGACGGCGGCACATCTGGCGACCAAGGTCTTGCTCAGATGGCCGCGCGCGCGGGTTACGCCCGGGCCGGGCCGTAAAGATCGCGCGGGCTCAGGTCAGGCACCTGTCCAGGCAGGCCAGCCAGTTTTCGCGCGCGAGCTTGGCGATCAGGGCCGCGTCATAGCCATGGGCGCTCATCGCCGCAAAGAGGCCGCGCACCCCGGTCACATCCCCGATCAGATCCGGCAGGATACACCCATCGAAATCCGAGCCGAGCCCCACATGGTCCTCGCCCAGTTCGGTGATCAGATGATCGAGATGCCGCAGCATCACGTCCCAGCCCATGTCACTGTCTGAGCGACCATCCGCGTTGAGGTAGAAGGTCGCGAAGTTCAGACCGACCATCCCCTTGCGTTCGCGGATCATGTGCAATTGCCGGTCGGTCAGGTTCCGGGGGCTGTTGCAGATCGCATGGGCGTTGGAATGGGTGGCCACCAGCGGCGCCTGCGAGACGGCGGCCACGTCGTCGAACCCCTTCTCGTTGAGATGGGACAGATCGATCATGATCCCCAGCGCGTCGCAGAGCCGGATCAGGTCCTTGCCGGTCTGCGTCAGGCCGGGGCCGATATCCGGGCTGCCCGGAAAGGCCATGGGCACCCCGTAGCCAAAAATCGTGTCCCGGCTCCAGACCGGGCCGAGCGACCGCAGGCCCATCTCGTGAAACAGGTAGAGCGCGTCGAGATCGGGGCCGATCGCCTCGGCCCCTTCCAGATGCATGACCCCGGCAACCCGTCCGGCGGCCATGGCCGTGCGGATCTCGGGGGCGCTGCGGCACAGCTTGAAGTCGTCGGGCGCGGACCGTTCCATCCAGTGCAGCAGTCCGGCCATGGTCAGGGCATCTGGCTGGGCTTCGGCATGGGTCATCTGGGGCGGCATGGGCATTGCATAGGGCGGGTGCGCCATGAGCGCCTTGAAATCGGGCGGCTTCCCGGCCCCGAGCGGGGGCACGAAGATCGCGAACAGCCCGCCCGCGAACCCGGCCTCCTTCATGCGGGTCAGATCCATATGCCCCATCTCGCCCGTGCCGAGCCAGGTCTCGTCGCGCGGGGCGGGGGTCTTCATCAACCGCAGAACGAAATCGTTATGGCCATCGAAAAAGGGAATGGGCGGGCTCATGGCGTGGCATCCTCGGCTGTGGTTGCGGCGATCCGGGCATCCACCTCGCGCAGCAGCGCGCTGCAATGGGCGTCCTCGATCCCGAATTGGCAAAAGTGATCCACGATGCTCGCGAGGTAGTCGCGGCTCGTGCCGAGCAGCCCGGACCCCGTGGCGAGATAGCGGAGCTGCCGATCCCGGCAGATATCGCCGAGAATGACCGCCTCGCTATGGTCGGCGACAAAGACCAGCGCAGAGACCGTCTGGTCGGCGAGCGCGACCGGATGCAGGATCGGCAGGTAGCCGGGCCCGATCATCTCGCGCCGAAAGAGGATCTCGGTTTCGATCTCGACATCCGCCGCGGCGATGCGAAAGGCCAGCCCGTCGCAGCCCGGGCCGTCATCCAGCGCCGCCATCAGCCCCGGGGCCTCTTTCGTGCCGCGTCCGCCCTTGTCGTCGAGCAGGATGAGCCGGCGGGCATAGCCCTCGAGCCGTGCGCGGCGCAGCTCGACAAAGCGCAGCGCCGGGTCCCACATCAATGAGCCATAGCCGAAGATCCAAAGGTCCCCGTCATGCCCGGCGAGGGCGTCGCGCCGGATCGCCTCGCGCTCGGCATCCGAATAGACCCAGTCCCGCAGGTCGGTGAGATGCGGATGCGCCTGCAGCAGCGCCTCGACATCGAAGGTGCGAAAGAACGAAGTTTCAGGATCCGCAATCTGCCCGCGCAACTCGGGGTGGTGGGCGAAAGGATCGGAAGGATGGGTCAATCGGGGTCTTTCTCGAAATGCCCCTCACCTTCGCGCATCTCCATGCAAAGGTCGACACCCTCAATAGCGCCCGGAAAGGCGGCGGAGACCGGCTGGTCCACAAACCCCATCCGCCGATAGAGCGCATGGGCATGGTTCAGCGACTGGTGTGTCGACAGGAAGAACCGTGCATAGCCCGCCGCGCGGGCCTCGGTCAGCAGCGCCTCCAGAAGCTGCGTGCCCAGCCCGTGGCCCCAGGCCTCCGGACGGACAAACATGCGCTTGATTTCCATATCCGTCTCGGAATGGGCGAAAAAGGCCACCGTGCCCACGGGCCGCCCGTCCAGACGGGCCAGAAGCAGGCAGCCCGTTGGCGGACCGTATTTTCCCGGCAGACCTGCAAGTTCCGCGTCGAGATTGGCAAAGACCGACGGGTTCTCCGTCTGCGGGTCGCGGCCTGTCGCCTTGGCCACATGCGCCATGGCAAAGCGGTAAAAGCCGCGCACCAGATCCCGCACCGCGTCGAGATCCTCCGCAGATGTGGCGTGGGAGATCAAGACCGTGGCGGTGGAGGGGGGTGTCGACATGGGCAATGTCTCCTCTGTCTGCGCTGCTGGAACACAGAAGCAGAGTTCGCGGCAGCGGGCCACAGGGATCTGTCCCGGGGCGCGACGGGGCCATCCCGTCAGGAGTTGTGCCAATCCGCGTCGGCGGCGACCAGTTCGACCGTGTTGCCATCGGGATCCCGGGTGAAAAGCCCGCGCCAGCCGGTCCACTGGAAGGTTTCGAACCGCACCTCACAGCCCTCTTGGCGCAGCCAGTCCGCCGCGGCCTCTTGCTCGGCCCAGGGCAGGCTCAGCGCCAGATGATGCAGGGAGGAGCGTTGCCCGGCCTCCAGCTCGGTCGCACGACGCTCCGGCGACATGGAGATCCCGCCCGCCTCATCGGCAAAAAGCGCGAGCACCGCCACATGGCCGCCGAAGCTCTCTCCGAGCCGGAAGAAAACGATGCCCGCGCGATGCCCGCCCCGTGAGCCGGGCGTCAGGCGTTCGAGCCCCAGAATGCGGCCATAGAAATCCTGCATGGCCGCGAAATCGCGGCAGCGGATGGCGATTTCACCAAGGGCGCGGGGGCGGAAGGGCGGGTGGGGCATGAGAGGTCTCTCTGTGTTGGCGCCCTCGGGTCGTGCCGCAATTCGGCCTGAGCGCGCGCTCTGTCGTCTTGAACTCTTTGCGAATGCGGCTTTGCCTCGGCGGTTTTGCGAAGGCCTGCATGGTGTCCTTCCCCGTATACCATGCCTCGCAGCGGAGGGCTCGGGCAGCCGCGTCACGGATGGCGCAGGCCTGCGATAGGCGTCTGTGCGACCGGCCTGATGCCTGTCGCCCTCGCGCCCCGACAGCTCCTTGCAGGATCAACCGCAGAGCAGTTGCACGGACCATAGGGCTGGTCATGGCCATGATCCTGTCGGTGGATCTTGGGGGAATGCCCTGATCATGGCGCGGATCGGCGGGCGATCGGAGCCGCCGAACATGCTCCGATCGCGGCAACCTCTGGGGCGCCCGAGCATGAGGCCAAGAAAAAGCCCCGCCGAAGCGGGGCCTTTTGGGGCCGTCTGTTGCCCGATCTCAGGCGGTCGCTTTTGCCAGGGCCTGATCCAGATCCGCGATCAGGTCATCGGCATCCTCGGTGCCGATGGAGACGCGCACCACATTGGGGGCCGCACCTGCCGCCTCCTGCTGCTCAGGCGTGAGCTGGCGGTGCGTGGTCGAGGCCGAGTGGATGATCAGCGAGCGCGTGTCGCCGAGATTGGCCACGTGGCTGAAGATCTCGAGACTGTCGACCAGCTTGATGCAGGCCTCGTAGCCGCCCTTGACCGCGAAGGTGAAGAGCGCGCCCGCGCCCTTGGGGCAGACATCCTTGATCCGGCTGTAATAGGGCGAGCTTTCGAGACCGGCATAGGTCACGAAATCCACGCGGTCATCGGCCTCGAGCCATTTGGCGATCTTCTCGGCATTCTCGACGTGCCGCTCCATGCGCAGGCTGAGCGTCTCGATCCCCATCAGCGTGTAATGAGCGCCCTGCGGGTTCATGGTCATGCCCAGATCGCGCAGGCCCACGGCGATCCCGTGGAAGGTGAAGGCCAGCGGTCCGAAGGTCTCGGCGAATTTCAACCCGTGATAGGCGGGCTCGGGCTGGCTCAGGGACGGGAACTTGTCCGAGGCCATCCAGTCGAACTTGCCGCTGTCGACGACGCAGCCGCCGGTCACGGTGCCGTTGCCGGTCAGGTATTTCGTGGTCGAATGCACCACGAGCGTCGCACCATGCTCGATCGGGCGGCAGAGATACGGCGTCGCCGTGGTGTTGTCGATGATCAGCGGGATGCCAGCCGCGTCGGCGATGTCCGCAATGGCGCGCACATCCATGATGTAGCCGCCCGGATTGGCGATCGCCTCGCCAAACACCGCGCGGGTGTCGCCATCGATGGCCGCCTTGACCGCGTCCAGATCGTCGAAATCCACGAATTTCGCCGACCAGCCGAAGCGTTTGATGGTCTGGCTGAACTGGGTGACCGTGCCACCATAGAGCCGGGTCGAGACCACCACATTGCAGCCCGGCTGCATCAGCGGGAAGAGCGCCATGATCTGTGCCGCATGCCCGGAGGAGCAGCAGACTGCGCCGACACCGCCCTCAAGCGTTGCGATGCGTTCCTGCAGAACGGCGACCGTGGGGTTGGTCAGGCGCGAGTAGATGTAGCCCACTTCCTGCAGGTTGAAGAGCGCGGCCGCATGATCAGCGTCGCGGAACACATAGGCGGTGGACTGATAGATCGGCGTCTGCCGTGCCCCGGTGGCCGGGTCCGGGCGGGCGCCCGCATGGATTTGCAGCGTGTCAAAGCCGTAGCTCGGCGTGTCATCGGACATGTGTCTCTCCCTCGAATTCGATTTTGCGCGGACCATGCAGGGTTTCGCGGGGCAGGGCAATGGCCCCTGCTGACGAAGCGCTGACGTTGGGGAAGACAGGTTTGGCCCAGTTATTTCGACAAACCGAATTTGAGCTCGACAATGTTCCAAGACCTGCGCCCTGCGCTGATCCTTGTTCTGGCCTCCCTGCTGTGGGCCGGGAATTTCGTCGCCGCCCGGGCTGTGCACGCCCTGAGCGATCCGGTCTGGCTCAATGCCGCGCGCTGGAGCCTCGCGGCGCTGTGTTTGGCACCCGTCCTGTGGCGCGACCGGGTGGCGGTCCACGCAGCCTTGCGCCGCGATCTCGCGCGGCTTTGCGGGCTCGCGCTGCTGGGGGTGATCGGGACAAACACTGTCCTCTATGCCGGGCTGGAGCACGCCTCGGCCAAGCAGGCTGGTGTGATCTATGCGGTGAGCCCCCTGATGATCCTCGGGCTGAGCTGGGCGCTCGGGCGTGCGGGGCTCTGCGGGGGCACGGTGTTGGGCAGCGGGCTGGCCTTTGGCGGCGCGGTGCTGGCGGTGGTCGTTCTGGACGAAAGGCCGACCCAATGGCAGGTCGCGGGCATGGTCTGCGCCCTTGCAGGGGTGGCCCTGGCCGCGCAGCCCGGGCTTGGCAGCGCGCGCGACCCATGCCAAAAGGCCGGGGCAAAGGAAGGATCACCCCATGCGCCGCGCGACCATCACCCGCAAGACCGCTGAAACCGACATCTCGGTCGAGATCAATCTCGACGGGACAGGGGTTTATGACAACCAGACCGGGGTCGGGTTTTTCGACCACATGCTGGATCAGCTCAGCCGCCACGCGCTGGTGGATATGACGATCCGCTGTGACGGGGATCTGCATATCGACGATCACCACACGGTGGAGGATGTGGGGATCGCGTTGGGTCAGGCGCTCAGCGAGGCCGTGGGCGACAAGCGCGGGATCGTGCGCTACGGCTCCTGCCTTCTGCCGATGGATGACGCGCTGGTGCGCGCCGCGCTCGACATCTCCGGGCGGCCCTATCTTGTCTGGGACGTGGCACTGCCCACCTCCAAGATCGGCGCGTTCGACACCGAGCTGGTGCGCGAGTTCTTTCAGGCGCTCTCGACCCATGGCGGGCTGACGCTGCATGTCTCGGCGCTTGCCGGGATCAACAGCCACCACATCGCCGAGGCGGCGTTCAAGGCCGTGGCCCGCGCCTTGCGGGATGCGCTGGAAACAGATCCGCGCAAGGCGGATGCCATCCCCTCGACCAAAGGGTCGCTCTGACGTGCTGACGGTTCTGGTAGATTACGACAGCGGCAATCTGCATTCGGCCGAGAAGGCCTTTGAGCGGATGGCGCGGGAGGTAGATGGCGGCGAGGTGCGGGTGAGCTCGGATCCCGAACTGGTGGCCAAGGCCGACCGGATCGTGCTGCCCGGCGACGGGGCGTTCCCGGCCTGCCGCGCGGGGCTCGAAGGGTTCGGTGGCCTGTTCGAGGCCATCGAGGAGGCGGTGACCGTCAAGGCGCGGCCTTTCATGGGGATCTGTGTCGGCATGCAGCTGATGGCGACCACGGGACGCGAATACACCGAGACGGCGGGCTTTGACTGGATCGGTGGCGAGGTGGTGCCGATCACCCCCTCGGACCCGGGGTTCAAGGTGCCCCATATGGGATGGAACGATCTGATCGTGGACCGCCCGCATCCGGTGCTGGAGGGGGTCGCGACGGGCGATCATGCCTATTTCGTCCATTCCTACCACATGCAGGTCACCGACCCCGCGACCCTGCTGGCCCATTGCGACTATGGCGGTCCGGTCACGGCGATCGTTGGGCGAGGCAACTTGGTCGGCGCGCAATTTCACCCGGAAAAAAGTCAGGCCGCAGGTCTGCGGATGATCGGCAACTTCCTGACCTGGCGTCCCTGAACGACGAGGGCCCGCGCTATCAGCGGGGCCCTAAACCAACGTCAGTGATCCCGATGCCGGGACAGAGCCTCCGCCGCGCCTCGACGCAGCACGCCCTTTTTTGCCTGCCTCGCGGATCAAGCTGCCCTTTGTGGCAAACACCCAAAAGGCGGCTCGCAACCGCAGATCAGCTCAAGCCCGGATTATGAGCGCCCCAAGAAAGTCCGCAGGTTGTTCTTGATCAGCACATTCCAGATCAACCTTGGCAAGCCATGGAAGAAGTCCTTTGCCGACCCCTTTCCCGCACGCTTTGCCGTACTGAGAACGATCCCAGGCTTGGCGGGTTTGAAGTAGCTCTTGAAATCCGCAGGTTTGTTTTGAAGCACGGCGTCCAGCGCGCGACGTGTTGTGGCGCTGTTGTTCCATGGTGCCTTGAAGCGCACGATACCTTTGCCGTCGATGATATAGACCGCGTTAGGCATGCTCCCGTAAGCCAAATGCGCCTCGCCCCCGACGCCATCCACGAGAATTGTCCGCAGGTCATAAAGCTCGGTCTTCAGGATTGAAGCCACAGCCTTTTTATCATCCATTGATTTATGCGCCGGGATTGCCGCGCCCGGATGGGCTTCACGGACATATAGAACTGCATGCGCGGCATTGGGGTAGTCGCTCGCGATTTTCTGCATGCTGTCATGGCGTGTCAGAAAGAGGGGACAGGTCATGCTCCCCAGTTCGAGGACGAGGCACTCACCCTCAAAGTCGAGAAGGTTTCGCATTTCGCCATCAGGGGTTTCCAGTTGGAAATCCGGTGCTTTTTGGCCCACGTCTGGCCCATCAGCGCTCGCCAGGTCGTAGTTGTCTGGTGAGAAAGACTCGTAGTTGTAGGATGTCATGCCATCCTCCTGTCTTTGAAATGGTTCATGTCGCTCATGCCAAGTTTTTGGCGAATGCCCGAAGGGTCTTTAGCGTTGTCTCCAGGTCTTCGCGTGACACGCCAGAAGTCGCGTCGGTTATGATGTCCATTGCGAAGGGAACAAGCTCGGAGCGCAGCCCAACGCCGTAATCCGTCAGCGAAATATCAGAACGCCGACGATCCTCGGGGCTCTCTTGTCGCATAGCCGTTGGAGTGTTTTTTGAATGGCGGAGAGCCCTAGTTGGACATGTGGGCAAAACGCAGCTTGGGTGCCCCCGGGCTCCACGCGGACTTGCAGCAGCGCGGCGAGCAGATCCTCAGACCGAGCGACGGTTTTGCGAACCGAGCTGTCACTGCCATTCTGCAGATGAACCGGAGCTTTGCGGGGCGCTTTTGCTGGCGTCGTCTTCTGGAACCTCGGCGCCGGAGCTACGCGCCGTTCCTTTCAGTTGTGGGAACCGACGCAAGAAGATGGTCGGCAAAGGCCGAAACGCGGCGCGGCTGCGCTCTTGCTGGGGGGAACATCATCTGTAGCGGGTTCGGTGGCGGCAAATGCTCGGCGAGCAGCGAAACCAAGGTGCCAGCTCGAATATCGTCGGCGACATCCAATTCGGACTTCAAGACGATCCCATGTCCGGCCAGCGCCCAGGAGCGAATGAGCCAACCGTCATTCACAATCCTGCTTCCGCGCACCGCCACGCGATGCCGCTTGGACCCTTTGCCGAATTCCCAGACGTTGTCCAAACTCTCTCCGAAGCGCATCACGAGGCAATTATGGCCAACGAGGTCCTCGGGAAGTTCCGGGGTCCCATGTCTGTCCAAATAGGCCGGAGAGGCACAGACGAGCCTTTGGAACCGACCGAGGCTGCGTAGTCTCAGGGTTGAGTCCATCATGTTGCCAAAGCGTACGGCCAGATCAAATCCTTGACCGACAAGATCGACATATCCGTCTGACAAGGACAGCTCGACGGAAACCGCGGGGTTTTCGTCGGTAAAGCTCTCTATGGCGCGAGATATGAAGGAGCGCCCAAGATCGACGGGTGCTGAGATGCGGATCAGCCCGGAGAGTGTCTCGGCCCCATGGCGAATGCGTGCGTCAAGGTCAGCGACTTCGCTCAGAACCGATCTGGCCCCGTCTATAAGTGTCCGGCCCTCTTCGGTGAGGCTGATGGACCGTGTTGTACGGTTGAACAAGACCACGCCGTAATGCGCTTCGAGTGCTGCTAAACGTTCCGAAACCGTGGTCGTGGACATACCGGTTTCCCGGGCCGCCGCCACAAGGCTGCCCTTCTCAGAGATGGTCATGAACAGCCTGAGATTGTCGAGAAGCATTGGCCGCTTTTTCCGGATTATGTTTTCTCAAGAGGAATATTTATCCCGAATGGTCGTCCAAGTAAATTCCTCACTCAGGGATCAAACAAAGGATGAAACCAATGGCCAAGCTGACCATCGTTGCCAACATCAAAGCCAACCCCGACAAGATCGACCTTGTGAAGGCTGAGCTTCTCAAGCTCATCGACATCACGCGGGGCGAAGAAGGTTGCATCAACTACGACCTGCATCAGGACAACGACAACCCGGCGCATTTTCTGTTCTACGAAAACTGGGAGAGCCGCGCGTTGTGGCAGACCCATATGGGGGCACCGCATCTGGCCGCCTACATGGAAGCGACCGATGGCGCCGTCGAAGCGTTTACGTTGAACGAGATGAGCGTTGTCGGCTGACCAATGTCACAGGAGCACACCATGAAGGCCGTTGGATATACCGAGACGGGCCCGATCACGCGGGCCGATGCGTTGATTGACTTTGAGGCCGATATGCCCACTGCGACGGGCCGTGATCTGTTGGTGAGGGTCGACGCGATTTCGGTCAACCCGGTGGATACCAAAATCCGGCAGAGGCGTGCTCCCACCGGTGGGACACCTAATATCCTGGGGTGGGATGCCGCCGGAGAAGTCGTAGGCCTCGGTGAGGCTGTCACCAATTTCTCGGTTGGTGACAAGGTCTACTATGCGGGAGCGGTCAATCGGCCTGGCACCAATTCCGAGTTCCATCTGGTGGACGAACGGATCGTTGGCAAAGCGCCCAGCTCAATCCCAACGCCCGCAGCGGCGGCGATGCCTCTGACAGCACTCACCGCCCATGAAATGCTGTTTGACCGGCTGCGGATCGACAGCCCCGTTCCGGGTGGCAAGAACACGCTCTTGGTGATTGGCGGTGCGGGTGGCGTTGGGTCCATGACCATGGGGCTCGCCCGTGCCTTGTCCGACGTGACGATCATCGCGACAGCCTCCCGGCCTGAAACGAAAGCCTGGGTGAAAGATCTCGGGGCGCATCATGTCGTCAGCCATGCAGACCCGCTTGGCCCGCAGATCGAAGCGCTTGGCGTTGGCAGCATCGATTTCGTCTACTCGACGACCCATTCGAATGTGTATTCCGCAGAGGTCGCCGGGATCATGACGCCTCAGGGCCGCTACGGGCTGATCGATGATCCGGAGACATTCGACATCATGCCCTTCAAGTCCAAGGCCATCTCGGTCCATTGGGAGTTTATGTTTACGCGCCCGATGTTCGAAACTGCCGATATCGGCCGGCAGGGCGAGATCCTGAACGAGGTCGCTGCGCTGACAGAGGCGGGCAGGCTCAAATCCACCGTTGCCGAGAGCTTTGGCACCATCAACGCCGCCAATCTGATCAAGGCCCATGCCCTGTTGGAGAGCGGCACGTCGAAGGGCAAGATCGTGCTGGAAGGCTTCTGAAATGCCGATCCGGCGGTTGGACCATGTGAATGTCGTGACGACCAGCCTGGAAAAGATGGTAGCCTGGTATGGCGCCGTCCTGGGTCTGCGTTTGGAACCCCGACCTGATTTTCCATTTGGCGGAGGCTGGCTCTCCGCCGGGCTGGCCGCTGTCGTTCACCTGGTAGAGGAGACTGGACAGGCACGGGCTGGGTCGGAACCCGCACTGAAGCTGGACATTTTGCGATCTCGGCGACGGACACCTCGGCCTTCGAGGGGACCCTGTTGGACCAGGGGGCGCGGTTCAAAAGGATCGAGGTCGAGGGCGCTGGCCGCGTCCAGTTCCATATCTCCGACCCGGACGGGAACCACGTGCATGTTGACTTTGATCTGAACGCGTAAACCTGGGAGGCGGATGAGTGATTGAGACCGTACAACACCTGAAGGTGATCGAGCAGCGGCTTTTGTGGCTCAGCCATTGGATGATCCACAACGCCAACCATCTGCGCCCCAAGGTGGATGGGATCAAAATCGGCGGGCACCAGGCCTCGTCAGCGTCGATGGTGTCCATCATGACGGCGCTCTACTTCTCGGCGCTCCGACCCGAGGACAGGGTGGCGGTCAAACCCCATGCCTCGCCGATCTACCACGCGATGCACTACCTGATGGGCACCCAAACTCGCGAGAAGATGGAGAACTTCCGGGGCTACGGCGGCGTGCAGAGTTACCCGAGCCGAACCAAGGATGTCGATGACGTGGATTTCTCCACCGGGTCGGTGGGTCTTGGCGTCGGGATCACGGCCCTGGCCTCGTTGGTACAGGACTTCATCGCGGCCAAGGACTGGGGACGTGACTTGCCCTTGGGCAGGATGGTGGCGCTCGTCGGCGATGCGGAGCTTGACGAGGGGAACGTCTACGAGGTCCTCCAGGAGGGCTGGAAGAACGACCTGCGCAACACGTGGTGGATCGTCGACTACAACCGGCAGTCCCTCGACGGGATTGTACGCGAAGGCCTGTTTGAACGGGTTGAGAAGATCTTCGATGCCTTTGGATGGGATGTCGTTCGGGTCAAGCACGGTGCGCTTCAACGAGCGGCATTTGAAGAGCCGGGCGGCGAGACCCTGCGGGATTGGATCGATGCCTGCCCGAACCAGGACTACGCGGCGCTGACCTATATGGGCGGCGCGGTTTGGCGGCAGAGGCTCATGGATGACCTTGGCGATCAGGGCGACGTATCTGCCCTGATCGACCGCAGAAGCGACGCCCAACTTGCCGTGCTGATGGAAAACCTTGGCGGCAACTGCGTGGAAACGATGGCCCAGACCTTCGCGGCCATTGATCATGACCGGCCCACCTGTTTTCTGGCCTACACCATCAAAGGCTGGGGCACACCTATTGCCGGGCACAAGGACAATCACGGCGGTCTGATGACCAAACCCCAAATGGCCGAGTGGCAGAACCAGATGGGGGTTCCGGAAGGTCAGGAATGGGACCCGTTCGCCACCGTCGAAAATGTGGAAGCCTTGCAGGCCTTCCTCGCACAGGTTCCGTTCTTCAACACCGGCCCACGCCGGTTTTCGGATGATCGGTTGCCGGTGCCGACGGTTGCAATCGACACGGCAAAAGATACCTCCACCCAAGCTGCTTTCGGCAAGATCCTGGATGAATTGTCCAAGGGAGACAGCGATCTCGCCGCACGGATCATGACGACCTCGCCCGATGTGACCGGAACCACAGGCCTTGGGGCCTGGGTGAACCGGCGCAGGCTGTTTGCCCGAGAGGCCAAGGCGGACGCGTTTATCGAGCATCGCATCCCGTCGACCGCCAAGTGGCGTTTCGATGGGGCGGGCCAGCATCTGGAACTGGGCATCGCAGAGATGAACCTGTTTCTGCTGCTCGGGGCAGCGGGCCTGTCACATTCCCTGTTCGGCAAGCGCCTGATCCCCATCGGGACCGTCTACGATCCCTTCGTCTGCCGAGGCCTGGATGCGCTGAACTACGCAACGTATCAGGACGCGCGCTTCATGATCGTCGGCACCCCTTCAGGGGTCACCTTGGCCCCTGAAGGCGGGGCGCATCAATCCATCGGCACCCCTCTCATTGGTATGTCCCAAGACGGGCTGGCGGCGTTTGAGCCCGCATTTGCGGACGAACTTTCACACATCATGCATTGGGCTTTCGACTACATGCAGCGTGACGGCGACGGGGACCCGGATGAGCGCACTTGGTTGCGGGACGAAACCGGTGGGTCCATCTATCTCAGATTGACGACCACGCCCTTAGAGCAGCCCGGGCCACGACCTGATCCGGGTTGGCAGCAAGGGGCTGTCGATGGGGGCTATTGGCTGCGAAAGCCCGGCCCCAACTGTGACGTCGTCATCGCTTATCAGGGGGCTGTGGCTCCAGAAGCGATCAAGGCGGCGGGCCATCTCGCCGGGTCACGCCGAGACGTGGGCGTGCTCGCCGTGACCTCGGCTGACCGTCTCAATGCCGGGTGGACAGCCGCTCAGCGCGCCCGCGCCCGGGGCAATACGGACGCCGTCTCCTGCGTCGAGCGGCTCATGAACGATCTGCCGCCCCATTGCACATTGATCACGGTGATCGACGGCCATCCGGCAACGCTCGCTTGGCTCGGAAGTGTTGCCGGGCACCGGACTGTGCCGCTCGGGGTCGAGCATTTTGGTCAAACCGGGACCATCGGCGATCTCTACCGGCATTACGGCATCGACGCTCAAGGCATCCTTGAAAAGGTGGCAGGGCTCACGGCCGGGAGGCCGCTTGGCCAACAGATGTCATGAAACGCAGACCGCGTGCGAGGGAGGCATAAACATGAAGCTCAAAGAGGTCTCATCCGGCACCCCGGAAGAAAGACTGACGGAACTCGGACTTGCCTTGCCACCGGTGCCAGAGGCTGTCGCCGATTACGTGACCCACACGCAGATCGGGCCCATCATCTACACGTCAGGGATGCTCCCCTGGATCTCCGGGGACCTGAAGTTCACGGGCAAGATGGGCGCTGATCTAACGGTCGAGCAAGGCTATGAGGCGTTCCAACTGTCGGCTTTGAACGGCCTGTCGCTGCTCCGCTCGATTAAGGGGGATCTTGGCAGGATCAAGCGTATCCATCGCCTCGGAGGCACCGGTGGGGCCACGCCTGATTTCTACGATATGTCGCGCGCGCTCAACGGGGCCTTGCACTTGGTCAACACGTAAAGGGTCCTCGGATCTACCAGAAAGCCGAGCATCTCAGGGCGGTCCGACTTCTTCTAGGGCGCACCGAGATGGTCAGCACTGTTCGATCCCCTGGCGTTGAACTTGAAGAGGCTGGAGCCCTTGCCGACGCCATTGAGATTTCGCAACGCCGGGTCGCCGTCAAGGGCAGTCCATTTCTACCCTCGACCCCGCAGTGCAGCCAGTCAGGCCTGCCCGTCTACGTCGAACCCAGATGATGCTACAAACGACAATACCAAACACGGGCTTTCTCGCCGTGTGCCCAAGAAATCCCAGCCCCGGCAGCGCGCGCGGCAAAGGGCGTGTCACGAGGGTCAGTGCCGCTGTCCGGACGTCCGCGTGACTTGCAACACGCAGCGAGACAAGCCAGGGCGCAGAGTGAGCTCGGATCGGACACGCTCGCATGGCCGTTTGCTGTGTGGCCTTGGCGCCCCCTCGGGGCCGTGAGTGTCGAGGGCGCGGGTTGTCAGATGTCCGGGCACTCCCGCCGGGCGATGGTCTGAATGCGCTGTCTTTCCTGAATGCGCGGATTGCCGAGGCCGACATTGCCAGCCGAAACGCGCGGCCCCAAGCCGGGGCTGGCCGCGGCCTTGATCGCGGTCAGGGCCGAGAGGGACAGGCTTTGAATACAGGCCTCCGGGACATCCGCGTCACGCATGGCCGGTGCCAGCTGCGCCCGCAGCTGTTCGGTCCCGGCATTGGCGCCGCCGGGGGTCGTGGTCTCGCATCCGGCCAGAACCAGAACGGTCGAAAGGGTCGTGATCAAAGCTGTCGGTCTCAAGGGGCGTCTCCCGGGTTGGAGGTATATCAGCCGCTATCCTGCGCGCTCAGACCCCCAGACACCAGCGCAAGACGGCCTTCTGCGCGTGAAGCCGGTTCTCGGCCTCGTCGAAGATCACCGAGTTCGGGCCATCCATCACCTCCGAGGTGACCTCCTCGCCGCGATGGGCGGGCAGGCAATGCATGAAGAGCGCATCCGGCTTGGCCTTGTCCATCAACGCCCGGTCTACCTGATAGGGGCGCAGCTGGTTGTGGCGGCGCTCCTTGGTGGTCTGGCTGTCATGCATCGAGACCCAGGTATCGGCGACCACCAGATCCGCGCCCTGCACGGCAATGTCCGGGTCCCGCTCGATGGCGACCTGCACGCCCTTGGCGCGGGCACCGGCGACGAACTCATCCTCCGGATCGAGGGTCGAGGGACCGGTGAAGGTCAGATCGAAGCCAAACTGCCCGGCGGCATGGAGGAAAGAGGCGCAGACATTGTTGCCATCGCCGCACCACACCACCTTCTTGCCCGCGATGGGGCCGCGATGCTCTTCATAGGTCATGATATCAGCCATGATCTGGCAGGGATGGGTGCGGTTGGTCAGCCCGTTGATCACCGGCACCGTGGCATGATCCGCCATCTCCAGAAGGGTGGTTTCTTCAAAGGTCCGGATCATGATCAGATCGACGTAGCGGCTCAGGACGCGCGCCGTGTCCGCGATGGTCTCGCCATGGCCGAGCTGCATATCCGTGCCCGAGAGCACCATGGTCTGCCCGCCCATCTGGCGCACGCCGACATCGAAGGACACGCGGGTCCGGGTCGAGGGTTTCTCGAAGATCAGGGCGACCATATGCCCGGCCAACGGCTGGGTGTCGTCGGTCGCGCCCTTGGGGCGTCCGGCGCGGGCGTCCTTCATGCTCCGGCCCAGGTCGATCATCTTCCGGAGCTCCGCCGGATCGGTCGTGTGAATGTCGAGAAAATGCGTCATTTCAAGTCTTTCTTGTCATCTGTCCGGGCGGCATCCGCAGCGGGGGCCCACATATCCATTACCAGCACGGTCGCGCCATCCTCGCAGGGGCGCAGGCCGACGGGCGTGAAACCCGCCTTGCGATAGGCCGCGATCGCGGCGGTGTTCTCCGGGTCGGGATCCACCACCACAGCCGGGATCCCCGCCGCAAAGAGCGCCTCGGCCCGGGCGCGCAGATAACCCGCGCCATGGCCCTGACCGAGATAGGCCGGATCCCCGAGAAACGTGTCCATCCCGTGCGCGTCATCGGGCAGGTGCCCGTAATGGGGCGCGCCATAGGCCCGGACCGGATAGTTCTGCACGAAGGCGAAGGGCTTGTCGGCCCAGACCACCCGCATGTCGCAGAACCCGCCCTCGAGATCCTCTTCGATCAGGGCGATCTCGGCCTCCGGCGTGCCCCACCAGCCGCCCATATGGGGCTCGGCCAGCCAGGCGCGCAGCATCGGGTAATCCGCCCGGGTCACGGGCACGAACCTGTAATCATGCGGCATTGGCCCGAACCGATTCCGCAACCGCCCGCAGACGGCTGAGCGCTTCGCCGATCTCGTCCTCCGAGATGGTCAGCGCCGGCAGCAGCCGGATGACGTTCTCTGCCGCGGGCACCACAAGCACCCCGGCGTCATAGCCCGCCTGCACAACGTCCGTGTTCGGTGCCGTGCAGACAATCCCCAGCATCAGCCCGCTGCCGCGCACCTCGCCATAGACCTCGGGGAACTCGGCGACGAGCCCCTCAAGCCCCTGTCGCAGCAGGCCCGATTTGCGCTGCACATCTGCGAGGAACCCGTCTTCAGTCACGCTCTCCAGCACGGCGCAGCCCACGGCGCAGCCCAGCGGGTTGCCACCATAGGTCGAGCCGTGGCTGCCTGCGGTCATGCCAGAGGCGGCGTTCTCGGTGGCCAAGACTGCACCGAGGGGGAACCCGCCGCCGATCCCCTTGGCCACCATCATGATGTCCGGCGCGATCCCGGCCCATTCATGGGCAAAGAGCCGTCCGGTCCGGCCCACGCCGCATTGCACCTCGTCGAGGATCATCAGAACGCCATGGGCGTCGCACAGGTCGCGCAACCCCTTGAGGCAGGCATCGGGCAGGGGCTTGATCCCGCCTTCGCCCTGCACGGGTTCGACGATGACGGCGGCGGTGCGGTCGGTGATCGCGACCTGCAGCGCCTCGTGATTGCCGAAGGGCAGGTGGCGGAACCCGGGCAGGAGCGGGCCGAAGCCCTTGGTCATCTTCTCGGACCCTGCCGCCGCAATCCCCGCCGAGGAGCGGCCATGGAACGAGCCCTCGAAGGCGATGATCTCGACCCGCTCAGGCTGGCCCGCATCGTGGAAATACTTGCGCGCCATCTTGACGGCGAGCTCGCAGCTCTCGGTGCCGGAATTGGTGAAAAACACTGTATCCGCAAAGGTTTCGGCCACCAGCATCTCGGCCAGTTTCTGCTGGGCCGGGATCTCATAGAGGTTCGAGACATGCCAGAGCGCCTGCGCCTGTTCGGTCAGGGCGGCGACGAGCCGGGGATGGGCATGGCCGAGCGCGTTCACGGCGATCCCGGCGCCGAGATCCAGAAAGCGTCGCCCATCCGCCTCGATCAGCCAGGAGCCCTCGCCTTTGACAAAGCTCAAAGGCGCGCGGTTATAGGTCGGCAGGATCGCAGGGATCATCGGTCACATCCTCTCGGAACAGGCGAGCCCCATTGGTGCCAATGGCGTGGGGCGGTGTCAATTTGGAATGGTGGGGCGGGCATGAGGGCCCAAAGCAACGGGGCGCGCGGGTTACGCGCGGGTCAGGTCTCGTCGGATCTGTCGGAGGGTGAGGGCCATGGGGCCGTCTCCTGTGGTTGCTCTGGGCGCGGTGTAAACCGGCGCGGGGCGGTTTGGCAAGAGGCCAGATGCGAGCGTCGGGGGCGGCTCGGTGCCCGATTTTTGCCCGTCGGCGGGGCGTCGGACATGTGTCGGGCAAGTGTCGGGCACCTGTCGGGCAAAGTGCCCGACGGGGAGGTGCCTTGCGTCTCATCGTGCCAGCGACCAAAGCCGCGCTGCTTGAGAGGCGCATGGGGGCCGAGAGGCGCGCCGCGACGGCGGATGCCACACCGAAAGACGCCCCCAATACGACAGACGCGACAGCAACCCCCCGAAGACCCGCGCCCGTCAACCGCTGCCCCATCCCGCCCGGCGGCACGCCGGACATCGCTCGACCTCCCCCCGGGAGGGGGTTTCACCCCCACCCGAGGTCGGGGGTTGTCCTAAAGTGTGACCAGAGCCACGATGGTGCCGATTACGCCTGACAAGGTCCCGACAACGCTAGTGACGATTGCGACCTCCGTGGGGTGTGCTTTCAGATACAGCCAAACTTTGGAGAGGCGAGAGAACAGTCGGATTTGCGCAGCTTGCGTTTCCAGCGCCTTGTTGCGCTCTGCCCCTACCAGAGGGACGATGCTATCGGGCACTGGTGAGTTGATAGAAACGCCTGGAAGAGCAAAACGATCCTCTCGCAGATCTTCGGCCAGAGTGCCTTCCGACAGGTCCGCGACCGAAGCGGCAATATCCGCGATCCGCTGGGCGCTTTCCGGCGGGATCTCTCCGAGCCTGATCTGATTGAGCTGTTCACGGTTTGCGAGAATTCCCGGGTCGCTTGCACGTATCGCCCCCGATGCATCGGCGAGGCTTTGGATCAGATCGCGATTGGCTGCGGAGGCAGGTAAGTCGTCTGCCGCAATGTCCTCGATGAGGCTGACTCGTGCGCGCTCGAAGTCCATTTCGATCCGCTGCGGATCGTTGCCGTAGCGTGCGTATGTGCGCCGCAATAAACGCACCTGATAAGCATCGTCGGATAAGGCATTGCGTTGGCCCGAAATTGCCAGATCCAGCGCATCTTCGACGGTGTCGAGGAGCAGGCCCAGTGGACCGCCCTCCGGCATATTCTTCGGAGTGAGCTTCAGTGCGCCGGTTTCGCTGAAAGCTATATCTTCCTGTAGTAGTGCGGCAACCTTTGGGGCCCCGAAGGTTGCAATCCGCTCTGCAATTGCGCTGGGGCCTTCGTCCCAAACGTCATCCGGGATCAGGGCGATCTGCTCTTGCAGGGTCCAGTCTTCGGGGTTCCCGGTACGCATCCCGTGGAGCCAGCGTTTCCAGAAGTTCCACGCAGGGTCGCTGTCGAAGAACTCGGTGAGTTTAGCGTAACCTTCGGCCAGTCCTTCCGGTTCGCCTGGAGGTATGTCGCCGAGGGCCTCCGAAGGCCAGAGCCATTCTTTGAAGACACTCTCGATCCTGTCGCCGTCCAACTGTCCGGCGTCCCAGTCGCAAGCGGAGTAGGCGGAGTAGGCGGCGGAGTTGGCGGAGAAGGCGGAGTTGGCGGCGGAGTAGGCGGCGGAGTAGGCGGCGGAGTTGGCGGCGGAGTTGGCGGCGGAGTTGGCGGCGGAGTCGACGGAGTAGGCGGCGGAGTAGGCGGCGGAGTAGGCGGCGGAGAAGGCGGAGTTGGCGGAGAAGGCGGAGTTGGCGGAGAAGGCGGAGAAGGCGGAGCTTTCGACGTCTTCTTTGAGTTCGGGGGTCGGACACACCGCCGCGACCCCCGAACTCAGGATCGCACGCAAGACGGGCAAGGCAAGTCCGCCCAGTGTCTCAGTATCCGCAAACCCCAGTCCGGGGGCGGCCCGCAGTGCGCAGCGCGCCGCAAAGGCCACCCGCACCGAATGCTCCTGCGTCTCCAGCCACGCTTTCGCGCTGTCTTCGTCGGTGATGGTAATGTCCATGCCTGCTCCGCCGCTGCTCTGGCCCGCAGCCTAGGGCCGGGACATCGCGCTGCCAAGCAGCCCTTCAGCCCGCGCCCAGCAGGGCGGCGGCTTCGTGGGCGCGCAGGCAGGGGGCGGCGGTGGTGCCGGGGCCTTGGGCGAAGAGCTCGGGGAAGATCTGGCGCAGTTCGAGCTGGGCCATCCAGTCGAGCCCGTCCTGGGCGACCTCGCCGGGATAGAGGCTCTCGGACAGGCAGCCCTCGGCCTCCACGATCGCGTGGCCGTCCACCAGCAGGTGGCAATAGGTGACCGAGGCTTGCGGCGCGCGGGTGACGCCGGGCAGGGCGGTCAGGTGCTTGGCGGCGACGAGCACTTCGGGCAGGCCGAAGAGCAGCTCTGCCTGCCATGTGCGCATCAGCATCCGGTGGGCGGGCGAGACGGAGAGGGTGCGGCTGTTGCCGAGCGCGCCGGGCGCAAAGCGGATCGGGGCGAGGGCGCCGGTCCCGTCCACGCGGCGTGCGCCGACCCAGCGGATCACGGCCTCCGGCTCCGCCTCGGTCCAGATCCGGTCGCCCTTGCGCAAGGTCTCGATCGCGCGGGGGCCGTCTGGTGTGCGCAGCAGGGTTCCGGCGGTGAAACAGGGCACGAACTGGTCATAGCGGATGTCGCCATTGTTCGAGCCCGAGATCTTCACATAGGATTTGCCCGGGATCAGGGGCTGGGTCAGGCCCATGCCCCAGATATCCGAGGTCTGCCCGTCCTTGGAGAAGACATAGACGCTGATCAGGGGGCCGGTGGGCTGGCCCTGGTCGTTGAGGGCGCGCAAGTCGATCCGGCTCTCGGATTCCACGCGGGTGCCGTTATCCACCAGCCCACCGCCATCGACCACCCGGTGGCGGTTGGGCAGGTCGTCTTCGAGGATGTTGGGGTTGGAGCCCCGTCCCGGCCGGTCATCGATCACCACGGTGACCGGCGTGAAGCCGCCGACATATTCGAAGACCGTGCCATTGGGCGTGTCGGAGTTGTTGATGATCGGGTTGCCGGGCGTGCCCGAGGGGCTGCCTGAGGCGATCAGCAGGGCCTCGTTGTCGATGGCGATGAGATCTCTGTCCGGCATCCGGTCTCATTTCTCTGGCGCGTCTTGGCGGGCGCGTCTTGTGGTATACAATCTCAGGTAGAAAGCGGGTATGCAAGAGCAACTCAACATTTAGTGGTCGCGCGACGGGAATCCGCCGATCCTGCCCCGGGCGCGCCCGGATTTCGGGGGCGTGACCAGCGCAGTGCAGCGTTAACCCGTTGCTTTCGCGGGCAAGTGTTCTGTGCTTTGCGGGCAAGTCTCCGCGCAAGCCTGCGCGAGACGGTGCCGCCTGCTGTTCCCAATCCTCCCTCGGGCCGGAGCATGACGCGGCCTGCGGGCAAATCAAGAGAAGCGTTGCGTCAGAAGCGGAATTCCACCCCGAGCCCGCCGGAGACCAGCGTGTCATCCTCGATGATCGGGCTGTCGGTGACCGCGTCCGGCAGGAAATCCGCGCGCAGGGTGCCGAGGATGGACCAGTTCTCGCCGATGGGCATCACGCCGCGCAGGCCGACAAAGGGCACGACCACATCGCCGGGGTCATAGGCATCGCGCCCGACCCGGGCCTCGTCCGATCCCACGCCCCAGACATAGCGGCTCAGATCGCCGCTCTGCCAGGCCGCACCGGCGGACCAGTCGAGCCGCACCGGGCCGAGGGCCTGGCGCAGGCCGAAGCGAAAGCGCGCCTCCTGCCCGTCATGCTCGCCGGTGAATTCCTGACGAATATCCGCGCCCGCATAGAGCCGCCCGAGATCATAGCGCAGCTCAAGCGCCACATCGCCGGTCACCTCGCGGTCGATCCCATCCAGTTCGGGCCCATCGGTCGAAATCAGTCCGGAAAAGCGCGGCCGGGCCGCCACCGAGACGTCAAAGGCGCCGAGATCCAGAACATCATAGCTGAGCCCGTTCGTGCTGAGCTCGAACGGGCCATTGGCATAGCGGAACAGGGGCAGGGGGATCACGTCGGAGCCTTGCCCGATATAGGGATTGGTATCCGCCGCCACGAGCCCGCCCAGAGACCACCCATCCGGCCGACCGCCAGCCTCCTGCGCAAGCGCAGGCTGAGCAAGAACGGCCCCAAGGGCTAAGAGGGAGATCGTCCGGAACATGGAAACAGTCTATCCGATTCGAAAAGCCTTGTCCTGCAAGGAGATGGCCCGCGGAGTTCACAGATCCAGTGTAGGAATGCAGACTCGGTGTGTGGCCTGTCGCGCGAACGGAAACTGCACTGTTTTTGGGCAGTCTCCGCTTGAGGCGCTTGCGCGATGGATTGACCGACGCGCCCCTTGCGTCACTCAGATGCCGCCTGAGGTCGCCGCAATGGTGAGAAGCCATTAAGGTAATGCCAGAGTGCCCATTCGAGGTTCAAGGGCTAAGCGGTCCAGCCCAGGGCACCGATGGACCGAACAAGCACAGCGAGCCTTGTGAACCAGAGCGCAACGAGCTCGAAGTCTTCGACAACTTCCGGCTACGTGTCATCCGAGCCCATCCGTGAAAACGAGCGGAACACGACTGCTGGTTTGGCGAAACTTCGATCAAAGCTCACGGGTGGTTGCCAGGTCGCCATTTTCTTCGCTTGGCCGCGCTGCCTTCATTTGCTCGATCCTCTGTTCGAACTGGGCCTCGAGCGCTGGATATCTGAGATCTTCACGTTCAAGTCCCATAAACCACGCGAGGTTCAGGCCAAGCGATCCTAGTAGCGTGATGTTCATCAGCCAAGTTTGGGTCTTCTCAGCAAGGGTTCGCTGCTGCGCGGCCTCAAGGGTGGATAAGCGTGCATCGGCCAGGGCGTGCTGCGCCTTCGCCAGATCCTGCTCCAGTTCTGCGATGACAGAGTGCAGGCGGTTGATTTCCGCAACCAGCCTGTTTGTATCGTCCTCGACCCCGCCAGACACCCTGAGTGCCGTCGAGATGTTCCTAAAAACGAGTGGAAGTCTCTCGAGACCCTCAAACCCCTCGGGCAGATCATTTGCCGGACCTTCGCGCTTGTAGTCGGCGATTTGCCTCTCAAGCTGTGCTGCCATGCTTTCGGCGGCGTCAGCGGCAAGTTCCGGCTGATGCAGGAGGCTCTTAACATGGCTCCGGAGAACCTCCTGATTGAGCGGCTCGACGTTCCCTGAAAAAGCCTCGTCAATCTTGGCAATGTGCTTCGAAACCGCCCTTGGTCCCACATCCCAGAGCTCATTTGGGATCAATGAAATACGTTCTTGCAGTTCCCAAGGAAGAGGTGCACCCGTTCGCATCCCCTCCCACCAACGTTGCCAGAAACTCCAGACCGCAGTTTCCTTGTCCATGGACGCAAGGGCACTCTCATACGCTTTCACATGGCCAGCCGGTTCTGCCGCTGCGTGATTGCTTTCGCCGGGGGAGGGCCAAAGGGTCGCCATGAACACATCGCTTGCAGGTTGGCTGTTCGCAGCAATCTGCGTCAGAAGTTGCGCATCTCGGTTTGCTGCCGCATAGCTGTTCGCCACATAGTTTTCAGCCCAAGTGATGGCGGTTGCCGCGCCCTTCTCAATCATGTCGTTTTCGCCGATCGCCACTTGCACGGCGTTCAAGGCAATTCGACCGGCACTGCTTGCGGAGGAATTATCCATGGACGATGTCGTCCTAAGCTCCGAGCGGAGCGCCTCTGACGCATTCTGCGCCGCTCGTGCGAGTTTGTTCGCGGTGAGTTGAGAGTGCTCTCCTGCCGAGACACAGGCGATGAGTGTTGAGCGCAGGATGAAAAAGCGCGCCAGATCATCCGAGGAGGCCGAAACGTGTTGGATGGCGGACATTGCGCGCAACGAGTTTCTTGCAGCAAACGCTGCAATTGTTTTCGGATCCTGCTGGCCCGACCACGCTTCAGCAGTTTCTCGGTCGCAAATTTCCATACCGTGCTTGCCTCGCGTTTTAAGCTTCCAGCCTAGCGCGTGGGACCAACCCCGCAACACCCGTGTGATAGGTGTGTGATTGAAGCGGACATGCAACTGCGAAGCATAGACACTGTCGCCACTTGCCAACCCCCTCAAACCGCCGCATATCCCTTCCCATGACCGATCTCGCGCATATCCGGAACTTCTCCATCGTGGCTCATATCGACCACGGCAAATCCACTCTGGCGGACCGTCTCATCCAGGAGACGAACACCGTGGCGGACCGGGATATGAAGGCCCAGCTGCTCGACAGTATGGATATCGAGCGCGAGCGGGGGATCACGATCAAGGCCAACACGGTGCGGATCGATTACACCGCCGAGGATGGGCAGGATTATGTCCTGAACCTGATCGACACCCCGGGCCATGTGGATTTCGCCTATGAGGTCAGCCGCTCCATGCGCGCGGTGGAGGGCTCGCTTCTGGTGGTGGACAGCACCCAAGGCGTCGAGGCGCAAACGCTCGCCAATGTCTATCAGGCCATCGAGGCGGATCACGAGATCGTCCCGGTGCTCAACAAGATCGACCTGCCGGCCTCCGATTGCGACCGGGTGGCGGAGCAGATCGAGGATGTGATCGGCATTGATGCCACCGGCGCGATCCAGGTCTCGGCCAAGACCGGCGTCGGGATCCGCGAGACGCTGGAGGCGATTGTTACCGAGCTGCCCGCGCCGCAGGGCGACGTGGACGCGCCCCTGAAGGCGATGCTGGTGGACAGCTGGTATGACGCCTATCTCGGCGTGATCGTTCTGGTGCGGATCATCGACGGGACCCTCAAGAAGGGCGAGCGGATCAAGATGCTCTCGAACGGGTCGGTGCACCATGTGGACCGGGTCGGTGTCTTCCGCCCCGAGATGCAGCCCGTCGACGCGCTGGGCCCCGGCGAGATCGGGTTCCTGACCGCCTCGATCAAGCAGGTGCGCGACACCCGCGTCGGCGACACGATCACCCATGAGAAGAAGGGCACGACCGACCCGCTGCCGGGGTTCAAGCCCTCCCAGCCCGTGGTGTTCTGTGGCCTCTTCCCGGTGGACAATGCGGAGTTCGAGGATCTGCGCGACGCGATCGAGAAGCTTGCCCTGAACGACGCCTCCTTCAGCTACGAGATGGAGACCTCGGCCGCCCTCGGTTTCGGCTTCCGCTGCGGCTTCCTTGGGCTGTTGCATCTGGAGGTGATCCGCGACCGGATCGAGCGCGAGTACAATATCGAGCTCATCACCACGGCGCCCTCGGTCATCTACCATGTGTATATGCGCGACGGCTCCATGATCGAGCTGCACAACCCCGCCGACATGCCGGATCTGACCCATGTGGACCATTTGGAGGAGCCGCGGATCAAGGCGACGATCCTCGTGCCCGATGACTATCTCGGCGATGTGCTGAAGCTGTGCCAGGACCGGCGGGGGATCCAGCTGGACCTGACCTATGCGGGCAGCCGCGCGATGGTGGTCTATGACCTGCCGCTGAACGAGGTGGTGTTCGATTTCTACGACCGGCTGAAATCCGTGACGAAAGGCTATGCGAGCTTCGACTATCAGATGCTCGACTACCGGCAGGACCATCTGGTGAAGATGTCGATCCTCGTGAATGACGAGCCGGTGGACGCGCTCTCGACCATGGTGCACCGGGACCGCGCGGAGATGCGCGGGCGGGCCATGTGCGAGAAACTCAAGGACCTGATACCGCGCCACATGTTCAAGATCCCGATCCAGGCGGCCATCGGCGGCAAGGTCATCGCGCGCGAGACGCTCGCCGCGCTGCGCAAGGACGTGACCGCGAAATGCTATGGCGGCGACGTGACCCGGAAGAAGAAGCTGCTGGAGAAGCAGAAGGCGGGCAAGAAGAAGATGCGCCAGTTCGGGAAGGTGGATATCCCGCAGGAAGCGTTTATTTCCGCACTCAAGATGGATGGTTAGGCATACACATCGAGCCAACATGAAAGAGGACAGCTTGCGGCGCGCTGAGAAGCTTCGGGCGTACCCACGCTATGGGTTTATAGGATGCGTTCGACGTTTGAAAACCGTGAAGATGTAAGCGAGTAGATTCTTCGATGAGCAAAGGTCACAGAAGAATTGTTATTGTCGTCGGCGCGGGCGCTAGTAAGGAATTCGGCCTGCCGACTGGTGCGGAGTTGAAGGATAAGATTGCAGATATTTGTGACATTCGATTTGACGACTTTGGCAGTCGTTTAGTTCGCGGGGATAGCGAACTCGTTGCTGCTTTGCGGCAAGAAGTTCGGCAAGACAGCTCGCACGACAGAAGTTTAAATCACTATTTGCATGCGGCTTGGAAAATTAGAGACAACATGCCATGGGCGCCATCAATTGACAACTTCCTTGACACACACAGGAATGACCCAGAGATTACGAAGTTTGGCAAACTTGCGATTGCCAAAGCAATACTGCAGGCGGAGGCGAACAGCGCTCTAGTTGTCGATGCAAATACAGCGTCACCAAAACTCGACTCTAGAAAGCTGCAAAATACCTGGATAGCCCGGTTGTTCGGGATGCTCGTTGCTCAACGAAGCTTTGGTGGTTTCATCGAAGCTTTGCGATCAATTACTTTTGTATCTTTCAATTATGATAGGTGTATACACCAGTTTTTCCTTGTCGCATCTCGCGGTTACTTCGATCTCAGGCATGACCAGTTAGATGAAGTGCTGGATGCCTTGAATATAATCTATCCTTATGGTTCCATTGGGGACTTCCGATACTTCGGACTCGAAACGTGTTTTGGTCAAGTGGATCTTCAACGAAGCTTGTTTGAGTATGCAGACAGCATTCGGACTTTCACCGAGGGCACTGGCTCGGACATTGTTGAAGGAATATCTAATGCTCTTGCTCGTTCCGATGTTGTAGTTTTCCTAGGATTTGGTTTTTTGCATCTAAACATGAAGATTCTTTTTGGTGAAATGAGGTTTCCAGACGTTGTTGTTTTAGCAACTGGGAAAGGGCTTTCTGAAAACTCTCGGTCCCAAGTGGCTCAGGAATTAGAGTACGTGTTTCCAATGAGTTCAAAGTCAAATCGAAAAAAATCCAATGTGCAGATTATTGACAGTACTTGTTCTGAGTTATTTTTTGAGTACGAGCGGTTCCTTTCGGGTTGAAGAACCGTTTTCGCATAGTTTTTGATTCTACAGCGCCCGAACTGCTCCGACGGCGCGGGCTTGTCTCGCCTGTCCCTCGGCAAGTGCGCTACGCTGTGAGTAGATCGCTCCACCAATGCCTAAGTCCCCCCGGATGGTAAGCTTTGGCCCGAGCGCCCGTCCGACCACAAGTTACATCTTGACCGAAATCATACCCCCTAACCTAGACTTCCCCCACACTCCTCCCCGAGAGGAGAACTGCCATGGATATCACCGCCGCTGAAGAGACCCTCCGCGCCCGTCGGGCTGAGATTGTCGGGGACCTGAGCCGGATCGAAACGTCTTTGGACGCTGCCGCCCCGAAGGATTGGGAAGACCGCGCGTCGGAGCGGCAGGGGGATGAGGTTCTCGAAGCGTTGGGCCATGCGGAGCAGGCGGAACTGTCGCGGATTGATGCGGCGCTGCACCGGATTGCGGATGGGATCTATGGCACTTGCCTGAAATGCCGGGAGCCGATCCCGGAGGCGCGGTTGCTTGCGGTGCCGACCGCGCCGCTTTGCGCCGATTGCATGCGCCGTTGAGCACCTGAACAGCCTCCAGTTGCGGCAGATCAAAGACGCATCGGGGACTCATCTCGTAAAATCAACATCGCAAATACACCTAAAGTGAAGGGGTTTTCCGATGATCCGTCTGGCCTTGATACTCTACGCCCTGATCGGCACCACGCTCGCAGGGTCGTTCATGGTCGCAGCGCTCACCGCAGGCTACACCACCGCGCAGCCGGTGATCCTGTCGGCGGCGCTGGGATTTGGCCTCGGCATCCCGGTCTCGGTTCTGGTGGCCCGCGCAATCACCACGCGCGCCTGACCCTTGGCCCCGGAACCTGAGGCGCGAGCCCTGCGGTCTATTGGATCCGCAGGTGCTCGCTGCTGATTTGCTACCCCGCGGCAGGGGGCGTCCGGAGAGCGCGCCGCGCCCGGTGCCATTGGCGCTCAGACACGGCCGTTGATCTCGATGAGATTGCCCTCCGGGTCCTCCACATAGACGTGGCGCAGGCCCGGGATGGCGAACTCGCCGGTGACCGAGAACGGGATCCCGGCGGCGGTCAAACGGTCAATCACGCCTTGCAGATCCTCCACATGGATCGCCACATGGCCACCGACGCTGGGATTGTGGATCAGGTTGTTCTTCTCGGCAAACTCCGGGTCCGGCGCGATCAGGTGCAGGCCCGTATGCCCTTCGCGCCCGTCGCCCAGCAGGGCGAGCTTGTCCGGGTCGCCGGGCAGGTAGCCGCGTGTTTCGGGAAACACCCAGTCCTGTTCCGTCATGCCCAGCACATCGCGGTAAAACGCCGCCGTCCGGCGCACGTCCCTGGCCTGCAGATTGACGTGATGAATGGACCAGCCCATTGAACTCCCTCCTCTTTTCCGGTCAACCTAGCACGGACGGGCCGCCCGTCCCAGCCTTGGTGCGCACCGCGACGGGCGGATCTGACATGGATCAAGGCGCGCCATGCTGCACCTGCATAACAACGCGACCATCGAGAGGATACTTATGCATCGCCTGCCCGTGACCATCTTCAGCCTGACCGCCCCGACCCTCGCCGGGGTCGGCGTCGTGGTGGCCTTGGTGAGCGGTGTGAGCAGCGGGGCAGGGCTTGGCCTTGCCGCCGGGCTGGGCGCGCTGATCGCGGTGCCCTTCAGTTGGTTTGTCGCGCGCAAGCTCGGCGGATCGGATCAGACAGAGGATTGACCATGTTGAAAGCATTTACCGTCATTTTTGTCGTGCTCGCGGCGACCTTGGGCCTTCTGTCCGGGGTACTGACCGTGGGGATTGGCGAGACATCGGCGCCGGTGGTGGCATTGGCCGTTGTCACGGGCATGTTCCTCGCCGCGCCGGTGGCCTGGCGTCTGCTGCAGGGGCGCAAGCTCGGTTAACCGAACCTTAAGGCGCGGGGCGCACCTTGCGCCCATGCGCGTGCCGTTGATCCTATGCTGTCTCGCTCTGGCCGGGTGTTCTAACCCGGGGCTGGACTATCGTGGGGTGCCTGCGATGCGGGTAACGCAGGCGGGCTATACCTTCGATCTCTACTATAATGGCCGTTCGGTGCGGGGCATTCGCATGAACCCGAGCCGGCCGGTGTCGCGGACCCATTTCCGCCGGGCCTTTTACGATGCGGTGGGGGCCACACTGGGCTGTTCGGTTCTTGGCAGTACCATGGACGGGGATCTCGTGATGCTGACAGTTGAGGTCTATTGCCCCTCGTAAAACGTCGAAATCGTGGCATTTCTTGCGCCATGTCAAAGTGGCATCAACATCTGTCAGCTAAACTGTACAGGAGACATGTTGAGCAGGGCTGAAAAGCTCGCTTTGGCGTCGATCTGGACAGGGAGTGATGGGGGTGCCCTTGCGGCACAAGTGTCCGATCCTGCCGATCTCAGCGTGTCTCATTCCTGTAAGCGTTCTCAGTTTGAACGCCGACAGCACAGAACTTGCGTGCGCTGGAGCGCCTCGGATCCTTATCTCATGATGGGGATCGAGGAGATTTAGGGTCTCGAGGCGTCTCGTTCCACGGCGGGCGCAAGTTCTGTCGCTCTCTTGGCGGAGAGATCCCCGATACCGATACTGATGAAAGCTAGGCGTCGAGGAAGGCGGAGAGTCTGTCGATGAACGGGCCCGGCGCCTCGGCATGGAGCCAGTGCCCCACATCCGGGATCGCGTCGATCTCGGCAGTGGGGAAGAGCCGGTCAATCTCGCCCTGATGGGCCGGCAGCACATAGTCGGAAGCCCCGCCGCGCAGGAACAGCGTCGGGCCGGTATACTGGCCGGTGATCTCGGGAAAGCCCATGATCAGCGGCATCTCGGCCCGCAGCGTGGCAAGGTTGAGCCGCCAGCGCGGACCGCCCTCGGCCCGCAGGTCCAGCGATTGGGTCAGGAAAGCCCGGGTGGGCAGGTCCGGAACGGAGGCCATGAGCGCCTTGTCGGCATCCGACCGCTTGGTCACGGTGGCGAGATCCACGCCCTCCATGGCATCGATGAAGCCGGACTGGGTCCGGTTATAGGTGACCGGCGCGATATCCGCGACGAGCAGGCTTTCCACCATTTCCGGTTGGGTCAGGGCCAGCACCATGGCCGCCTTGCCCCCCATGGAATGGCCCAGCACATGGGCGCGCCCGCCACGGGCATCGATCACCTCTGCCAGATCAGCGGCAAGGTCCGGATAGCTGTGGGTGGGGGTATGGGCGCTGTCACCGTGGTTGCGCAGATCGACGGCGATCACCGGATGCCTCGCGGCCATCCGTTTCGAGATCGCGCCCCAGTTCTTGGCGGAGCCAAAGAGGCCATGCACGATCAGGAGCGGGGTGCCGGGGGCGTCGCCATAGGTCAGGGTGTTCAGCATTGCCGTCTCCGAAATATCCTGCGATCCGTGCTATCGTGACAAGGCGACAAGAACCAGCCCGCTTGAAGCGCGCGGTTGCCGCAGATAGCCTTGGGCATGGCCCGCGCACGTCTCACCACCGTCTACGACCTTCCCGATGCGAATCTCGCATTGGCCGAGGAGATCGGCCGCAAGTTCCGCGCGCGCCCCAAGGACCTGCCGGAGGCGCTGCGCCGGGTGAAGGGCGTGATGCCGAAATCCATGCTGGCGGAGTTGCAGGCCGCGATCGAGGCCGAAAGCTGGCTGAGCCATCCCCACTGGCATCGCCAGATCGATCTGGGACAGATGCAGGACGTGCACGCCCGGGCGCGCCGGTTTCTCGATGGATTGAACCCCAAGCGGGATCGGGAGCGCTACTGGCTGGGCATCGCCGCCTGCGTGGCGGTGAACCTCGCGATCCTCGCCGCGCTGTTCGTGTTCGTGGCCCGGTGGCGCGGTCTCATCTGAGACCGCGCGGACCCTCTGCTGTTCAGAGGTTGGGATAGATCGGGAAGCGCCCGCAGAGCTCGAGCACCTCGGCGCGCACAGCCGCCTCGACCTCGCCATTGCCCTCTTCGCCATTGGCCGCAAGGCCATCCACGACCCGGACGATCCAATCGGCGATCTGGCGGAATTCCGGCGTGCCGAAGCCCCGGGTGGTGCCCGCGGGCGAGCCCAGCCGGATGCCGGAGGTGATCATCGGCTTTTCGGTATCAAAGGGGATGCCGTTCTTGTTGCAGGTGATATGGGCGCGGCCCAGAGCCTTCTCGGTGGCGTTGCCTTTCACGCCCTTGGGGCGCAGGTCCACCAGCATCAGGTGCGTATCGGTCCCGCCGGTCACGATGTCGAGCCCGCCCTGCATCAGCTGATCGGCGAGCGCCTGAGCGTTCTCGATCACCTGCGCCTGATAGGTCTTGAACTCGGGGCGCAGCGCCTCGCCAAAGGCCACGGCCTTGCCTGCGATCACATGCATCAGCGGCCCGCCCTGGATGCCCGGGAAGATGGCGGAGTTGAATTTTTTCGCCAGCGCCTCGTCATCGGTCAGGATCATCCCGCCGCGCGGACCGCGCAGGGTCTTGTGGGTCGTGGTCGTCGCCACATGGGCATGGGGGAAGGGCGAGGGGTAGTGGCCCGAGGCCACGAGCCCGGCGAAATGCGCCATGTCCACCAGCAGGTACGCCCCCACCGTGTCGGCAATCTCGCGCATCTTGGCGAAATCGATGATCCGCGGGATGGCCGAGCCCCCGGCGATGATCATCTTGGGCTGATGCTCGGCGGTCAGGGCGGCGATCTGGTCGTAGTCCACATCCAGCGTGTCTTCGCGCACGCCGTACTGGATCGCATTGAACCACTTGCCCGACTGGTTCGGGCGCGCGCCATGGGTCAGGTGCCCACCGGCATCGAGGCTCATGCCCAGAATGGTGTCGCCGGGCTGCAGCAGCGCGGTGAACACACCCTGGTTGGCCTGGCTGCCCGAGTTCGGCTGCACATTGGCAAAGCCGCAGCCAAAGAGCTGCTTGGCGCGGTCGATGGCCAGATCCTCGGCGATGTCCACATACTGGCACCCGCCATAGTAGCGGCGCCCGGGATAGCCCTCGGCGTATTTGTTGGTCATCACCGAGCCTTGCGCCTCCATCACGGCGGCGGAGGTGATGTTCTCGGACGCGATCAGTTCGATCTCGTCGCGCTGGCGGCCCAGCTCCTGGGTGATCGCGCCAAAAAGCTCGGCATCCCGAGTGGCAAGGGACTCGGTGAAGAAACCGGAATCGCGGTGCGGTGCATTCATCTGGACAGCTCCATTGGTCTAGGGCGGGGCACGACCGACGTGCCGTAGTGGAGGTCCATGTAGAGCAAACAGGGCCCGGGAGAAAGAGTATCCGGTGCGATTTGGCGCAGCACAGAGGGGAGCACGCCGCGTATAAGACCCTTGTGTTTCCGACACGCGCAGGCGAACACTTTTGGAAACGAAAGGCCCCACGCGATGCAAAGCCGCGAAAAGATTGCGTTTCTCGCCAGCCGCGCGCCGGTGGCGCAGGATGCGCGCACGGCGCTCTCGGCGCTTCATGGCGACACGGCGCCCGAAGAGGCGGATGTGATCGTGGCTCTGGGCGGAGACGGGTTCATGCTGCAGACCCTGCACGCGACCGAGGGTCTGCGCGCGCCGGTCTATGGCATGAATTGCGGCACGATCGGCTTCATGATGAACGAATACTCCGAGGCGCGCCTGCCGGAGCGTCTGGCCGAGGCGGTCGAAGAGGTGATCAACCCGCTGCATATGCGGGCCATCGGCTCGGACGGGACGATTGTCGAAGCGCTGGCGATCAACGAGGTAGCCTTGCTGCGCGCGGGCTCACAGGCGGCCAAGCTGCGGATCTCGGTGGATGGCCGGGTGCGCATGGATGAGCTGGTCTGCGACGGGGCGCTGGTGGCGACGCCTGCGGGCTCCACCGCGTATAACTACTCGGCCCATGGTCCGATCCTGCCGATCGGCTCGGATGTGCTGGCCCTGACGGCCATGTCGGCCTTCCGGCCGCGGCGCTGGCGCGGAGCACTTCTGCCGAAAACGGCCATGGTGCGGTTCGATGTGCTGGAGCCGGGCAAGCGCCCGGTCATGGCCGATGCTGACAGCCGCTCGAACCACGAGGTTGTCTCGGTCGAGATCCGGAGCGAGCCGAGCGTGCGGCATCGTCTGCTGTTCGATCCGGGCCATGGGCTCGAAGAGCGGCTGATCCGCGAACAGTTCGTCTAGGCGAGGGGGCAGGGCGGAGCGCCGGGGCCTTGGCTATGCTCCGTCGCGGATCTACTCCGCCGCGTCCTTCATCCAGCTCTCGCGCTTGCGATAGATCGTCGAGGGTGACAGGTCGAGCACCCGCGCCGCCTTGGGGACGGACCCGCCATGGCGGGCGATGGTCTCTTCGATCACCATACGCTCGATCTCGGCCATGGTCCGCCCGACCAGCCCGTCCAGCGAGACCACCGGTTTGTTCGGCGAGTTCGCGGCCAGGGGATCCTCGCCGCTGGTCATCGCCTCGTGATGGTGCAGGATCTCCAGCGGCAACATGGTCTGGGTGACCATCGGGCCATCATTCAGGACCACCACATTGCGCATCACATTGATGACCTGCCGGACATTCCCGGGCCAGGGCAGGGTGCGGAAGAGCTGCTCGACCTCGGGCGAGAGGCCCTTGAAGCTGCGCCCTTCTTCGTTTGAGAAGGTCTGGACCGCGTGACGGGCAATCGAGATCACGTCATCGCCGCGTTCGCGCAGGGGCGGCAGATGGATCGGAACCACCTGCAACCGGTAGTACAGGTCTTCGCGGAAGCGGCCCTTGCGCACCTCCTCCAGCGGGTTGCGGTTGGTGGCGCAGATGATGCGCGCATTGACCTTGCGGGCCCGGGTCGCGCCCACGGGCTGGATCGTCGAGGTTTGCAGAAAGCGCAGGAGCTTGGTCTGCAGGTTGAGATCCATCTCGCAAATCTCGTCGAGAAACAGCGTGCCGCCATCCGCGGCCGCTGCTGCGCCGATCTTGTCGGCAATCGCCCCGGTGAAGGAGCCGCGCAAATGGCCGAACACCTCGGATTCCAGCAAGTCCGATGGGATCGCCCCGCAATTCAGCGGCACGAAGGGCTTTTCGGCCCGGGTCGAGCTGTCATGGACGGCCTGGGCGCAGACCTCCTTGCCCGTCCCGCTCTCGCCGGTGATGAAGACCGTCGCCATGGAACGGCTGACCGACTGGATCCGGCGATAGACATCCTGCATCGCCTCCGAGCTGCCGATGAAGCCGCGGAAATCGCTCAGCACTTCGGGCGTCTCGCCGGTGGGGCGGGCCTGATCGCGCAGGGCGTTGTCGATGGCGGCGAGGAACCGGCCCTCGTCAAAGGGTTTGACCAGAAACTCATAGGCCCCGACTCGCATCGCCTCCACGGCGCGGTTGATCGAGCCATTGGCAGTGATCACCACGAAGCGCGCCTCGGGCGCCAGTTCTAGGCATTCCCGCATCAGGTCGAGCCCGTCGCGATCCGGCAGCATCAGATCGAGCACCACCACGCGCGGCTTTTCGCGCTTGAAGGCGGCCAGGCCGTTATCGGCGGTGTCGGCACAGGTCACCTTGTGACCGGCGCCACGAATAATCGCGTCGTAAACAAGTTGCAGCGAGGGGGTGTCCTCGATCAGCAGGATAGGCGGCGCACTCATGAAGAGGTGGTCCTTTCAGCGGCTTCGCGGTCGATCACTGTCAACAATTCGTCGATCCGCGTTTTCGCCTCGCTCCCCAGCGTAACGATTTCGCATTCATCCATTCGGTGGGCCGCGGCGTTCAACGTCGAGGCCAGAGTATGTAGCCGGTCCGCGCCGACCGCGCCCGCAAGCGATATCAGCACATGGGTCTCGGCGCGCAGGGCCGATTGGTCCATGACCGGGATTGCCGCCCGCAGATTGCTGTCCACCCGACGCAAATCTGCAGCCAGCCGTGTAAGAAGCTCGGCAGCGCCCTCGGTTCCGGCGATTTCCAGCAGCCGTTCAAACCGGCTGCGATCGGCGAGCGGGGTGCCATCGCCCTGGCTCTGGGACAGGGGCGGCGGGCTCGCGCCGAGATATTGTCCGAGGGTTTCCGCAAAGCTTTCCAGCGACATGATCGGCTTGGCAATGATCGCATCCGTTCCGGCCTGATAGATCGCCTCGCGGTTCGAGCGCAGCACATAAGCCGTCAGCGCGACAAGCGGCATCTTGGCGATCTCGTCCTCGCGGGCCCGGATCGTGCGGATCACCTCGATCCCGTTGAGCCGGGGCATCTCGATATCCACCAGCGCCAGATCGTAGCGCCGCTCTTCCAGCGCCTCGAGCGCGGCGACCCCGTCGGCGGCGATGTCACAGGTCGCGCCCATCGCTTCGAGCATCTGGGTCGTCAGGATCTGGTTCGTCTCGTTATCCTCGGCCACTAGGATGTGCTTGCCCGCAAAGGTGGGCACAACGCCTTGCTCAAGGGTCGCTTCGCCCGGGGTCCAGACAAATTCCGGCACGCTGAGCGATACCAGTGCGCCGCCCTTGGCGCGGTTCGACACCAGAAGCCGGGCCCCCATGGAATCCGACAGTTCCTTGGCGATGTGCAGGCCCAGCCCGGTGCCGGGTTTTTGCGCGTCGTCCGGCCGCCCACGCAGCTGGAACAGAAGGGCCAGCGCGGAATCCGAAAAGCCCGGCCCGTCATCCAGCACCCGAAACTGCAGATCCCGCCCGGGCAGCAGGGCGACATCCAGACGGACGCTCCCGCGCTCGGTATATTTCATCGCGTTGCTGATCAGGTTGCCCAGCACCCGTTCCAGCGTGACCCGATCGAGGGACACCACCGTGGGCACGTCATCGGCAATCGACATCTCGAAGGCGAGATCCGAGGCGATGGCCCGCCCGGACCAGCGCGAGTCCAGATCATGCAGAAACCGCCCGAGGCTCAACTTCTGTCCCGGGTTGCGCGGCGCGTCATGGCCCTCATTCGCCCAGGACAGGATGTCTTCGACCAGTCTCGCCAGCACCTCGCCCGAGGATCGGACGCGGTCCAGCTGGGCACGGGTTTCGGGGTCAAGCGCGTCCAGATCCACCAAACGCAATCCTCCAATGACGTCAGACATTGCCCCGCGCACATCGTGGGACAGCATGGAGATTTGATCCGACGCGGCGACGGCCAGGCCGTCTCCGGTGCGAACGAATGTGGCATCCCCTGAGGTCACGTGTTTTGCGTCATCCAGCCGGTTGGTCGCGTTGAGCCCTGCTTATCATGTTCAGCGCAGGGTTGTATCGCAAAACCTAAGCCAGAAAGCCGGATTTACAAAACGAAAAACGTTCTTTCAAAAGCCAACGCTGCGGAAACTTTACCCTTTCGGATAGCCCATCTGCTGTAACGCTTCCGTGATCTCGTCGAGAATGGCGGGATCATCGATCGTCGCGGGCATCTTCCAGGCGGTTCCGTCCGCGATGTTGACCATGGTCCCGCGCAGGATCTTGCCCGACCGGGTCTTGGGCAGGCGGTCCACGACCGTCGCCAGCTTGAAGGCCGCGACCGGCCCGATCTTCTCGCGCACGAGCTTGACGCATTCGCCGACGATCTCGTTATGGGGTCGGTTCACCCCGGCGCTGAGACACATGAACCCCATGGGCATCTGGCCCTTCAGGGCATCCGCCACGCCGATCACCGCGCATTCGGCCACATCCGGATGGCTGGCCAGCACCTCTTCCATGGCGCCGGTGGACAGGCGGTGCCCGGCCACGTTGATCACGTCATCGGTGCGGGCCATGATGTAGAGATAGCCGTCCTCGTCGATATAGCCCGCATCCCCGGTCTCGTAATAGCCCGGGAAGGTGGTCAGATAGCTTTTGACGAAGCGCGCCTCGGCCTTCCACAGGTTGGGCAGGGTGCCGGGGGCCAGGGGCAGCTTGATCGCGATGGCGCCCAGGGTGCCGGGCGCGACCGGGTGGCCGCCCTCATCCAGCACCTGCACGTCATAGCCGGGCATGGCGACCGAGGGGCTGCCGATCTTGACGGGCAGATGCTCGATCCCCATCGGGTTGGCGGCAATGGCCCAGCCGGTCTCGGTTTGCCACCAGTGGTCGATCACCGGCACGCCCAGTTTGTCCATGGTCCACTCGATGGTGTCCGGATCCGCGCGCTCCCCCGCAAGGTAGATGCAGCGCAGATGCGACAGGTCGTATTTGCTGATGAATTCGCCCTTGGGATCCTCGCGCTTGACCGCGCGCAGGGCGGTGGGAGCGGTGAAGAACGAGGTCACTTTGTGCTCGGAGATCACGCGCCAGAAGGTGCCCGCATCGGGCGTGCCCACGGGCTTTCCTTCGAACACGATGGTGGTGTTGCCGTGGATCAGCGGCCCGTAGCAGATATAGGAATGGCCCACGACCCAGCCCACATCGGAGGCGGCCCAGAACACCTCGCCCGGCTCCACGTTGTAGATCGCCTTCATCGTCCAGTTCAGCGCCACCAGATGCCCGGCCGTGGGGCGCAGCACGCCCTTGGGCTGGCCGGTCGTGCCGGAGGTGTAAAGGATATAGGCCGGGTGATCGCCCGAGACCGGAACGCACTCCGCCGGCTCGACGCCGAACAGCGCCTCGTGCCAGTCGAAATCGCGCCCCTCTTCGAGATGGGCGACCTCCTGCTCGCGCTGAAAGATCAGGGTAAACTCGGGTTTGTGCTCGGCCAGATCAATCGCCCCGTCCAGCAGCGGCTTGTAATGCACCACGCGCCCCGGCTCGATCCCGCAGGAGGCCGCGATGATCGCCTTGGGCGTCGCATCGTCGATCCGAACGGCGAGCTCGTTGGCCGCGAAGCCGCCAAACACCACCGAGTGGATCGCTCCCAGCCGCGCACAGGCCAGCATAGCCTCCAGCGCCTGCGGCACCATCGGCATGTAGATCAGGACCCGGTCGCCCTTTTCCACGCCCTTGGCGCGCAGCGCGCCAGCCAGCATAGCGACCCGCTCCTGCAGCTCGGCAAAGGTGATCTCTTGCTTGGTATGGGTGACGGGGCTGTCATAGATGATCGCGACCCGGTCGCCATTGCCAGCCTCCACATGCCGGTCCACCGCGTTGTAGCAGGTGTTCACCTCGGCATCGGTGAACCACTCATAGAGCGGCGCGTTTTCGTCGTTCAGGGCCTTGGTCGGCGGGGTCACCCAGTCAATGGCCTGCGCGGCGTCCATCCAGAACCCCTCAGGATCAGATTTCCAAGCGGCATAGGTATTTGCATAGGTCATGTGGGCCTCCTCTACGTCGCGCGCATTCTTGAGTGCGGGGCCCCGCGAGGGCAAGGCCCGGACCTGCGACTGATTGCGCAAACGCGACGGGGCAGGGGCGTGCCCGCGGGGCAGGCAGCGCGGGAGGACCCGCGCCGCCCAAAGCCTAGCCGTAATGGGCCACGGGCGTGCCCGCGACGGCGGACATGTTGAGAAGGCCGCGCGCGGTGATCGACGGGGTGACCACATGGGCACGGTTGCCGAGCCCCATGAGGATCGGCCCGACCTCGAGACCGTTTGCCTTCATCTTCAGGATGTTGCGCACCCCCGAGGCCGCATCGCTATTGGCGAAGACCAGCACATTGGCCGCACCCTGCATCCGCGAATGGGGGAAGATCCGGTCGCGCAGTTCAGGATCGAGCGCGCTGTCGGTATGCATTTCGCCCTCATAGCAGAAATCCACGTTCTGGCCGTCGAGGATCCGCATGGCCGCACGCATCCGGTGCCCGGAATCGATGTCCAGATTGCCGAATTGCGAATGCGAGCAGAGCGCGATGTTCGGCTCCAGACCGAAGCGGCGCACATGGCGGGCCGCCCCGCAGACGGTCTCGGCGATCTGCTCGGGCGTCGGGGTGGCGTGCACATGGGTGTCGGCGATGAAAAGCGGCCCGTCCTCGAGGATCATCAGGCTGAGCGCACCCACCGGGTGGCGCCCGCCCTGACCGTCATCGAGCGTTTCGCAGACATAGTTCAGGTGCCACAGATACTGGCCGAACGTGCCGCAGATCAGGCTGTCCGCATCACCGCGCCGCACCATGATCGCCGCGATGGCGGTGGTGTTGGTGCGCAGGACGGCCTTGGCGATGTCGGGGGTCACGCCCTTGCGCTCCATGATGCCGTGATAGGTCTCCCAGTATTCACGGTAGCGCGGGTCGTTTTCCGGGTTCACCAGTTCGAAATCCGTGCCCGGGCGGATCGGCAGGCCCGCGCGTTCGCAGCGGGCAATCACCACCTCGGGACGTCCGATCAGGATCGGCTTGTCCGTTGTCTGTTCGATCATCGCATTGGCCGCGCGGAGCACGCGCTCATCCTCGCCCTCGGCAAAGACGATGCTGCGCTCGGCTTGGGCCGCGGCATCGAAGACCGGGCGCATGATCATGGCGGATTTGAAAACCGACCCGTCCAGCGCGGCCTTGTAGGCCTCGAGGTCCTCGATCGGGCGCTCGGCCACGCCGGAGGAGATCGCGGCCCGGGCCACGGCGGTGGCCACCACGCCCATCAGGCGCGGATCGAAGGGTTTCGGGATCAGGTAATCGGGGCCAAAGGTCATCTGTTCGCCGCGATAGGCCGCCGCTGCCTCGGCGCTGGTCGTGGCGCGGGCGAGCTCGGCAATCCCCTCGATGCAGCTGAGCTGCATGGCGTCATTGATCTCGGTCGCGCCCACATCGAGCGCCCCGCGGAAGATGAAGGGGAAGCACAGGACGTTGTTGACCTGGTTGGGATAGTCCGTGCGGCCCGTGGCGATGATCGCGTCCGGCACGGTTTCCTTGACCAGCTCGGGCATGATCTCGGGCGTCGGGTTGGCCAGGGCAAAGATGATCGGCTTGTCGGCCATGCGGGCGACCATCTCGGGCGTGATGACGCCGGGGGCCGAGAGGCCGAGGAACATGTCCGCGCCGCCGATCACCTCATCGATGCTGCGCGCCTCGGTGTCCTGGGCAAAAGCCTCTTTCTGGGGCGTCATCTCTTCGGTGCGGCCCTTGTAGACCACGCCCGCAATGTCGCAGAGCGTGACGTTCTCGCGCCGCACGCCGAGCTTGAGCAGCATGTTCAGACAGGCGATGCCCGCCGCGCCGCCGCCGGTCGAGACGATCTTGAGATCCTCGAACTTGCGGCCCGTGACGCGCAGGGCGTTGGTGGCCGCCGCGCCGACCACGATGGCCGTGCCGTGCTGGTCGTCATGAAAGACCGGGATGTTCATCTTCTCGCGGCAGATCTTCTCGACGATGAAGCAGTCCGGGGCCTTGATGTCCTCAAGATTGATCGCGCCAAAGGTCGGCTCCAGCGCACAGACCAGTTCGGCTAGCTTCTCGGGATCCTTCTCGTTCAGCTCGATATCGAAACAGTCGATATTGGCGAATTTCTTGAAGAGGACCGCCTTGCCTTCCATCACCGGCTTGGAGGCAAGCCCGCCGATATTGCCCAGCCCCAGCACCGCGGTCCCGTTCGAGACCACGCCGACAAGGTTGCCGCGCCCGGTATACTTGGCGGCCGTGCTCGGATCTGCCTTGATCTCGAGACAGGCCTCGGCCACGCCCGGCGAATAGGCGCGCGCAAGATCGAGCTGGTTGGCCAGCGGCTTGGTGGCGCGGACCTCCAGCTTGCCGGGACGCGGATGCGAATGATAGTGAAGCGCCGCCTGGCGGGCGCTGTCGTCTTTGCTGGTGGACACGGGACCCCTCCCCATTCTCAAATTAGTTTAGACTTAAACCATCTCATTCCCCTAGGGAACGGAAATCCCTCTGCGCAGCTTGCGGCGGATCCACTCAGGGGGCTGAGCCGACCATAGGCTGCGGTTGCGGGCTTGCAAACCGCCGCGCCGCGCCGCACTCTTGCTCCGGATCAAGGAGGGTGTGGAATGGAGCTTCTGGACGCTGCTCGCGCGGTGCGTGAAAAGGCCTATGCGCCCTATTCGAATTTCAAGGTCGGCGCGGCGGTGCGCGGGGCCTCCGGCGCCGTTTATTCCGGGTGCAACGTGGAAAATGTTGCTTATCCCGAAGGGACTTGCGCCGAGGCGGGCGCGATTGCGGCCATGGTCGCCGCCGGTGAAACCGCGCTGGTCGAGGTCGCGGTGATCGCCGGCAGCCCGGATCCTGTGCCGCCCTGCGGCGGTTGCCGTCAGAAGCTCAAGGAATTCGGCGCGGCGGAGGTGCCGGTGCTGATGGCCACGACCTCGGGGGCCGAGTTGTCGATGACTTTGGGCGAGCTTTTGCCGGGCGCGTTCGATCCCGGCCATCTGGAGGGATCTTGACCACCCGCACCGTGATTGAGGCCGTTCGCGATCGCGCCCCGCTGCCTTCGGGGGCCTTGCGGAGCTTTGCAACGGGGCTTGCGGACGGGTCGGTTTCGGATGCGCAGGTCGGGGCCTTTGCCATGGCCGCCCTTCTGAACGGGCTCGGACCCGCGGGCCGCGTGCGCCTGACCGAAGCCATGCGCGACAGCGGCGATGTCCTGAGCTGGGACTTGCCGGGGCCGGTTCTGGACAAACATTCGACCGGCGGGATCGGGGACACGGTCTCGCTCTTGCTGGCGCCGGCGCTGGCGGCCTGCGGAGCCTATGTCCCGATGATCTCGGGACGGGGGCTCGGCCATACCGGGGGGACGCTGGACAAGCTCGAGGCGTTTGAGGGCTACCGCACCAATATCTCCGAAGCGCAGCTGCGCAAGGTCGTGGCCGAGACCGGCTGCGCGATCGTCGGGGCGACGGGCCGGATCGCCCCGGCGGATCGGCGGCTCTACGCGGTGCGCGATGTGACCGCCACGGTGGAGAGTATCGACCTGATCACCGCCTCGATCCTGTCCAAGAAACTGGCGGCGGGGCTCGGTGGGCTGGTGCTAGATGTCAAATGCGGCTCCGGGGCGTTTTTGCCGACGCCCGAAGCGGCAAAGGCGCTGGCCGAGGCGCTGGTCGAGACGGCCAATGGGGCCGGCTGCCCGACGCGCGCCTTGCTGACGGATATGGATCAGTCGCTGGCGACTGCGGCGGGCAACGCGCTGGAGCTCGCCGAGGTGCTGCGCATCCTGCGCGGAGAGGCCACGAGCCCGCGCCTGCGCGCCGCGACGGTGTCGCTGGGCGGGGCGCTGCTGTCGCTGGGCGGTTTGGCCGATGACACGGCGGCCGGGGAAGCTGCGATCGAGACTGCCCTGCGTGACGGGCGTGCCGCCGAGGTGTTCGAACGGATGGTCGCCGCGCTGGGCGGCCCGCGCGATGTGGTGTCCCAAGGGCTCGCGGGCCTGCCCGAGGCACCGATCCTGCGCGAGGTGCCCGCGCCGCATGCAGGCGTGCTCAACGGCTGCGATGCGCGGGCGCTGGGCTGGAGCGTCGTGTCCCTGGGCGGCGGGCGCCAGACCGAAGCGGACCGGGTGGATCCGGCAGTGGGCCTGTCCGAGATCCTGCCGCTGGGCACCGAGGTCGCCCCGGGTCAGCCCCTCGCACGGGTCCATGCAGCGCGCGAGGATGCCGCCGACCGGGCTGTGGCCGAGCTGCAGTCTGCGTTCACCATAGGTGCGGATTTCACGCCGCAACCGCTCATTCTTGGCGAGGTGGGACCATGACCCGGGCCTTTCTGATCGTGATGGACAGTGTCGGCTGCGGCGGGGCGCCGGATGCCGTCGCCTTCGGAGATGCGGGTGCGAACACGCTCGGCCATATCGCGCAAGCCTGCGCCGAGGGCCGCGCCGAAGAGGGGCGCAGCGGTCCATTGCGCATGCCGGTTCTGGATGGGCTTGGCCTTGGGGCGGCGATCACGCTGGCCTCGGGGATGGAGGCGCCAGGGCTCGGCGCCACGCCGCGGGGGCTCTGGGGGGCTGCGACCGAGATCTCGCCGGGCAAGGACACGCCCACGGGGCATTGGGAACTGGCGGGCGTGCCGGTGCCCTGGGACTGGACCGTCTTTCCCACAAGCGATCCGGTTTTCCCGGCTGATCTTCTGGCGCAGACCGCCGCGCTAGCAGGCACCGAGGGTACGCTCTGCAATGCCCATGCCTCGGGGACCGAGGTGATCTCGCGGCTCGGCGCGGAGCATATGCGCAGCGGTTGGCCGATCTGCTACACCTCCGCCGATAGCGTGTTCCAGATCGCCGCCCATGAAGAGGCGTTCGGGCTGGAGCGGCTGCTGAGCTTGTGCGAGACGCTCGCGCCGACGCTGCATGCGATGAAGGTCGGGCGGGTGATCGCGCGCCCGTTCCTCGGCTCCGAGGCCGAGGGGTTTACCCGTACCCAGAACCGCCGCGACTACGCCATCGCGCCACCCGGGGCGACGCTCTGCGACCGGGCGCAAGAGGCCGGTCGCCGGGTCCATGCGATCGGCAAGATCAAGGATATCTTCTCGGGCCAGGGCATCGATACCGTGGTCAAGGGCACGGATGCGGCCCTGATGGAGGCGCTGATCGCTGCCGGGGAGGTGGCCGAAGAGGGTGCGCTGGTCTTTGCGAATTTCGTCGAGTTCGACAGCCTTTATGGCCACCGTCGCGACGTGTCGGGCTATGCCCGCGCGCTGGAATGGTTCGACGCCGCCTTGCCCCGGTTTCTGGCCACGCTGCGCCCCGGGGATCTGGCGATCTTTACCGCCGATCATGGCAATGATCCGACCTGGCAGGGCAGTGAGCACACGCGCGAGCGGGTCCCTGTGATTGGCTGGGGTGTAGGGGCCAAATCCATCGGTCATGTTGGATTTCAGAATGTCGGGGCCAGTGTGGCGGCGCATCTGGGATTGGAAATGTTGGAAAAAGACAAGGTGTTTTTGCCGTGAAAGAGCTTCCGAAACTGGAATTGCACCTCCACCTGGAGGGCGCAGCCCCGCCGGAGGTCATCCGCGAGCTGGCCGCCGAGAAACACGTCAACCTGACCGGTGTTTTCGATGAGACCGGGGCCTATCGCTACAAGGATTTCGTGGATTTCCTGCGGGTCTATGAGGCTGCCTGCACCGTGTTGCAGACGCCGCAGGATTTCTACCGCCTGACCCGGGCGGTGCTGGCGGCCTCGGCCGCAGAGGGTGTGATCTATACCGAAGCCTTCCTCAGCCCGGATTTCTGCGGGGGGCGGGATCTGGTCGCCTGGCGCGATTATCTGGCCGCAATCGAGGAGGCCGCTCGCGATGCTGAGGCTGCCGACGGGATCGTCCTGCGCGGGATCGTGACCTGCATCCGCCATTTCGGCCCGGACAAGGCGAAGGAAACCGCACTTTGTGCCGCCGAGACGGCGGGCGATTTCATCACCGGGCTGGGGCTTGCGGGGGATGAGAACATGGGCGCGCCCAAGGATTTCGCCTATGCGTTCGACATGGCGCGCGAGGCCGAGCTTGCCCTGACGGCCCATGCGGGCGAGTGGGGCGGTCCGCAATCAGTGCGCGATGCCTGGCAGGATCTCGGGGTTTCTCGGATCGGGCACGGGGTCCACGCGATCCAGGATCCGGCCCTGATGGAGGCGCTGGCCGAGGCCGGTGTCGTGCTCGAGGTCTGTCCGGGCTCCAACATCGCGCTCAAGGTCTACGAGGCCTGGCGCGACCACCCGATCGACCGTCTGCGCCGGGCCGGCGTGCCCGTCACCGTCAGCACAGATGATCCGCCGTTTTTCCACACGACCATGTCCCGCGAATACGAGAACCTCGCGCATCATTTCGGCTGGGACCTGCCCGAGTTTGCCGCCATCAGCGACACCGCCCTCGACGCCGCCTTCTGCGACGCGGAGACCAAGACCACCCTGCGCGCCAAACTGGACGCCACTTTCGGAGACCTCTCATGACCGAGCATTGCACAATCGTCGATCACCCGCTTGTGCAGCACAAGCTGACCCTGATGCGGGACAAGGCGACCTCCACCTCCGAGTTCCGGCGCCTCCTGCAGGAGATTTCGCTGCTGCTGGCCTATGAGGTCACGCGCGACCTGCCGCTGAAGAGTGAGCAGATCGAGACGCCGATCCAGCCCATGGATGCGCCCAAGCTGGAGGGCAAGAAGCTCGCGCTGATCTCGATCCTGCGGGCGGGCAACGGGTTGCTCGACGGGGTGTTGCAGCTGATCCCCTCGGCGCGGGTCGGCTTTGTTGGGCTCTACCGGGACGAGGAAACGCTTGAGCCGGTTCAGTACTACTTCAAGGTCCCCGACGCGTTGTCCGAACGCCGGGTGATCGCGGTGGACCCGATGCTGGCCACGGGCAATTCCTCGGCAGCGGCGATTGATCTGCTGAAAGAGGCTGGCGCGACGGACATCCGCTTTCTGTGCCTACTGGCCGCGCCCGAAGGGGTGGCGCGCATGAAAGAGGCCCATCCGGATGTGCCCGTGGTCACCGCCGCCGTGGACAGTCACCTGAACGAAAAGGGCTATATCGTGCCCGGTCTCGGGGATGCGGGCGACCGGCTCTTCGGCACCAAATAGGGGTTAGCCTTCGCAGAGGGCCTGCAGCACGATCCAGGAATTGTCGTCCAGCACGATAGGGCTCTCTGCGTCGCGGTAGGGGTCTGCCTCGATCAGGGCAAGCGTGGTCTCGCCCGTCACATCCAAGGCGCGCGCATAGGGCGTTGTCGCCACCCGCGCCCGGGCAAAACGGTTGAGCAGGGCGGCATCTGACACGTCGGGCGCCGGGGCCGTCAGCAGGTGGCGCGCATACCGAGACAGGGCGATGTCCGGGAAGTGCCCGGTGGTCAGAAAGCGCAAGGTGGTGAAGGTGCCAAGCTCCTCCAGCATGACGCGCAGGGGATCCGAGCTTTCGGCCTGGGCGAGCTTGGCGAGGATATGCCCGGCGGCCACATCCGCGGTCTCGTGATCCTCGATACTGCTGCGCCCCAGCACGATCAGTGGGCCGGGCAGCAAGAGCGGCTGTTCGACCCCCGTGCGCACCACATGGACCCGGGGCGCGTCCGGTCGGGCGACGCGCTGCACCAACTGGGTGAGCACGCGGCTGCCTTCGGGCGTGGTGCAGACCGGGCCGGTCATCGGCTCCAGCGCGCCGAGCACATTGACCCCGATGGCCGCGCGCTGGGCGATGGGTACGACCGAGGTCGCGTGGTCCTTGATCGCATCGGGCAGCCAGAGCGCCCCGAGCGTGGCCACCACCACCGCCGCGCTTACCGCGCTCAGCAGGCGCAAGCGCCCGGGCTTGGGCTCAGCCTTGCGCACGGCCTGCTGCACCTTTTCGATGGCGTCGATCATGTCGGGATCGGCAATCTCGAGGGTCTCATCCGCATCCGGTCCGGGCGTGAACAGCGCGGGCCGCACGCCGGGGTTTTGCCGCTCGATGGCGGGCAGGGACCAGTGCGACAGGGGGGCCTCGGTCTTGTCGGCAATCACCAGCGAGGCCGTGCCCACGAAGACATAGACATCGCGGCGCTGGGCCTCTTCCCCCGCGCGCCAAAGGCCCGTGGATTCCAGCCGGATATAGTCCTTGAGGGCGGTCACTCTGCCGAAATTGCCTGTTGGATATGCGTTGCCCGGCACCCTAGCGGGTTGTCCGGGCAGCCTCAATCACAAGCAGCGACCTCAGCGGGCAAAGCGCTCTGCGGGGTCAGATCGCAGCGGCTGTCTTGCGCAAGGCGAATTTCTGGATCTTCCCGGTCGAGGTCTTGGGAAGCTCCTGAAATACAACAACCTTTGGTGTCTTGAAGCCGGCCAGACGCTCGCGGGCGAAGGCGATGATCTCGGCCTCCTCGGCCTGCGCGCCATCCTTCAGCTCGACAAAGGCGCAGGGAACTTCGCCCCATTTGGGGTCCGGTTTCGCCACCACCGCACAAAGCAGCACCGCCGGGTGGTGCATGAGCACCCCCTCGACCTCGACCGACGAGATATTCTCGCCGCCCGAGATGATGATGTCCTTGGCCCGGTCCGCGATCTGGATATAGCCGTTGGGATGTTGCAGGGCGATGTCGCCGGAATGGAAATACCCCCCGGCAAAGGCTTCTTCGGTGGCCGTCGGGTTCTTGAAATAACCCTTCATCACCGAGTTGCCGCGCACCATGATCTCACCCGTGGTGCTGGCATCCATGGGGATCTGGTTCATCTCGGAGTCCATGACGGTGATATGATCCATCTGGGGCAGGGCCACGCCCTGTCGCGCCTTGATGGCCGCGCGCTCATCCTGGGGCAGCGCATCCCAGGCCGGGTCCCAGACGCATTCTGTGACATGGCCATAGGTCTCGGTCAGCCCATAGACCTGGATCACGTTGAAGCCGAGCTCCTCGATGGCGGCGAGGGTGGCGGCGGCGGGGGGCGCGCCCGCGGTCATCACCTCGACCGTGTGCTCGAACGGCCGCCGGGCGGTCTCGGGCGCGTTGACGATCATGTTCAGCACGATGGGCGCACCGCCAAAATGGGTCACGCCATGATCGGCAATTGCCCCATAGATCGCGTCCGCCGTGACATCGCGGCAGCAGACGACCGTGCCGCCCAGCATCGGCATCATCCAGCTGTGGTTCCAGCCATTGCAATGAAAGAGCGGGACGATGGCCATCCAGCGCGGGTAGAGCACCATGCGCCAGGACACCACGGTCCCCATGGTCATCAGATACGCCCCCCGGTGGTGATAGACCACGCCTTTGGGTCGCCCGGTCGTCCCGGATGTGTAGTTGAGCGCGAGGCTTTCCCATTCATCCTCGGGCATGTGCCAGGCATGGTCCGGATCGCCGCCCTCGAGAAACGCCTCGTATTCCGGATAGGTGCCCGTCGCATGGACCCCGGCGGCGTCATCGGCCACCTCGATCAGCATCGGGGCCGGGCCGTCCATCTGTTCGCAGGCCGCGACAGCAAGCGGCAGGAATTGCGGATCCACCAGCACCAGTTTCGCCCCGCCATGGGAGAAGATGTAAGAGACCGTGTCCACATCGAGCCGGATGTTGATCGTATTGAGCACCGCGCCGCAGGCGGGCACCCCGAAATGCGCCTCGACCATGGCGGGCACATTGGGCAGGAGCGTGGCGACCACGTCCCCCGGCACGATCCCGGCCTGCGCCAGCGCCGAGGCCAGCCGACTGACCCGGGCGTGATACTCGCCATAGGTGCTGCGCCGCGCGCCATAGACCCAGGCATCGTGATCCGCAAAGACATGCGCCGCGCGTTGCAAATGGCTCAGGGGTGTCAGGGGCACATGATTTGCCGCACATTTCCCCAGCCCGGTTTCGTCAGCCAGCCATCCCATCATGTCCTCCCAGAGCTTTTTTCCGAATAGACGTGGAGAGCGGCCCATGGTCAACTCCGCGCGAGACGAAAGGGCCTGTCATGCATCAATCAGCGAACCGCGTTCCGGCGGCGGCCGGGCTCATATTGGCGGCCATGCTGATCATCGGGTTCATCGACAACTTCGTCCGGGTCATCGCCGAGGATGCGGGGCTCTGGCAGTTTCATGCGGTGCGCAGCGCCATGGTGCTGCCTGTGCTGGGCGGTCTGGCGCTGATCTTTGGCTGGCCGCTCAGGGCGCGACGGCTCTGGGCGGTGCTGATCCGCTCGGCCCTGATGGCGACCTCGCTCCTGCTTTACTTTGGGGCGGTGGCGGTCCTGCCGATCTCGACCGCGGGGGCGGGGCTCTTTACCTCGCCAATCTTCGTGCTGGTGTTCAGCATCGGGCTTTTCGGGGCGCGGATTGGGCCATGGCGGGCCGGTGCGGTGGCCATCGGGTTCGCCGGCGTGCTTCTGGTGCTGCAGCCGGGGGGCGACGCGTTCACACCGGTGGCGATCGTCCCGGTGCTGGCCGGCGCGCTCTATGCCGCCGGATCCCTGGCCACGCGGCAACTCTGCGCCGAGGAAAGCCCCTATTGTCTCACATGGTGGTTCTTTGCTCTGCTCTTGGTCTACGGCGTGGTGGGGGCGGGCGTGCTGGCCGCAACCGGCTGGGGCGGCGCGCCCGGCACGGCGAGCTTCTTTGGCACTGGGTGGCAGCCCTTTACCGGACAATTCCTCACCCTCACCGTGGTGCAGGCGGCGGGTTCGCTGGTTGCGGTCGGGTTTCTCGTCCGGGCCTATCAGATCGCGGATCCGAGCTACGCCTCGGTCTTTGAATACAGCTTCCTGCTGTTTGCGGGGATTTGGGGCTATGTGCTCTGGGCGGAGCTTCCCGGTGCGCTGGCCTTCGGGGGGATCTGCTGCATTCTCGTGGCGGGCCTAGTGATCATTCTGCGCGGTCGTCAGGTGCCGGGGCCGGGCGGAGGGGCGCGGCGAGGCCCGGATTGCTCCGACCGATCAGGCGCCAGCCGAGACTGATCGCGCTCACCAAGGCCAGGGCGATGACCAGCGCCAGAAGCACCGCCTCGACCCGCAGCAAGACCCCCTCCGAGCCGAGGGCGTTGATCAGCAACACCGCCGAGGTGAAGGCCGCCGTGGACCACGGGGCCGGGTGGGGCAAGTAGCGCAGACCGAGGGCGACGAGGATCAGCGCCAGCGGCAGGGTGATCGCCGCGACCGGCGCGAACCAGGTGACGAGAAGCGCGCAGCCCGAGCCGAGCACCGCGCCCAGCCCATAGCTCACCGCACTCTGCCGGCTCTGATGGGGCGGGGAGAGGGCGCGCAGGATGAAGAGCAGGACGACCCAATAGCCATAGCTTTGATCGATCCAGGCCGTGACCTGCACCGACAGGAAGATCCCCACCCCCAGAAACACCGCAAGGGACAGTGCGACCTGCCCGGGCATGGGCGGTTGCGCGGCCTGGCCCGCGAATTTCAAAAGGGCCGTGATCAGCGCGCCCCAGCCAAGCCCGGCCGCGACGAAGGGCAGGGCCTCGACCGGCGGGGGCATGGTCGGGGCAAGGACCAGCGCGCTCCAGCCATAGAGCGCGAGGACAAAGGCGCGGCCTCCGGGCCTCCAGGCCTCGCGCGCGCAGCCCGCGATCAAGGCCAATGTGCAGATCCAGATCGTCAGAAGGCCGGGCAGCACGGCCAGGACCCCAATTGCCAGCAGCAGGGCAGCCGAGGCCAGATAGGCCATGCGGCGTTGGCCCAGCACATGCCCGCCAAAGGCCGGAATCAGCCCCACAACCAAAGTGACCCCGCCAGAGGCGGGGCCATAAAGCGCAATGATCGGCGCCAAGAGCAGGGCCCAGGCCCCGAGGATCGCCAAGAGGATCCGCCAGGGCAGTACGGCGCCGCGCAATCGCGGGGCGGAGGCTGGCTCCGCCACCGGGTCAGGCAGCCGCAGCGGCGGGGCGCGTCCCGAAGCGGCCATAGAAGGTCTCGCCCTTCTCGGCCATCTCCCGTAGGAGCGCGGGGGTGGAGAAACGCGCGCCATGGGTCTCGGTCAGCGCGTCGCAGATCTCGACCGCGCGGGCGGCCCCGATCATGTCGAGCCAGCTCAGAGGGCCGCCGGACCAGGGCGCGAAACCCCAGCCGAGGATGGCCCCCACATCGCCTTCGCGGATATCCATCAGGACCCCGTCCTCCAGCGCGCGCACGGCTTCCAGCACCTGCGCCATCAGCAGGCGATGCTGGACATTGGTGAGCTCCGGCTGATCCGCGGTCTCCGCGAACTTGTCGCCCAGACCCTCCCACAGCAGGCCGCGCTTGCCCTTTTCGTCATAGCTGTAGAAGCCTGCATTGGACTTGCGCCCGAGACGTCCTTCATCGGCCATCCAGAACAGAACCTCGTCCACGGCCTCGTCCGGATAGGCATCGCCCATGGCGGCCTTGGTCGCCTTGGCGATTTTCACGCCCAGATCGATGGAGGTCTCGTCCACCAGCTGCAGCGGCCCCAGCGGCATGCCCACCAGTTTCGCAGCATTCTCCACTAGCGCCGGGGTGACGCCCTCGGCGACCATGCGGATGCCCTCGTTGATATAAGGGATGATGCAGCGATTGGCGTAGAAGAAGCGCGCGTCATTGACCACGATCGGCGTCTTGCGGATCTGGCGCACGAAGTCGAGCGCCTTGGCCACGGCCACATCACCGGTCTCTTTGCCCTTGATGATCTCGACCAGCAGCATCTTGTCCACGGGCGAGAAGAAGTGGATGCCGATAAACTGCTCGGGCCGGGTGCTCGCCTTGGCCAGATCGGAGATCGGCAGGGTGGAGGTGTTGGTGGCAAAGATCGCGTCCGACGGGATCACGGCTTCGGCCTTGGCAGTCACCTCGGCCTTCACCCCGGGATCCTCGAACACCGCCTCGACCACCAGATCGCAGCCTTCAAGCGCGGCGTAATCCGTGGTGGCCGTGATGCGGTCCAGGACCTGCGCTTTCTTCTCAGGCGTGACCTTCTTGCGTGAGATCCCCTTGTCGAGGATGTCCTCGGCATGGGCCTTGCCGCGATCCGCGCTCTCTTGCGCGGCGTCGATCAGCACGACCTCGATCCCGGCATTGGCCGAGACATAGGCAATGCCCGCCCCCATCATGCCCGCACCGAGAATGCCAACCTTCTTGACCTTCTGATCGGCCACATCCGCGGGACGCACGGCCCCTTTTTCCAGTGCTTCCTTGTTGATGAAAAGCGACCGGATCATCGCCGAGGAGGACGGGTTCATCAGCACGTTGGTGAACCAGCGCGCCTCGATCTTCAGCGCTGTGTCAAACGGCACCATGGCGCCCTCATAGACCGCACTCAGCAGCGCCTTGGCCGCCGGGTAGACGCCCATGGTCCTGGAATGGATCATGGCGCTCGCGCCGACAAAGGTCATGAAGCCCGCCGGGTGATAGGGCGCGCCACCGGGGAACTTATACCCCTTCTGATCCCAGGGTTTGACGATATCGGAATCCTTGGCCGACAGGACCCAGGCCTTGGCGGCGGCTTGCAGCTCGTCTGCGGGCACAACCTCATCCACGATGCCCGCCAGCTTGGCTTTCTTCGGCTCGCTCAGCTTGCCCTCGAGTAGGATAGGAGCCGCCTGCATCGCGCCCAGCTTGCGCGAGACACGCATGGTGCCGCCCGCGCCGGGGAAGATGCCGACCATGATCTCCGGCAGGCCGATCTTGGCCTTGGGATTGTCTGCGGCAAAGATCCGGTGGCAGGCTAGCGGAATCTCGAGCCCGATGCCAAGTGCTGTGCCGGGCAGGGCGGCGGCAATCGGCTTGCCGCCCTTGTTGGTCTTGGGGTCCATGCCTGCGCGCTCGATCTTGCGCAGGATGCCATGCATGGCCATCACGCCCTCGAAGAGCCCGCGCGCCGGATCGTCGCCAGCATCCTCTTTCATCTTGGCAATGACGTTGAGGTCCATGCCGCCGGCAAAGCTGTCTTTGCCAGAGGTGATGATGATGCCCCTCACGGCCTCATCGGCCAGCGCCTGATCCACCAGCGCGTCGAGATCCTCGAACCCCTGCTGGTTCATGACGTTCATGGACTTGCCCTGGACATCCCAGGTGATGGTGGCGACGCCGTCGGCGTCTGTGCTCATGGTAAAATCGGTCATGGTGTGTCTCCTTGCGGTGCGCCAGCGCAGGCTTGGGCTTCTGCGGGGTGGCGCCGTATCAATGTGTCTCGAACCTTCGTAAGCGCTCGGCCGAGCAAGTTCTGACCTGGCCAAAGGTCAGGGTGTGTCGTGGTAGCCTGAGAGCTGTCGAGGCCGATGCCCCAGACCGTGTCCAACGGGCTCGCTTCGGCCAGATCACTCGGCAGCGTTTGGAAGAGTTTTCTTCGCAAACCTTTGTTCTGTTCGAACTTCGCGAGGTTGATAGCGAACACGAGCGCCTCCTTTTCGGCGTCCCAGATGTCGTCATCGAAACCCCGCACCGTCCTTCCGAGTGCCTTTTGCTTTCCTGGCTCGTTGGCCTGAACGATCTGTTCTGCGGTTTCGGTGTCTCCGAAGAGTTGGGCCTTGCCAAACATCATTGCCTGTTCAGCACAGTTGAACGTCCTGTCCCAGATTTGTATCCGGCAAGGATGCCACTGGCTGAGCGGGCCCTTCCAAAAGAAGTGATAAGGCAATGCCCAAGCCTCCTATCAGATCCGCTCGATGATGGTGGCGGCACCCATGCCGGAGGCGACGCAGAGGGTCGCGAGGCCGGTGCCCTTGCCCGTGCGTTCCAGCTCGTCGAGCAGGGTGCCGAGGATCATCGCGCCGGTTGCGCCCAGCGGGTGGCCCATGGCGATGGAGCCGCCATTCACGTTCACCTTGTCATGGTCCACATCGAAGGCCTGCATGAAGCGCAGCACGACCGACGAGAAGGCCTCGTTAACCTCGAATAAATCAATATCCGAAATGTTCATTCCGGAATCGGCCAGGATTTTTTCAGTGGCGGGAACAGGCCCGGTCAGCATGATCGTGGGATCCGTGCCGATCTTGCAGGTCGCCTTCATGCGGGCGCGGGGCTTGAGGCCATGGGCCTCGCCAAATTCCTTGTTGCCGATCAGAAGCGCTGCGGCCCCGTCCACAATGCCGGAGGAGTTCCCGGCATGGTGGATATGCTCGATCTTCTCGAGATGGGGGTATTTCATCAGGGCGATCTTGTCGAAACCCGGCATCTGCTCGCCCATATCCTTGAAGGCAGGCTTCAGGCCGCCGAGGGACTGCATGTCCGTCTGCGGGCGCATGTACTCGTCATGGTCGAGAATGCTCAAACCGTTCTGGTCGCGCACGGTGAAGATCGATTTCTCGAACCGCTTGTCGTCCCAGGCGGCTTGCGCGCGCTGCTGGCTGGCAACCGCGAGCGCATCGGCGTCATCGCGCGAGAACCCGTATTCGGTGGCGATGATATCCGCAGAAATCCCTTGGGGCACGAAATAGGTCTTCATCGCGACGCTCGGGTCAGCGGCGATTGCCGCGCCATCGGATCCCATGGGCACACGGCCCATCATCTCGACCCCGCCCGCGATATAGGCGTGCCCGCCGCCACCGCGCACCTGGTTCGCGGCGAGGTTCACGGCTTCGAGCCCCGAGGCGCAGAAGCGGTTGATGGCGAGGCCCGGGATCCGCTCGTCCAGATCCGAGGCCAGCACGGCGGTCCGCGCGAGGCAGCCGCCCTGTTCCATCACCTGGGTGACATTGCCCCAGATCACGTCCTCGACCGCGTGGCCGTCGAGCCCGTTGCGGTCCTTCAGGGCGTTGAGCGTCTGCGCCGAGAGGCTGACCGCGGTCACCTCGTGCAGGCTGCCATCCTTGCGGCCCTTGCCCCGGGGGCTGCGGATCGCGTCGTAAATATAGGCTTCGGTCATGGGTCCTCCGTTCATGCCGCCACGCCATAGGCGCGGGGCATCAGATCATAGGGGTGTTTCCAACCGGGCAGGGCGGCGATGCCGTCGAGCCAGCGGTCGATATTCGGGAAAGCCGCGCGGTCAAAGCCGAACGGTTCATCATAATAGAGGTAAGCGCAGCAGGAGAGGTCGGCAGCGGTGACGTCGTCGCCCACCAGCCAGTCGCGCCCGGCAAGAGCGGCATCGAGGGTCTTGTAGGCCCCGGCACACCGGCCCTGGGCCCAGCCGATCACCTCGGCGGGGCGTTTGGCCTCGGGCACGAAGTTCATCAGGAACCGGGTGATGCCGACCATCGAGGACATCTTGTGATTGTCCCACAGCACCCAGCGCAGCACATCGCGCCGGATTGCAGGGTCGTGCAGGCCGAAACGTCCGGTTTTTTCCGACAGGTGATCGAGGATGACACCGGATTGCGTCAGGGTCGTCTCGCCATCCTCCAGCACCGGGCATTCGCCCATTTCGTTCAGGGCCAGATGTTCAGGCGCGCGGGTGCCGCCCTTGAAGAAATCCACATAGACCGGGGTCCAGTCGAGCTCTGCGAGGTTCAGGGCCAGCGCGACCTTGTAGGAATGGCCGGATTCGCCGAAGCAATGCAGTCTGAGGGTCATGGGGCCACTCCTGTCAGGGCCGCGCTGGGCGCTGCGAAATAAATGAGAGTCTGGGACATGGCTTTACCTCTCTTTAAGGCGACCATGGGTACACCAGAGACATGGACCAGGTTCAGATGCCCCTGACCGGGTTCTTGCAAGGCCCTTCGGTTGTCCGCTCCCCCGTATGCCAACCGAAGGGCCGCTCCCATCCGGTTCGGCCGGGTCACAGGGCTCTCCCGATCAGCTCTTTCATGATCTCATTCGTGCCGCCATAGATCCGCTGGACGCGGGCATCGGTCCACATCTGGGCGATGTCGTATTCGGCCATGTAGCCATAGCCGCCATGGAGCTGCACGCAGTCATCGATCACTTCGCCTTGCGTGTCGGTGATCCAGTATTTCGCCATCGCGGCTTTCTCGACGCTCAGCTTGCCCTCGAGATGCTCGGCGATGCATTCATTCAGGAAAGCGCGGGCCACGGTGGTCTTGGTCTGGCACTCGGCCAGCTTGAACCGGGTGTTCTGGAATTTGAGGATCGGACCGCCGAAGGCCTGTCGCTCCTTGGCGTAGGCGATGGTGCGCTCCACCGCGCCCTCCATGGCCCCCACGGCACCGGCGGCGATGATCAGACGCTCCTGCGGGAGCTGGGTCATCATCTGGTAAAAGCCGCGGCCTTCCTCGCCGCCCAGCAGGTTCTCTGGCGGGATCTCGACATTGTCGAAGAAGAGCTCCGAAGTGTCCGAAGCGTGCAGCCCGACCTTGTGCAGGTTGCGCCCGCGCGAAAAGCCCTCCGCCCCGTCGGTTTCCAGCACGACGAGCGAGACGCCCTTGGCCCCGGCCGAGGGATCGGTCTTGGCGGCCACCACGACCAGGTTCGCGTGCTGACCATTGGTGATGAAGATCTTGGAGCCGCTGAGCCGGTACGCGTTGCCGTCCTTCACCGCCTTGGTCTTGATCCCCTGCAGATCCGAGCCCGCGCCCGGCTCGGTCATGGCCAGCGCGCCGACCATCTCGCCGGAGACCATCTTGGGCAGCCATTTTTTCTTCTGCTCCTCAGAGCCATAGGCGAGGATGTAATGGGCGACGATCCCCGAATGGATCCCGTGTCCGGCGCCCCAGGATGACAGGTTCGCCCGGGCAATCTCGGTCAGGATCGCCGCTTCATGGCCGAAATCCCCGCCCGGTCCGCCATATTCCTCGGGCACCGAAGGGCAGAGCAGACCGAGCTCGCCGGCCTCTTGCCAGATCTCGCGATCCATCTCGCCCTGCGCGCGCCAGCGTTCGAATTTCGGGGCCCACTCGGTGGTGATGAAGCTGTTGGTCATCTCGGCGAGCATCTTGTGCTCGTCGGTCATCCAGGTGGTGGTCATCGCGGCTCTCCCCTTTATGCGCGGACCGCGTCGGTCCGGCCCGCCGTGTTGTTGTGCTGTCCGGAGTATGGTCGTTGCCACCCCCGTTTGAGTATCTCAAAGATCGGGAAAGCCCGGGCTGTGACGCTGCGTTTTTCGCCGCGACAGGCCTTGGCTTTCCCGCTCCCCTCCCTGTGTGTCGCCCCGCAGCTGCGCGGGGCGATCCGATCTCAGAAGTTGGCGGCGTCCAGCGCCATCACCGGTTCGGCCCCGGTGGTGATCCGCGCCAGATGGGTGCCGGTCATGGGCAGCTGGCGGGACATGTAGTAACGGCCCGTGGCGATCTTGGTCTCGTGGAACTGGGTGTCCGTGTCGCCCGCCTCCAGCGCCGCCATGGACGCCTTGGCCATCTTCGCCCACATCAGTCCGAGGCAGACATGCCCGAAGAGATGCATGAAGTCATAGCTGCCCGAGAGCGCGTTGTTGGGGTTCTTCATGCCGTTCTGCATGAAATACATGCCAGCCGCCTGCAGGTCCTTGGACGCGGTCTTGAGCGGATCGAGGAAGCCCTCTTTCAGGGCGGCATTGTCCTCGTTTTCCTTGAGGAAGCTCTTGATCATATCAAAGAAGGCCATGACGGTCTTGCCACCATTCAGGCCCAGCTTGCGCCCCACGAGGTCGAGCGACTGGATGCCGTTCGTGCCCTCGTAGATCATGGCGATGCGGGCATCGCGGACGAACTGCTCGAGGCCCCATTCCTTGGTGAAACCAGACCCGCCGAGGGTCTGCTGGGCCAGAACCGTGGTCTCGAACCCCTTGTCGGTCAGGAAACCCTTCATCACCGGGATCAGCAACGAGATCATTGCGTCTGCCTCGGCATCCTTGGACCGGTGCGCCTGATCGATCAGGGTCGCGCCCCAGAAGACCAGCGCGCGGGCGGCCTCGACGAAGGATTTCTGGTCCATCAGGTTCCGACGCACATCCGGGTGGACGATGATCGGATCGGCGGGCTTTTCGGGCGCCTGCACGCCGGTCACGTCGCGGCCCTGCAGCCGGTCGCGGGCAAAGCCGAGCGCGTTCTGATAGGCGATATCGCCCTGGGCATAGCCCTGCAGCGCCACCGAGAGGCGGGCCTCGTTCATCATGGTGAACATGGCGCGCAGGCCCTTGTGCATCTCACCCACGAGGAAGCCCGTGGCCTCGTCATAATTCATCACGCATGTGGCGTTGCCGTGGATACCCATCTTGTGCTCGAGCCCGCCGCAAGTGACCGCGTTGCGATCGCCGAGGCTGCCATCCTCGTTCACCATGAATTTCGGCACAATGAACAGAGAGATGCCCTTCACGCCGTCGGGGCCGCCGGGGATCTTGGCGAGAACCAGATGGATGATGTTCTCGGACATGTCGTGCTCGCCCGCCGAGATCCAGATTTTCTGGCCAGAGATCTTGTAGCTGCCATCCTCCTGCGGTTCCGCCTTGGTGCGGATCAGCCCGAGATCCGTGCCGCATTGCGGCTCGGTCAGGTTCATGGTGCCGGTCCAGGTGCCCGCGATCATGTTGGGCAGATAGGTCGCCTTCTGCTGATCCGAGGCATGCTCGGACAGGGCGGACATCGCGCCATGGGTCAGGCCGTTATACATCTGGAAGGCCATGTTGGCGGCCGAGAACATCTCGCCCGTGGCCGTCTGCAGGATATAGGGCATGCCCTGACCGCCATAGTCGGGGTCCATGTCGAGGCCGGTCCAGCCGCCATCGCACATCAGCTTGTAGGCGTTCTTGAACCCCTCCGGCGTGCGCACGACCCCGTTTTCCAGCTTGCACCCCTGGGCGTCGCCCACGGTGTTCAGCGGATGCAGGACCTCGGTCGCCAGCTTGCCCGCCTCGTCGAGCACGGCGCCGGTGAATTCGGCATCAAGCTCGTCATAGCCGGGAATGCCGGTCTGCGAGACGTTGAGCACGTCGTGCAGCAGGAACTGCATATCCTTGGTGGGGGCGGTGTAGCTGGGCATGGGCCTCTCCGTTGATCGTCGCGCGCGCTCAGGCGGCGGCTTCTTTTTCCTTCAGGGAGTCGATCATCTTCGCCCCCCAATCGAGTTGCTCTTTGAGATCGTCGATGGCCTCGTCCAGCTCTTCGCGCTGGCGCTCCATATCCGCGAGCCGTTGCTGCGCGATCTCATAGGTCTTTGACAATTGCGTGAGCTGACGGTCGCCCCGGTCATAGAGATCGAGCAGCTGCCGGATCTCTTCGAGGCTGAAACCAAAGCGCTTTCCGCGCAGGATCAGCTTCAGGCGTGCCCGGTCCCGACGTGTGAAGAGGCGCTTCTGGCCTTCACGGACGGGAAAGAGCAGTTCCTTGGACTCGTAAAACCGCAACGTGCGCGGTGTCACGTCGTAGATATCGCACATGTCGCGGATTGTGGTGTAGTCAGTCTGGGTCATGTTACATCTCACTTGTCAGGTACATGCTGGATGTGACCCGACTGCGATTAGGTTACAAGAACAGTTGACGTTTACGTAACAGGGACGTCACGTCATTTCGCAGACGACCCGGCGTTAAGTCATTTTCTTAAGGTAAACGCGAGAATCGGCACGTTTCTGACGCTCCGTCATGGCCCTTTTTGAGCGGCTTTTTGCCAGTTGCCCGCGACCCTGCCCCAAGGGCAGGGCGGTGGGCCGACGCAACAGGGCGGGCGTGGTTGCGTGGCCGGAGTTCGGGGCGGCGCCGGGTGCGTCCGAGCCTGAACACGCTCCCGGCGCGCTGGGGGCAGGGCCATCTAGACTGGCGCAGCGCGATCCGGTGAGCAAGTGGGGCAGAAGCATGGAGCAACCGCGACCCAGATCCCCTGCAGAGCGTCGCGCCCGAGGGGTGTCAAAGCGGTTTGGCGCGGATCTTCGCTCAGAGTGATGCAGACGAATATCTGTCTTAACGTTTCTGAAAATCTGACCTAGTTACGTGTGTGGCCCGCCCATGTTGTGTACTGCGGGTGAAGAGTGTGAAGGCTAGATTTGATGACGATTTATATTGTGGGCAGTTCCTCCACCGTGATGCATGGCGGTTGGGCTGACCAGTTCGCCCTGAAAATGGTGCGACGCTACGCGGTGCGGAATTCCGCGATCAGTGCGGCCAGCACGCTGATGTCTCTCATTCGCATGAAACAGGAAGCGCCCTACGAGCCCGGCGATATCGTGCTGTGGTCGGGATGCGTCGCGGATGCGACGGCGCTCACGGCGGGCGGGTTCCAGGATGGCAGTCTTCTGGCCTATCTCGAAGAGATGATCCGCCATGTGGCCGAGTGCGGGGCCACGTTCCTGCCGATCCTGATCGATACCTGGAACGCGGATATGAACAAGGATCAGCGCCCCTACAAGGATGCGTTGCTCGAGCTGTTCAACCATTACGGCCTCGCCTGGGTCGACATTACCGAGGAATATGAGCGCGACACGGGCCTGCCCGAGATCCCGCGCCATTTTTTCAACGCCACCGGGCATATGCATGCGAATTCGGACATGAGCCGCTATATCGGCGGTCTGGCGGCCGAGGCAGTGGATGCCGGGCTGGCCAGACTGCCGGAAGGGGATCCTGTCTATGTGGACCCCGAGCGCAAGCTGATGGTCGTCAACCGGTTCGATCCCGAGGGCGCGGCGGAGTTGTTCAAGAACCGTGTGGTCGAGACCACCCTGTGGCAGCCAGGTGTGAGCCTGCCGCCCGAGGGGCGTCCCGCCGGGGATCTGGAACTGGAGGCCGTGGTTTTCATGGCCGTACCCGAAGGCGGGGCCGTCGATCTGAGTGTCGGGGAGGAAACCGTCACGCTCTCGGCGCGTTGCACGGTGGGGGCGGGCAACTGGCAGATGATGCTGGCGGCCTATCTGCCCAACATGATCGGCGCGCCGCTCTCGGTGCCCGAGGGCAGCACGATCACCACCGCCTGGACGTCCGAGGCGAAGACGGTGGAGCCTGACCTGATGTTTCATCCCGAGCCCGGCGCGGGCCCGTCCCGGGCGCGGCTGGCGGCGATGGCGTTCCGGCCCTCCGCCTGACCCTGTCGGGCGGGCTCAGGGCAGGGTCTTGGCGACCTTGTCCCGCAACTCCGTCAGCTCGTCGATTGCGGCATCGAGATCCGCGCGTTCCTTGTGGAGCGCGTCAAGCCTTTCGGTCGCGCCTTCGACCCAGACCCGGTTCTGGGCCTCGGTCCCCTCGTTTTCATAGATCAGCAGCCATTGCCGGATCTCCTCGAGCGAGAAGCCAAAGCGCCGCCCGCGCATGATCAGCTTCATCCGCGCCACGTCGCGCGGCGCATAGAACCGGCTGCGGCCCTCGCGGATCGGAGAGAGGAGTTCGATATACTCGTAATAGCGAAGCGTCCGCGGCGTGACGTCAAAGGCCGCGCACATCTCCTTGAAGCTCAGAGTGTCCTCCGCCATGCTCCCTCCCCAAGGCTGCGGTGTTGTCCGAGTTCTTTTGTGCCCGCCCGGCGGCGTCTGTGCAAGGGGCCGGACTGGCCACGGCAAGCAAGTGAAGGGCCCCATGACCTCAGACCCCCAGACCGACAAGGCGCGGATCGCGCAGCAATTCATCGAGATGATCCCCCATGGTCGTGCCCTGAGCATGACCGTGGAAGAGATCGGCGATGGCATCGCCGTGATCTCGATGCCCTATGACCCGAAGCTCGTGGGCGACATCCAGACCGGCGTCATCCATGGCGGCGCGGTCTCGGCCCTGATGGATACCTGCGGCGGGGCGGCGGTGATGAGCCATCCGAGCGCGCCGGGCGGGACGGCGACCATAGACCTGCGCATCGACTACATGCGCGCGGCCAAGCCCGGCGACCGGATTACCGCCCGGGCCGAATGTCATCATATCACCCGAAACGTGGCCTTTGTCCGGGCCGTGGCCATGGATGGCGACCCCGAGCACCCCGTGGCCATGGCCACCGGCGCCTTCACCGTGGAGCAGGCCCGATGAGCCGCGCACGTCCCGAACCCATGCAGGTGGTCAAGCAACGGCGCGATGCGGCCCTGCGCGCGCTGGTCGAAGGGGTGCCCTACATCCAGTTCCTCGGCGTCTCGGTGGACCGGCGTGGGGATGAGCTGACGGCGCTCTTGCCTTTTGACGACAAGCTGATCGGCAACCCGATGCTGCCGGCCATCCATGGCGGTGTGACGGCGGCGTTTCTCGAGGTTACCGCGCAGATCGAGGTGAGCTGGGCCATGCTCTGGGATGATCTGGAGCGCGGCGCGATCGACCCCGACACCCTCAGCCCGTCCTCGCTGCCGCGGATGCCGAAAACGATTGACCTGACCGTGGACTACCTGCGTTCGGGCCTGCCGCGCGATGCCTATGCCCGCGCGCGGGTGACGAGGTCCGGGCGGCGCTACGCGACGGTCTTTGTCGAGGCTTGGCAGGACAATCGGGAACGTCCCATCGCGCAGGCCACGGTGCATTTCCTCATGCCGCGCCGTGAGGCTCAGGAGACCACGTCCCGGACCGATGGCTGAGCCTACCCCTGCCGCGCCTGAGCGGCCCCTGACCCATCGCCGGGTGCTGCATATCGCGGTGCCCATCGTGCTGTCCAACGCGACGGTGCCGATCCTCGGGGCGGTGGATACCGGTGTGGTCGGACAGATGGGCGAGGCGGCTCCGATCGGGGCCGTGGGCATCGGCGCGATCATTCTGACGGCGATCTACTGGATCTTCGGATTTCTGCGCATGGGCACCAGCGGGCTCGTCGCGCAGGCGCTGGGCGCCGGGCAGAAGGACGAGGTCTCGGCGCTGCTCACCCGCGCGCTGCTCATCGGGTTTGGCGCGGGGCTCGCGCTGATCGCGCTGCAAGCCGCGTTGTTCTGGGGCGCGTTTCAGGTCTCGCCCGCCAGTCCGGAGGTCGAGAGCCTCGCCCGCGACTATATGGAGATCCGGATCTGGTCTGCCCCGGCGGCCATCGCGATCTACGGCCTGACCGGCTGGCTGATCGCGGCAGAGCGGACCAAGGGCGTTCTGGTCCTGCAGCTCTGGATGAACGGGCTGAACATCGCGCTCGACCTGTGGTTCGTGCTCGGGCTTGGCTGGGGTGTCTCCGGCGTGGCCTTCGCGACCTTTCTGGCGGAGTGGACGGGGCTGGCGCTGGGCCTGTGGCTCTGCCGGGATGCGTTCGCGCGGCCCGCATGGCGACAGAAAGACCTTGTCTTTGCCCGAGACCGGCTGGTGCAGATGGCGGCCGTGAATGGCGATATCCTGATCCGCTCGGTCCTGTTGCAGGCGGCCTTCGTCTCTTTCCTGTTTCTGGGCGCGGATCTGGGGGATGTCACGCTGGCGGCCAATCAGGTGCTGCTGCAATTCCTGCATGTGACCGCCTATGCGCTGGACGGGTTTGCCTTTGCCGCCGAGGCGCTGGTGGGGCAGGCTTACGGCGCCGGGGCGGTGGCGCGGCTGCGGCGCGCGGCCTGGATGACAAGCCTCTGGGGCGGGGGGACCGCGCTGGCACTGGCGCTGGCCTTTGCCCTGCTGGGACCGATGGTGATCGACGTGATGACCACGGCCCCCGACGTGCGCGAGACCGCGCGAAGCTTCCTGCCCTGGATGGTCGCGGCCCCTGTGCTGGGCGTGGCGGCCTGGATGCTGGACGGGATCTTCATCGGCGCAACCCGCACCCGGGACATGCGCAACATGATGGCGCTGTCCTTCGGGATCTATTGCATCACGGTCGCGCTTCTCCTGCCACCCTTCGGCAATCATGGGCTCTGGGCGGCGATCACGGTGATGTTCGTGATCCGCGCGATCACGCTGGGCGCGAAATACCCTGCGCTGGAACGCGCGGCGGGCGGTTAGACGATCTCGAGCACCTGTTCCGGCGGACGCCCGATCACCGCCTTGCCGCCGGCAAAGGCGATGGGCCGCTCGATCAGCTTGGGATTGGCAGCCATGGCAGCGAAAAGCTCGGCATCGCTGCTCTCGGCGTCGAGCCCGGCCTCGCCATAGGCTTTCTCCTTGGTCCGCATCATCTCGCGCACCGGACCCCCGAGGCGGGCATGGACCGCGCGCAGCTCCGTCTCGTCCGGCTCTTCGCCGAGATAAAGGCGCAGCGTCACGTCATGCCCGGCCTCTTCGAGCAGTTTCAGTGCCTCACGCGATTTCGAGCAGCGTGGGTTATGCCACAGCAGAACATCCGTCATAGCCAATCCTCTCGTCCTGTGCCCACGGCCTCGGCCACGGTGGAAAACCCGTCTCGGGCGAGCAGCGCGTCGAGCCCCCGGGCAATCTCGCTGGCGAGGCTGATGCCGCCATAGACCAGCGCGGTGTAGAGCTGGACCGCCGACGCCCCGGCCCGGATCTTGGCATAGGCGGTTTCCGCGCTGTCCACGCCGCCAACCCCGATCAATGGGATCGCGCCTCCGGTCTGTTGCGAGAGCTGCGCGAGCACCCGCGTAGAGCGCTCAAAGAGCGGCGCGCCCGAGAGCCCACCCGCCTCGTCCCGATGGGCGGAGGCGAGGCCGTCCCGGCTCAGGGTCGTGTTCGTGGCGATGATCGCATGGATCCCGCTGGACTTGGCGACGGCGGCAATATCGGCAAGCCCAGCCGCGTCCATATCCGGCGCGATCTTGAGAAAGACCGGGATTGGCGTGGCCAACGCCGCGCGCGCGTCCATCACCCCGGCAAGCAGCGCCTCAAGCGCGGCGGCCCCCTGCAGATCGCGAAGCTTCTCGGTGTTGGGGGACGAGACATTCACCGTCGCGAAATCCACATGAGCCCCGCAGGTCGCGAGCACCCGGGCGAAATCGCCCGCGCGGTCCTCGCTGGTCTTGTTCGCTCCGAGGTTCAGGCCGATCACTGTCCCCTTTGGTCGCGCCGCAAGGCGGGCGGCGATGGCCTCGGCCCCGTCATTGTTGAAGCCGAACCGGTTGATGGCCGCGCGGTCTTCGGTCAGCCGAAAAAGCCGCGGACGCGGATTGCCCGGTTGCGGCAGGGGGGTGGCGGCGCCCACTTCGAGAAATCCGAACCCTGTCTTGGCCAGCGGGGCGAGCGCCTCGGCATTCTTGTCGAACCCGGCGGCCAGACCCACGGGATTGGGCAGGCGCAGCCCGGCGATCTGCGTGCTGAGCCGGGGTGTCGAGACCGGCCCGCCCGAGGGCCCGAGCCCCGTGCGCAGGGCGCGCAGGGCCAGACCATGGGCGGTTTCCGGATCAAACCGGGTCAGGGCCGCGAGCCCCAAACGCTCCAGCGCGCTCATGGCAAGGCCTCGGGAAAGACATGGCCCCGGTCGCCCATGGGCAGGGCGGCGGTCCAGAGCACATCATCCGGTGTCATCCTGCGATAGAGATGCGGAAAGAGCGCCCCGCCACGCGAGGGCTCCCATTTCAGGGCCTCGCCGAGGGCGTCCGCCTCCAGCGCCAGAAGCACCAGATCGGTCTCGCCCGCGAAATGCTCGGCCGCGGTTTCGCGCACCTGCGCGGCGGTGGAAAAGTGGATAAAGCCATCGGCCAGATCCACCGGCGCCCCAGCCGTCTCACCTGCGGCAAGAAACGCCTCATGTTCGGGCGTTCTGAAGATTTTATAGATCACCATGGCCCTTCTCTCGCGTGTCCGGCCCCCATGGTCAAGATCCGCCCGAACCTGTCGTAAGGATCGCTTTGACACCCCCTGCGGAGTGGTTAACCTGCCCTCAGTCATAACAGGGGGTAGACACAATGATGTCTCGGATTCTTACCTCGGCGGCGGCGCTTGCGCTGACCACCGGGATGGCGGCGGCGGAGTATACGCTGCATGTCATCCACATCAACGACCTGCACAGCCGGATCGAGTCGATCAACCGGTTCGACAGCACCTGCAACGCCGAGGGCGAGGCCGAAGGCAAGTGCTTTGGCGGCGTGGCCCGCGTGGCCACCAAGATCAACGAGCTGCGGGACCAGATCACCGCCGAGGGCGGCAATGTGATCGTGCTCGACGCGGGCGACCAGTTCCAGGGCTCGCTGATGTATACGACCTACAAGGGCGCGGTCGAGGCCGAGTTTATGGAGGCGATCGGTTTCGACGCCATGGCCGTGGGCAACCACGAATTCGATGATGGCCCGATCAAGCTGTCGGAGTTCATCGACAAGGTGAGCTTCCCGGTGATCTCAGGCAATCTGGACCTGACCTCCGAGGATCTGCTGAAAGACAAGGTCGCCAACCACGTGGTGCTTGAAGTCGGCGGCGAGAAGATCGGCATCGTCTCGGCCCTGGCCACGGACACGGTCGAAACCTCTTCGCCCGGTCCCAACGTGGTCTTCCAGAACGAGATCGACGCCCTGAGCCAGGATGTCGCCACGCTCGAGGCGGACGGGGTCACCAAGATCATCGCGCTGACCCATGTGGGCCTGCCCAAGGATCTGGCGATTGCCGAGGCGGTCGAGGGGCTGGACGCGGTTGTGGGCGGGCATTCCCACACCCTGCTGAGCAACACCGCCGAGCGTGCCTCGGGGCCGTACCCGACCATGGTGGGCGACACGCCCGTGGTGCAGGCCTATGCCTATTCGAAATATGTCGGCCATCTCGTGCTGACCTTTGACGATGCGGGCAATGTGACCTCGGCGACCGGCGATACCATCGTGCTCGACGCATCGGTGACGCCGGATGAGGCGATCATCGCCCGTGTGTCCGAACTGGCCGGCCCCATCGAAGAGCTCAAGGCGCGTCCGGTCTCTGACGCCGCCGAGGCCATCGAGGGCGACCGCTCGGTCTGCCGGGCCATGGAATGCCCGATGGGCAATCTGGTGGCGGATGCCATGCTCGACCGCGTGGCGGACCAGGGCGTGACCATCGCCTTCCAGAACGGCGGCGGTCTGCGTGCCTCCATCGATGCGGGTGAGATCACCATGGGCGAGGTGCTGACCGTGCTGCCTTTCCAGAACACGCTGTCGACCTTCGAGGCGACGGGCCAGATGCTGGTCGATGCGCTGGAGAACGGTGTGAGCAAGGTCGAGGAAGGCGCTGGGCGCTTCCCGCAAGTGGCCGGCATGAAGTTCACATGGGATCCGGCATCCGAGCCGGGCAGCCGCGTCTCGGACGTGATGGTCGCCGAAGGGGACGGGTTCGTCGCCATCGACCCGGCCAAGACCTATCTCGTGGTGACCAACAACTACGTGCGCAATGGCGGCGATGGCTATGGCATGTTCGCAGGCGACGACAAGAACGCCTATGACTTCGGCCCGGACCTCGCCGATGTGACCGCGGCCTTCCTCGAGGCAAGCGGCACCTACCGGCCCTATACGGACGGTCGGATCACCTCGAAGTAGATCACCGCTCTTTCAACGCAAAAGGCGCCCTGCGGGGCGCCTTTTTTCATGTCTGTCAGGCCGGTGCCTGTGTCAGGATTTCGGGCCGCGGCGTTTCGGGACCGCGTTGGCGCCCTTGCCGGCAAAGGTCTTGCGCCCGGGCCCGCCAGAGGGCTTTCCGCCGCCCCGGCGCACGGGTTTGCCATCGGGTCCCAGCTTCTGCGAGGGGTCGCTGGCGGCCTTGAACCGGCGCGGAGCGTCAGCGCTGCGCGCTTCTTTCGGTCCGCCCTTGCCGCCGGATTTGTACGGTCCGCCGGGTTTGCCCCGCCCACCCTCGCCCCGGGGCGGTCGCCCGGACGCGTCGCGATCTGTGTCGCGGAAGGCGGGCTTCCCACCGCGATGTCCTTCGGGCTTTCCGCCGGGTTTTCCGCCGGGCTTGCCCGCGTATTTCCCGGCCGGTTTGCCAAAGGGTTTGCCGGTTTTGCCCCGATCCGAACCTTCACCGTCGCGCGCCCGCTTGTCATAGGGAGGCTTGCCGGGCCCGCCCTTGGCGGCTGGCCCGTCGCTTTTATGGCGTGGCTTGCGCGGCGCGGGGGCCTCGGCGGCCTCCGCGCTTGGGCTTGGGCTCGGGCCGGGTGCAGGACGGTCGTCGCGCTGGGGCTTGGGGCCGCGTCGTTCAGAGCTGTCGCCATAGGCTTTGCGCGGCGGCTTGCCATGGGCCTTGCGGTCCTCGCGCGGCGGGCGCGGGCTGGGTCGCGGTCCGGGGCCCTTGCCGCGCCCGGGATGTCCCTCGCGCGGCTTGCGTTGCATGCCCGAGCCATCCCGCTGGGACAGGTCCGGCGCTTGGCTCATCCGCGTCAGCACGGCCTCGTCCTCCAGCTTGATCGAGGCCCCGTCGCCCTGCAGCGTGTCCGGCACGGCGGATTCGAGGATTTCCACATAGGTCTCGGTCTGCTGGATGCGGATCGCGCCGATCTGTTCGCGATCGAACCCGCCGACCCGGCAGAGCAGGGGCAGGATCCAGCGCGGCTCGGCGCGGCTGTTGCGCCCGACCGAAAGGGTGAACCACACGCTGGGCCCGAAAGGCGCACGCGGCGCCGGGGCGGCATCGCCCGCGCTGATATCCTCGGGTGCCGAACGCTGGGTCGCGCCGGCGCGCAGAACCGCCGCCGCCAGTTGCGTCGGCGTGAACCGGTCGACCATGCGGGCGATCATCTCGGCTTCGGCCTCGGGGATCTCCGCCTCCCAGGCCGGATCCTCCATCAGGCGGGCCTCATCCTGGGCGCGGACCTCATCGGCGGTGGGGGGCGTGACCCAATCCGGCGTGACCTTGGCCCATTTCAACAGCCGCTCGGCCTTCTTGCGGAACCGCACGGGCACGATCATCGCGCTGACGCCCTTGCGCCCGGCGCGGCCGGTCCGGCCCGAGCGGTGCAAAAGCGTGTCCGAGCTCGTCGGCAGCTCGGCATGGACCACCAGTTCGAGATTGGGCAGGTCGATCCCGCGTGCGGCCACATCCGTGGCCACGCAGACCCGCGCGCGCCCGTCCCGCATCGCCTGAAGGGCATGGGTCCGCTCCGATTGGGTCAGCTCGCCCGACAGGGCCACGACCTGGAACCCCCGGTTCGAGAAGCGTGTCGTCAGCCGGTTGACCATGGCGCGGGTGTTGCAGAACACGATGGCATTGGCCGCCTCGTAATACCGCAGCACATTGATGATCGCGTTTTCCTCATCGCGTGGCCCGACGACCATGGCCCGGTACGAGATATCCGCGTGCTGCCGCGTCTCGGCTCGGGTGGTGATCCGCTGGGCGGTGCGCTGATAGAGCTGCGCGAGGCTGGCGATCGCCGGGGGCACCGTGGCCGAGAAGAGCAGCGTGCGCCGCTCCTCGGGGGCTGCGCCGAGGATAAACTCGAGGTCTTCGCGAAAGCCTAGATCAAGCATTTCATCGGCCTCGTCCAGCACCACTGCCCGCACCGCACTCAGATCGAGATTGCCGCGTTCGATATGGTCACGCAGGCGCCCCGGGGTCGCGACGACCACATGGGCCCCGCGTGCCAGCGCGCGCCGTTCGTCCCGCGCGTCCATGCCGCCCACGCAAGAGGTCAGCACCGCGCCCGCAGGCCCATAAAGCCATGTGAGCTCGCGCCGCACCTGCATTGCAAGCTCCCGCGTCGGCGCGATCACAAGGCCCAGCGGCGCATCCGGCTTGCCGAATGTGTCGTCCTCGCCCAGAAGCGTCGGCGCAATGGCCAGCCCGAAGGCTACGGTCTTACCCGAGCCGGTCTGGGCCGAGACCAGCAGGTCGGCCTCGGTCAGACCCGGATCCGACACCGCGATCTGGACGGGGGTCAGCGTGTCATAGCCCTTTTCCTCCAGCGCCTGCGCAATCGGGCTGGGCAAAGGGGGCAGGGGCGGTGTCTGGCTTTGGTCACTCGGCACGGGTCAGCTTTCGGCAGATGGGGTGGCGCCTCTCCCCAAGCGCCCGATGAACCCGCTGCGTGTAGGGGCTTTGGCGCGCGCCGTCTAGGGGCAACCTCTGCCGGAGGCTGCGGCATGGCGGCTGTACCTCGGTCCGGGCGTGCGCTAGCCTCGGCCCATGTGCGGACGCTTTGCCATCACCCTGCCCACCGACGCCATGGCGCAGCTCTTTGCCGCGACACCTGCCAATGATCTGCCCGAGACGGAGCGGTTCAACATCTGCCCCACCAACGCGGTGGCCGCGGTCACCTCGGATGACGGCGCGCGGCACTTGCGGCCCATGCGCTGGGGCTTTCTGCCCCATTGGTACAAGAGCCCGACCGACGGCCCCCTCCTGATCAACGCGCGGGCCGAGACCTTGGCCGAGAAACAGGCCTTTCGGGCGGCCTGTCGCGCGCGGCGCTGCCTGATCCCGGCCACGGGCTTCTATGAATGGACCAAGACGCCCGAGGGCGCGCGCCTGCCCTGGTATATCCACCGAACCGACGGCGCGCCCATCGCCTTTGCCGGGGTCTGGCAGGCCTGGGAGGGACAGGATCAGACCTTTGACACCTGCGCCATCGTCACCACCCGCGCAAACCAGCCCATGTCAAAGATCCACCACCGGATGCCGGTGACGCTGCCACCCGAGGATTGGGCGCTCTGGCTCGGCGAGGCCGGCAAGGGGGCCGCGCGCCTGATGGAGCCTGCCCCGGATGAGACCTTCAGCTTCTACCGGGTGGATCCGGCGGTGAACTCCAACCGCGCCACGGGTCCCGGGCTGATCGCTCCGCTGGACGCCTGAGCATCCGCAGATATCCGTTTGACCCCAATGGGCTTCACGCGGATCATGACGCTCCGGCACCGGGGAGGAGACCACGATGCACCACATGTCAGATCAGGCGAGGGCCCCTTTTCGCAGCCCGTCCGCGGGGGCGGGCACATGGACCGCGAGGCAGGCCCCATGCTGCTGACCTCGCATGGCCCCATCGTGTTCGCGCTGACCGTGCTGGCCACGGCGGTCATGGCGGCATCGGCCGCGATCCAGGGCGCGCGCCAGGGGTTCGACCCGTTCGGTGCCACGGTGCTGGCGATTGTCACGGCGGTGGGCGGCGGGACACTGCGCGACATCCTGATCGGGCGTTTCCCGGTGTTCTGGATCAACGACCTGACCTATCTCGGCACCGCCGTTCCGGTCGCCCTGCTGACCTATCTGGCCGCGACCCGTATGCGGGCCGGCGGTGGGCGGCGGCTCCGGCTGCTGCTCTATCTCGACGCGGTGGGGCTGGCACTTTTCACCCTGGTCGGGGTCCAGATTGCCCTCGGCGCGGGCCTCTCGCCGGTGATCGCGGTGATCCTCGGCTGCACCACCGGCGTGGCGGGCGGGATGATCCGCGATGTCCTTTGCGGGCTGCAACCCTCGATCCTGAAAGAGGATCTCTACGCGACCATCTCCCTCGGCGGTGGCACGGTCTTCGTGATCTGGCGCGAAGCCCTCAGCCCGGAAACCGGCCTGATGACCGCCTTTGTCCTGATGACCGCCGCGCGGTTCTTCGTGGTCTGGCGCACGCGCCCCAAGGACGAACCACTGGCCTGAGGGCGCGACCCCCAAACTTAAGTCTCCAAATATCCTCGCCGAAGGCTCCCGCAGGGGCCACCCGCGCTAACGCGACAAGCGACGCGCCGCCCGGTCCGCCAGCATATAAAGCAGCACAGACATCACCCCGAGGGTCAGCATGGCGGCAAACATCAGGTCGGTCTTGGCCCGGCCATTGGCCAGCAGCATCAGATAGCCCAGCCCTTGAGACGACCCAACCCATTCCCCGATGACCGCGCCAATCGGCGCATAAACCGCCGCCAGTTTCAGCCCCGAGCCAAGGCTCGGCAAAGCGTTGGGCACCCGGATCCGCCACAGGATCGCGACACGGCTCGCGCCCATGGTCTGGGCCAGATCGAGATAGCCTTTCGGCACCCGCATCAGCCCGTCGAAAAACGCCGAGGTGATCGGAAAGAAGATGATCAGCACGGCCATCGCCACCTTCGAGCCCAGCCCATAGCCGAGCCAGAGCGTCAGGATCGGCGCCAGCGCAAAGACCGGCAGCGCTTGTGAAAACACCAGCAAGGGCCGGATCAGCACCCGGGCCAGCGGGCTCATGGCGAGGCTCAGCGCGGTGAAAATCCCCAAGCCTCCGCCAATCAGCAGCCCGAGCGCCACCTCCGTCAGGGTGACCAGCGCATGCTCGCCGATCAGGGCGCGGCTCTCCCACCACGTATTCCAGACCCGCGCGGGACCGGGCAGGATGAAGGATGGCAGCCCGGTCAGGCTGACCACCGTTTGCCACAGGGCCAGCAGGAACAGAGTCGCGGCGAGGGCATGGCCGAGCTTCACGCGACCTCCTCCCGCAACCGTCGCAACAGGGCGCCCTGCATGGCGAGCGTCTCCGGGTCGTCGACCGAACGGGGCACGGTGCCCGCAGGCGGTGCCACCTCGGTCAACCCATTCGGGCCGAGCACCTGAATGGCATGGCCGAGCCGCGCCGCCTCGCCGGGATCATGGGTCACCAGCAGAACTGTGCGCCCGGCCAGAAGTTCTACCGCCAGATCCTGCATCTCGGACCGGGTCCGCGCGTCCAGCGCCGAAAACGGCTCGTCGAGCAGGATGACAGGGCGATCCTCCATCAGCGTCCGGGCCAATGCCGCCCGCTGACGCTGCCCGCCCGACAGGGCATCGGGACGTTTCCCGGCATGCTCTGCCAGCCCGACGCGTTCCAGTAGGCGCGCGGCCCGGGCGCGGTCCGGACGGGTCCCGCGCAGCCGTGCCCCGAGGCAGAGGTTGTCGATCACCTTGCTCCAGGGCAGCAGAAGATCGCTCTGGGCCATATAGGCCACGCGCCCGGCGAGGGGCGCGCCATCCTGCGCAGTGATCTGGCCGTCAAAGGTCACATGGGCGTCGAGCCCCGCGATCATCCGCAGGATGGTGGATTTCCCCGCCCCGGACGCGCCCAGCAGGCAGGTCCAGCGCCCGGCCTCCAGCGTCAGGTCGAGCCCCCGAAACAGCAGGTCGGCCCCGCTCCGCGCATCGCCGGTGATGCGGATGGAGGGGGCCGGGATGCTCATGCGGGCGCGAGCCCCATATCCCAGAACCCGACTTCCAGCGTCGTAGCTTGGGCAAACCGCGTGCCGAGCTGGGCAAACCGGGGCAGGTCCTTGTAATCGGGGCCCAGCCGATGGGTCAGCGCGCCATCGATCAGGGTGCCGACGCTCTCGCAGATCTCCTGATACTCGGCCCCGCCATAGGTCGCGATCCAGTCTGCGTAGTCCGGGGCATGATCCTGCGCGAGCCGCTGCCCGATCTCGCCATAGCCCAGCACGCAAGGCGCCAAAGCCGCCAGCAGATCGAGGAAATCGCCGGAATACCCGGCCTCCAGCACGTAGCGCGTATAGGCCATGTTGCCGGGCGCTTCGGGCGTGGCCCGCAGCTTCGCCTCGGAAATCCCGGCCGCGCCGCAAATCTCCACATGCAGGCCCATCTCGTGATGCAGGAGCCCGTGTACCGTGGCGGCTGCGGCCTCCATCTCGTCCAGCGTATCGGCCTTGGCAATCGCCAGACCCCAGGCCCGGCTGAAATGCTTCAGGAACACGTAATCCTGGGCGAGATAGTGCAGGAACGCCGCGCGCGGCAGCGTGCCGTCGCGCAGCCCCTCGACAAAGGCGTGGCGCGTATAGGCGTCCCAATCGGGCGACGCCGCACGCCAGAGGCCAAAGGCCGCGCCATAGCCGGTCATTGCGCGGTCACGTCCACGGCGATCTTGGCCACCGGGTTCACGCTATCGATCAGGCCGGAGTCCTTGAGGAACTCCTCGAACCGCGCATAGCGGCCCTCGTCCAGGGCGGCCGGGCGCAGGGCAAAGCGGGGCAGGGTGTCTTCCCAGGCCATGGCATTCAACCGGTCATCCAGCTCCGCCGAGGTGCCGGAGAAGATCTCCCACGCGTCCTCGGGATGGTTGATGATGTACTGCGTGGCCTTCTCGACCGCGCCCAGAAAGCGCGTGATCTTGTCGGTGTCCATGGTCTCGGCATGGGCCACATAGATCAGTTCGTCATGGGGCGGCACGCCCTCTTCCTCGATATAGATGCAGTTGCCCGCGATGCCTTCGATCTCCATCTGGTTGAGCTCGAAATTCCGGTAAGCGCCGATCACCGCATCGACCTGCCCGGACATGAGCGAGGGCGAGAGCGAGAAGTTCACGTTCACCAGCTCGACCTCCTCGAAGGCCACGCCGTATTTGCCGAGCACCGCGCGCAGCAGTGCCTCTTCGACCCCGGCGACCGAGAAGCCGATCTTGCCGCCCTTGAGATCCGCCGGGCTTTTGATCGGGCCATCCTCTAGCGTCAGCAAGCAGTTCAGCGGGGTCGCCACCAGCGTACCCACGCGCAGCAGGGGCAAGCCTTCATGGACCTGCAGATGGGTCTGGGCCTGATAGCTGACGGCCAGATCCCCTTGACCAGCAGCCACCAGTTTCGGCGGGGCAGAGGGGTCCGCCGGTGCGATCACCTCGACCTCGAGCCCCGCTTCGGCGAAATAGCCGCGCTCCTCGGCGAGGATGATCGGCCCGTGATTGGGGTTCACGAACCAATCCAGCAGCAGGGTCATCTTGTCTGCGGCCAGTGCCGGGGTCGCGGCCGTCATGGCCGCGGCAAATGCCAGGTATTTCATGGGGTGGTCTCCTGTTGGGGATCGGCCGCGAGGACAATCTCGCCGGGCCAGGTGTCACAAAGGGCGGTGCCCGCGCGCCAGGCCCGCAGGCCGGAGGTGCAGGCAAGAACGGTGCGGTGCCCGGGGCGCAGATCTCCCGGACCCGGGGTCGTGATGCGGCGGGCATGGGGCGCGACCGGGCGCGGAGCCTCGGCCTCGGGGCGCAGCTCGATCACCGTGTCTTCAGGGGTGATCTGATCCGGCGCGATGAAGGGCAGGGCGCGTGCGGGCTCGGGCGCGGTGTCAAAGCGGAAGCTTGCGACGCGCCAGTTCGCGGTATCAAGCGTCACAACCTGTCCGAGCGGCGACGGGTTGAGGTCCAGCAAGACGCTTAGCGCCATCTGCGCCTGCAACGCGCCGAGCGCGCCAACCACGGGGCCAAAGACCCCGGCGGTGGCGCAGGAGGCCGCGCTGTCGGGCGGATCGGGGAAGAGGGCGCGCAAGGAGGGCGCGCCGCCGCAGCACCCGGCCACGTAGCCGGACATGCCAAGGACAGACGCGGTGATCAGGGGCGTGGCCCCGCAGAGATCCGACGCGCTGTAACTCGCCGCGTAGCTGTCGGCGCAATCCAGCACGAGATCCGCCGCCGCTAGGGCGGCAGGGCCGGTTTCGGGGCTGAACGCCTCTATAACAGGGGTGACATGGCACTCGGGGTTGAGTGCGCTCAGGCGCGCGGCGGCACTCTCTGCCTTGGGCGCGCCGATATCGGTCACCGTGAACAGGGTCTGACGGTGCAGGTTGCTCAGGCTGACCCGGTCCGCATCCATCACCGTGATCCGTCCGATCCCGGCCCCGGCAAGATAGCTCAGAACCGGTGCGCCAAGCCCGCCCGCGCCGATCACCAGAACATGGGCCGCGGCCAGTCGGGCCTGCCCGTCCACTCCCACCTGCGGGAGCTGAACCTGACGCGCGTAGCGGGTCATGGGGCGGGCTCCCATTGCGTGCAGGGTGCCCCGAACGCAACGCTGGCCATATCGCGGGTCCGCGCAGCGCGCATGCGTGCAGCGCCTTGGTCACCGGCGCGCGCTTCGGGTCCAAGGCTCATCCCAGCTGCTCCAGCCAGGTGCGCACCCGCGCCTCCGGGTCGTCATTCAGCGTGATATCCGTCACCGCCGAGACCACATCCGCCCCCGCCTCCAGCGCGAGCGCGGCGCGCTCCGGTGTCATGCCCCCGATGGCGATCAGCGGCAGATCCCCGATCCGCCCGCGCCACTCGCTGAGCTTGTCGATGCCCTGCTGTTCCCATTTCATTTTCTTCAGGATCGTCGGATAGATCGGCCCCAGCGCCACGTAATCCGGATCGCAGGCCAGCGCCCGGTCGAGCTCGGCCTCGTCATGGGTCGACAGGCCCAGTTTGATCCCGGCGGCCTTGATCGCGCCCAGATCCGCCGTGTCGAGATCCTCCTGACCCAGATGCACCCAGTCGCAGCCCTCGGCGATGGCGATCTGCCAATGGTCATTCACCACCAATGTGCAGCCATGCTCGCCGCACAGCCCCTTGGCCGCCCGGATCTCGGCGCGGACCACCTCGGGTGGTTGATCCTTGATGCGCAACTGCACGAGCTTGATGCCCAGCGGCAGCAGACGGATGAGCCATTCGGCCCGGTCGAAAATCGGGTAAAACGGATGCAGCGTGCTCATGACAAAAACGCCTGTCCGATGACCGGGGTCGAGGGGGCGGCCATGTCGCGCGCCTCCATCGGGTCGGCCGCACAGGCCAGTGCCCCGGCCTCGGTCGCGCGCGCCATGGCCACGGCCATGGCCACCGGGTCGCCCGCCTTGGCGACGGCCGTGTTCAGCAGCACCGCGTCATAGCCCATCTCCATCGCTGCTGCCGCATGCGAGGGCAGGCCGATCCCCGCATCCACCACCATGGGCACCTCGGGAAAACGCGCCCGCAGGGTCCGCAGACCGTAGGGGTTGTTCAGCCCCAGCCCGGTGCCAATCGGCGCGCCCCAAGGCATCAGGACCTCCGCCCCGGCGGCCAGCAGTTTCTCAGCCACCACCAGATCCTCGGTGCAATAGGGAAAGACCTTGAAGCCCTCCTCGGTCAGGATCCGCGTCGCCTCCACCAGCTCGAACACATCCGGCTGCAGCGTGTCGGTATTGCCGATCACCTCGAGCTTGATCCAGTCGGTCGCGAACACTTCGCGGGCCATCTGGGCCGTGGTGATCGCCTCGCGCGCGGAGTGACAGCCGGCGGTATTGGGCAGGACGGCCACGCCGAGATCGCGGATCATCGCCCAGAAGGTCTGGCCCGCCCCGCCCGCGCCCTCGCGCCTGAGCGACACCGTCGCCACCCCGGCGCCCGACGCGCGGAAGGCCTCGGCCAGAATGGCGGGCGAGGGGTATTGCGCCGTCCCCAGCATCAGCGGGTGGCTCAGCATCGTGCCATAAAACGGCCTGGTGGTCGGGGTCGGAATATCTGGCATGGCTCAGCCGCCTTGCATCGGGGCGAGGATCTCGATCCGGTCGCCGGGGGACAGGGTTTGGGTTGCCCGCGCGCCCACGGGCACGAAGGTCTCGTTCAGCGCGGTGGCCACGGTGCCGGTATGGCCCAGCTCGGTGAGCAGATCGCTCAGCGTGGTCGCGGTGACCTCCGTGGCGGTGCCGTTAATGACAAGCTGCATCGGCTGTCTCCACGAGATGGGGGCCCAGCAGCGCCTCGGCCGCCTGCTGCGCCATGGCGGGCGCGAGCAGATAGCCGTGGCGGTAAAGGCCGTTGACATAAGTGACATCACCCTGCCGCGTGACCCGGGGCAGGTTGTCCGGGAAGGCCGGGCGCAGATCCGTGCCGATCTCGAGGATCTCGGCCTCCGCAAAGGCGGGGTTGAGCGCATAGGCTGCGCTGAGCAGCTCCAGCATCGCGCGGGCCGAAATCCGACCCCTGTCCTCGGCCTCGACCATGGTCGCGCCCAGCATGTAGACCCCATCGCCACGCGGCACGATATAAAGCGGGATCCGCGGGTGCAGAAGGCGCACAGGGCGGCTGAGCGTCAGCTCAGGTGCCCGGATCACCAGCATCTCGCCCTTGACCCCGCGCAGCTCGGGCAGGGCCTCGCGCGCAGCGAGACCGGTGCAATCCACGATCTGCGCGCCGGGCGGGGGCGCGTCATCCCGCACGGGCATGCCCCGTGCGGCCAGGCTGTCCGTGAGGTCCCGCAACGCCCGGCGTGGGTCGAGATGGGCCTCTTCGGCGAAGTAGAGCCCGGCTGGGAAGCGCGTGCCCAGATCCGGCTCCAGCGCGGCGATCTGTGCGCCCGAGACCGGCGCATGCCCATGGGTGCGGCGGGCAAAGCGATCCAGATCGGACCGGTCGCGCGCATGGGCCACCACCAGCGTACCGCGCGTGGTCACTGCGGTCTTCTCCGCCCACCAACCGAGGGCCGCCTGTCCGTGGACCAGCACCGGCTCTTCGGCATTCTCATACTCGCACCACGGGGCTAGCATGCCGCCCGCCCACCAGGAACAGCCATGCCCGCCCGGTCCGCCCGCCGGGTCGTGCAAGGTGACCTGCGCCCCGCGTGCGGCCAGCTCGGTCGCCACGCACAGCCCGGCCACTCCGGCCCCGAGAACCGCGAAACGGCTCATGTCCACATCTCGTGAAAATGGTGGACCGGGCCATGCCCGGATCCGATCTCCAGCGTATCGGCTGCTGCGATGGCACCTTGCAGATAGCCATGGGCCGTGGTCACGGCGCGGTGCAGATCGGCGCCCTTGGCGAGCTCCGCGGCGATGGCCGCCGACAGGGTGCAGCCCGTGCCATGGGTGTTGCGGGTCGAAATGCGCGCGGCCTCCAGGCGCAAGGGCATGTCATCCCCGTCGATCAGCAGATCCACGCAGGTCTCGCCGCGCCCATGCCCGCCCTTCATCAGCACTGCCGCAGGGCCCATTGCCCGCAGGGCCTGTCCAGCTTCCAGCATCGCGGCGGGATCATCGCTCTCGTCGCGGCCCAGCAACCGCGCGGCCTCGGGCAGGTTCGGGGTCAGCACCGTCGCGCGCGGCAAGAGCCGGTCGGCCAGTGCCGCCTCGGCCTCCGCCGCCAGAAGGGCATCGCCGGATTTCGCCACCATCACGGGGTCGAGCACAACGGGCCCGTCGAACCCGGCCAGCCCGTCCGCCACGGCGGCAATCACCTCGGGCGTGCCCAGCATGCCGATCTTGACCGCGTGAACCGCAATGTCATCGAAGACAGCGGCCATTTGCGCCCGGATCATCTCGACCGGTGTGATCTCGACGGCGGTGACGGCCCGGGTGTTCTGCGCTGTCAGGGCGGTGATCACGCTCGCGCCATACACCCCCCGGGCAGAGAAGGCTTTTAGATCCGCCTGAATCCCCGCGCCGCCGCCGGAGTCCGAGCCTGCAATTGTCAATGCGGTCGCCATCGCACGCCTCATTTGGGCGGGCCGTTCCGGCGAGTTCGGGAGTGGGGGCGCCGTGCTCGTTATCGCATGCGCGAACCGTTCCCTCCGCCGGTATTGCCCGGATCAGGTTCCATGGGTTGACGCATCGCGTCTCTCAGCCCGAACCCGGGCACCCCAACGGTAAGTTCCCAAGACCTAGGCGCGAAATTGATCGAGTGCAAGGAGGATCTCCCTTTGCACCTGCAGCAGACGTGCTACCCTCAGCCTCCGGAGTCGTTTGGAAAGTACCGCCCATGTCGTTGTTGAGGTTTTGTGGATATTTATTGGCCACTGTTTCGCTTGTCGCGACAGTCGGGTCGGCGCAGGCTCAGGGGCGCCCCGCAGCCGTTGTGACCGAACTGGTGGAGCGGCGCTCGCTGGCTGAAACCCTGCCGGTTTTCGGGCAGATCGTCGCCTCGCGTGACAGCGAGGTCGCCGCACGCGTGGCCGGGATCGTGGACGAGGTAGCCGTGCTGGTGGGCGATACCGTGGTCGCCGGCGCGACCTTGGCCGTGCTGGACACGGAGCTTGCGCAGATCGAGCTGAAACAGGCGCTGGCCGAGATCGAGGAGGCCCGCGCGGGCATCGCCATCGCCGAGGCACAGCTGCGCCGGGCGCAGGATGCGCTGGACCGGGCCGAAGGGCTGCGCGATACGACCTCGTTCAGCTCAGCGCGGTTTGACGATGCCACCAGCGACCGGGCGGCGGCCACGGGCCAGATCAACCAGGCCCAGGCGCGCTTGCTCAATGCCGAGGCCGCCGAGGCGCGCGCCCGCTATACGCTGGACCGGGCCCGGATCACCGCGCCTTTCGAAGGGGTTGTCCTGTCGGTCGAGGCCGATCCGGGGCAGTTCATCTCGGTCGGTGCGCCGGTGGCACGGCTGATCGATATCAGCGCGCTCGAGGTCGAGGCACAAGTCCCGGCCGAGTTCGCACCGGCCATTCCCGACGGGGTGCAGGTCGTCGCCGAGAGCGAGGCGGGCACGGTGCTCGACCTGCGGGTGCGGGCGATCCTGCCGACCGAGAGCCTGTCGACCCGGACCCGGCCCGTGCGCCTGTCGGGGGATTTCACCGGGCTCGGCGCGACGCTGGCCGTGGGCCAGTCGATCACGCTTCTGGTGCCGGTCAGCCCGCCGCGCGAGGCCCTGAGCGTGCCCAAGGATGCCCTTGTGCAGGGCGCGCAGGGCTGGACCGTGTTCGTCGATGCCGATGGCGTGGCCCAGCCGCGCCCCGTGCAGATCGGGGTGGCCATGGGCGAGCGTTTCGAGGTGCTGAGTGGGCTTGCCGAGGGCGACGCGGTCGTGGTGCGCGGCAACGAGCGCCTGCGCCCGGGCCAGGCCTTGCAGGCCATGGGCGGCGGCGCGCCGCAGCCGCAATCGAATTGAGGAAAGGCCGGTCATGAACCCCATTCGCTTCGCCATCGAGCGGCCCATCGCGGTGATCGCTGCCGTGATCATGGCCGTGCTCTTTGGCGTGATCGCCCTGTCGCGCATCCCGATCCAGCTGGCGCCCGATGTGCGCAAGCCCGTGGTCGTGGTCGAGACCCAGTGGCCCGGCGCCGCACCTGCCGAGATCGAGCGCGAGATCATAAACCCGCAGGAAGAGGCCCTGCGCGGTCTCGAGGGGCTCGACATCATGACCTCGCGGTCGCGCTCGGGCTCTGGCGAGATAACGCTGGAATTCTCGCCGGGCACGGATATGAGCCAGACGCTGCTTCTGGTGTCGAACCGGCTCGACCGGGTGGGGGATTACCCCGACGAGGCGAGCGAGCCGTCGCTGGACACGTCCGGCGATGATGACAGCCCGATCGCCTGGGTGATCGTGACCGATGCGGGCAGTGCCGAGCGCCCCTTGCCGACCTATGGCGATTTCATGGAGGACGTGGTCAAGGACCGGATCGAGCGGATCGAGGGGGTCTCGGCGGTCAATGTCTTTGGCGGGGTCAGCCGCGAGTTGCAGATCGTGGTCGATCCGCGCCGTCTCGCGCGGTTCGGGCTGACCGTGCCCGAGGTGGTCGCGCGGCTGCGGGCCGAGAACATCTCACTCTCGGCGGGCGATGTCGAAGAGGGCAAACGCCGCTATATCGTGCGCGCCGAGGGCGCCCTCGATACAGTGGACTCCGTGGGCGGCGTCGTGCTGCGCTCGGAGGCGGCGACCGGCACTTTGGGCCGGGTCCTCGTGCGCGATGTGGCGCGGGTGCAATTCTCGTTTGGCGAGCCTCAGGCGCGCCTGCGTTTCAAGGGCGAGTCCGGTCTGGCCTTCAACATCGTGCGCGAACGCGGTGCGAATGTGATCGAGACCATGGGCGAGGTCCGCCGCGTTCTGGGCGAGCTGCAAGCGGGGCCCGTGGCGGCGCAGGGGCTGCTGCTCGAACAGGTCTATGACGAGACGATCTATATCGAGGGTGCCATCGATCTGGTGACCCAGAACATCTGGATCGGCGGGGCGCTGGCGGCGCTGGTGCTGCTGATCTTCCTGCGCAGCCCACGCGCGACGCTGGTGGTGAGCCTGGCGATCCCGGTCTCCATCGTGGCGACTTTCGTGGCCATGGCCGCCACGGGCCGGACCCTCAACGTTGTGAGCCTTGCGGGGATCGCCTTTGCCGTGGGCATGATCGTGGACGCGGCCATCGTGGTGCTCGAGAATATCTACCGTTTGCGCGAGCAGGGCAGATCCCGATCCGAGGCGGCCTATCACGGGGCGCGGCAGGTCTGGGGTGCGATCCTTGTCTCGGCCCTGACCACGGTGCTGGTCTTCGTGCCGATCCTGATCATGGAGCTGGAGGCCGGGCAGCTCTTTCGCGACATCGCCGTGGCGATCTCGGTCTCGGTGCTGCTGTCGCTGGTGGTGGCGGTCACCGTGATCCCGGCGCTGGCCAAGCGGCTTTTGAAGGACGGGCAGCAGACGACGCTGCCGCTCTGGGGGATCGACCATCTGGCGCGTGGCTTCAAGGCGGCGGTGATGTGGTATGTGCGGATGACCGTGCGGGTTCGGTTGCTGGGGATCCTGATGGTTGGCGCGATCGCGGGGACGGCGGCGGTGGCCACGGTGGTGTTCCTGCCGCGGCTCGAATACCTGCCCGAGGGGAACCGCAATCTCGTCTTCGGTCTGATCATTCCGCCGCCGGGCTACAATCTCGACACGACCGAGACCATCGCCGAGCGGATCGAGCGTGCGGCCCAACCCATGTGGGAGGCCGCCCCCGAACTCGAGACGCCCGAGGGCGGGCCGACCATCGAGAACTTCTTCTTCGTGGCCACCCCGGGGAACTCCTTTGTCGGGGCGACCGCGCTGGACGGGCCCCGGGTGGCCGAGCTCATTCCGCTTCTCTCCGGGCCGATCTTTGCCGAGCCGGGGACGTTCGGTTTCATGACCCAGCCCTCGCTCTTTGGGCGCGGGGTCGGCGGCGGTCGGACCATCGAGCTCAACGTCTCGGGTCAGGATCTGGAGCAGATCCTCGGCGTGGCGGGGCGGGCTGCCGGGCTGGTCTCGGGCCTCTTGCCGCGCGCCGAGGGGCATCAGTTTCGCCCGATCCCGGGGCTTGAGCTGGGCGCGCCGGAGGTGCGGCTGGTGCCGGATCGGCTGCGGCTTGCGGATGCGGGCGTCGATGCGGGCGCGCTGGCGGCCACGGTGGATGCTTATAATGACGGGTTGCGCGTGGCCGAGATCACCGAGGGCGCGGATCGGCTGAACCTCGTTCTCAAGGGCGATACCTCGCTCGCGGCGGGGTTCCGGACGCAGGATGTGGGCGCCTATCCGGTGGTCACGCCTTCGGGGCGGATCGTGCCGGTCTCGGCCCTCGCCGATGTGGTCGTCACGGCCGGGCCCACCGAGATCCGTCACCGGGACCGGTTGCGGACCGTCACCCTTGAGGTGCGGCCCTCGGATGCCCTGCCGCTGGAGACGGCGGTCGAGATGCTGGAGACGCAGGTTGTCGCCGTGCTGGAGGATCAGGGCGTGCCGCCGGGTATCCGGCTCAGCGTGTCCGGGACCGCCGATCAGCTCAGCCAGACCTGGGAGGCGATCCAGATCAACCTCGTGGTGGCGCTGGTCATCGTGTTCCTTGTCATGGCGATCCTGTTCGAGAGCTTCGTGCTGCCGCTGGTGATCCTGATCTCGGTGCCGGTTGCGGCGGCGGGCGGGGTCGGGGGGCTTGCGCTGCTGAACATGTTCCAGACCCAACCGCTCGATATGCTGACCCTGCTCGGATTCATCATCCTCGTGGGGATTGTGGTGAACAACGCGATCCTGATCGTGCACCAGTCGCTCTATCATCTGCGCGAGGAGGGGATGTCGCCCATCGATGCCATCGAGGAGGCGACCCAGAACCGGATCCGGCCGATCTTCATGTCGACGCTGACCAGCATCATGGGGATGCTGCCGCTGGTGGTGTTCCCGGGCGAGGGGTCCGAGCTCTATCGCGGGCTCGGGGCGGTCGTGGTCGGGGGGCTGTCGATGTCGGCCTTCCTGACGCTGCTCACGGTGCCGCCGCTCTTGCGTCTGTGCCTTGTGGCACCGGAGCCGGAGGAGGCGGTGTCGCCGGACCTGCAGGGGCAGCCCGCAGAGTAGGGGATCGTCGTCGCGCAGGATGGCGCGCGGCAGGAGTTGAGTATTTGAAGAACAATGAAGGGGGCGGTGTCCCCTTCAGGGCAGGACGCTGAGCCAGAAGGCCGCCGACAGGATCGAGACGGCGGTGCCGGCGAGGACGGCTGTGGCGACCACGCGCTTTGCGACACCGTACATATTGGCGAAGATATAGGTGTTCACGCCGGGCGCCATGGCCGCGGTCAGGGCGGCGGCGCGCAGCATCGGGTCGGACAGGTCGAACACCCCGCGCCCCAGCCCCCAGGTGATCACCGGATGCACCATGAGCGAGACGAGGCAGACAAAGACGACCTCGCGCAGATTGCCCTCGGGCTTGTAGCGATAGAGGACACCGCCCAGCCCGAAGAGCGCGGCGGGCAGGCCCGCGCGGGCGATCAGGGTAACCGCCTCTTCCACCACCACCGGTGTCACCAACCCGCTGAGATTGACCGTGAACCCCAGCGCCACCGCGATCATCAGCGCGTTCTGGGACATGGTTTTCGCGATCGACCACATGGTCCTGAACAGGCCCTTGGAGGAGGCGCGCACGATCTCCATCGTGGTGATCCCGACCATGTAGACGAAGGGCGCGTGGATCGAGATGATCGCGAACATCGGCTCCAGGGCGGCCACCCCATGGGCGCGTTCCATGATCGGCAGGCCCAGCAGCACCGTATTGGCGAACATGCAGCAGAACCCGATGGCGACCGCATCCTGCATGGGACGGCCAAAGAGCAGCCTTGCGCCCAGAATGCCGATCGCGAAGGAGCAGAGCACCCCGGCATAGTAGCTGGTCAGCAGCCGCCAGTCGAAGACCGCCTTCAGATCGAGGGTCGAGATCGCCGCGAAGAGCAGGCAGGGGATCGCGAAATTCTGCGTGAAGCGCATGAGTGCGTCCACATTGTCATCCGAGAACACCTTGGCCCAGACCGCCACATAGCCTGCGGCAATAACGAGAAAGACCGGGAGGGTGACCTCCAGCAGGACACTCATGCGGTAAGGTCGGGCGCCGGGCGTTCCAGGACCATGCCGTCATAGGCGGGGGTCACATGGGCGGGCGTCTCGGCGGCCACGGTCGCGTAGTCCAGATCGATATGCATATTGGTCAGCACGGCTTGCTTTGGTGCGAACTCGGCGATCCAGTCGAGGGATTGCGCCAGATGGGCATGGGTCGGATGGGGATCCCGGCGCAGGGCGTCGAGGATCAGAACCTCCAGCCCGCGCAGGGCCGCATGGCTTTCAGGCAGAAGCTGGGCCACATCCGGCAGGTAGGCCAGATCGCCGATCCGGAAGCCGAGGCTGTCGATGCTGCCATGATTGACCGGGAAGGGCGTGAAGGAGATCGGACCGCCGGGCCCGTCAATCGTCACGGGGCCGTCGAGGTCGTTCATCTCAAGAATGGGCGGATAGGGGCTGCCCTCGGGCTGTTCAAACGCGTAGCCGAAGCGGGCAAAGAGGCTCTCTTGCGTCGGGGCGTCGGCCCAGACGGGCAGGCGCGCGCGCATGTTGAACACGATCATCCGCAGATCGTCGAGCCCGTGGGTATGGTCCGCATGGGCATGGGTATAGACCACCCCGTCGAGCCGCCCGATCCCTGCATCCAGAAGCTGGGCGCGCATGTCGGGCGAGGTGTCGATCAGCACGCTGGTGGTGCCCTCGGGCCCGTCCCGCTCGACCAGAAGCGAGCAGCGCCGCCGCCGGTTGCGCGGGTTCTCGGGGTCGCAATCGCCCCAGAGCCCGCCAAGACGCGGCACCCCGCCCGAGGAGCCGCAGCCGAGGATCGTGAAGCGCATGCCCATTACGCAGCAGCCTCCGGCGTCCAGGCAGCGGCCTTGGCGAAGAGCCGGTCGAAATTGGCGCTGGTCTGGGCGGCAAAGGCCTCGGGGCTCAGGCCATAGACCTCGGCCCCGGCGGCGGCCGTATGGGCGACATAGGCGGGCTCGTTGCGCTTGCCGCGATAGGGCGGGGGCGCGAGATAGGGCGCGTCGGTTTCCACCAGCACGCGGTCAACGGGCGCATCGGCGAAAATCGCGCGCAATTCGGTCGACTTCTTGAAGGCGGCGATGCCGGACATGGACAGGTAGAACCCCAGATCCAGCGCGGCCTCAGCCAGCGCGCGGGTCGACGAGAAACAGTGCATCACGCACGCGTAGGGCGCGGCGCGGTGCTCTTCGGTCAGGATCCGGGCCATGTCCTCATCCGCGTCGCGCGCATGGATGATCAGGGGCAGGCCGGTCTGACGCGCCGCCTCGATATGCAGGCGCAGGCTTTCCTGCTGCACAGCCGCGCTTTCGGCGGTGTAGTGGTAGTCGAGCCCGGTCTCGCCGATCCCGACGAATTTCGGATGGGCGGCGAGGGCCACCAGCGCCTCGACCGTCGCCATGGGCTCGGATGCAACGCTCATGGGATGGGTGCCCGCCGCGTAGAAGACCGGCGCATGGGCCTCGGCAATCGCGCGGACCTGCGGCTCAGTCCGCAGCTTGGTGCAGATCGTGACCATGCGTGCCACCCCTGCCGCCACGGCACGGTCGATCACCTGCGGAAGGGTGTCGGCAAAGTCCGGGAAGTCGAGATGGCAATGGCTGTCAACGAGCGTGGGCTGGGTCGGAATGGAAGCCATGGAATGCCTGAAATCGCTAAGGGATTAGGCAGCGGCGGGTCCGGATGCCACCGACTGCAGTCCGTGGAACATATCCAGCAGAAGCATCGAGGCGTCAAGGTTTACAGCGCGCCCGGCGCGCACGCGCGGGACAAGTTCTGCATGGGCCGTCGCCCAGGCCTGTCCGGCGCGGGGATGGGGGGCGAGGCGGGTCAGAAGCTCGGCCTCCGCCGGGCTGGCCAGCGCCGGGGCCGCACCGGTCGCACCGGTGCGCGCAAGCCGGTGGAGAAAGACCTCCGTCAGGCTCAGGAGCAGGTCGAGCCGCCCCTCGGCACCGCGCGCGCTGGCGCTATCGGCGAGGGCGGCCATGGCCTGCCGGTCGAGCCGGGGAAGATCCCCCAGCAGCCGCAGCAGGCTCTCATAGGCTTCGGGTCCGCCGGCATCCCGCAGGCTGAGGGCCTGGCCGACCGATCCTTCGGCGAGGGGCAGGAGGCTCTGGATCTCGGCCTCGGGCAGGGGCGCGCCCGTGGCCTGGGCCAGGGCTGCGCCCAGATCCTCGGGGCTGAGCGCGGCCATTCGCAAGGTGCGGCACCGGCTGCGGATGGTCGGCAAGAGCTTGGAGGGCGCGTGGCAGATCAGGAACATCACCGTGTCGGCGGGGGGTTCCTCCAGCACCTTCAGGAGCGCGTTGGCGGCGTTCGCGTTCATCTCGTCCGCGGCATCGACGATCACCACCCGGCGCCCGCCATCCATCGCCGCCATCGAGAAGAAGCCCTTGAGCCCGCGCGCCGCATCCACCGGGATGTCCTGCTTGAACCGTCCCAGCTTGGCGTCATAGGGCCGCCGCAAGAGAAACAAGCGCGGCTCGGACAGCGCCGCCACCCGGCGCGCCACCGGGTGGTCGGGATCGAGATCGAGACTGGTCGGAGCGGCCAGCGGTTCAGGATCGCCAAAGAGGCTCGGCCCCGGATCCTCGGTCGGCAGGGTCAGAAGGGCGCGCGCCGCGCGCCAGGCAAAGCTCGCCTTGCCGATCCCCTTGGGACCCGTCAGCAACCAGGCATGGTGCAAACGACCGGAGCCGATCGCGTCGAGCAGCGCGGCCTCAGCCGCGTCGTGGCCAAAGACCTGCTCGGCAAACCGGGGATGGGGCGCGCCGGGCAGGGCATCCGCCTCGGGCAGGGCATCGTCCCGGGGCACCTCGGTTGCGCTGCTCATGCGTGCATCCCTTCCCAGGCGGTGCGCACATCCCGGGCCACGGCCTCGGGCGCGCGATTGCCATCGACCAGAACGCAGCGCTCCGGCGCGGCCTCGGCCAGGGCGCGGAACCCGGCATGAAGGGCTGTCTGGAAGGGCAGGCCAAACTCCTCGAACCGGTCCTCGCCGCTTTGCCGGGCAAGACCGCGACGCAGGGCCAGTTCGGGCGGCATGTCGATGATCACGGTCAGATCCGGCTCGCGCCCGATCATCAGCGCATGGAGCTCGTCCACAAGCCCGCGCAGATCGCCCCGCGTGGCCCCCTGATAGATCCGGGTGCTGTCCGCGAAGCGGTCGGTGATCACGTCGCGCCCGGCTGCGAGCGCGGGGGCAATCGTCCGCTCCAGATGGTCGCGCCGCGCGGCGGTGAACAACAAAAGCTCGGTCTCGGGCGACCAGCGGTCCGGATCCCCCTCGACCAGGAGGCGGCGGATTTCCTCGGCCCCGGCAGAGCCGCCGGGCTCGCGGGTCAGGACCGGATCACGGCCCACGGCCCGCAGATGCTCGGCCAGCAGGCGCGCCTGCGTGGACTTGCCACTGCCATCAATGCCTTCGAAGCTGATCAGCCGACCGGGGGCGGTCATCAGGAGAGGTCCGGCGCGGGGGTCACTGGGCCTCGGCGGCACCGCTTTCGGCGGGGTCCTCTTCGGTCAGCTCACGGTAGAGCACCTTGGCTGCGGCCTGCATCCGAACCCAGGCGCCGCCCTTGGCAACGGCCTGTTCGGCCACGAGGGGGAAGCGCTGCGGCGGCATCTCGGGTCCCGAGATCACCAGCTCGCCCAGCTGCTGCCCGGCGGCGATGGGGGCCTTGATCGGGGTCTCGGCCTCGATCTCGGCGATCAGGCTGCCGGAGGCGACCAGCGGCACGAGCGGGCGTACATCCGTGGGCGAGACCAGTCCCACCATGGCCTGTTCCCCGACCCAGACCGGCAATTCCGCGAGCTGCGTATCGGCGGCGGCGAGGTCTTTCTGGACGAATTGCCGAAAGGCCCAGCTGACGATGCGTTCGGATTCCTCGGCCCGGGCCCGGTCGGTTTCCAGCCCGGTGATCACGAAGACAATGCGCCGTGCCCCTTGCTGGGCGGAGCCCACGAGGCCATAGCCCGCCTCCTGCGTGTGGCCGGTCTTGAGCCCATCGGCCCCGATCCCGAGCTTCAGCAAGGGGTTGCGATTGAACCGGTTCTGCGGCGCGCGCCCGTCATAGCCCCATTCGGACATGGAGAAGTAGCCGTAGTATTCCGGGTAATCCTCGATCATCCGCTCGGTCAGGATCGCGAGATCCTTCATGCTCATCCGGTGGAGCGGATGCGGCCAGCCGGACGCATTTGCGAAGGTCGAGTGGGTCATGCCCATGGTCTGGGCCTTTTCGGTCATCAGGCGGGCGAAGGCCTCCTCGGTGCCGGCAAGCCCCTCGGCGACCACCACGGTCGCGTCATTGCCCGATTGCACGATGATGCCCTTGATCAGCTCTTCGGCTGTGGGACGGTCACGCTCGGTCAGGAACATGGTCGAGCCGCCCTTGGCCATGGCCCGGGCCGAAACCCGAAAGGTCGTGTCCAGTGTCACGGCAGGGTTCTTGTGCAGCGCTTCGAACAGCATGTAGAGCGTCATCAGCTTCGACATGCTGGCCGGGGGCAGCGGGATATCCGCACTCTTTTCCAGCAGGACCGTCCCCGTGGTCAGATCGACCACATAGGCCGCCGTGGCGCGTGTCTCGAAGGCGGCGCTGGCGGGCTGGCCCAGAAGCAGGCCGAGGGACAGGAGCGTCAGCGCAACAGGGCGCAGGCAAAGCGAAAGGCGCATCGAACAGTCTCCGTCAGTTGGTCACGAAATAGGCGTCGGCAAAGCCCAGGGACTTTGCGCTTTCAAGCGCCGCAGCCCGGGCGCTCTCGTTTTGGGCCGGGCCGACGATCACGCGGTAGAAGGTGCGGCCCTGGCTTTCCTGGGTAAAGGTCTGGGCCGCCAGCCCCGCACCACGCAGCTGCGCCTCGGTCGCCTCGGCATTGGCTGCCACGTTGAAGATCCCGATCTGGATATAGGGCCGGTCGAGAGACGAGGCCTGGGGCGCCGGGGTCGGCAAGGGCGCTGCGGCCGCCTCGGTCTCGCCCAGCTCCACCTCGGCAATGGCGGCCGCGGCGAGCGCTGTGGGGTCGACCGGATCCGCCGCAGGCGCAGGTTCTGTTTCGGGCGGCGGAGCGACTGTCTCGCGGGTCAGGGCGATCACCTCGATCTCGGTCGGCGCGCCGGCCAGGATATTCAGTGCCTCGGCCGCATCCGACGAGATCTGGAAGCGCGGCCCCGGATTGTCCCGCTCGCGCCGGAACAGGGCACCGATGACAGAGCTGCCGTTCTCGACATTGCGAATGACCACGCGCTCGGGCTCGGGCACGTCCGGATAGGCCACCCAGACCCCGCCCAGAGATGGGCGCCCGTCCCAGAGCCCGGCCTCGGCCTCGGCAAAGATTTCGGGCGCTTCCACATCGCGGGTCTCGCCATCACGCGGCGCGCTGGCCTCGGCGGGGGCGGCAGCCTCGTCGCCGGGCTTGAGGAAGTCGAAGGACGGGACGCTGTCGCACCCCGCCAGTGACACCATGAGGACAAGCCCCAAGGCACTGCGTGTTCCGACCATCCAGCCCATATGTCGCCCCTCATCCTCGACCCGCGCGGGCACGGTCTTGCTCGTGCCGTTTTGCCTGCGCTCTGGGTCCGCTGCTCTGTTTTGTCATACTGCCTCGCCGCTGCAATGAAAAGCGCCTCGACCGGGGGGATCGGTCGGAGGCCGCTGATATGCCCAAGTTTTGATCAGCGCCCGGGCGGGGCCCGAACGGGGCTGTTTTTGCGGCTTTACGCGGGCCGGGTGGCGCAGTACCAACAGCCTGCGCCGGAGAGGTGGCAGAGTGGTCGAATGCGGCGGTCTTGAAAACCGTTGAGCGTGAGAGCGTTCCCAGGGTTCGAATCCCTGTCTCTCCGCCATTTTCCCTCGCATCCCAAGGTTCTGTGGCCGGGCTTGGTCCTGTTTGTCAGAGGGGGCGTCGCTTGCGCGTTCTGACGCGCTTCTCGGCGAGGATCGGCGGCCTGATCCACCTGCCACACGCGCAGAGAGTTGCCTAAGCGGTCAGTTGAAAGCGCAGGCGCCGGCTTTCCAAACCCTACCCAGTTGGGCTTGCCGTTTCATAAACCCAGGTTCTGCTCGGTTGCGACGGGGCTTCACCCAGCGGGGGGCGCGCCACGAGATGCTCCAGCGCGCAAAACCTCTGGTGACAGTTCTGCGGTCTCTGCCTAGCCTGGCCCCATGACAAACGGCCCCTGGACAGATGGCGAGAATGACCTGATCGTTGCGGATTACTTCGCGATGCTGGCCGAGGATATCGCGGGACACCCGTATAACAAGGCCGCGCATCGTCGTGCGCTTTTGCCGAGGCTCAATGATCGCTCGGAGGGATCGGTCGAGTTTAAGCACCAGAACATCAGTGCGGTGTTGAAAGGGCTCGGCGAGGACTGGATTCCCGGATACAAGCCCGCGTTCAATTTCCAGATGACGCTGGTCGACGCCGTCGCGCGGTGGCTGGCGGCGCACCCGGTCTGGCTCAATCCCACGCGGAACGGGGCGGTGGCAGGAGGGTTGCAGGAGGCTGCGCCTCTCTGGGTCGGGCCCGCGCCCACGGTGTCGAACCACCCGCCGCCGCAGGAGCTGGAGCAGATGCTGCAGATTGCGCGCAAGTTCGACGTGGCCGCGCGCGACGACAGGAACCGCGCACTTGGGGAGGCGGGCGAGGCGCGCGTTCTGGCCCATGAGCAGAGCACTCTGCGATCCGCAGGGCGCGAGGATCTCGCCCGCAAGGTGCGTTGGGTGTCCAAAGAAGATGGCGATGGCGCGGGCTATGACATCGCAAGCTTTGCGCCGGATGGTCGATCTCGCCTGATCGAGGTGAAAACCACCAATGGGTGGGAGCGGACCCCGTTTCACCTGTCGCGCAACGAGTTGGCGGTCGCCGAAAAACGTTGTCGGGAGTGGTGCCTGTTCAGAGTATGGAACTTCGCGCGTGCCCCGAAGGCTTTCGAGCTCCGTCCGCCTCTGGAGGCCCATGTGTCCCTCACGGCGATGTCCTTTCAGGCGCGTGTCCACTGAGGTCTGGCCTGCGCGGAGCCCCGTGATCCGGTCACTTGGGCCGGTCCGCCTGTGCCTTTTGGCGCGCGGCGCGTCTCTCTGGCCGAGCCGCAGGGGGGCGTTGGCCAATTGTGGTCGGACCCTTGCGGCGGGTCAGGCGACGAAGTGCCTGACCACGGGCCCCCCTTCCCGTTGATCGAACCGTGTGACGCGCGCCTGCAGGTCGGCATCGGTTTGGGTCACACGCTCATGCTGCGCCAGATGCTCCGCCCAACTCGGCAGGTGAAAGCTCTCGATCCAGAGTTCGGGCTCTTCGACGCTTTGGTGCAGGTGCCAGCGCGTTGCGCCATCGCGGTATCGCTCCTTCGAGAACGCCCGGATCGCGGTGGTGAACGCGTCCCGGTCCTGCGCGGCGATCCTGTATTCAACGGTCACCAGGGCGGGGCGGTCCCGGGCTTCGGGATCTGCAAGGGCAGGGGCCTCGGGCCAAAGCGCGGCGGCGGACAGATCCAGCGCCTCGCCCTGTCCAACCTCGAAACGCCGCGTCACCAGCAGACCAAGGATCAGTCCGAGGGCTGCAATCCCAAGCGCAACGGGAACGGAGGTGAGGCTTGCCACCTGCCCCCAGAGGACCGAGCCGAGGGCCATTGCGCCGAAAAATGCCATCAGAAAGACCGCGAGACCCCGCGCACGGACCCAATCGGGCAGGGCCATCTGGGCAGAGACATTGAACGAGGTCAGAACCGCGATCCAGCTCAGCCCGCCCAGAAACGCGGCCAGCATCAGCGCCTCAGGCGTTGTCGCCGCGGCCAGTGTCATCAGCGCGAGCGCCGTGCCAATGGTTCCGCCCATCACGGTCCGGTCAGAGGTGAACCGGCCCTGCAGCCGGGGAAGCACCAGCGCGCCGGTGACCGCGCCCGCCCCGATCAGGGCCATCAGGCTGCCATAAAGGGCGGACCCGCCGCCCTCGGCCTGCCGGGCGATGAGCGGGAGGAGGGACCAATAGGCCGACGCGAAGAGGAAGAAGGTCAGGGCCCGGATCAGGGTCGCCAGCATCGCCGGGTTGTGGCGCACGTGGCGCAGGCCCGTGGCCATCTCGGCGGGGATCGAGCCGCCTTTCCTGCGCGGGGTCGGCGCATCAGGTCGCCACAGGATGAGCGCCAGAATGATCACCAGATGGCTCAGCGCGTTCAGGGCAAAGGGCGCGGCAAGGCCAATCGCCGCGATCAGCACCCCGGCCAGGGCGGGTCCGATCGCGCGGCTGATATTGATCCCCATGGAGTTCAGCGCGATCGCGGGTTTGAGCGTGTCGCGCGGCACAAGCTGCGGCACGACCGCCTGCCAGGCCGGGGCCATGAAGGCCGCCCCGGTGCCAATCGCAAGGGTGAAGAGGATCAGCAGAAGCGGCGTCATCGCCTCTTGCCAGACCAGCAACGTCAGAAGGCTGATCACCACCGTCATTGCCACATTGATGAGGATCAGCATCCGTCTTTTGTCGAGCCGGTCCGCCAGCGTGCCGGCGAAGAGCGCAAAGAGGAAAACAGGCAGCGTTGTTGCCGCCTGCACCAGCGTGACGACCGAGGGGCTGGAATTGAGCGTCGTCATCAGCCAGCCCGCGCCCACATCATGCATCCAGGTGCCGATGTTCGAGATCAGCGTCGCGGTCCAGAGCAGCGCGAAGGCCCGGTGCCTGAACGGGGTGAAGGCGCCAGGCGTCTCAGGCGATGACATCGGCAGTGTCCTCCCTGTGGCGCGCGACATAGGCCTTGAAGAAGGGGCATAGCGGGACGATTTTCTGACCGGCGGCGCGCGCATCCGCGATCACCGCCCGGGCCAGGGCATTGGCAACGCCCCGCCCGCGCATCGTGTCGGGAACCGCCGTGTGATCGACCACGATCAGGGTCGCGGAGGCTTTCGACAGGGTGAGTTCGCCCGCGCCCTCCAGACCGTCGATGGTCGCAAGGTACCGCGCCTTGCTGTCTGTATCGCTGCGGGTGATGTGCAGGTCACTCATGGATGTGTCTTTCTTCGAAGCGGGGAGGATGGGGCGCAGGTGCCGGGATTGCTCAGGGCTGACCGCGTTGGCTCAGACCGCAAAGCAGGAGCATCCCAGCGCCCCCCAGAAGGCGCCCTTGTCCCGCACGGGGATCGGGGAGGCCCACGCGATGCCATGCTGGTGCCCGTGCAATCCGCAGCCCGAGGCGCAGCCGTCATGGCAGGCGCGCATGTTCAGCTTGGCCGGTGCCAGGGGGACATCGCGCTCCGCCGGGCTCGCGAAGAGGGCGTTGGCGGACCAGTCGGGGCTTGCGGGTGGAAGCGGCGGGTTGTGATCTGCAAACTCGCCCTCCGCAAAGACGATCCGCCCTCCGACAACCGTCATCACGGAGGTGATCGACCGGATCCGGTCGTCCGGGACCTGCATCAGATCTGCAGACAGAACCGCAAGATCGGCATACATCCCGGCCCGCAAGCTGCCCTTGACCTCCTGCTCGCCGGAAAACCACGCGGAGCCGGTGGTCCAGATGGCCAGCGCCTCTTCCCGGGTCAGCATGTTCTCGTCGCCGTAAAGGGTCAGCCCCCCGACGGTCTTGCCCGTGGTGAGCCAGTGCATGGCCACCCAGGGATCATAACTGGCCACCCGGGTGGCATCGGTGCCCCCGCCGACCGGCAAACCGGCGTCGAGCATCTCGCGCATCGGCGGCGTGGCGCGCGCCGCCTGCGCACCGTAGCGATCCACGAAATACTCCCCCTGAAAGGCCATGCGGTGCTGCGTGGCGATCCCGCCGCCCAGCGCCTTGATGCGCGCGATATTGCGCGGCGAGATCGTTTCGGCATGGTCGATGATGAAGCGGGTCTTGAAGGGCTGGTTCTGGTTCACGCGCTCGAACACGGTCAGGAACCGGTCGATGGTCTCATCATAGGTGGCATGGATCCGAAAGGGCCATTCACGCGTCGCCAGAAGCTCGACGATCTTTTCAAGCTCCGCCTCCATGACCGGTGCCGGATCCGGGCGCGGCTCCAGAAAGTTCTCGAAATCCGCTGCCGACCAGGCAAGGTTTTCCCCGGCGCCATTCATCCGCAGCCAGTCATCGCCTGCGCCGGGCTCGGTCATGGCGACCCATTTTTCGTAATCCGTCAGCTCCTGCCCGGGGGTTTGTGCAAAGAGGTTATAGGCAATGCGCAGGGTGAGCTGCCCCTCGTCATGGAGCTTTTGCACCACGTCGTAATCCTCTGGATAGTTCTGTCCGCCGCCCCCGGCATCGATCACCGACGTGACCCCGAGCCGGTTCAGCTCGCGCATGAAATGGCGGGTGGAGTTGATCTGGTCCTCCAGCGGGAGTTTCGGCCCCTGCGCCAGTGTCGAATAGAGGATCAGGGCCGAGGGCCGCGCGATCAGCATCCCCGTGGGATGGCCGTTTGCGTCCCGCGCGATCTCGCCGCCGGGCGGGTTGGGGGTGTCCTTGTCGATCCCCAGCGCCCTGAGTGCGGCCCGGTTCAGCAAGGCACGCGCGTAAAGATGCAGGATGAAGACCGGTGTCTCCGGGGCGGCTGCGTTGATCTCGTCCAGGGTCGGCATCCGCCGCTCGGCGAACTGAAACTCGGACCAGCCACCGACCACGCGAACCCATTGCGGCGCGGGCGTGTTGTCCGCTTGCTTGCGCAGCATGGCCAGCGCATCCGCGACCGAGGGCACGTTTTCCCAGCGCAGCTCCATGTTATAGCTCAGCCCGCCGCGGATCAGGTGGGTGTGGCTGTCGTTCAGGCCGGGAATGACCCTTTTGCCGCCAAGATCGATCACCGTTGTCCCGTCCGCAGCCAGTTTCATGATGTCGGCATCCCGCCCGACGGCGGCGATCCGGCCATCCCGGATCGCGATCGCGGTGGCGTCGGGCGTTTCGGGATCGAGCGTCGTCAGACGCCCGTTATGCAAGATGAGATCGGTCAAGGCTGGCCTCCAGTCCGGGTCAGGATCGGAGCGGCGGGGCCCTGCACCCCGCCGCGCACAGGGCGCTAGGTCGCGGGAACGGGCGCGAGGGTTTCCCCCATATGCGTGCCGCGCCGGGGCGCCTTGTGAACCATGGTGTAGGCGTAATCGACGCCCATCCCGTAGGCGCCGGAATGCTCCTGAACCAGACCGATCACGGCATCATAGCTGTCCTTGCGGGCCCAATCCCGCTGCCACTCCAGCAGAACCTGCTGCCATGTGACGGGGATCACCCCTGCCTGCACCATCCGGTCCATGGCGTAGTTATGGGCATCGACCGAGGTGCCGCCGGATGCGTCCGCGACCATGTAGATCTCGTAATCGGTGTCGTTCATGCAGCTCAGGGCGAAGGTGAGGTTGCACACTTCGGTCCACAGACCGGACACGACGATCTTCTTGCGCCCATCCCGCGCGCCCGCGGCCAGCGCATCGCGCACCTTCTGGTCATCCCAGGAATTCATCGAGCTGCGTTCCAGCAGCGGCGCGTCGGGCTGCACCTCCAGAAGTTCGGGATAGGTATGACCGGAAAAGCTTTCGGTTTCGACGGTCGTGATCACGGTCGGAATGTCAAAGATCCTGCCGGCCTTCGCGAGCGCAACCGTGTTGTTCTTGAGGGTCTGGCGGTCGATGGATTGCACGCCGAATGCCATCTGCGGCTGGTGGTCGATAAAGATCAGCTGACTGTTCTGCGGTGTCAGCACTTCGAGGATCGACATAGGGTTTTCCTTTCTCTGTCGGGGAAGGGCATGCACGCCCGGCTGATCTGCGAGGCGCGTGGGCTCGGGCTCAGGTGTCCTGTTGCTCGCGGTTCGGGCGGGTATCTCGGGTCTCGCCGACCGCGAAGGACTTCAGGTGCAGGGCCTCGGCGACGGGTTGCGAATGGCCTTTCAGCCATTGCACGCCGGCCTCGCCCGCCAGCATCCCAAGAAGCCCGAGCAGCGCGATGATGGGCGGGGCGGGCGAGCGCACCGCGAGCAGGCCATAGAGCCCGCCCACCGCCACGCCGACAGCGAGGGACAACAGGTACGGGGTCCAGCTCATGCCGCGGCCTCCCGGGCGTGGCCCGAGAACAGGGCGGCGAGGGCCAGAACCTCTTCGCGCCGCAGCTCATGCCCGCCCTCGTGGATCGAGGTTGCCACATGGGCGCCCTGGGCCTCAGCCCAGCGGATCAGTTCCTCGCTCAGGGGCCAGGGGCAAATGGGGTCATTCCGCCCCGCGGTGATGAGGATCCTGCGCCCGTCCAGCCCCTCGGACGGGCCCGGCTTCCATGGGATCAGCGGATGCAGAAGCCCGATCCGGTCGAACAGGTCGGGCCGCGCCATCATCACCGAGGCCAGGATATTGGCCCCGTTCGAATAGCCGAAGGCGAAGACCGGGCTCTTCGGGAACCGGGATCTCCAGTCTTCCACATAGGCGATCATCTTCGCCGTGGCGCGCCGCAGGTCCGCCATGTCATAGACCCCTTCGCCGCTGCGCCGAAAGAACCGGGCGGCCCCCCGTTCGGAGACATCACCGCGTGGCGAGATCACGCCGCCCTCGGGCACGAGGTCCTGCGCGAGGGCGAAGAACTGGTGCTCGTCCCCGCCGGTGCCGTGCAGGGCGAGCACGAGGGGCGCGCCCTGCGCAGGCGGTTTGGTCAATGCGGTATAAGAGGTGTCGGTCATGGGCATGTCTCCTCAGGCGATCTCGGGCAGGGTCCGCTCGATCTGCGCGCGGTAGGGCTGGTAGCGGTCCGGCAGCTTCAACGCTTGACCGAGATGGGCGGTGTCCTCGTCGCGATCAAAGCCGGGCTCGTTGGTGGCGATCTCGAACAGGATCCCACCCGGCGTCCGGAAATAGATCGCCCAGAAGTAATCCCGGTCGATCACGGGCGTGACCTGATAGCCGGTGTCCATCAGGGCCTTGCGCATTTCGAGCTGCGCGGCGCGATCCTCGACGGCGAAGGCGATGTGATGGACCGATCCGGCGCCCTGGGTCGCGTGCCGGGCGTCGGGCAACTCTTCGAGATCAATCGTTCTCGCGGCGTTGCCCCCGTCGATCCGGTAGCGGGTCACGGAACCCTCAATGGCCTCTCTCTGGTATCCCATGAAGGACAGAAGCTCGCCGGTCGCAGCCGTGTCCCGCAGGCGGAACCGCGCACCGTGAAAACCCAGCACGCCGGTCTCTGCCGACAGGGCCCCGCCCGTCCACGGGGTCCGGCCATCGGGATCCGCCTCGACGAGGGCGAAACTGTCCCCGTCAGGCCCGTCAAAGGTCAGGCGGGCTTCGCCCAGAAATGTGCTGTCCGACAGGCCGGTGACGCCCTGCGCCGCCAGATGCGGTTTCCAGAACGACAGCGCCCCGTTCGGAACGGCGAATTCAGTGACGCCGACCTCGCCCGCCCCCCGTCGGCCACGGGGCATGGCGCCGAAGGGAAAATAGGTCATGACCGAGCCTGGCGTGCCCACCTCGTCGCCGTAATACAGGTGGTAGACCTCCGGCGCGTCGAAATTCACGGTTTTCTTGACCCGTCGCAGTCCGAGCGTCTGCGTGAAGAACGCGTTGTTCTGCTGGGCATCCGCAGCCATCGACGTGACGTGATGCAGCCCCTTGATCAGTTTTTCCATGGTCCGCCTCAAAGCTTGTGACATCAGTTGAGACAGAGGTAGACGCTGGATTGAGAAAAACTATATCAATGAAAATTCAGAAACTATGCTGATTTGGATCACTAATAACGATGCATCAGGACCTCAAACCCATTCGGGTGTTTCTCGAGGTGGCGCGCCTCCAGGGATTTGCCGCCGCCGCGAAATCCCTTGGGATGACGGCGGCCTCGGCCACCCGGATCGTCGCCAGGCTGGAGGAGGAGTTCGGCCAACAGCTTCTTCTGCGCACGACCCGGCAGGTGTCGCTGACCTCCACCGGGGCGCTGGTCGCGGCGCGCTACAAACCCATTCTCGAGGCCTTCGATCAGGTGAAACGCGACCTTGATCGCGAGATGCAGCCCCATCGCGGCCGGCTCTCGATCAATGCGCCGATGGCCTTTGGTCTGCGGCTCATGCCCGGGCTGATCGACAGCTTCAAACTGGCCTATCCGAACATCGATCTGAATGTCCGGCTCACGGACCGGCTGGTGGATATCGTGGCGGAGGTCTGCGATCTGTCGATCCGGGTGTCCGAGCCCCCGACGGACAAGTCCACGATCTGGCGCAAGCTGTGCGAGATCCCGATGCGCGCCGTGGCGGCACCCTCCCTGTTTGACCGCTATCCCCGACCGCAGACGCCGGAGGATCTGGATCCGAAGATCTGCCTGTCCTACGGCGACACAGCGGACCGAGAGGTCTGGCGCTTCGAGAAAGCGGGCGCCAAACGGCTGGTGACCGCCGGGCAGTCGCTGCATTCGAACAACGGCGATCTGTTGTACCGGGTGGCGCGCAAAGGCCTCGGGATCGCCGTCCTGCCGGAATTTCACGTGGCCGAGGGTGTCGCGCGCGGGGAGGTCGATGTCATCCTCCCGGACTGGGATCTGCCCTCCTTGTGGCTCTCGCTCTACTACCCGCCCTATGAAGCGCTCCCGCCGCTCGTGGCGACCTTCACGGAGTTCTTTGAGGCCTATCTGGCGGATGAAACGGGGTTCGCGTTCGACAGCTAGTCTGGCCGGGCGTCCCCCGCGCGTGGGTTCTGCGATGGCGTGGGGGCATCTGCGTCTGCGAATTTTCCGGCGAGCTGTGCCAGCGTGGCGCGGGCCAGCGCCTTGTTCGGTTTGTAGAACACCCAGTTCTTGATGGATTTTCCGGTGACGAGCCCCGCGGCTTCGAGGATTTTCATGTGGGAGGTGACCGTCGGCTGCGACAACCCGATCTTCTGGGTGATGAAGCCGACGCACACGCCGTCCTCGACGAGGTCTCCGTCCCGCTGCTCGGGAAAATGAGCGCGCGGGGACGAGATCCATTCCATGATCAACAGCCGCTTCTCGTTCGAGAGCGCCTTGAGGATTTGAAGGTCAGTGGACATCCGGTCCTATCCGTCGGGGACCGCTATATTGACACATGTAAATATAGAATGCACGGTCCCCGCGACGGGCCCGGGCGAGGACATGGCGGATGCATATTGGACTGATCGGTGGAATAGGCCCGGCTGCGACGGTCCTGTATTACCAGCGCCTCGTGGCGGCGTTCGGCGCTGCACAGCTGCCGCTTTCATTGACCATATCCCATGCCAGTATCGAGGATCTCGCGGCACATGCCAAAGCCGATGATCGCGCCGGGCAGGCCAGGGTCTTTGCCCGCCATCTCGCAGCGCTCGAAGGGGCAGGCTGTGACATCGCTCTGATCACGGCGCTGACCGGTCATTTCTGCTTTGACGAGACCCAGGCCCTCGCCGGGATCGCCATGCTCGACGGGGTGGAAGTGATCGACCGGTTTTGTGCGGCACAGTGCATTCGGGTTCTGGGGCTGCTGGGGAGCCCGCCCGTGATGTCTTCACATCTGTTTCACCGGTTGAATCGGGTGCAGACGGTGGTTCCCGACACCGGCTTGGACAAGATCGGCGAGGCCTATATGGCGCTGGCCCGGTCCGGGACCTGCAGCGATGACCAGAGGCAGATGTTTCTGGAGACGGCCACGCGCATGGTCGAGGTGCAGGGCGCAGAGGCGATCCTGCTCGCGGGCACCGATCTGGGGTTGGCCTTTGACGGGCACAGCCTGCCTTTCCCGGTGATCGATGCCGTGGAGGTCCATATTCAATCCTTGCTGCAGGAAGCCATCGACCGTGGTGCCGGCGGAGAAGCTGAGACCTGACACAAGCCTGTCGCGCGATGTGCTGGGGGGCCTCGGCCCGGTCTATGCGTGACGCGATTGTCATGGCCTTTCGGCCTGCTGGACCCTGCGGCGCGGCGGCGGCATCGGCGCGCCGGACACAGGACTTCGGCCCCGCATCCGCGCATGGATCTCGCAACGGCGCAGCATGCCACGCCCCCACGACCGGGTCATCGCGCCAGCGTCCACAATCCCCCTCTGACCAGCGAAATGCAGCGTGGGGACGGCACGAATGTCCACGTTCGACAGGAGTCGGTTTTCCGTTATAACTCCGGCCATGATCCGCTTGCTGGCAATTCTGAGCATGGTTTGCGTCATCGGCGCCTCTGTCGCGCTCGGTCTTCCGGACCCTTGGGCCAAGGCCGAGCAACGCGCTGCCGAGGATGCCGAGCGACTGTCGGCCCTTCTGGTCAGCCCCGATAAAGTCAGCTGGCGTCTGATGGAGGATATCCCGCTCGTCCGCACGATGCTCTGGGATGCGGAGGGTGCGCGCCGCTATCCGCCGCCGGACGGCATGGCCCCCTTGCCCTATGAATTCTCGGATGATGCGGAACGATGGCTGAACGCCTTCATGGCCGAGGTCGATACGGCGGCCTGGGCGCCCTTCGACGTCTCGGGCAATGAGCTTGTCTATTGCCGGGCCATGCCTGCGGCCTGCGTGATCTACGAACGCGTGGCCTTGGAAGAGGCGTTGGAACTGCGCCCCGGGTCTCTGGCCTCGGCGGGGTCCGCGCGCGGCGCGGCGCTCTTGCTGGGGGCGGCGGGTCTCCTGCTGGCCTGTGCCAGTCTCTGGTTGCGACGCCGGGAGGTATCTCCGCCCGCGGGGTTCAGCCTGATCCGGGACCGGCACATGGCCATCCGCGATATGCTCGAGGTGTCGCTGACCCCGCGCGATCTGAAACTGCTGACCCTTCTCGAGGAACGCGGTGGCGCGGTGGTGACCAAGGACGAGCTTTATGATGCCGGGTGGGGGCGGGATTACATGCCGAACTCCCGGGCGCTGGACCAGCATATCGTCAATCTGCGACGCAAGCTCGACCCGGACAAGTCGCGCCCCGTGCTGATCGAGACGGTCCATGGGGTCGGCTACCGGCTCGTCACCTGATCCGGTTTTTGCAGATTTTTTGCAACTCGCTTGCGGAAATCTCACACATCCGGGACCCCGATACGCTCCGCTGAGCCCTGCCAGACCAGATGGAGGGCCCCATGACACCGACCGCAACACCCCTTGTTCTCGCGCTTTGCCTCGCCTCGCTTGCCTCAGGGGCGGCGGCGGAGGTCCCGGTCACCGCCGAGGATGACCACGGCATCCTGAACCCGGATGACACCGGCAAGGACATGATCGTGCGCAAGTTGGAGATGGGGGTCGTCGACAGCGTCACCTGCTCGCTGGGGATTAATGTGACGAAAAAGGACGATCCGGTTCTGTCGCGCAAGCTGATCCGGAAATGCGCCGATGCGGGGATCACCAAGGCGATGACCTGGATGAGCCATCTGGAAAATAACGGGCTCGGCGGACCCTACAATCCCGACGCCTCTGCCGAGTGGGACCGCAAGGCCGCCGAAGCGGGCGATCCGATTGGCAAGTTCAACCACGGGCTCAACCTGATGCGCGGCCATGGCACCACCCAGGACGAGGCGCTGGGCCGGGCTTTCATCGATGAGGCTGCCCGGGACGGGCTGCAGGTCGCCAAGCGGTTGCAGGGGGTGGATTACGATCTCGATGAGGTCACTCCGGACGCGGATAACTGGAAATACGCACCGCTCTTCTGAGCGCGCGGCCCCGCGGCGCGCCCTGCGGGATGCGGCCCGTGCCGGGGCTGCGAGGCCCGACCTGAACACGCACCAACATCACGATCCAAAGGGAGGACAAGATGACATCACTGACACGCCGGGACGGTCTGGCAGCCATCGGAACCGCGGTATCCGCCGTGGTTCTCGGGGCGAATGCCAGCGAGGCCGCCACCAAAGTGGCCGCGGCTTTTGACGATCGCAACGTCACATGGAACACCCTCGAGGGGATCGACCACCTCTGGTATCACGTGCTGAACGTGGACCGGGACCAGAAGGTCGTGGACCTGCTGCTGAAATTCGCAGCCAATGAGAAGGTCGTGCTGCACAAGCACCACGCGGATTACAGCACCTTCATCATCCAGGGCGAGCTGCGCCTCTATGACGCCGAAGGCACCCTGACAGAGATCCGTCCCACCGCGAGCTTTGTCCAGAAGCCCGGTGGCGGCGCCCCGCATACGGAAGGGGGCGGTGCGGAGGAATGCATCGCGTGGTTCAGCAACAAGGGCACCGATGGGGTGATCTACGAGATCCTGGGGCCCAATGGGGAAACCCTCGGCACCCTTGGTCTTCCCGAGTTCGAAGCCCTGATGCAAGCCCAGGACGAGCCGGTGCAACCGATCATTCCCGGCTAGATCCCCGCAGGCTGGGGCTGACATTTGGGTGTGTCAGCCTTGGCCGCCGGGGGAGCGCAGGCCCTGAACAGCCTCGGGTCGCGGTTTCAGAGCCCCGCGCACCGCCGTGCGCGCGGGGCGTCTGGCCTTGGGGGCACCGTCGGGCGGTCTCCGGGGCCCAGGGGCCCAGCGGCTCAGGCGTGCCCGGCGGCGTGCGGCAGAAGGAAAGGCGTATCCGTCGGCGGCGCCGTGTTGACCCGCAGCGGGCAGTCATAAGCAAGGCTAAGATTGTGATCGGTCAGCACGGCCTGCGGCGCGCCATGGGCCTGCACTGCGCCGTCTTTCAGCAGGGCCACCGTATCGGCGAACATGGCCGTCAGGTTCAGGTCATGCATCACGGCGATCACCCCGCCGCCCCGCGCGGCGTAATCCGCCGCGATCTGCATGATGCTGAGCTGGTGCCCGATATCGAGGCTTGAGACCGGCTCATCGAGAAACAGCCAGCTCGGCACGCCGTCGCAGACCGGCTCCCAGACCTGACAGAGGACCCGGGCCAGTTGCACCCTTTGCTGCTCGCCGCCCGAGAGCTCCTGATAATAGCGATCCTCATAGCCGCGCAGCCCGACCCGCTGTAGCGCCTGGGCCGGCAGGGTTCGCCGCGCCGCGTGACGTCCGGCCTCGAGCCCCATGGTGACCACCTCGATCACCGAGAAGGGGAAGGCCAGTGCGGCGGCTTGCGGCAGCACCCCGCGTCGGGTGGCCAGTGTCCAGGGCTTGGCGGCGGTGATGTCCGCGCCGTTCAGATACACCTGACCCTGCGCCGGGATCTCTCCGACCAATGCGCGCAGGAGCGTGGTCTTGCCCGATCCGTTGGGCCCGACAATGGCGGTAAGCGCACCCGCGCGCGCAGAGAAATCCACCCGCGAGAGGACGTCGCGCCGGCCTCGACGCACGGTGATCTGGCGTGCGTCGAGGCTCATAGATCCACCACTCCGCGCGCCCGCAGCAGGATCCACAGGAAGACCGGCGCGCCCAGTACGGCGGTGACGATCCCGATCGGCAGCTCCGCAGGCGCGATGATCGTGCGGCTGATGCAATCGGCCAGCACCAGCAGACTCGCCCCCAGAACCGCGGCATTGGGCAGAAGCGTCCGGTGATCCGGTCCGACCGCGATCCGCAGCAGATGCGGCACCACGATCCCGACGAAGCCGATCCCGCCCGAGACCGCCACTGCCGCCCCGGTGGCGCTGGCCACGATCAGGATCGCACCGGTCTTCAACCGCTCCAGCGCGACCCCCATATGGGCGGCCGCGGCCTCTCCAAGGGCCAGCCCGTTCAACCCCCGTGCCAGAAGCGGTGCCGACAGGAAGGCCAGCGCAATAAGCGGCCCGGCCACCAGCACCTTGGTCCATGTCGCCCCCGCCAGCGAGCCCAGCCCCCAGAAGGTCAGGTCCCGCAGCTGACGGTCATCGGCGATATAGACCAGAATGCCCGACAGCGCCCCGGTCAGGGCCGCCAGCGCGATCCCGGCCAGCAGCATGGTTGCGACCGAGGTCCGCCCGCGCCGGGTCGACACCTTGTAAAGCAGGATCGTGCTGCCCCAGCCCCCGGCGAAGGCGGCGATCGGGACAAGGTAGTCCCCGGCCACATCCAACAAGGCCACGGGCAGCGCCGCACCCAGCACGATCGCGAGGATCGCGCCGAGACCAGCCCCGGCGCTGACCCCCACTAGGCCCGGGTCGGCCAGCGGGTTGCGAAAGAGCCCCTGCATCACCGCCCCCGAAACCGCGAGAGCCGCCCCCACCAGCAACCCCAATGCGAGGCGGGGCAGGCGGATGTCGAACAGGATCACCTGTGCGCCCGCATCCAGCGTGCCCGTGCGGATCCAGTCGAGCAGCGCCAGTCTCACCTGTGTGCCTGCAGCACCGATCCCCAGCGAAAAGAGCGACACGAGGATCAGGAATGCCCAGAGCCAGAGATGCAACCGCATGGCCCGTGTATGGCGGCTGCCACGGGGGGCCTGCACCGCCGGGCTCTGGGTCAGGTCAGCTGCCATAGAGCGCGCCGGAGAGGTCCCGCACCGCCTGCGCCGTCCGGGGCCCGAAACCCAGAAGGAACAGCCCGTCCATCCGGACCACCGCGCGGTTCTGCGCCGCCGGGGTGGCCGCGAAGGCGGGCAGGGCCAGCAGCGCATCGGTGGCAATGCCGTGATCTCCGCCGCGATCCATCATCAGGATCAGGTCGGGGGCCATGGCGGCCACGGCCTCGTCGGTCAGCGGCTTGTAGCCTTCGAACCCGGTATTCGCGTTCACGCCGCCAGCCAGCTCGATCATCGCCGCCGCCGCCGTGTCCGTCCCCGAGGCGAGTATCCGCCCGCCCTGGGTCGACAGCACGAAAAGCACGCGTTTCGGGGCCTCCCCGGAAAGCTGGGCGACCTGGGTGCGCGCAGCCGCGAGATCCGCGCCGACCCGTGCCGCCAGCGCCGCGCCGCGATCCGGCACACCGAGCGCCTCGGCGACCTGAGAAATCTTTGCGATGAGGCCGTCCGCGCTCGGCTCATCGCGCACCATGACAATCGGAACACGCGCGGAAGAAAGAACATCAAGCGCCTCCGCCGGGCCCGCCCCTTCATCGGCAATGATGAGATCGGGGGCGAGGCTCAGGACACCCTCCGGGGACAGGGCGCGCATATAGCCCACATCGGGCAGGGTCTCTGCCTCGGGCGGGAAGGTCGAGGTCGTGTCCCGCCCCACGAGCCGGGCCTCCTCTTCGAGGGCGTAGACGATCTCGGTCAGGGCACCGCCAATCGTCAGCACCCGGTCCGAGGCCAGCACCGGACCGGCCAGCAGGAACACCAGAAGGGTCAGGCGAAACATCATGACACGGGCTCCTGTCCGGGCAGGCCATGGGCCAGTTCAGCGAAGGCGGCGCGGGTGTCATTGCCGTCCTTGGGCACGCCGAAGATCTGAAGGATGAGCATGCCCTGGGCGTCAAAGGCCTCGACCGAGATCGCTGCGCCGCGTTGCGTGGGTTTCTCGACCTGCCAGACCTCGGCGATGCGGTCCCGCCGCAGATGCAGGTTGAACCCGGGATCGAGCACATTCTGCCACGGACCCATGGGCTCCAGCCGGCGGATCGGGCCCGTATGGATCTCGATACACCCGCGATTGCCCACAAAGAGCATGATGTCGAACCCCGCGCTTTGAACGCCCTGCAGCAGGGTGTCGACCGCCTCGGGGGCGAGGGCGCGGACAAAGGGCGCTTCGGCGATGCGGTAGGCCCCGAGCCGGTTCATCTTGAGCTTGGCGCAGAGCCGCAGGAACTGGTGCGTGTCCGTCAGCCGGGCCCATTCCTTGAGCAGGATGTCCCGCTTTTCGAGATTGATCTTCGCGGCCTCGGGTGGCTCGCGTTCGGCCAGTGTGACGCTGTCGGTCTGCTCGGGCAGGGCGCAGGCGGTCTTGAACGCCTCCCATCCGGTCAGATCCGCGTCCTGGGGCAGATAGGCCTTGTGGACGGCGTCCCCGGCGGCATCAAAGACCTGCAGGCTGTGACGCAGACCGCTGCGCACCTCCTCGGAGAGGGCAAAGGCGTGGCGCCAGTGACGTGGGAACATGCGCAGATCGATCCCCGCGTTCAGGGTCATCGTTGCATGCTCGCCGCCGTGATAGTCGGTGTATGCGCCGTCTTTCTCGATAACGCAGGCATCGTTCCGGGTCAGCGCCATCATTGGGCCCAGCGCGCCAAGGGACGGGATCAGCGCGTTGGGATGGGCATGGAGCGCGGTGGCGCCATGCCCGACCTCTGCCGCGACGAGCGCCGCCTCCGAGATCCCCAGCGCATCGGCAATATCCCGGGCCCGCCCGGGACGCTGGGTGCGGGCTTCGCGGATTTCATGGGCATCAAGCATGGGGTCCCCCAAGGGTCAGTGGTGGCTTTGGGCGTTGGGCATGGTGGATCATGGCGTCGGCGCGAGCGTGCGATCCGCGGTGGCATTTACCAGCCGCAGCTGTGCGGCCAGAAAGGAGTCGACCGGGTTCATTTCGCACAGCAGCATCGCGTAGGAGAACGCCACCGGACGGCGGTCGTCCCGCAGGGCGACAAAGCTGCGCATGAAAAGCCGCTCATGCTCTGACAGGATCTGCGAGCAGGTCACGCAATGGGGATTGTTGAACCGAAAGCAGGACTGCCGCGACAGTCGCATGGTTTGCACGCTGTCCAGCACAAGCGCGGCGACCCGCGCGCCCTCGGCCTCGCCGTAATGCACGCTGGGGCAATCAAAGCCGAGGATCCAGCTTTGCCCCTGAGGATAGGCGAAACTGTCAAAGAAGTAGCGTGCGGTTTGCAGGATGATCAGCTCGCGCGGGCCGAAATCCGTGTCATCGAGGCGGGTGGCCTGTGTTTCAAGCGCGCGGCTGCAGCAGGCGTCGCCGGCGGGTTTGGGTTTAGCCACCATGGGACACACTCCAGAAATCGCAGGTTTCCGGTGTCCAGAAAGCGTCAAACCCCCATCTGGGGCGCGGTGTTTCGGAAAGGGTCAGTAGATACAGCAAGCAGGGCCTCCGCCGGTGCGATGCGCGCGGGGCGCATCGGGTCTCGGTACGTGTTCGGACCGGGCTCAGGCAGGTGCTTGGCTGGGTTGTTCTAATCCTGACAGATTTAGTGGGTTAAGGCAAGCGCCTTGGGCAGCGCCCGCATGGGGCGGCGTGTCTCGGCCGGGATATGCCCTGCCGCCGGCCCCAAACGGGCGGCGGCAGGGGGCCGGAGGCCGCGCTCATCCGGTCACGGGCGGGGCGCGGCGGGTGGCAAGCTCGGCGGCCACGGCCTTGATGGTGACCGATTTCAGCGGACCAAGGCGACAGCTCTCGCTGATCCCGGTATCGCGGCAGAACTGGTTCACCGCCCGGATCAGTGGCGCGTTGAGATAGGGGCTGGGCCGCCCGGTCCGGTAACCGAGCGCCGTCAGTTCCGCCTGCAGCACGCGGATATAGGCGTTCTTGTTCAGTTTAGAGGTCACGGTCAGCGCCCGGGCAAAGACCGGGTTCGGCGCCTCCTGCAAGAGAGCTTCGGAGGCCAGCCAGAAGCGCGCCGGTTCGCGCTCGACCGCCAGGTAGAGCCCTTCCTCGATCCGGATCTTCGCGCGCATCCCGGGCGTCTCCAGCAGGGCGGCGCGGGTCCGCGCGGTCTCGGCCCCGAGACCGCGCAACCGGTAATAGCGCAAGAGCCCCTCGGCCGCTTTCGCGTCCCCCTCGGCAGCGCGCGTCTCGAGCCGCGCGAGCACAGCCTCCGTCGCGCCGGGCTCTTGCGGCTGCTTCAACAAACCCGCAAGCAGAAAGATCTGCGCATCCCGGCTGTCCTGCGCCGCCAATGCGCGCAGCGTGGCCAAGCCCCGCGCGGGATCCGACCGCGCCCCGAGCCGTTCTGTTGCATGGGCCCAGCTCAGCACCGGTGCCGCGCTGTCCAATCCCTGGGCGATCGCCTGTTCCAGGCTGTCCTCCGCCAGAGCGAGGTCCCCGGTTTTCAGGGCCAGCTTGCCCAGTGAGACGAGGGACCGGTCATAGCCTGCGGCGATTGCTTGCGCATAAAGCGCCTGCGCCGCGCCGAGATCCAGTGGCACGCCATGCCCTTTCGTGTGGAAATAGGCGAGCCGATCCATGGCCCGCGGATAACCGGCCTCGGCCAAGGCGCGTATGGCGGTTGCCGCGGCATCCGGAGCGGTCTCGCGCAGGGCCATCGCCTCGGAATAGCGCGCCTTGTGGAGCTTGCGTGTCTCGGCATCGGTGTCGGCCAGGGCCCCCGCGCCAGACAGCGCCGCGCACAGGGTCAGGGTCAGAAACGGGGTCGTAAACAGCTTTTTCATCATCGGAACCTCATTGTTTGAGCCCAATCTATCGCCGCACGTGTCCCGAATGCGCCTAGCCATCGGGATAGGGGCGCGCGCATTCGCATAACCCCGCCCGGCCATCGCCCGATCCGGCCATGGACATGCCCGTGCGGCACTGTTTAACTCGCCCAACCCCGATGCTGAGCCACCCAAGGAGCCAGAGCACCGTGACCACATCCCCCACCCACCGCGTTCAAAAGACCTGGGCCCAGGTCGCCCCTCTGTCCGAGGATGTGGCGCGTATCTTCTACGCGAACTTGTTTCGCGGCGATCCGACGACCAAGCCGCTCTTTGTCGGCAATCTGGAGCTTCAGGGGCGCAAGCTCGTGCAAACCCTTGGATTTGTGGTGGATCATCTGGAGGATCCCGACGCGTTGCTGCCCGCGGCGCGGGATCTTGCGATCCGCCATGTGGCTTATGGCGTAACGGCAGACCAATACGCCTCGGTCGGGGCGGCGCTGATCAAGTCGCTCAAACATGTGTTGGGCACCGAGTTCAGTCCCGAGGACGAAGCCGCCTGGGCCGAGATCTATGGCGGGTTGTCCGAGGCGATGGTTCAGGCCGCTTACCCGGCTTAAACTATACGTTGGTATAGGCCGCTATACCGAGTTGATGATCCGCCCGACAGCACCGCGCCGTAGGGTGCGCGGGTGTAGACAGGTTGGCGGATATGAAGATCAGAGTTCTTTCCATCACGGCGCAAGCCGGTGCCGAGGCAGTGCAAGAGCTGCGCTCGGCCAGTTTCGTCGCGGTCCATGGCACATGCAGCCTGGATCCCCACGCCCTTGGACTGGTCGAATTGCAGGGCCAAGTGCATGGGGCGACCTCCTGTCTGGGGGCCATGAGCCATGCGGGCGTGACAGACGGGGTCGCGGTCTTCGCGATCGACGATCCGGACGGCGCCTATGGCACGGCCATGCTGCCCTTCGATCCCGACAGCTACAGCGCGGCCCGGGCGGCGACGATGCAGGCGCTGGCGGCTGCGGACCGGCTCGGCGAGAAGCCCGAGCTAGTCTGGGTCTCCAGCACGCCGGGCACGGAGGAGGCGATTCTCGCCGGGATCGAATCCGTGATCGGCACGGATGTCCCGATCATCGGCGGCAGTGCAGCGGACAACGATGTCAGCGGCCAGTGGTTCGTCTTCGACAAGTCCCGGCGCGAGGCCGCGGGCGTAGTCGTGACGGTCATGTTCCCTTCGCGCCCGGTCTCCTTTGCCTATCACAACGGCTACTCGCCCACCGAGAAATCCGGGACCGTCACCCGGATCGAGGGGCGCCGCGTGATCGAGATCGATCATCGCCCGGCCTTCGAGGTCTATCGCGAATGGTGTGAGGGCGCCGTTTCGCTGGACCCGGGCGATCCGGGGATGCAGTCGATCCTGTCGGACAGCACTCTCGCCCCACTCGGGCGCAGGGTGGCCGAACTCGATGGTTTGCCCTCCTACCTGCTGGCTCATCCGGCGGCGGCCAACACCGCCGGCGCGCTGGAGCTTTTTGCAACGGTGGAAGAGGGCGAGGTTCTGACCTGCATGACCGGCACCCAGGCCGGGCTGATCGACCGGGCCGGCCGGGTGGCGGCCCTTGCGCGCGCCGCGGGCGGCATGGAGACATCGCCGATTGCCGGGGCCCTCATGGTCTATTGCGGGGGCTGCATGCTCTCGGTGCGTGATCGTCTTGAAGAGGTCGTGGCCGGTGTAGCAGGCTCGCTCGGTCCGGCGCCCTTCCTCGGGACCTTCACCTTTGGGGAGCAGGGCCAGATCATCGGGGCCGGAAACCGCCATGGAAACTTAATGATTTCCTGCATAGTGTTCGGATAGCCCAGCTTAAGGGACCCGATCATGGCCGAAGATGAGCGGCTGCGCGAGGCGCTGCTCGAATTGCAGCTCCTGCGCGAACGCGAGGCGAAATCTCTCAACGAGACGCGCAAGCTTCTCGAATGCCTTGAGGCCTATTCCAGTGCGCGCACGCCCGGTGACGCGCTGGGCAGCATCTTTGTCTCTCTGCGCAACAAGATCGGGGCCGACCTTGCCGTTCTGGGCGAGATCGACAGCGATGGCAGCTTCCTGATCTCGGCCAGCGACGAGGCCCGCATGATCGGCAAGCGGCTTGTGCCGCCCTTTGATCTGGGGGCCCGCGCGCGGGACATCATCGATCTGTCCGTAACCGGGGCCTGGGGCGGGGATCTCGACATCTCGGGCTATACGGGCTTTGAATGCGCGCCGCTCCATTCGGATGGGCGGCGCTATGCGCTTGCGGTGTTCAAAGCATCCCCGCCGGCCTTTGCCCGGGGCTCGCTCAGCCTTGTGGAACGGCTCGCCGGGCTCGCCCTGCGCGCGCTCCAGGGCAGCAAGATCGCCACGGAAAACAAGCTTCTGGCGGCGGCGATCCAGGGCTCCTCCTCGGGCTTTGCCATTGCGGATGCGACGCGACCCGAACGCCCGCTGATCTATGTGAACAGCGCCTTTGAAGAGATTTCCGGCTACACGGCGGAGGAGGTTCTGGGCGAGAACTGTCGCTTTCTCTCGGCCGAACCCGTCGACGGGGCGGAGCGCAGTCGGCTCCGCGCGGCGGTGCGGGACAATGCGCCGGGTCAGTTCCTGCTGCGCAATCAACGCAAGGATGGCAGTCTGTTCTGGAACGAGCTGACCCTTTTTCCGGTGGAAGATGAGGCGGGCAGGATCGTCAACCTCGTGGCGACCCAGAACGATGTGAGTGGGCGGGTCGAGGCGGCGGCTGAGCGCGACAAGACCCGGGCGCAGATGGCCCGTGCGCTGACTGCGACCGAGGATGCCTTCCTCGTGCTCGAACCCGGCCATGTGGTGGCGTTTTCCAATGACGCCACGCGGGACATCTTCTTTGCGCCCAATGTGGACTGGTCCGTTGGCTCGACCTTCGGGGAAAACTGGGCGGCCTATCTGATGGCCTCGGACGATCTGCCGGGGCGGGTCACGACCCTGCTGGCCGAGCCGGATCTGGAGGCGCTGTCACAATTGCCCAACGGGCGCGAGATCGATCTGCCCGATGGCCATACGGTGCTGATCCGCGCCTCGAGCTTTGCCGATGGCGGCATGGTGCTCTCGGCGACGGATGTGACCCCGATGAAATCCGCGCAGCGGCTGCTGTCCCAACGATTGGCGGCGATCGAGGCCGCTCAGGACGGCATCGCTGTGACCGATGTGGCCGGGCGACTGACCTTCCTGAACCGTGCGGCCTCCGAGCTGTTGGGCTTCGCCTCGCCGACGGCGGCCTTGGGCAAGACCTGGTACACCCGCTATGACAGCCAGACCCAGTCCGCCAATCAGGAGCCCTTCGACATGACGCTGGAGCGTCAGGAGAAGGGCAAGACCCGCACCCATGAGGTGACCGGCACGGTGCTCGACAGTGGCGGGACGGTGATCGTGTTCCGCGACATCACGGACCGGCTGGAATACGAGACCCGCGAGGCGGATCTGAAACAGGGATTGCGGCAGTTGCAGCGGCAGGAGGCCACGGCTCAGCTCACGGCGGGGATCGCCCATGATTTCAACAACCTGCTTTCGGCGATCAATGGCTCGGCCACGCTGATCGGGCTCGAAGAGCAGCTGACCGACAGCCTCAAGGCCCATGTGAACCGGATCTCGACCGCGGGGACCCAGGCGGCAAAACTGGTCAATCGCCTGCTCGATATCGGCGCCAATAACGACGCGCAGGGCACGTTCGATTTGCGCTCGGCCATCGCGGATATCCCCGCGCTGGTGGAGCCGAGCCTGCCCCAGGGCGTATCGCTCTCCATGGCAGCGGGGGAGGGGAGCTATGCGCTCTCGGGTGATCCGGGCTCTTTGACACAGGCGATTGTGAACCTTGTGCTGAATGCCCGCGATGCCATCGGGTCGGGCGATGGGCAGATCGCGCTCGAGGTGTCCTCCCTGTCCGGGCGTCGCATCGACGGCACCCATGTGGGGGAGCTTTTGCCCGCGCGACGCTATGTGCGGATCGACGTGTCCGATACGGGTAGCGGGATCGATCCCGGCCAGCTCGAAGCGGTGTTCGAGCCGTATTTCTCGACCAAGGGCCGCCACGGTACGGGGCTGGGCCTTGCCATGGTGTCGCTGCAAGTGCAGGCGATTGGCGGCGCGGTCGGCATCCGCTCCGTCAAGGGGACGGGGACAACCGTCTCGGTTTACTGGCCCATCGCCTCGCCGGAGGAGGCGGGGCAGGCGGGCCCAGCGGCCGCCGGGCACCATCTGGGCGGGCAGACCATCATCCTCGTGGATGATGACGAGGATGTGGCGACGGTCGCGGCCGCCTATCTCGAGGCGCAGGGCGCCGAGGTTGCCGTCTGCATCGATCCGCGCGACGCGGTGGAGGCGGTCGAGGACGCGCCCGAGGCGTGGTCGGCCGTGGTCACCGATTACGACATGCCCGAGATGAATGGCGGCGATCTGGCCGAGCGCGTCAAGCGCGCGAACCCGGATATCCCGGTGATCCTTGTAACCGCATTGGCCCGTCGCCTGTCCGATCCGCGTGTCACAAACGGTACGGTCGACATGGTTCTGGCCAAACCGACGGACCTTAACCATTTATCTTCTGTTCTTTCGGAATATCATGGAGACCCCAACTGAGGCTTCTGCCATGCGTGTATTGCTCGCCGACGACCATGATCTCGTTCTGGAAACGCTCGCCTCCTTCCTGAAGGCCGAGGGCGGGTTCGAGGTGGAAACCTGCGGATCTCTGGACGCTGCCTGCGAGAAGATCAGCAATGATATCGCCTATGACCTCGTGCTGCTGGACTACACCATGCCGGGGATGGATGGGCTCAACGGGTTGAAAAAGGCCATTGATGCGTCCTTCGGGCGGCCCGTGGCGATGATGTCCGGGACGGCCTCCAAGGTGATCGCACAGGATGCCATCGATGCGGGGGCGATCGGTTTTCTGCCCAAGACCATGGCGGCGAAATCCATGGTGAACGCGGTGAAATTCATGGCGATGGGGGAAACCTATGTCCCCCTCGATTTCCTCAATGCCGAGGAGGAAACCGCCGAGATCCCCCTGGCCAAGCAGCTCTCGGAGCGGGAGCATCAGGTGCTGGGCGGTTTGTGTCGCGGCCTGTCCAACAAGGAAATCGCGCGGGAGCTGGATCTGCAGGAGGTGACGATCAAGCTCCATGTCAAAACGCTCTGCCGCAAGATCGACGCCAAGAACCGAACCCAGGCGGCGATGATCGCGAAGGAGGCGGGCCTCTTTTGAAGCCCGCCCCATAGGGTGTCAGAACAGGATGCCGTCGCAAATCTCGAGATAGAGCGCGTCGGCGGGCCCTCCGTCGCGAGCATCGAAGCTGATCGTGCAGCCGCCCAGATCCACCGAGACGCTGTTATCCTGCTCCTGGGCCACGAAGCTCGCGATCCAGAGATCCTCGGTCATGGCATCGGACAAAAGGTCCAGGGACCGCAGGTCCAGCCGATCGGATTCGCCGCCCGCATTGCGGAAATCGGTGATCTGATCCTGGCTGCCATCGAGGTCATCCGCGCGGAAGATGAACCGGTCGCTGCCCGACCCGCCCGAGGCGATATCCGCCCCGGCCCCGAGATAGAGCCGGTCCGCCCCTGCGCCGCCATCGAGGATGTCATCCCCGACATAGCCCGAGAGCTTGTCCTTGCCTTCGCCGCCGACCATCAGGTCATTGCCGGAGCCGCCCTTGATATAGTCCGCGCCGTCCCCGCCGAAGACCTCGTCATCGCCGGTCCCGCCATCGAGCTTGTCGTCCCCGGCATCGCCATGGAGGATATCGGCCCCCGAACCGCCCTTGACGTCGTCCGCGTCCGCGCCGCCCGAGAGGGTGTCATCCCCGCTGCCGCCGATCATGACGTCCTGTCCGAGCTCACCATGGAGCGTATCGTGACCCGAGCCGCCATTCATGGTGTCGGCGCCATCACCGCCCCAGAGCGTGTCCTGATCGCTGCCGCCGTTGAGGATGTCGTCGCCGGCATCGCCATAGAGCTCGTCGAACCCGGTGCCGCCGTCCAGCGTGTCATTGCCAACCCCGCCATGGAGCTTGTCGTGACCCGCCGAGCCGCTGAGGTAGTCATCCCCTTCGCCGCCATAGAGCGTGTCGTCATCCTCGGGCAGGATGTTGCCGTCGGCGTCGTAGCGCACCCCGTCCGCGTCATAGGTCGAGACCGTTGTCGAGGTGCTGTTCGGGCCCGCACCGCCATAGATCGCGTCGTTCTCGGCCCCACCGCTCAGGGTGTCGCCGCGACCCGCGCCGATGATCGTGTCCTCGCCATAGCCGCCATAGACCGTGTCTGCGTCAGCGCCGGAATGGATCTGATCGTCGTAAGTGGTCGCGTCATCCGGGGTCTCGACCACTTCGGGCGAGCGGATCAGGACCTGGGCGTATTGGTCCTTGTCGGCGAAGGGATCCATGGTGCGCGGATCCACCGCGCCGTCATTGGAACTGGCCTTGGGCGCGTCCGAGACAAGCTCCAGCGTGACGACCCCGGTCTGGGCATCGGTGAGAACCTGATAGATCCCGCCCGAAGAGTTCGTGCTGCTGTCCATGTCATGGTCGCCGCTATTGCCGCCCGCATAGAGGTTGCCATCGCCATCGACCACGAAGGCCCCGAAGGTGATCGCGGGCACCCCGTCCAGCAGAACGCCGTCGATCACCGTGCCGCTGATCGGCGTGGTCGAGAAGATCGGCTCACCGCCGCTTTCGACCTGCGAGATGTCGATCTGGAACAGCTTTGCCGCGTCGCCGGCCACCTCGGGTTTGACGATGCCGTAGAAGGTGTTCGTGGCCGCATCAAAGCCCACATCCCAGACCTTGTCGGTGATCATGTCCTTGGGGAACTTGTAGGTCTCGGTGACCGGGTTGCCCTCCGCGTCGAGCTGGTCGAGATCGATCCGTGTGACGCGGTCCATGCTGGAGTGAAACGCCCAGAGATTGCCGTCATCATCGATATCGGCGGTCCAGCTGCGATAGGGGGTCTCGCCGATCCGGTAGGCCGCGCCCGAGGCGTCATACATCATCAGATCCGCTTCGGCGACCGCGTTGCCGAGCGCGTCCACGCCGGGCTTGACCGCGAGGCCGTAGATCAGGTTGTCCTGCTGGTTGAACCCGATGGCATTGACCACCACGGTCGCCTCGGCCCCGGCGGGCGTGTAGGTTTCGGTCAGCGGGTCAAAGATATGCAGCTTGCCGTTGAGCACCTGATAGATGTGGGATTGACCCTCGGCGATGCTCTTGACCGTGACGGTCTCGCCGCCGATCTCCTTGTCGGTCTCATAGTAGAAAACCGGCAGATCTGTCAGGATCTCGGGGCCGCTTGATGCGGTGGACTCGACCGAACGGAAAGTCAGCTCGCCCGGGCCGCCCGTGCCCTTAAAGGCCACCATCTGATCCTGAAACACCGCGCTGTTGGTGTCGAACGTGCTGATGACTTCGCCATTCCACAGAACCTCGACTGCACCGCTGAGCACGTTGGCCCCGTAGTTTGCGGCCAGCTCGAAGCTGATCTCGTAGGTGGCCCCGGCGAGCGTGTCGACGGACTGGGTCATGCTGGAATGGCCATTGCCTTCGTCGCGCACGGTCCAGGCTCCGGTCTCGCCATATTGGGCAAAGCTGGTGGCGGTGTCGGCCCCCTCGAGCAGGTTCTGCCCGATGAAGTCGCCATAGATAACATCCTCGCCCCCGGCGCTTTCGATCACGTCATCGCCGGCCAGGGCCAGGATTTCGTCCGCTCCCGAGGTGCCCTGCAGGGTCTCGGTTTGACCGGTTCCCAGGATTTGGGTGCGGTCAGATGTGGTTGTATCTGGCATGATTATTCCTCTCTTGTTCAATCACAACTTCACCATCCAATGCCTTGATAGGCCTCGGTTTTCGGGCACTCCTCAAAGAGGCGCACAACATCGATGATCGGGGTTTCGCACCGGGTCGCGGCATCATGGGCGATCTGGGCGTAATGGGGGTTGGACTGGGTCACGATCAGCGCATCCGCCTGTGCGGCCACATCCTCGGGGCGCGCCACGAGGAAATCGCGCAGCTCCCCTGCGAGGGCGGCGAGGCCGGGGCTGCCATGTTTGACATAGCCGAGCTGGCTCTCGATGGCGGTGTCGGCGGTGATGGCCGGATCGTGCACGACGATCTCGATCCCTTCGTCGCGCAGGGCGGCAATCACCTCGAGGATCGGGCTCTCGCGCAGGTCATCGGTGCCCGGCTTGAAGGCCAGTCCGAGGATCCCGACGCGGCGCGCTCCGGTCTCGCGGGCCATGCGCACGGCGCTCTCGATCTGCTCGCGGTTGGAGGTGCCGAGATTTTCGATCATCGGCAGCGAGACCCCGGCGGATTTGGCGATATGGGCCACGGCGCGGACCTCCTTGGGCAGGCAGGAGCCGCCATAGGCAAAGCCGGGCTTGAGGTAGTAGGGCGACAGGTTCAGCTTGGTGTCCTGGCAGAACACATCCATCACCGCGTGGCTGTCCACGCCCTGGGACTTGGCCAGCCGGCCGACCTCATTGGCGAAGCAGACCTTGGTCGCGTGCCAGACATTGTCCACGTATTTGACCATCTCGGCGGTCTCGATGGAGGTCAGGATCGGCTGCTCATCCACCGGCGCGTAGATCTCGCGCAGCATCTCCGCCGTCCGCGCACAGGTGGCGCCGATCACGGTCTTGGGGGGAGCATAGAAATCGGCGACGGCCACGCCCTCGCGCAGGAACTCGGGGTTGAAGGCCACGCCGAAATCGACGCCCAGTTTCTTGCCAGAGACCTCTTCGAGGATCGGGGTCATCACCTTCATGGTGGTGCCCGGCGGGATCGAGCAGCGCATGACGAAGACGTGGAACTCGGACTTCCGTGCGAGCCCGGCGGCCATGGTCCGGGCGGCGGCCTCGATGAACCGGTAGTCGCAGCCGCCATCCGGCGCGGTCGGCGTGCCGACGGAGACGAAGGTCACATCGGTGCCGAACACCGCCTCGGCCAGATCCGCGGTCGCCGAGACGAGCCCGTTCTGAACCCCTTCCTCCAGGAGCTTGCCCAGATCCTTTTCATGGATTGGCGAGCGGCCCGCGGCGATGTCGGCGACCTTGGCCGCATCGATATCCACGCCCACCACCTTGTGGCCCAGGCTGGACAGGCAGGCGGTCGAGACCGCGCCCACATAGCCCAGTCCGACGACGGAGATGGCCAGTTTGGCGGTGACGGGGAGGGCGGCCTCGAACCCGGCGCGGGCGAAGTCGAAAGATGCGATGTCCAGCATGGTGAAAACCCTTTCACGTAAACTCTTGTTACCGTTGATGAGGTTTTAACGTGCTGAATTCGCGAAGTATTTTAACTGAAAGACTAGATCTTTCCGCAAAAGCATCGCCGCCCTGTTCTTTCGGATAGGAGGGGCGCGCGGATGGGATTGGCGCATAAAAAAAGGCCCGCGCTACCGGCAATCCGGTAACGCGGGCCAAGCCTGATGTCCGTGAGTGGGGTCAGGCGACTTGTTGCTCGGGGGCGCGTGCGTAGACGTCCTCGTAGCGAATGATATCGTCCTCGCCGAGATAGGCGCCGGACTGGACCTCGATCAGGTTGAGCGGGACCTTGCCGCGGTTCTCGAGCCGGTGAACGGCGCCGAGCGGGATGTAGACCGACTGGTTCTCGCTCACGAGGGAGACGTCGGTATCCACGGTCACATGGGCGCTGCCCTCGACCACGACCCAGTGCTCGGCCCGGTGGAAATGGCTCTGCAGGCTGAGCGCGGCGCCCGGCTTGACCATGATCCGCTTGACCTGGAAGCGTTCGCCCAGGGACAGCGTCTCGTAATAGCCCCAGGGGCGGTGGCAGCGGCGGAAGCCCTCGGCCTGCGGCGCGGCCTGGATCTTGAGCTCGGCCACGACCTCCTTGACGCGCTCGCTGTCGTCGAGATTGGCCACGAGGATCGCGTCATCGGTGGCGATGGCGGCGATGTTTTCGAGCCCGAGACCCACGAGTTTGGTATCCGTCGCGTTGGATTTCAGCAGGGTGTTCTTGCAATCGATCTGCAGGGCGTCGCCCTCGACCGTGTTGCCCGCCGCGTCCTGATCCGACGCGCCATGCACCGAGCGCCAGGAGCCGAGATCGGTCCAGCCGCAGGACACCGGGATGACCTGCAGGGCTTCAGCGGCTTCCATGATCGCGTAGTCAATCGAGATGTCCTCGCAGCGATCGTAGGCCTGCTCGCCGAGGCGGAAGAAGCACAGATCGTCCTTGCCCGCCGCCAGTGCCGCGCGGACCGGCATGACGAGGCGCGGGGCCAGCACTTCGAAGGCCTCGATGATGGTGCGGACCTTGAACATGAAGATCCCGGCATTCCACATGTGGCGGCCATCCTTGAGAAGCTGCTGCGCCAGGGCTTTCTTGGGCTTTTCGACGAAGGATTTCAGCTCCTGCGGTTTGCCCAGTTCCGGCGCGCCGGTCAGTTCCAGATAGCCATAGCCTGTCTCGGGCGCGGTGGGCTTGATCCCGAAGGTCACGAGATGACCGTCCTGGGCTGCGGCTTCGCCGGCGGCCACGGCCTCGAGAAAGGCTTCGGTGTCGGCGATCTGATGATCGGAGGGCGACACCAGCAGGACCGCATCCGGGGTCGCCTCGTGGCGCAGGGCGGCGGCGAGGATCGCGGGGGCGGTGTTGCGGCCCGCAGGCTCGAGCAGGATCGACGCGCCCTCGATGCCCGCATCATCCAGCTGTTCAGCGGTGATGAAGCGGAAATCGTTGCCGGTGATGATGGTCGGGGCGGCAAAGGACGCCCCCTGCAGACGGGTCACGGTGTCCTGGAACAGGCTGCGCGCGCCCACAAGCTCGGTGAATTGCTTGGGGTAGCTTTTGCGCGACGCGGGCCAAAGACGGGTACCGGAGCCACCAGCGAGGATAACGGGGATGATCATTACGAAAACTCCTTTGCTTGATCTCTTGGAAAGACCATGCCGGTCCGGGGCGACAAAATCGTCTGTCCGAGAGGATCGAACCCGCGCCCTTTCGAGACCAGCGCTATCCTTTGGGATAGGCCGGGTCTCGAGGCGGGGGGGACGGGTACGCGCGCGCTCAAAACCAGCTCGGGGCGGGCAGGGCGCCGATATAGATCGCAAGCCCTGAGACAAAGGCCGCCACGGCAATCACCAGCTGGGCCTTGGCGGTCCAGTTCTGCATCCGCGCCATCAGCCCGCCGCCGCCGCCCGCGCTCTGGTTGCCGCGATTGGACCATTTCTGCTTGGACAGGTGGAAGATCATGAAGATCTTCACCGAGGCGTTGATCACCTGATTGAAATACAGGATGAACGGCCAGCTCAGATCCACGGTCCGGCTGTAGCGGAACAGGAACAGGCACAGCACCACCCGGCTGAAGATCACCCAGATCAGCGCGCTCACCAGATACATCGGATCGACGAAGGCCGCGAGGATCGCCAGCGTCGGGCTGACCATCATGGTCCACATGGCGATCCGCTGATCCACGATGCACCACCAGATGAACGGCTTCACCCGGCGCGGCCCGAGCGCGATGGCGCGCGTCCCGTTGCGGAGCATGTTGCCGGACCAGCGGCGGAAGTTCTGGATCATCCGCTCCAGCCCGTTCTCCTTGATCACCTCGATCGTGTAGACGGTGGCGTCGGGCACATAGGTCATCTTCGAGCCGCAGGTCAGCATGTGATACCAGGTCGACTTGTCGTCCCCGGACAGGAAGCGGAACCGCCCCCAGAGCCAGTGGTCCAGATGGTCCGCCTCGATCGTGCGGATGAACCGCTCGCTCAGCATATGCTGGGCGCGAAAGACGCTCATCCGGCCGGTCAGGGTCAGCACCTTGTCGGACATGGCATGGCTCTGCATGGCGAGGCGGCGCTGGGCAAAGCGCATGTCGAGCCAGTTGGCGATCCATTTCGGGCCATAGCAGATCACCTCTTCATCGGTGGTCAGGGCCTGCAACTCGGGATCCGCGCCGAACATCGACAGGGTCTTCTCCATGACGTCCTGCCCATAGAGCGCATCGCCATCCATGAAGATCACCAGATCGTCGGGATCCACCCCGTTGCGATTGATCGCCCGCAGGATCAGGCCAATGGCCATGCGCTTGCCCGGCTGGTTCTGGCGGATGAAGACGAGCTCGGCCAGATCATCGGGGATGTCCTGCGCGTGGGTTTCGACAAAGGACCGGATGATCAGCTCGTCGTAGGCCGAGCCCGTGCCGATATAGAGCGTCGTAGGGATCCCCTCGCGCTTGATCTGGCCGAGGATCGAGCCGATGACCCGCTTGGTGATCGCCGGTTCCTCGTAATAGGTCGTCATCTGGATATGCAGGCGCCGGGGCCTCCAGCCCGAATGCCAGACCGCATCGGCCTTGGCGCGCATGCGCGGCCATTTCACCCGGCGGTAGATCTCGGCGCGCACCGCATGGGTGAACCACCAGCCGAACCGCCAGCATCCAAGCGTGCCGAGTACGAGCGTCACATGGAGAACATCGGGCTGAAAGAACCGGTTCTGCGTGCTGACCACCAGATAGACCAGCCCGGTCATCCCCACGGCAAAGGCAAAGAGCTGACCAAAGGACCATTTGGCGAGACCCCGTTTGGCCGGGCGTTGATAGCCGCGCAGCCGTTGGGTCAGATCCTTGTCAAAGGCGTATTCGCTTTCAGGGGCGTACATCGATCAGCTCCTTCAGCGCGGCAAGCCAGGCCGGGTTGCGCGCGAGGCGCAGCTCCATGGGCGCGTCCGGGCGCAAAAGCTCCGGCGCATCCCGCATCACCCAATCCGCAGGCAGGACCGACACCCGCAGCCCGAAGCTGCCGGCGCGGTCGGGATTGGCCATCGCGACCACATCCTCGACGACGCCGCGGATCTGGCGGGTTTGGCCGCCGCTGATCGCGGTCAGCTTGGCGATCATGCCGGGATAGACCGCCGCGGCCATGCCCTCATCCAGCCAGCCGATCACGCGGCGCGGGCCGGCCTCTTCCAGCGTCAGGGCCATGTCGCCCCGGGCGAGAAACTGATCCTCGAAGGCGGGGATCTCGGCGATGATGCCATCGGCAAGTGCCACGATATCCGCAGCCCCGCCCACATCCTTTTCGGCGCTGAGTTCGCGCTTGAGCTGGGCGATGTCGTCCTTCTGGGCGCGCAGCATGTCCTGCAGGTATTCGCGCCGCGCATGAAAGTCGTCGGCCCGTTGCGAGATTTCGGCGTCGAACAGGGCCAGCGCCTGCTGGGCGCGGCGCATGTCCTGCAGCGTGTGATCCCCGAGGAAATCCCCCACGCGCCGCGCCGCGATGGTCTGGGCCAGAGCCGCCTCGAACGGGCGGCGCGCATCGGCCAGACCTTCCATATGCAGCGCGAGCGCCTTGCGGCTTTGGCGGGCATCGGCCTCGGCCCGGCGCAGATCCGTGCGGATCTCGGTCAGGGTGCCGCCATGGCCCGGGCTCGACAGCACCACGAGGGTCTGACCCTGGCGTACGGCCTCGCCCGGAGCCACGCGGATCTCGTCCACATAAGCCCCGGTGGGGGCGCGATGTTCGACCAGCTCGGCCACGACCCGGGCTTGGCCCACGGGGATCGAGCTGAGCCGTGTCCAGATCTGCTGACCCAGCAGGCCAAAGACCACCACCCCGATCAGGCAATAGACCAGAAGGTTCCAGACCACCCGCAGGCTGCGCGGGGTCTTGCCCTGGGTTGCGACGGTCTTTTCCTCTTCGGTCTCTTCCATGGGGACGAGATCGACCGGGGTGTCGAGGCTGGTGATCACCTCTTCGGTGCTGGCCATCCGGCCTGACAGGATCGAGCGATAAAAGACCGCAAGGGTTTCGCGCTGGCGCCCGGTCAGCCCGTCAAAGAGCAGCTCGCGCCCCTCCGCCCCAGGTTTGAATTGCACGGGAAAGCGGATATCCACCCCCTGGAACGGGATCGACAGGATACCCTTGCTGGGCAGCACATCGCTGTCGCCGGGGAACTGCAGCCCGCTCAGAGACCACTCGGCCACGGCCACGACATCGCCCGTGGCCAGCTCGAGCCCGAGCGGCGCGCGGACCTGAAAGGACAGGTCGGACATGGGTCTTTCGTGGCGGATCTTCACGGAACTGGGCCTCTGAAACTGGAAAACTGAGGGCGTTCTACCTGCTGGACCCGCGCAGATGGCGGGTGCGGAGGGATAGCGGAGGTCTCGAAAGTATAGTCCCGATGCATCGGTATAGAGCGGCGCGAAAAGGCTTCTCAGGGCGCGGATGTACCGTTTATCCCAAGGTCAGTTTCATAAGGAGTGTGAGCCGATGAGTACCCTGACCTGTTTCAAAGCCTATGATGTCCGCGGCCGTGTGGGCGACAATCTGGATGCCGATATCGCCTACCGGATCGGGCGCGCGCTGGCGCAGACCCTCTCGGCGCGCTCGGTGGTGGTGGGCCGCGATATCCGCGAGAGCTCGCCGGTTCTGCTGGCGGCGCTGGTGGAGGGGCTGCGCGATGCGGGGGCGGAGGTGCTCGACATAGCGCTGTGCGGCACGGAGGAGGTGTATTTCGCCACCGACCATTTCGGCGCCGATGCCGGGGTGATGGTCACCGCGTCGCACAACCCGATCGACTATAACGGGGTCAAGATGGTCGGGGCGGGCGCGCGCCCCCTCAGTGATACGACCTTCCGCGAGATCGAGCGCGTGGCGGCAACGGCGGCCTTCGGGCCGAAGGCGGAAACACGGGGCGGGCACAGCCCGGTCTCGGCCCGCGCGGCCTATGTGGAACGGGTTTGCGCCTTTGTGGATCCGGCGGCCATCGGGCCGCTGCATCTGGTGGCCAACCCAGGCAATGGCTGCGCCGGGCCGACCTTCGATGCGATCATCGACCATCTGCAGGCGCGCGGCGCACAGATCCGCGTCACCCGCCTGCATCATGCCCCCGATGCAAACTTTCCCAATGGCATTCCCAACCCGCTCCTGCCCGAGAACCAGCCGGTCACGGCAGAGGCGGTGACCGCCCATGGCGCGGATCTGGGCGTGGCCTGGGACGGGGATTTCGACCGGTGCTTCTTCTTTGACGAGGCGGGCGGGTTCATCCCCGGCGAATTCGTCGTCGGTCTGCTGGCCGAGGCAGTTCTGGAAAGCAACCCGGCGGGCAAGATCGTCTATGACCCTCGCGTCGTCTGGAACACACGGCGCATCGTGCGCGACTGCGGCGGCGAAGCGATCATGTCCCGCACCGGCCATGTGTTGGTCAAGGACAAGATGCGGGCCGAGGGCGCGCTCTATGGCGGCGAGATGTCGGCCCATCACTACTTCCGCGACTTCATGTATTGCGACAGCGGCATGATCCCCTGGCTTTTGATGCTGGAGCGTCTGTCGCGCGCCAAGACCTGCTTTTCGAGCCTCGTGGCCGAGATGCGTCAGCGCCACCCCTCCTCGGGCGAGATCAACTTCCGCGTCGAGAGCACCGACGAGGTGACCGCCAGCCTGCGGGCCCGCTATGAGGGCTGCGCCGAAACGGTCGATGGGCTCGACGGGATCAGCATGGAATTCGACAGCTGGCGGTTCAATCTGCGGGCATCGAATACCGAGCCGCTCTTGCGTCTGAATGTCGAGACGCTGGATTGTCCCGACCTGCTGCGGGCGCGTGTCCTCGAGCTGAGCGAGGCGATCCGCGCCGCCGCCTGACAGGGTCCACATCTTCGAACAGCGCCGTCCGAGGGTCCCCCTCTCGGGCGGCGTTTTCACGTGGGGTGGGGCCTTGCCCGCCTGTCCCAAGGGGCAGTGGTGTAGCCCTCCGAGAGGGACGGCTATACTTTTGCGCAGCTCGGGCGCACCGCGTCTCCGGTATGCCGGTTCCAACAAAGGAGCCTGTTATGCCAGTTCGATTTTCCCCCGTGTCTCTTGCTTTTGGGGTGTTTCTGTCCACCGCTGCCACCGGCATTGCTGCGGACAACACGCTCTATGACGCGCCCCCGCCCGAGGATGCCGCCTTCCTGCGCTGGATCGAGCCGGGGCCCGCGCCCGAGATCTATGGCATTGCCGCGCTCGGTGCCGAGGGCGATGTCTTCCACCCGGTCTCTGCCGCCGCCACGAGCGGCGCGCAGCCGGGGGTCTATTACACCGCCGCCCGGGATGCCGGTGGCGCCGTGGTCGTCATCGAGGAACCCGCCCGCCCGGATCGCAGCAAGGTGCAGCTCACGCTGGTGAACCTCGCAGATGCGCCGGTCCGGCTCGAAGTTGCCGAGCCTGCCATGGTTGTCGTGGCCGAGACCGAGACGGGGGCCGCCGCCGCCCGCGCCGTGAACCCGGTGGCGGTCACGCTTGCCGTGGTCACGGCCGATGGCGCGGATCTGGGCCGGTTCGAGGTCAGCCTCCGGCGCGGTCAGAACGTGACTTTCGTGGCGCGTCCGGACGGCGCGCAGCTGATCGAGAACCGCTTTGGCCCCACGCTGGCGGACTGATCCATGGTCTTCTCCACACCCATCTTCCTCTTCGGGTTCCTGCCGGTCTTTCTGGCGACCTACTACGTCGTCCCCAAAGCCGCGCGGAACTGGCTGATCCTGCTGGCCTCGACCCTGTTTTACGCCTGGTGGCGGGCGGATGCGCTGATCGTGCTTTACGCCATTGCCGGGGGCAGCTTCGTCGCCGGTCGCGTCGCAGCCGGAGCAACCCGGCCCGAGGTTCGGAAATGGGCCGTGCGTCTGGGCGTGGGGTTCAACCTCGCCGTTCTGGGCTGGTTCAAATACACGACCTTCATTCTCGGGAACCTCAACACGGCGCTGGGGGGCGATGCCCTCACCGTGCCTGAGATCATCCTGCCGATTGGCCTGTCCTTCCTGGCCTTCCAGTCGATCAGCTACGTGATCGACGTGGCGCGCGGAGACGCGCCGCCCGCCCGCAAGCTGGTGGATTTCCTCGCCTTCTCGTCGCTCTTCCCGCAGCTGATTGCCGGGCCGGTCCTGCGCTACAAGGACCTCGCCCATCAGTTCGAGGCGCGCAGCCATTCCCTGTCGATCTTCGCCCGGGGCGTGCGCCGCTTCGTCGAAGGGGTGGCGATGAAACTGCTGGTTGCGGACAGTGTCGCGCCGCTTGCGGACCGGATCTTTGCCCTGCCGGACCCCACGGCCGCCGAGGCCTGGCTCGGGGCGCTGGCCTATTCCGTGCAGCTGCTGTTCGACTTCGCGGGCTACTCGGCCATGGCCATCGGGCTTGGCCTGATGATCGGCTTCCGCTTTCCGGAGAATTTCGACGCCCCCTATACCAGCCGCTCGATCACCGAGTTCTGGCGGCGCTGGCATATCAGCCTGTCGCGCTGGCTGCGTGACTATCTCTACGTGCCGCTGGGCGGGAACCGGGGCGGGGCGGCGAAAACCTATCGCAACCTGCTGCTGACCATGGTGCTGGGCGGGATCTGGCACGGGGCAAACTGGACCTTCGTGGTCTGGGGGATCTGGCATGGCGGACTGATGGCGCTGGAGCGCGCGCTGGGCGCGAAATCCCGCGACACGGTCTGGCCGCGCGCCATCGCATGGCCGCTGACCATGGTCTTCGTGATCCTCGGCTGGGTGGTGTTTCGGGCGGAAACGCTCGCCGATGCGCTGGCCATCTATGGCGGCATGGTCGGGCTGAACGGCGTCGCCCTGCGGCCCGAGCTGATCACCCTGACCGCGCCGACCGAGGCGATCTTCCTGATCATCGGGCTTGGCCTGTCCCTGCGGCGGCCCGGTCGCTGGCAGGTCCCGAGCCTCGCGCAGCGCCTGAAACCGGCGGTTCTGTCCCTCCTGTGCTGCGTTGTGGTGCAGGCCCGGACCGAGAGCCCCTTCCTGTATTTCCAGTTTTGAGGAGACGAGCGATGGATCCGAAATCCGATACCATCATTCCCCTGGCCCTGACCGCTGGCCTCGCGGCCCTGTCCGTTGCGGCCCTGATCAATGTGGACGCGGGTACGCCGCTGGAGGGCTGGGCCGATGGCCGCTATCAGCGAGGCTTCGAGGCGCGGTTCGAGACCGCCCTGCCGACCCAGTCCGCGGCGGTGGAGCTTTGGGCCGCCCTGCGCTGGCAGCTTTTCCGCGAACCCGCTCAGGGGGCGGTTGCGGGGCAGGGGGGCTGGCTTTTCACGGCTGAGGAATTCGCCGAGCCCGAGGCCCTCCGGGATCTGGCGGCGGAGCTCGCCCATGCCCGGTCGGTACTTGCGGCGCGCGGCATTCAGTTGGCCCCGGTCATCGTGCCCGACAAGGCGCGGATGCAGGCCCACCGTCTGCCGCGCGGGCGCTCCGCCGGGTTCGCCGGACGCTATGACCGGGCGCTGACCACGGTCGCGGCAGCCGGCCTGCCGGTGATCGACCTGCGGCCCGCGCTCGATTTCGACACGTCGTTTCTGCGCAGTGACACCCATTGGAGCCCCGAGGGCGCCCATCGCGCCGCCGAGGCCATCGCCGCCGCGCTCGCCGATACCCCGCTGGCCCAAAGCAATGTCGAGACCCGCAAAACCGGGTTCCGCGCCTTCGACGGGGATCTGGCCGGGTTCGTCGCCACCGGTGCGCTGCGCCCGCATGTCGGCCCCCATCCCGACCTGATCCGGACCTATGACACCACGGTAACCTCGGCAGGGGGCCTCTTTGGCGCGGCGGAGATCCCCGTGGCGCTGGTGGGCACGAGCTTCTCCGCCAAGCCTGCCTTCCACTTCGCCGGGTTCCTGAGCCAGGCGCTGCAGGTCGATCTGCTCAATGCCAGTGCCGTGGGGCAGGGCCCCTTTGCCCCCATGGACGCCTTTCTCGCCGAGCTCGATACGCTCGGCACCCCGCCAACCCTCGTGCTCTGGGAGATCCCGGAACGCTACCTCACAGCCAGGAGCCCCCAATCATGAAAACCGCCCTGAAACACACCGCGAAATACTGCGCCAAACTCGCCTCGGTGATCGGAGCCGCCGCGCTTCTGGCCGCGCCCCACGCGCAGGCAGCGCCCTATTGTTCCGCGCTGCTGGAGGCCGAGAGCCTGCCGAAGCGCTATGCCAAGGTTGCGCCGATCTACAGCGATCAGCAGAGCGGCTGGATGTTTACCCGCGACCAGCTCAAGGACCGCTACGACATGAAACGCAGCGCAGCGACGCTGGTCGGGGAAATCGCCCAAGCCTTCGCGGCGCGGGATGTGGCGCTCGCGATCCTGATCGCGCCGCCGCGTCCCGTCGTGGCGGGGCAGGCGCAGCTCGATGCCGCCATGGGGGGCGAGCGCTACGATGTGGCCGCCGCGCAGGCCTCGTTTGCCGCGCTGCTCGCCCAGCTGTCCGAGACCGGCGCGATTGTCCCCGACCTGCAGGCGCTGGCGCTCGGAGATCCGGCGTTGCGCGACCGCTTCTATTTTCGCCGTGATACCCACTGGACCCCCTTGGGGGCTGCGGCGAGCGCGTCCCGCCTCGCGGCGCTGACGGCGACCCAGCGTCCGGGTCTGTTTCCGGCGGCGGCATCCTTTGTCCCTGCGGCCAAGGCTGATGAGAGCTATCGTGAAAAGGGCTCGCTCGCCGAGATCCTGCGCAAGGCCTGTGATCAGGATCCAGGGGTCGAGGAGGTCCAGCTCTACGATCTGACCCGGCCCACGGCGCTGGACCTGCTGGATGACACGCAGGCGGGTCCGTCCATCGCCCTGCTGGGCAGCAGCTTCTCGAACCGCAACAAGTCCGACGATTACCGGTTCGGCGATGCCCTGGCCCGGGCGTTTGACGCGGATGTCGAGAACCTGTCGGTGTCTGGCGGCGGGCCGATCGGCGCGATCGAGGCCTATGTCCTCTCGGGTGCGCTGGAGCGGCGCGACCACGCCATGGTCGTCTGGGAGCTGCCCTATACCGAGAGCTTCAACTCGACCTCCTTCCTGCGCCAGCTTCTGGGGGCGTTGCAGGCCGCCGGGGCGTCGCAACGCGCTGTGCCGGTGGCCGTGACCCCGGGTAAATCGGTCGACATCCCTCTTTCGGGTGGCGCACCGGGCGGGATCGAGATCGTGACCCAGGGCCTCAAGCATCAGGACATGCGGCTCGAGCTGCGCTTTGACGACGGATCCACGGGCAAGGTCTCGCTCCGGCGGCGGCGCGCTGTCCCGGTTGAGATGCGGTCCCACAGCGTCTTTGGCAGTCTCGATCACTTCGGCTCCAAGACGCCGGTGGCCCTGACCCTGACCCCGGCCAAGGACGCGGAGATCGCCGAGATCCGCCTGTTCCCGGGGTGAGTGGGGCGCCGTGTTGTCGGTGGCACCTGTCGCGATCCTGCGGCACGGGGCACCGGCGGCACGGCGCCGAGTTGACCAGAGGGGGCGCGCGGGACTAATGCTCGCATGTCCCGAACTCAGAGAAAGCGATGCGCGTGCTGCCCGAAGAGCGACCCCATGTGATTGTTGGCGATGGCATTACGGCGCTGGCCTTCCTGGAAATCTGCGCACCCGCGCCCGGACAGCAGGTGGTGGTTCTGGGGGAGGCCGCTTCGGATCTGGGCCGCGGGTTGGCCTATGCCAAGGGCACTCCGGGCACGCCCTGGCGCTACGCCTATCTGTTGAATTCGCCCGCCGACGATATCGATCCCGATTTCGCGAAATGGCTGGCGGCGCGCTGGGACCAGATCACCGAGACCATGGAGGGGCGCGCGCCGGACTGGCTGGGCGCGGCACAACCGCTGATCGCGCGTGGAGATCTCTACGGTGTAAACGCGCCACGGGAGTTTTACGGGGATTTCATGGCCGAACGGGCCGAGGCCGCCATCGCGCGCCTCGCGGCGCAGGGCGCGACGGTCGAGCTGATCAATGATCAGGCGCTGGCCCTTGAGGTCAGCGGTAAGGGTGTCACCCTGCGCACAAAGGCCGGGCGCGAGATCGTGGCCAGCAGGCTCGACGTGGCGCCGGGCGGTCCGTCGACCATGCGGTTCGCCGGGGATGACAGCGCGTTCAGCGCGCCCTCGGTCTTTGGTCACGAGGACCGGATCGCCGCCCATATTCGGCGCGGGGCCGAGATATTCTGCGTCGGGGGGAACGCGGCCATGCTCGATGTGCTGCGCCTGTGCCAGAGCCTGCGGGATGAGGCGGATCTGCGCTTCGTGGCCTGCACGCCCGATGGCGAGATCCCCGCGCCGCTGGTCCCGCGCCTGCCGCGCAAGCTGACCGAGCCGCGTCTGACCAAGGGCCATGCCCGGGCCGAGACCTTTCTGGCCGAAGTCGCCGCCGAGATTGCCCGTGCTGCGGAGGCAGGCGACGAGATGCGCGAGATCCGGGCCGGGTTCCGGGCGCATTTCCTCGCCAACCCGTTGACCGATTATGTGCCCGACCCGGAAGAGGCGCGCCATGTACCCGGCAAGCTGCGGCTCTGGCTGCGGGGCGGAACGCGCGACACGATCGCGGATATGCACCGCTTCGTCGCGGCGGGCTCGGCGCGGGTGATCAAAGCCATGGTCTCCGCGATCGAACCCGGCGCCGAGGGGGCCACCGTCCTCTTGCGTGACGCGCAGGGGCAGGAGCATCGCCACGAGACCGGCTTTGTCGTGAACTGCGCCGGAGCAGGGCCAAACTCGCGATTCGATCCGCTGTCGGAAGACATGTTGCGCCAGGGGTTGATCACACTTTGCCCGACCACGCGGGGCATCCGCGTAGGACCGGGGTGCCAGACCAACGCCCCGGGTGTCCGCTACCTCTCGCCAGTCACCAGCGAGATCGGCGGGGATGTTGTGGCCATGCCCTTGTTCGACGCCCATATGTTGCGCGCCTATGTGGCCCGGGCGGCCTCCGGCATCTGATTTTGCAAAATTCCTGATGCGCGGCGCAGCGCTTTGGCCTGCGCGCGAATTCGCGTGCGCAAACCTGAAAAGTATACTAGGGTTTAAGCGGGGCGTGGAGTGCAACCTATGCATGCATTTACTGTATGCCGGGGCCAGAACAGGAAGGCGCATGCCATGTCCGATTTCCTCAAGACCGCCGGGGTCGCCTTCGTGGTGATTGGCACCGGTGCGGGCACGGTGAGCGTGATGAACGATGATCTGCCGGATCTGTCCGTTCCTGCATTGCCCTGGGCCCAATCTGGTGCGTTGGATGGTCGTATCTTCGTGACCCGCGATACGATCGATGAGACCGGAGAGGTGGTCTATGACACGCTGCGGTTCTTCGACGGCCGGTTTCAGTCGTCGCGCGCCCAGATCTACTGCGATTTCGGCTGGACCGACTACCAGACATGGCTCGAAGAGGATGTGGTCCATTTCACCACGACGACCGTCTGTGACGAAGCCCCCCACACGGTGGTCTGGTACGGCACGGTGCGGGGCGACGCGATCCTGCTCGAGGGGACATGGACCACCCGGCGCTGGTACTGGACCCAACAGACGCTGGTGATCGGCATCGGGGAATCGGCCCTGACCGTCCACGGACAACAAAACAGCTGACCCCGCCGCGCGCCGCTTTGCCGGGCAAAACCGCGTATAGCCGTTCGGAGCGATGTCCTCTGACCCCTGCGGACTGGCCTGCGCGGGGCTTGCCTGCGTAGACTGGACCCCGCAAGAGCCAGCAGAGAGCCGCCATGACACAGACCTTTCGGACCATGTGCCCCATGAACTGTCACCCGACCCTGTGCGGAATGGAGGTGACCCGGGACGCGGCGGGCGCGGTCACGATCACCGGTGACGAGAGCAATCCTGACAGCGCGGGCTTTCTCTGTATGCGGGGCAAGGCCGCCCATGAGATCGTCGGCAACGACCAGCGCCTTTTGCAGCCGATGGCCCGGACGCAGCGCGGCTCGGACACCTGGGAGACGCTGAGCTGGGACAGGGCGCTGGACCGGATCGCCGCACAGATGCAGGCCGTGGGCCGCGAGGCGGTGGGCTTCTGGCAGGGACATGGGAATTGGGGCAATGACTATGCCTTTGGGCTGAAACGAGCCCAGATGGACCGCTTCGCGAACCTCTATGGTTGTCAGGCGTGGAACCCGGCGATGATCTGCTGGGGGCTGGGTGCGTTCGGGTTGGGCCTGACCGGTGCGATCGAAACCTCCACCAAGGAGGATCTGAGCGCCCATTCCGAGATGGTGATCCTCTGGGGGGCGAACACGGTCAGCCAAGCCAACACCCTGCGCCATGTGGAGATCGCCAAACGCCGGGGCGCGCGGGTGGTCGTGGTCGATGTGCGCCGGACCGAGGCCTCAGCGCTGGCGGATGAGGTCCTGCTGCTCCGGCCCGGAACCGATACGGCGCTGGCGCTGGCGATGATGCAGGTGATCCTGGCCGAGGGGCTCTGGGACCGCGATTTCGTGGCCGCCCATACCGTGGGCGTCGACGCGCTCGCCGATCACCTGACCCGGAACACCCCGGCTTGGGCCGCGGAACGGACCGGCCTGCCCGCCGAGCAGATCGCCGATCTCGCCCGGCGCTACGCGGCCAGCCCGGCGGCGATGATCGTTCTGGGGGGCTCTTCGGTGCATAAGGGCGACAACACATGGCAGGCGGCGCGCGCCATCGGTTGCCTTCCGGCGCTGACCGGGAATTTCGGGCGCGCCGGGGGCGGGATCGGCCCGCGCCATGGCGGGCGCAGCCATGGGGTCGGGTTCGTCGATGTCTCGGCGGCGGATCGTCGGCTGCCGGGCACCTATATCCCTAACCAGATGGAGGCGATCCTCGAAGCGCTGGAAAGCGGCGCGGTCAAGGTCCTCGTCTCGCTTGGCTCGAACCTGCTCTCCTCCTTTCCCGACACCGCCCGGACGCGGGCGGCTCTGGCCCGGGCCGAGCTGGTCGTGACACACGACATCTTTCCCAACCAGACGATCCGGGAGGCGGCGGATATCGTCCTGCCGGGGACGATCTGGCTCGAAGAGATCGGGGCGAAATCCACCAACACCCATGTTCATCTCTGCGACCGGGTGCTGCCCCCCGCCGGAGAGGCCCGCCCCGTGCACGAGATTTATATCGGGCTGGCCGCGCGGCTGGGCGTAGAGGATGTCTACCCCTGGACGGATCAGGAGGCGGCGGTGAACGCGGTGCTCGACCATCCGGCCACGGGCCATACCACGGTTGACAGCCTGCGGGCGGCGGGCGGGCGCGCGGCGCTCGCGGTCTCCCATGTGGCCTATCCGACCCATGCCTTCACCACGCCCTCGGGCAAGATCGAATTCGCCTCCGCCCGTGCCGTCGAGATGGGCTTGCCCGCGCTGCCGGAGATGCCGGACCCGGCGGAGGAGGGGGGGCTCGTGCTCGCGCATGGTCGGACCTTCGCGCATTTCCATTCCTTCTTTGACCATGCGCGCGCCCTGCCGACCCTGGCCGCGCGGGAGGCCGCGCCCGCCCTCTGGATCGCGCCCACGGACGCGGCAGAGCGCGGGATCGAGGATGGCGCGGCGGTCGAGATGCACAATGCGCGCGGATGTTTCACGGCGCAGGCCAAGGTCACGCCGCGCATCCCGGCCGGTTTGGTCTGGATCCGCGATGGCTGGCCCGGGCTCAATGCCCTGACCGATGCCAGCGCGGTCCTACCCGAGGCGGCCCTCGGTGCCTTTCCCTTCTCCGTCGGTCAAAGCCGGTTCGGTGCACGGGTCGAGCTGCGCCCGGTGCGGGCCGGATCCGGCGCATGATCGATGCCTGACCTGTGTGTTCGCCCGGCCCTGCCATCCGTCCCGACCCCGCTTGGAGCATTTAGATGACCCGTTTGATGACCTTGGATGGCACGCCCATGTCGCGCCAGTGTTTCGGCTGTATGCAGTTCGGCGGCACCGCGGACCGCGCCGCAAGCCACGCGATGTTCGACGCCGCCTCTGCCGCCGGGATCAACATATTTGACACGGCGCATCTCTATACCGAGGGGCGGTCCGAGACTTGGCTGGGCGAGATGATCGGCCCGCGGCGCGACGCCCTGCTGATCGCCACCAAGGTGGGGTACACGGGCGGCAGCGGGCGCGCGAATATCTTGTCGAGCTTCGACGAAAGCCGCGCGCGGCTCGGGCTCGATATGGTCGACATCCTCTACCTGCACCGCTGGGACGGGGCGACCCCGCTGGAAGAGACCTTCGAGACGCTCGCGGGCCTGCAATCCTCGGGCCGCATCCGCCATATCGGCGTGTCGAACTTCGCCGCATGGCAGGTGATGAAGGCGCAAGGCGTGGCGCAGGCGCTGGGCACGCGGATCGACCTGATCCAGCCGATGTATTCACTGGTCAAGCGTCAGGCAGAGGTGGAGCTTCTGCCCATGGCCGCCGCCGAGGGGATCGCGGTGCTGCCCTATTCACCCTTGGGTGGGGGGCTGTTGACCGGGAAATACGCGCGCGGTGATGTCGGTCGGCTTTCGACCGATCCGCGCTACGCGGCGCGCTATGGTCTGGCCTGGATGCACGAGGCCGCAGCCGGGCTCGCCGCGCTCGGCGATGAACTGGACGTGGATCCAGCGACCCTGGCGGTGGCTTGGGTCATGGCGCATGAGGCGATCTCGGCCCCGATTGTCAGCGCGCGCTCGGAGGCACAGCTGCGCCCTTCGCTTGCGGCGCTGACCTACCCGCTCTCCGACACGCTGCATGCGCGGATCTCGGCCCTGTCGCCGCGCCCGGCACCGGCCACGGACCGGCTTGAGGAAGTCTAGGAGCGCCCGTGTTCCCCCGATGGGCCTTGGCGCAGGCGCACAGGGCCTAGAGATCCAGCGTCAGGGTCACCCGGTCTCCGGCAAAGAAGGCCCGCCCGAACTCGATGGGCCGGCCCTGGGGATCCACATTGACCCCGGTCGATTTCAGCAGCGGATCGCCCTCGCGCATCTGCAGATGCAGCGCCTGGGTCGCATCCGCCAGCACAGCGGTCAGACGGGTCGAGGCGCGGGTGTAGTCCTCGACGCCCACCGAGCGCAGGGCATCGGTCACCCCGCGCTCGGCCAGAAGAGCGTTCTGGATCCCGGGCAAGCGCGTGGCGGGGAAGACGCTCTCGAACAGACCAATCGGCTGGGCATCCGCGAGGGAGAGGCCGAAATAGGCGCAGATCTGATCGCCTTCGGGCACCTGAAGGGCCTGCGCCTCGCCTGCGGTGGCGGCCCGCTCCTCGATGTGAAGGATGCGTTTCTCGGGCCGACGGCCCGCAGCGAGCAGGTTCTCGTGAAAACGCACCCGGCTGCTGATCGGGTAATCCGTGGGCTGCGCCGCCACGAAGGCCCCCGCGCCACGCCGGGTCCGCACGAGACCATCCTCGATCAGAGCCGAGAGCGCGTGCCGCACCGTGTGCCGGTTGACCCCGAACCGCTCGGCCAGCGCGGCCTCGGTCGGCAGCTTGTCCCCGGTGCCATAGCGCCCCTCGGCGATGTCGCTGCGCAGGGCGCTGGCGATGGCTTTCCAGATCGGTGTGCGCCCGCTGCGGCGCAAAGAGTCTTGCCTGTCCTGCATTTCTGTATTGGGTCTTGGCTCGGGTGCTGATAGGATGTGTCTAGTTGTATAGTAAATTCGAAAGTTGTCGAGATGAAAGACCCCATCGATCCCCAAGGCGCCGGGCGCACCGCGCAGGGTGGCGGCATCGCGCTGTCCTTTCGTGAAGCCCCGCGGGCGGGTGCGGGATGAGCGCGACAGAGATCGTCTTTGATATTGGCGGTGTGCTTGTGGACTGGGACCCCCATCTCGCCTGGATCGAAGATCTGGGATCCCGCGACGCCGTCGCCGAGTTCATCGCCCGGACCGATTTCATGGCGCGCAACACGCGGGCCGATGGGGGCGCGTCCTTTGCCGATCTGGCCGCCGAGATTGCGGACCCCACGGACCGCGCGCTCTTTGCGAAATATGTCGCGCGGTATGGACGAACGGTGCCTGAAGTCATTCCGGGGACATGGGATCTGCTCGACCGGCTGGCGGCCAAGGGGCACGGCATTCACGCCATCACCAACTGGTCGGCGGAGACCTGGCCCGAAGGGGTCAGGGCCCATCCCCGGCTGGGGGAGGTCTTTGACACGCTGATTGTGTCCGGGGTCGAGCGGTTACTGAAACCGGGGCCGGAGATCTTTGCCTTGTTCTGTCACCGCGCCGGGGTCGCGGCGCGCGCGTGCCTCTTCATCGACAACACCTATGAAAACGTGGCGGGGGCCAGAGCGGCGGGTATGGATGCCGTCCACTTCACCACGCCGGAGGCGCTTGAGGCCGATCTGGTGGCGCAGGGGCTCTTGTGATGCGGGATGCTCTGCGCGTGTGCAACGGTGAGCTGGCCCGCCGACCGGTCCGGATGTCTGATCCGGCTGAGGTCACGTATCCCGGGCGCCGCCGGGAGGGCGGGGCCGCATGAGCGCCGGGCGTCTCATCGCCGTGGTCGGCCCGTCCGGGGTGGGCAAGGACAGCGTGATGGCGGAACTGGTCGCGCAGTGGCCCGAGCTGTGTCTGCTGCGCCGGGTCATCACCCGCGCGCCGGATCTGGGCGGCGAGGCCTATGAGGCGGTCAGCCCCGAGACCTTTGAGCGGATGGTGGCAGAGGGTGCGTTCTGCGTCCATTGGGGCGCGCATACCCTGCGCTACGGGATCCCGTCGACGGCCTTTGATCAGGTCCGAGCAGGCCAGTGGTGTCTTGCGAATTTCTCCCGCGATGCGCTGGTCGAGGCGGCCCGGATCTTTCCGGCGCTCACGGTGCTGAACCTGACCGCGTCGCCCGAAACCCTCGCCGCGCGGCTCGCCACACGCGGGCGCGAGACGCCGCAGGTGATCGCGCAGCGGCTGGCGCAGGCGGACAAGGCGCTGCCTCCGGGGCTCGACGTGATCACCCTGAGCAATGATGGCGCGCTGGACGAGACCGTGGCCCGCACGCTGGCGGCTCTTCAACCGGTGAGGGCGTAGCGTTGGATCAGCTCGAACCGCCCATCTGCGCGCTCGCCGACAAGCCCGAGGCTGTCGATCACGAAGGGCGCCGGCAACGGGGGCAGGGCAGCGCGGAGGGTGTCCTCCCAGCTTGGAAGGTCGGGTTTGCGAAGCCGCCCGGTCAGGGTCATGTGAAAGCGGAACTGGTCGCGCACATAGGGATAGCCCCACTCCACGAGGTTCGCCTCCTGCGCGGGGCTCAGCCCGGCACCGCGACGGCGGGCCAGTTCCTCGGCGCTGGGCGGGGCGCGAAAGCGGTCGAGCTCGGTCACACAGGCCTCGGCCAGCGCGGCCAGCGCGCCAGTCTCTCCCACCGGCGTCAGCGCCAGAAACCGGCCAAGGCGGCTGAGCTGCAGCCCATCGCACCGGGCCGAACCCTGCCGCGCCGCCAGCGTGGCCATGGCGGTCTGCAACGCCGCGAGATCCATGCCCTCGGCCAGTCGGAAGGGCGGCTTCAGGGTGCCATGGAAGCCATATTTTCGCGGGGTCTCGGTCGCCTCCGCCCGCCCGGCAAGATCCAATGGATCCGCGGGTGTTCCGGTGATCACGTCCCATCCCAACCAACGCGCGCCGAAGCTCGCAAGAGGGCCCTCCGGGGCTATGTAGTAAACCGCAAACCGAGAATAGCCCATGAACTCCCCTTTCGTGCCCAGTCCTGTGCCTGATGGATCCGACATGTCCATGGCAGACTCCGTTTGTCTTGCCAACGCGCAGCTTGTCCTGCCGGATCGCGTGCTTCTCGGTGCGGTCGAGATCACCGATGGGGTGATCACCGCCGTGACCGAAGGGGATCGCGTGCCCGGCGGTGCCGTGGATTGCGGCGGTGATTTTGTGCTGCCGGGGCTGGTCGAGTTGCATACGGACAATCTCGAACGGCATATCGAGCCGCGCCCGGGCGTGGGCTGGCCCCATCTGCCCGCGCTGATCGCCCATGATGCCGAGCTGGCCTCGACCGGGATCACCACGGTGTTTGACGCGCTGCGCGTGGGCTCGATCCACAATTCCAAATCAGGCTACAAACCCTATGCGCGCGGTCTTGCGGATGAGCTGCTGCGCGCCCGGGCCGATGGCATGTTCAAGATCAGCCACCTGATCCATCTGCGGGCGGAAATCTGTTCCGAAACCCTGTTGGAGGAACTGGCCGCCTTCGGTCCTGCGGATCGCATCGGGATTGTCAGCCTGATGGATCACACCCCGGGTCAGCGACAGTTCCGCGATGTCTCGGCCCTGCGGACCTATGTCTCGAAAAAACGGGGCATGACCGAGGCCGATTTCATCGAGCACATGGCCAATCTCAAGGAATTGCAGAGGCTCTACGGCACCAAGCACGAGGCCGGTGCGGTGGTTGAGGCCGCCCGGCTGGGTGCCGCGCTGGCCAGCCATGACGACACCACCGCCGCGCATGTGGAGACCTCCAAGGATAATGGCGTGCAGTTTGCCGAATTTCCGACCACGGTCGAGGCGGCCGAGGCCTGCCGCGCCCATGGCATTGCGGTGATGATGGGCGCGCCCAATATCATTCGCGGTGGTTCCCATTCGGGCAATGTCTCGGCGTTGGAGCTTGCCGAGGCGGGGCTGCTGGATATCGTCTCGTCGGATTACGTGCCCTCGGCACTTTTGCTGTCGACCTTCCGGCTGGCGGCGCTGTGGCAGGATCTGCCTCGGGCGGTGGCCTGTGTGACGCGCACGCCCGCGCGCGCCGCCCGTCTCGCCGATCGCGGCGGGCTTGAGCCGGGCTTGCGGGGCGATGTCCTGCGGGTGCAGGCACCGGGGGGCACGCCCCTGATCCGGGGCGTCTGGTCCCGGGGCGCACGGGTAAGCTGACGCGCACGCCGGGGTTCAACCCTCGGCGCGTTTGACCTTTTGGTGCTCATCCTCCACGAGGCCGATCTTCCAGTAGCCAGAGATATAGGTGTCCTTGCGTGGCAGCGCTTTCTCCTGCGCGAGGAACGCCCGCAGGGCCCGGATCACGCCACTTTCGCCGGCGATGCAGGTCTGCACCCGCCCGGCGGGCCAATCGAGACTGCGGATCAGATCCTCCTGCGCGGTCGAGGCGCTGTGCGGATCGGGATGGACCAGCCAGTGGGCCTCGATCCCGGCGGGCATGTCGATCTCCTGCCGGTCCTCGGGGGCGGTGATCTCGAAGATCGCCACGCCCTTGGCATCGCGGGGCATGGCCTCCAGCGCGGCAGCGGCCACGGGCAGGGCCGAGGGGTCAGCGGCCACCAGATACCAATCGGCCTCGAAATGGGAGAGTTTGGGCGTGCTCGGCCCGGCAAATCCGAGGAAATCCCCGGGCTGCGCGTGGCTCGCCCAGCGAGAGGCGGGTCCCTCATCCCCATGGGCGACGAAATCGATGCTGAGCTCCTGCCGCGCGGCATCATAGGCCCGCACCGTATAGGTCCGCTTCACCGGCGCCGGTCCCGCGCTGAGACGGGCGGCAAACGCGTCGCGCGTTTCGCCCGGCTCCGGGATCAGCAGCTTGCAATTCGCCCCTTCGCGGCCTTCGGGAAAGCCGTCCAGCGCCGGTCCCGCAAAGACCACGCGGATCATGTTCGGGGTCAGCCGCCCGGCGCGCGCCACCGTGAGGATCCGCGGCCCCGGGCGCTTGGCGACCTGTTGCACTGCCTGTTTCAAACCGCTCAAGACGCCCATCTCCGATCTCCTGCTCTCGTACCTGTTTCGCCGCTAGAATTTGCCCGAATTGCCCCACATCTCCAGGGGGCTGATCTCTTCCTCGTTCATCCAATGCTCGACAATCCGCCCCCCTGCAACGCGGTAGAGGTCGAAGACGGCGATGTCCTTGCCACGGGCGTGGCGCTTGCCATAGGTCACGACGAAATCGCCCTGTCCGAAAATCTGGAACAGCATCTCGTAGCGGCCGGCTTGGTCCGAGCCGAGCCAATCCGTGAGCCCGGCGCGCCCGGTACCGATGGTGGGCGCATGCTGGATCAGATCCTCGGCGACGAATTCGGCGATCTTGTCAAAGCCGCGCTCCTGCCGGACCTGCTTGGTGTATTCGAGAACCAGCGCCTTGCTGGCCGCCGTATCCGCCGCCGGATCGACCTCTGTCGCGCCGCCAACCATATCCGCGCCGGAGGCTGTCTTGGGTTCATAGGCGGCGATGGTGTCCCAATGCTCGAGGATGAGCCCGTCTGCATCGGTGTAGAACATGTCCATGGTCACCCATTGCGCGGCCCCGTCATTGAGCGACTGATAAGCGGTGCAAAACACCCAGGGCCCGTCCTCGAAGCTGCGCAGGATCCGGATGTCGCGCTTGGGATTGCGGGCGACGAAGGGCTCGAAGAACGCGAGGAACCCCTCGACCCCGTCGCCTACGCCGGTCGAGTGCTGGGTATAGCGATGCCCGGTATAGGCCTGCACCGCCTCGCGCGCATTGCCGCCCGCGATCCCCTCGAGATAGATCCGATGCACGTTCTTAAGCCCTTTGCCCGTCTGCCGCTCTCCTTATTTGCCGTGATAGGCTTGGCTGAGGGCGAAGCTGTCCTCGAACCAGTTCCAGAGCACCACCTGACCGTCGCGCACCTTGGCGCGCAGGGCAAAGGTGAACTCGCCGGTCTCCTGACCCGAATGGGTGGTGATGCCGTTCATGCGGCCAAACACGGCGACCGTATCGCCCGAGGCGAAAGCATCCTGATTTTCCCATTTCGTGACCTGCAGATTGGCCGAGAAGACGCCGAGGAATTCGAAGATCGCCTCCTTGCCGACGGTCTCGCCGATCCAGGGCAAGCTGGTATCGCCTTCGTTATGCCAGACCATGTCATCGGCCATGAGGGCGGACATCGCCTCCATGTCGCCGCTGCCCATGGCGCCCATGAAGGCCATGACGGTGTCGAAGCTGGCCTGCGAGGTGGCATCCATGGACTGGGCGCTCGCATGGGAGGCGAGGCTCAGGGCCAGGGCCGCGCCGAGGGTGGTCTTGATCAGGGTTCTGCGCTGCATGGGGATCTCCGCATCTGGCAGTGGGGGGAAGAGCCGGGGCGGCATCACCTGCCGGCCCCGGCTCGGTTGTTACTTGGTCCAGTAGTCCGCCATGAGCGACAGCAGGAACTCGCCCGCATAGCTCGGGAAGGCGGCCTTCATGCCCGCGATGGCGTCGTCCGGGGTGGCGGCGGCGGTGATCACCTCATCCATCTTGGTGACATAGGCGATGGCCGTGTCGAGATCGCCGCGCGTCGTCGGCAGGCCGTGGCCGACCAGCAGCGTGTCGAAGGCCGGATCATCGCGCAGCCCTTCGAGGGTCGCGATCCAGTTTTTGCGATCAATGCCCGGGGCGAAGAACACGCCGTTATAGACGAGGTCCTGCACGATCGCGACCTTCTGCTCGGGCAGGACGGTGACGACCATATGCGGGGCCTCGTTGTTCTCGTAGTGGCGAAACTCCACGGGAACGCCGCCAATCTCGGTCATCCCGATCTCGAGATCGGGACCGTCGAGCACGCTCGAGGGGGTGCCGAACTGGCCGCCTGCGGCCTCGGCGGCCACGGCTTCGCGGATCTGCGGCAGGGTGGCGAAACTGGCCCCTTCGATCAGGGGCGAGCCGCCCCAGTGGTCCGGGTGCTCATGGCTGAGCACGGCCATTGCGATGGGTTTGCCGGTGGACTGGATCAGCGCCGACACCTCTTGCGCGGTGGGGGGCAGCATCGTGCCATCCACCACCAGCAGCCGGTCGGCAAATTCCACCACATGGGAGGTGACATGCACCGCTTGCGGTGGCGACACATAGGTGTGGAAGGTCACGCCGCCGGTGGCGAAGCTGTGCACGGTCCCGGGGGGCAGGGCGCCTTGCGCGCGGGCAACCGAGGGGACCAGCGCGCTGCGCAGAAGCGTCGCCGCCCCGAGGGTCAGCGCGGTGCCTTTCAACAGGTCCCGGCGGGACAGGTCAGGGGAAGAGGGCTGTGTCATCGCGGATACTCCGATCTTGTTCGGTTCTGGGTCACAGGTCGAAACGACGGCGCGGCGGGCCTTTGTCCCTAGCGCCTCGGAGCCAATCTATTGACGGGGGTCGTTCTGGATTAGACAGTGATTGCGGAGGGAACTATTCCGCTGAGGTGAACAATGATCGACAAGCTGCGCAGTATCGCGATTTTCTCGACCGTGGTGCATCAGGGGACGTTCCGCGGCGCGGCGCTGCATCTGGGGCTGGCCCCTTCGCGGGTAAGTGCGGTGGTCTCGGATCTGGAACGGGATCTCGGGGTGACGCTACTCTATCGCTCGACCCGGCAGCTGTCCCTGACGCAGGAGGGGCGGATCCTCCACGCCAAGGCGCAGGAGATGCTGGCCGCCGCCGAGACCGGGCTTGACGCGATCAACCCGCTCTCGACCGAGCCGAGCGGCGCGCTGCGGGTGTCGGCCCCGGCCTTCGTGACCCAGACCGCGCTGATCGACGACATGGCAGCCTTCGCCAAGACCTATCCCAAGGTCGCGCTGGAGCTCTATTTCACCGACCAACAGCATGACCTGATCAAGGACCGGTTCGACGTGGCGATCCGCGCAGGCTGGCTGTCCGATAGCGAGCATCTGACCCGCAAGATCGGCGATGCGGACCGCCTTCTGGTGGCGAGCCCGGACTACGCCGCCTCGAAACCCGCGCCGACCCATCCCAGCGATCTGGAGAGCTGGGACTGGGTGCGTTTCGCGGTGCGCCCCGACCAGACCGAGCTGACAGGCGAGGATGGGACCGTGGTCTCGGTGACCGGGCAATCCCATGTCACGGTCAGTTCGGCGGATGCGCTTTACGAGTTCTCGGCGCGCGGGTTGGGGGTGACGGCGATCCCCGAGCATCTGGCCTGTCGCGGCTTTGAGCGCGGGGATCTGGTGCATGTCCTGCCGGACTGGTCGCTCAAGGCGCTTGGCATCTTCGCGGTCTGGCCGGACCAGTCGCGCCGCGAGAACCTGACCATGCTGTTCGTGCGCTTTCTGGCCGAGCAGGGGGCCTGCACCGATCAATTGGGCAAGTCGTCGTAATCCGAGACCAGCAGGCGGAGCGGGGCCTCGTCCTCTTCCACCTTGGCAAAACGCCCGATGGGCTCGCGAAAGATGTTGTCGGTCAGGTCGTCATTCACGGTCGAAACCTCGCCGATCAGAACCGGTCCGCCCTCGCCCCAAAAGGCGTGCCAGTCGCCCGGTTGCAGGGTAATGCTCTCGCCCGGGGCCAGTTTCAGCACCTCGCCCGGTGCAAAACGACGCGCGATCCCGTCACAGATCACCTCGCCACCGCGATCCTCGGCGAAGTTGCCCTGATCGTCGGAGCCATAGAGCTCGATCGCCAGCGTCGCGCCGCCGCGATTGATGATGTCCTCGGTCTTCACGATATGGGTGTGCATCGGCGAGAGCTGATCCGCCTGCGAGATCAGCAGTTTTTCCGCATAGACCATGCCGCGCCCGCGTTCGAGATTGGCGAGCTCCCCATTGCGCAGGGTGAAGAGGAACAGCCCCATCTCGTCGAACCGGCCCGCACCGTAATCGGTGATGTCCCAGCCGAGCCGGGCCCCGGTGATCCGACCGATATCGGTGCGGGTGCGGAAGGTCTCGGGCGCCCAGTCGGCAAAGGGGGGCAGGACAACGCCATGGCTGGCCATGAAGGCCGCGCCCTCGGTCAGGACCTCGTTGATACGCGATCGTTTCATGCGGCCAGCTCGTAGGTGTTGAGGATCTCGATCACCATGGCGGCGGTCCATGTGAAATGGGGGCCGCCACAGGGCTCGGCGGTGATCGGGTCGTGATATTCCGCAAAGCCACTGGTCTCGATCAGCCGCAGGCAGTCATTGATGATGCGCGGGATGATCTCGGTCTCGCCCGCCCGGGCAAAGCCATCGGCGACCATGTAATTCACGATCAGCCAGACCGGCCCCCGCCAATAACGCAGCCCGTCAAAGGCCGGATGGGTCGGGTCATGGCTGGGGATCAGGTAGTTGCAGCTTTCGGCCAGTGTCTCGATCCGGCGGACGAGAGCCGCGGCCCGTGCCCTGGGGATCGGGGCGAAGGTGGCGAGGATCCCACTGATCGAGGGGCTCTGGATCAGCGCGCCCTGACAACGGTCATAGCAAAGGTACTGGCCCATCTCGTCGCTCCAGAGCGTCTCCATCGCGGCGACGCCCTTGGCAACCATCGCACGGGACGCCTCGGCGATCTCGTCCATGCCGAGCCGCGCGGCCAGATCGGCCACATCCTCGCAGGACCGGATCAGGATCGCGTTGAAGCCGGGATCCACCACCTTGAAGGGGGAGGCGTCATGCAGTTTCGTATTGTCCCAGCCGAGGCTGCGGAACTTTTGCACGAGCCAGATGTAGCGTTTGTACTGCTCATCCGTGGGCCGGTGGGCCGGGTTGGCATGGGTCGTGTCGCGGCGCACGAAGGCGCCGACGCCCTCGGTGGGCACGCGTTCGAACGCGGCGTCCCAGTCCACCGAATTGTCCCGCCCGGATTCCCAGGGGTGGAGCAGGGCGACTAGCCCGGTCCCCTCCGGGTCGCGGGCCCGATAGAACCACTCATGCCAGGCGTGGATCTTGGGCAGCAGGGCGCGGGCCTGCGCGCGGGCCAGCGCCTTGTCGCGGGCCCGGTCATGGATGCGGCGGACCGCAAAGCCCGTGACCGGGGGTTGGGTGATGCCCGTCGTGGGGACCGTGCGACCGGTCCCCCAGACATCCGGGCCGGGGAAGTAGCCATCATCGGGCTGGTGAAAGATGATGTGCGGCACCATCCCGTCTTCCCATTGATGCGCCATGAGCGTCTCGATCTCGCCCCAGGCCCGGGGTTCGTCGAAATGCGCGAACCCCAGGGCGCTGAGCGCGGAATCCCAGTTCCACTGGAACGGGTAGAGCCCGTGGGTGGGCACCGTATAGGTGCCCCTGTCATTGTCGCTCAGCACTTGCCGCGCGTGCTGGAGCATGTCGGTATGGTTCATGCTATTCATGTCACTCCTGAGGGTCAGGCCACCGCGAGGGTGGTTTCCGGGTCGAACCAGCGGATCCGGTCCGGCATGGGCGAAAGCTTCAGCGTCTCGCCCGGCTTGACCTGCATCTCGCTGTCGAGGATCGCCCGGAAGAGGTTGCCGTCCAGATCGCAGGTCACCAGCAGATGCGCGCCAAGGGGTTCGACCACCTTGGCCACTGCCGGCAGCCCGTCCTCGGACAGACGCATATCCTCGGGACGGATGGCGAATTGCAGGTTGGCATTCGCCGCCGCAGGCCCGTCAAAGGAATGACCCGCCACCGAGAACTTGCCACCGCCCTGCGGTGTGGCCGAAAGAAAGTTCATCGGCGGGTTGCCGATGAAGCCCGCCACGAACTCGGCAGCCGGGTTGCGATAAACCTCGATCGGGGAGGCTGCCTGAACGATTCGCCCCTGATGCATGACGCTGATCCGGTCGGCCATGGACATGGCTTCGACCTGATCATGGGTCACGTAGATCGCGGTCGTGTTGCTCTCGGCGAGCACACCTTTGAGCTCGGCCCGCATCTCCATCCGCAAGAGCGCATCGAGGTTCGAGAGCGGCTCGTCCATCAGGATCACGTCCGGCTCCATCGCCAGCGCGCGGGCCACGGCCACACGCTGCCGCTGACCCCCCGACAGCTCGCCGGAATAGCGGCTCAGAAGCTGGTCGATATGCATCAGACCGGCGGTACGCTCCACCCGGCGCGTGACCTCGTCATCGGGCAGTTTCTGCATGCGCAGGCCGAACCCGATATTTTCGAACACGGTCAGGTGCGGGAAGACCGCGTAGTTCTGGAACACCATCGAGATCCCGCGATCCTTCGGCGCCAGGTGATCGACCCGGCGCCCCCCGATCCAGATCTCGCCTTCCGAGGCCGTCTCCAGCCCGCAGATGATCCGCAACAGGGTGGACTTGCCGCAGCCCGAGGCCCCGAGCAGGACCATGAACTCCTGGTCCTGAATGGTGAGGTTGATGTCATGCAGCGCCTGGTAATCCCCAAAGCGTTTCGCGACGTTCTTGATTTCGATAACAGCCATGTCTCTAGGCTCCTTTATCTGGCAACCGCGTAATCAGCGGTTGGCGATGCCCCACATCGCGAAGAGGTATTTCCGCACGGCGAAGATGAAGATCAGCGCCGGCACGACGAGAATGAAGCCGCCTGCGAATTTCAGGTGCAGGGGCGAGGTGTCGAGGTTCTGCAGAAGGAACGCGGTGAGCGTTCGGTTCTCGATGGTCAGAACGGCGGCCGCGAAGACCTCGTTCCACGAAATCACGAAGGCGAAGATCGCCGAGGCTGTGATCCCGGGCAGAACCAGTGGCAGGATGACCTTCTGGAAGGCCGTCAGCCGGTTGCACCCCAGGGTCCATGCGGCCTCTTCCAGCTCGATTGGGATCCCCGAGAAGAGCGAGAAGGTGATCAGCACCGCGAAGGGAATGGCGAGCGTGGTGTGCACGAGGGCGAGCCCGAACACCGTGTCGTCGATCCCTGTGCGGATGAACATCACCGCAAGCGGCAGCGCCAAAAGGGGCAGGGGAAAGGCCCGGGTCAGCAGGATCAGGAGCCGGAACAGCTCCTTGCCGCGAAACTCGAACCGCGAGAGCGCATAGCCTGCGGGTGCCCCGATGACGATGGACATGACCATGGTCATCGCCGCCACCAGGATCGAGTTCTTGAGCGCCGTCAGGATGCCCTCGAAATTGGCAAAGAAGGTCAGGCTGCTCAGGTCGAACTCTGGCACGAAGGCCTTCGGGTAGGAGTTCACCGCTTCCGGTGAACTCAGGGTGTTGATCAGCAGGAAGTAGAGCGGAACAAGCACCCAAGCGCAGAGCAGGACCACGGCCGTGATATAGACATAGCGTCCCGCCTTCCTGGAATCCGCCGCCTTTTCGACGACATCTGTGGTTGCAGCGGTCATATCGTGGCTCCTTTCGGAACGCGCAGCGCACGCATGATGATGAGGGTGAAGGCGATGGAGATCACGAGGATGATCAACGCGATGGCTGCCGCCGCGCCGCTATTGAGCAGCTCGAACTGATAGGCATAGGTCTCGCCCATGAGCACCGGAAACAGCGTTCCGCCAAGGGCCTGGACAACCGCGAAGACCTCAAAGGCGAGGATCACGCGCAGGACCAGCGCCGTCTGCAGCGAGGGCCGCAGCATGGGCAGGGTGATCTTCAGGAAGCGTTGCCAGGGCGTGGCGCCAAAGACCTCGCCCGCCTCGTAGTATTCCTTGGGGATCAGGCCGATGCCCGCCACGAGAATGACCAGCATGATCGCGGTCGCCCGCCAGATCTCGGCCAGCATGATCGCCACGAAGACCATCACGGGGCTGGTATAGCTGAGGAAGTTCGTCGGGCTGTCGATCAGTCCCAGACCGCCCATCATCGAGTTGAGGAAGCCGGACTGCTCGAAGATCGCGAGCCAGATGATGCCGGCCGCGAGATCCGAGATCCCCAGCGGGATCGTCCAGATATACAGGATCATGTCCCGGCCCTTTTTCATCTTCGTGACCATGGTCGCCATCAGAAGCGACAGGGCCAGCTGCACGGGCACAACGGCCAGGGCCAGCAGGAAGGTGTTCTTGAGCGAGATCGGGAATTTCCAGTGCGTGGTCACGTCCCGGAAATTGTCCATGGTGAAGCCGGAGCCGTTGCTGAACGCCTGCTGTGCCACCAGAACGAACGGGTAGAGAAAAAACAGGCAAAGAAAGAGCGTGACCGGCAAGATCAGGAAATAGGGTAGTAGTCGCGGGTTCATGTGCCGCCCCCCGGTTTACGCCTAAGCGCGGTGTATCAATGAGAATTTGGGCAGTTCGGACCGGTGCGCGATCCGAACTGCGGTGCGGGGGCGCGGCGCGTGGCAGCGCCCCTGCGGGAGGATTACTCGACCGGGCAGGCGCCTTCGGAGGGCGCATCCGGCGCCCAGCAGGGCGCGCCGGTGTCGTTCATGATCCGCACGAGCGTCTTCTTCTGATCCTCGAGCACGCGCTCGATGGGTTGACCGGCCAGCACGATGCGCTCGAACGTGTCCACGAAGACCCGGTTGAAGTCCCCGCCCTTGTTGCCGAGACCCGCCGGAAGCAGGCCAGGATTGGCATCAGGCGAGGCGCTCATGATCGCAACCGCGTTGCCCGCAGCCTTTACCGACGGGGGCAGGTCATCGGGCAGGTCCACATCCACGACCGGGAAGAAGTTGGTCGCGCGCAAGGTCGCCACCTGCGTCGCGGGGTCCATCAGATGGCCGATCAGCGCCTTGGACGCCTCCATATCCGGCGCGGTGCGCGGAATGGCGATCCCGGCGATCACCGGCATGAACCCCCGACCCTCGGGCCCTGCGGGCGCGGGGAAGGCCACGAAATCATCCGGGCGCTCGTTGAAGGCTGCGGCCAGTCGCGAGGTGTGGTCAAAGGCGATCCAGACATCCTCGTTCAGCAACTGCTCCTGCAGGAACGAGAAGTTGGTGGAGCCGGGATTGGTCACGGCCCAGAGCTCTTTCATCTTCTCCCAGGCCGTCACGGCCTTGTCCGAGGCAAAGGTGCGCACCACACCATCGGTGTAGGACGGGTACAAGTAACCTTGGAAGAAGCGGTGCTTCAGCCCCTTTGGCCCGGCCGGGAAGCCGAACTTGGCGGATCCGGTCGCCTCTTTGACATTGGTCGCCCAGGCGATGAGCTGGTCATAGGTCAGGGTGTTGATATCCGCGCCCTCGGGCAGATGCTCGAGCGCCTTGGTATTGGCCGCCATGATGTAGCTGGCCTGCATCCAGGGGATGTATTGCTTGGCGTCCGTACCGAGCTGCGCAAGGCTGTTGAACGTGTCGCTCTGCGCGCCGAGGCCGAGCTCGTCCAGATCCACCAGATCATCGGTGCTCATGGCCGAGAAATCGCCATGCAACGCCCCCAGAAGACCGATCGAGCCCGAGCCGGCCTTCAACTCGGCATTCAGGCGGGTCAGCCACGGACCTGCATCATTGGGCTGGTAATCCACCTCGCCCGCACCATCCAGAACCTGCTCGCGCACAGCCTGGGCTTCTTCCACCGGCTTGGCCTGGGTCGACCAGAACAGTACCTCTGCCTGAGCGGCGGTCGCTGCAACCAGCAGCGCCAAACCCGAAACGGCACCGGCAAACTGAAACTTAAGGGTCATAATCTCCTCCCAATTTGAACCCTAGGGGGACAACTCATGTCGCCTCCCTCCAGCATCGCGGGGCGGCCATGGGCCCGCCCGAGATGCGTCTTGCGTCCCTGCGCCGTCATTCACCTGGGTGAGGGGCCGCCGCAGAATCTGCCCTTAGGGTGGTATAACGTTATACCTCAGGTCAAGAAAAATTCTCGACACACGGAGCCACAGGGCGAGGGGAGGCATTAATTGGTTGTTTTAATGCGAAAAATCTCAAAAACAGCGTCAGAGATGTGATTAAACGATGTATCTGATATATGCTCAGATCGGATGCGGCTATACTTTAGCGTCCCTTGGATCACCGCCAGAACAGGAAGACCCGCGATCATGTCCGTGAAGCCCAAGCTTGAAACCGTGGCGCGCGAAGCTGGCGTTTCGGTGGCGACTGCAAGCCAGGTGATGCGCGGCACCGGGCGGATCTCGGAGAAGACCCGCAAGCGGGTTTTGCAGACCGCCAAGCGGCTGAATTACGTACCTGACGGACGCGCAGCCTCCATGCGTTCGGGCGAGAGCCGCGAGATCGGATTTGCCATCCATCAGATCGCCAACCCGTTCAATGCCGAGGTGATCAGCGGGGCCAGTGACCTGCTGGAAAGCGAGGGCTATCTGCTCTCGGTGCTGGATGCGCGCGACGATGCGCTGCGCCAGCGTCAGCAGCTCGAGGCCTTCATCCGCAGCTCCCGCGCCGGGTTGCTCTGGGTTCCGGCGCAGGACACGCCGCGCACCACCTATGAGCTGCTGGCGACCCATTCCCTGCCGACGGTGACTTTCCTGCGCCGGGCTGATGTGGACAGCATCGACCATGTGGGGATCCAGAACGCCGCCGCGACCGCCATCGCAACCGAGCATCTCGCCGACCTCGGCCACCGCCATATCGCCTTTCTTGGCGGGACAGCGCAGGTCGAGGTCCGCAACGAACGGATCGAGGGCTATACCCGTGTTCTGACGGAGCGGGGGCTCGGCGCGCCCATCGTCTGGGACTCGGAGGATGACAAGCCGTCGGGCATGCAGGCGATGATGGATCTGCGCGCGGCCCATCCCGAGATCACGGCGATTGTCTGCAACGGCGACATGGTGGCCATCGGCGCATCGCTGGCGCTGATCCGCATGGGGCTTGAGCCCGGCAGGGATGTCTCGATCGTCGGTTTCGACGATATTCAGGACGCCGGCATCGCGACCCCGCCGCTCACCACCATGGCAATCTCGCCCTATGATCTGGGCCGCAAGCTGGCCCGGGTCGTGGTTGATCGGATCAAGGAACCGGACATGCCCGCCGCCTTGTCACTGGTCCCGGCGCGCCTCGTGGTGCGGGGCACGACCGTGCCGCCCCGCGACGACACGGATCCCGCGCGGGGCTGACCCAAGGTCACCCGGACCGACCTTCGCGAGACCTGAGGGCGCGGGCGAAAATCCCGTCCCGCAGGCCGTTGACTTGGTCCGGCCGCTAGGGTTAACGGAACCCAGCTAGCAGCAGCCAGCCTCCCCAAACATCTCGATATGCACACTCAACGGAGGCTCTCTGATGGGACGTTCCCCCTTGGCGATTTTCATCGCCACCACCGCGCTGACCTCACCGGCGGTTGCGGCCACCACCCAGGCGCTGTTTTCCGACCAGACCACGGATCAGGTGATCTATGCCGCCGATCTGAACGGCGATCGCGACACCAATGATGCGGGCGAAACCAAGGTGTTCTTTGGCGCCGACAATGCCAGCGGGCTGGTGGCGCCCACAGGCAACGTGTTTCAGCTCACCCAGTCCGAGGCGGGCGATGTCTATGTGGGCGATGGCGCCAGCGACACGGTGTACCGCCTGCGCGATCTGAACGGCAATGACACAGCGCAGGATGCAGGCGAGGCTTCGGTCTGGTTCTCGTCAGACAATGCCAATGGCTTTGCCCTGCAAACCGCCAACGGGGTTGCCGTGGGCGGCGATGGGGCGGTCTATATCGTCGAGGCCGATACGGTCGGCAACCCGGCGGGCGACGTGGTCTACCGGACCGAGGACCTCAACGGCGACGGGGATGCGAACGATCCGGGCGAGAGCGCGATCTGGCTCGATCTTGGCGCGCTGGACGCGTCCTCCTCGCCCTTCGAAATCGCGTTTGACGGCGACACGGCCTATATCACCGACACCGCCGGGGGCAGTCCGCGGATCTACCGGGCCGAGGATCTCGACGGCGATGGCACGATCGGCGGGGCCGAGGTGGTCGAGTATGTCGCCCAGGGGGATGCGCCCTTCGCGCTGGCCCTCGCGGCGGAGGATGGTGACCTCTTTGCCCAAGACCTCTTCACCGATGGTCTGATCCGCTACACGGATCTCAACGGGGACGGCCTGATCGATGTGAGCACCGAGGCGTTTGAGCTCTGGGATCCGTTGGGCTTTGTCGATGGGGCGATCTTCGATTTCGCCATCGAGGACGGGCGGGGCCTGATCCCGAGCAATGATTTCAACGACAACGACGAGATCCTGTTGTTGACCGATCTGAACGGGGATGGGGATTTCCTCGATGATGGCGAGACGACCAGCCTGCTTCTGGCCAGTGAGCAGGGCAGCCTGCCGCAGCGTCCCCGTTCGGTGCTGTTTTATGACAGCGTAGCCCCGGTTCCGCTGCCTGCGTCAGCGCTGCTCCTGATCGGGGCGCTCGGGCTGCTGGGCGCACGGGCCCGGCGCCGGGCGTGACCCCTTGGCTGGCGGGGGTAATCCCGCCAGACTTTTCATATTTTGCAGTTCCTTACGGTGTGTAGCTCAAGTGTTTTCTGAGGTTGTGCATGGGCCCGACCGTCCCATCCTGTGCAGCAAGAGAAGCGCCGTCAGCGCGAGCGCCGTTGCCAGTACAAAGCTGGCGACCATGGCGGCACTGGCCGCGCTGTCCATCGGGTAGGTTTCCGCGACCTGTGCGCGGACCCCGAGAAACAGCGCGGTCATTCCGCCCGCACCCAGTACGAAGCCGATATTGCGCGACAGGGTGAAGAGCCCTGCCGTCACCCCTTGCTCAGCGGGTGGGGCCGCTGCCATGACCCCGGTTGTGAGCGCGGCCTGCACCAACTGATACGCCATGGCCAGACCAGCAAAGGCCAGTGCGAAACCCGGAACACCGAAGAGCATCGGCAGGCTCGCCATGGCCAGCGTGGTCGCGCAGAGCGCGCGCGCCCCCCACAGCGCGGCCCGGCGCGGGCCCAGCCGCTCGGTCAGCGCGCCCGCGGGCACCCCGCTCAGGGTCGAGGCAACCGGCCCGATGGCCATGCAGAGCCCCATCTCGCGCGGGGCCAGAGACAGCCCTTGGGTCAGGAAAAACGGCCCCACCACGAGGATCCCCATCATGATCACCGAGAGAAACAGGTTGCAAGTCAGGCTCAGCGCCAGATGTGGGTCTCGCAGTCGTGCGAGCGGGAGCAGAGGGTCCGGGCTCCGTGCTTCATGGGCAATCAACAGCGCAAGCCCTGCCGCGATCCCGAGCAGGGCGGGAAGATGCCACAGGGCGGCCCCCCCCGACAGGCTCGAGAGCCAAAGCACCCCACTTGCAAGCACCAATGCCAGCAGCACCGCACCCGGCAGGTCAAGGCCAGCACGGGTCGCCGGGCGGGGCTTGGCGGGGATGAACATGCGCGTCGCGACCAGCGCCAGCAGCGGCGCGGGGATCTGGACGAGATAGACGGTCTGCCATCCGAAGCTGTCGGTCACCAGCCCTCCGAGGGCCGGGCCCGAGGCGGTGCCGATGGCCGACATCGCGCCCATCACGCCGACCCAGCGTCCGATCTGGGCCCTGGGAACGGTTGCGCGAACGAGGGCGAGCGGCAGCCCGATCATGGCCGCGGCGCCGACCCCCTGGACGCCGCGGGCGGCGATCAGACCCCAAAGGCTGCCGGTGCTGCCGGCCCAGACCGCTCCGATGGCAAACAGGGCGAGCCCAATGGACAGCACCGGGCGCGCACCGAACCGGTCGCCTGCCCGGCCTGCCGGAACCAGAAGCGCCGTGATCGCCAGCAGGTAGAGTGAGACCACGAGGTTCGGGTCCGGTCCGGGGTCCGGAAAGGCCAGGGCGAGGGCGGGCAGGGTCACCGCCGCTAGGCTCATCGCGGAGGCGGCCGAGACAATGGCGAGGGCGGGGCCCATGAGGCGGGTCCAGACCGCGCCTTTGGGTGCCGGGGCGGAGAGGGGAAAATCGGGGGAGGAGTCCATGCTGTCTGCCTGTCTTGAATCATCGGGACAGGCAGTCTACGACTTGAAGCCAGCTTTAGGACAAGGGGGCCGGGATGGATATTGCCGAGGTCGCCGCGCAGAGTGGTGTCGCCCCCTCGGCGCTGCGGTATTACGAGAAAATCGACCTGATCCGTTCGACTGGGCGCAATGGGTTGCGCCGGCAATACGACCCGGATGTGCTGCACCGCCTTGCCCTGATCTCCATGGGCAAGACGGCGGGGTTCGCGCTGGATGAGATCGCGGCGATGTTCCGTCTGACCCCGACGCTGGAGCTGCCCCGGGCCGAGATCGCGGCGCGGGCCGCAGCGCTGGAGGAGGAGATCGCCCGTCTCGAAACCCTCGCGCGGATGATGCGCCACGTGGCCAGCTGCCCGGAGGAGAACCATATGGACTGCCCCCGGTTCCGCACCATGCTGCGCGCGAGCCAGCGCGCCCAGACGCGGAGCTAGCGGCCCGGCGCCCAATCCGACGGGCCGTATGCCTGCATGATCGTTTCGAACCGCCCATCGACCCGCAGAGCGGTCAGGCTCCGATGCAGCGCCCCTGCGTACACCAAGGCGCTTTCGAGCGCGGGGGAGACGGCGAGAAACAGCCCGACCCGCTCAAGGCATTGCCGATCGACGCCGGTCGAGACGCGGGCCATCCATAGTCGCGATCCGGTGCTTTCTCGACATGCAGCACCGCGTCCGCGCGCCCAGAGTGATGTCCTTGAACTGCCCGGCAAAGGGTTGCGGAGCAAAGAGCACCTCGTAGACCTGATCGACCAGCCGGTCCCGCACCGGCTCGGTGGCAAAGCCCGGCGCTTCGGGCAACAGCACTTCGTTCGCATCGGTGCAGACATGGGGGCACCAAAAGGAACAGGTCACGCGGTTCGTCTCGCTTTCACTGGCTGCACCGAGCGCGCCCAACGAGAGCGCGAGCCCAATGGCCAGGGAGGGACGCCGAAAAAAAGCCGGCATCAAGGCAACCCTTTCGTGTTTATCGGGTCAAACGGACGGGGTGCTGACGAAAGCCCTTTTCGTGCCTCGATCTCGTTAGCCTGCACATCGAGGATCGAGAGGAACCGCGAGACCTCGAACACCTCGCGCACCAGCCCCGCGACCACTGTAGAGCAGCAGGGATCAGCCAGTGGCAACCAGCGATTGCACGATGTAGAGAAAAACCCGGAGCCCGGCACTGGCCACGAAGGTGGCCCTACCTCGAACGAGCAGAACGTAGGCGGGACCTCTGCTCAGGGCGTCGCTCAGCTCGGCCTCGAAGCTTTCCTGCTGGCCTGGCATTTCGTTGAAGGCGGTGATCTCCCCGCCCTTCTCGTCACGGTTTTACATCGGGTTGACCATCGAGGCCGCCTCGGTGCGGATCAGAAGCGCCGTGCGTCGCCGAACTGGGTGGTCGCATTACGACGGGTCACTGCTTCGATCACGCTGAGCACCCCATCGCGCTGAGAAACATCAGTATATTGATGATGCCCAAGAAGCGGTGCCAAACGGAGCGGTGGATGGGCATCACCGCGCTCATGATCGTCATGCTCCGGTGCAGGGCGGCTCAGGCAGCCGCCAGAGTGTGGTAGCCATCGCATGTCTCCCCTGCGAAGAGGATCATGCTTTTGCGATGCGCTGAACGGGCAGGTCGCCATAGGCATATCCCGCGCCGGACACCGCGATCAGCACCATGGTGGCAGCACGGATCTCGAGCGTCAGGAACAGCACCTTAAGACGGGCGGCAACAGTCACCCCCAGCAGGATGGGTTGCGCCTGTTTCAGCCCGAGCATCCCAGCCCGCAAGGGACCCACTACGACGAAATCCGCGACCGAGCCGCTCTGGGTGATGGTGATCATCACCGCTCCGAGCAGCATCCCGCGATGGGGCCGGTCGGTGAAACGCGCGATGGTCTGCCGCAGCTGGTGACTGGCAAGCTGCCGCAGGTTCTGGCTGAGAAAGTGCAACGCAAAGAAGACGATCCCGAGCCGGCCGAGGATGTCCGCACTCATGCTGATGGAGAACGGCATGGCGCGAAGATCAGGCCAGACGCGCGTGCGTCAACCGGGCCGATCGGGGTTACCGGGCCCATGGACGCATCGCAGCCATGCGCGGGACCATCTTCGGGCGCTGCGGTCTTGGTCGGATCATGGTCGCGTCCCGCTACCCAGCAACGCCAGCGTCTATGCGCTTGTGGGGGAAATTGTTGCGAGCCTGGAATGCTCTACCTTGAAAACAGGCGTCCTCCGGGCGGTTAGCTCCGGAGGGACGCGCCCGCAGACTACGGCGGAGATCTGCAGGTACCAGCCCGTAAGGCTTGGGCAGCCAAGGCCAACTCTGGGCCCTAAGCTCGGCCGAACGCGTTGGTTTTACAGCAAACGAAGGGGTTGATGTAACGGGTTCCATGGTCAACATGATCGTCGCAGAAAACGCCCTGGCGATACTCAGACATGGGCCAAGAGCCTTGCGGCCCGACCGGATTTCCGCCTTGTGGCCGAATGCGTGAGCTCTGCCGAAGCGGCTTCGCAGCGCGCCGATGTGATGATCGCCGACCTGAAAACTCCCGATGGGGATGGCTTCGACCTGATCCGGCTCGCGCGCAAGCAATCGCCCGAAATGGAGAAACTGGTGATCTCGGTGCTCGGCGACGAAGAGAGCGTGGTGACGGCGATCTCGACCTCGGTGGCCCTTTCCATCATCCGTGTTGTGCGGCAGGTGGATGCCCAGGACGCGACCGAGAAGGTCCTCAACGCTCTCGCGAGATCAACTTCCTCAGAGGGTCGCCAAGGGCTTCACCGACAAGGACGTGGCCCAGAAACTCGGAATCTTCAGCAACGGGGTCCCTAGCCCTATCAAGAACATCTACCGCAAGCCCGAGGTGAACTCCCGGGCCGAAGCGGCATCCTCGGAGCCTTCCGCGCGCGTGCCGAGCAGAAGCTCGCCGTGACCGGGATCACCCTGGACTGGAAAATGGTCGAGATCCCTTCCATGGCCGGTCAGACCTCTTCGCTTGCTCTGCACATTCTGCGGGTCATGCAGCGGACGGTGACACATGCAGTGAAGTATTCCCGAGGCGGAGATCGCGGGACCATCCGCTTCGCCTTCGGCCAGGACCCGTCTATGCAGTTGAACATTACGGTCGAGGATGAAGTAGGCCTTCCGAAGGCGACAAGGGCGTCGGGCAGGGGCTGCGCGGCATTGCCGAGCGTTCCCGGAGCCTCGGTAACGATCTCAAGCTGTCCTTCACGGACACGGGGACCGTCATGCGCCTGAGCGCTCCCATCGAGACACACTGCAAAATCAGCCTCTCGCGCGCCGCGGAATGCTGCATGGTCCGATCCCGGTCTCGGTGTGATGGAAAGGCAGTGGCGGTCCCTGAAGGATTCGAACCCTCGACCGATCGCTTAGAAGGCGATTGCTCTATCCAGCTGAGCTAAGGGACCTCACCGCATTCAGGTATGGCACAGCAAAGTGCTTTGTAAAGACTGTTATCCGGGGCAATTGCGGGGGAGGGGCGTTCCGCGTCGCGGACAGGCAAGAGGGGGCATTTCTGCCCCCTCGCAAGATCAGTGGCCGGTGAAGACCAGCAGGTTGAACGGCATCAGCAGCGCCCGCAACCGCAGGCCCGCAGCATGCACCACGCCCACCGTGTCGATCACGTGCAGACCGATGAATTGCAGGGTGCTGAGATCCTCGTTCTCAAGCCGGTCGTGGTTGTTGGTATAGGCTGTAGCCAAGCACCGGCTTCCGGGCGGGAGCAGGTCGGTCGTGCCCGCATAGATCGGTTCCATGAACACGGTTACCGTCCCCGGAGCGCGCCGCCGCGAGGTATCCAGTAGCTCGTCCGACGGACGGATCTGCCCGGCGGCGATGACATCCTGCACCTCGGTGATGATCATCGGGATGATCGTGAAGGGTTTGCCGATACAGGTCATCTCTGCGACCGTGCCAGGCTGCACCACCTGGGTGGCGACCTGGTCGAACCCGGCCTGGAACCGACCGCGCCCCGCATCGCTGGGCACGAGGATCCCGGCAGGACGCAGGATCGGGTTCACCACGTCGCCGGGGCGCAGGGTGAACTGTTCGATCGTGCCATCGACACCCGCATAGATTGTCAGCTTCTCGATGGTCGCCTGCGCCTGGGCCAGCGCGGCCTCGGCCGTGGCCCGTTGCGCGGGCAGCAGCACGTCGATCTTCGTGTTCACCGCTTCGAGTTCGGCCTCGGCCGCATCCACCGCGCCCTGGTTCTGGTCGCGTTGGTTGCGCAGGGTGTCAACTTCGCGCTGGGTTACTGCTGATGAGCCCTCGGCGATCAGGGTCTCGCGCCGGTTCAGATCGTCTTCGGTCTGGGTCAGCGCGGCCATGGCCTGTTCCAGCGCGCCGGTGGCCGAAGCCCGTTCGGACTGGGCGAGCTGCAATTGCGCGTCGATCTCTTCGATCTGGCGGCGCGCGGTCTCGGCGGCTGCGTCCTCGCTGGAGCTGTCCATGCGGAACAGCGGATCGCCCGCCGCGACCAGCTGGTTGTTGCGCACAAACACTTCCTCGACGCGCCCGGCCGTGGTGGACACGATAGTCAGGGTGCGGAAAAACGAGGTGACATTGCTGGTTGTCGGGTGAAAGTAGAAGACCACGGTTATCAGGCTGATGGTGAGCATGGCGCACATGGTGATGCCCCAGCGCAGCTCGTACCACACCGTGAAGAAGTTGATCTCGGCGCCCCATTTCCGCCCCTGAACGCGGCTGCGGAACAGGTAGTCGGGCAGGATCGTGATCAGCGAGCAAATCGTCAGTTCAAGCATTTACTCTGTCTCGCGCTCTGGCATGGTCTTTGGCTCGGCGGCCTTGCTCGTCAGATCCCTGAGGGAGGACGCAATGGAATTCAGAGGCGTGATCAGATCCGGGGGCCGGAAGGCCGCAATCACCAGCGCACCGACCCAGAACAGGTTGTTATGGGTAAAGAGCGCGAGCATCGCGAGCACGCTGATCAGCTGCAACTGGGTGCTGTTGGAATGATGCGCCATCTTTTCCGGCATCGCGTGGAGGGTGAAATAGGCGACACCCAGTCCGAGAATGACGAATATGACGAAGAAGATCATAACGGTCATGAGGTAGTCGCTGCCATCGGCGGCGGCGACGAAGCGGGGCAGGTGCTCGGGCGCCATCGGGTGGGCTTCGGGGGTCATGCGGGTCACGCCTCCATCGGTCAGGGCTTGCATAATCGTCGGGCAGGCTACGCCTGCCGCAGCGGCTTGGCCAGCCGGATCTGCCAAAAACAGAGGTTATTCGCGGGCTCAGCCCCCGTATTTCACGCACATTCCGTCGCAGGAAGGCCTGGCCGGTTGGCATTGCGGACCCGGATCAGGCGCTTTGCAGCCCTGCGCCCGTTTCGGTCTCGCCAAGCGCGGGGAGGATCGTGCGCAACCAGTGCTCCACATCCTCGACCGTGGGGTCCAGAACCTGGGCAACTCCGCCGGTGAACGTCTCGAACGCCTCCCGGTTGAGGCTGTTCAGACCGACCAGAACCGGGATGTCCCGCGACAGCGCCTCGGCGATCAGAGGGCGAAAGCCGCGACCACCGGCTTCCTGCTTGCCGAACTTGTTGACCACCAGCAGGTCTGCATCGGGCAGGAAGGATTCCGAGATCCCGATGGCACTTTCCAGCGCTTGCGGATCGAGGCGACAGCCCCGCGATCCCGCGCCAAGGCTTTGCGAGATCCGCACCACGGGCCCGTCGGGCAGGATTTTCACATCCATGTCGCAGGGTTTGTCATCGCCGCAATCGGTGTTGGTCTGAACCGTACCGCACAGCTTGAGCCCCGCATGTTGCAGGCGCGCTGCGACCTCCCAAAGCAGAAGGTCGGTGCCCCCGCGGGTCGAAGCCATGGTACAGGCGATATTCATCGGCGATCTCGTTTCTCAGTCTGGCGGGCCAAAGGGCAGAAAGGCAAGTTCGGTTCCCGCCGGTATATCGCCAGTCGGGGCCGGAAGACAAATGAGACCATCGGCCTGTGCCAGCCATGTGATGTGCCCGCTGCTCCGGCTGTCCGGGCAGATCACCGTGATCGCACCGGGCCCGGCGGTTCGGTCGATGCGTGCCAGACGGTATTCGGCCCGGCCCGCGCGGTGCTGCAGGGGGTGAGCGCATCGGACTCGCTCTGTTAATTTCGTATTCTTGTCAATGCCTTGGAGTCGGTTCATCATGTGACGCCCAAAGAGCTTCCAGGTGACAAAGGCCGCGACCGGGTTGCCCGGCAGACCGAGCCAATGCGCCTTGCCAAGCTGGCCGGAACACACCGGCTTGCCTGGCTTGATCGCGACGCCTGCGAACGCCATCCGTGTCCCGAGCGCGTCCATCGCCGGGCGCACATGGTCTTCCTCGCCGACCGAGATACCCCCGGTGGTGACGATCAGATCGACCTCTTCCGCCAGCCCTGCCAGCAAGCTGCGGGTCGCTGCGCGGTCGTCGGGGGCGTGATGGACCGAGACCTCCGCCCCGCTCGCGTTGAGCGCAGTCTGGAGGAGCGGGCCATTCACATCCCAGATCCCGGCGGCATCCCGGGGATCATCCGGGCTGCGGATCTCATCGCCGGTGATCACGAGGGCCGCGCGCGGGCGGCGCGAGACCCGGACCGTGCTATGGCCTGCTGCGGCGATGGAGGCGATCTGCCTTGGTCCCAACCGCTGCCCAGCGGCGGCCAATTCGGTGCCTTGCGCGGCGATCTCGCCCGCGCGGCGTACATGGCTGCCGCAAGGCGGGCGCTCGGGCAGGGTGATCCCGCCGTCCCGGCGCGTGACATCCTCTTGCATGACCACCGTATCGGCCCACGCGGGCAAGGGCGCGCCGGTGAAGATCCGCGCCGCGCCGCCGGAGGGGCCCTCGGGCCACTGACCCGCTGCAATACGCGCGCCCACGGGCAGCTGCCATGGACCGTCCCCTGCCAGATCCGCCGCGCGCAGGGCGTAGCCATCCATGGCGGCGTTGTCGAAGGGGGGCAGGGCAGCCCGGGCTGTCACCGGTGCGGCGAGGACCCGACCCGATGCGTCGGTCAGGCGGAGCTCCTCGTAATCCCGAAGGGGGCGCACCGCCTCCCCAAGCCGCGCAAAGGCGGTTTCGACAGAGATCAGCGCTGCCGTTCGGGCCGGATCATCGCAGGCACAGACCGGGTTGCGCATCGGGCGGTTCATGGCACGCTCCCATCCCTCAGGCGGTCGGGGCCAATTGGCCTGCCGCGTCCAGCAGGATGAAAACCGCGCGATCGCCCAGCCCGGGGGTGCCGAGCCGCTGGTAGTACCACTCGCGCGCAGGCCCGGACTGGGCCAGCGCATAGGCCAGCGTATCGGCTCGTTCCGCCGCGGCGATCTCATCCGCCATCTGGCGCTGCAGCGCGTCACTTCCTTCGGCGAGCACCACATCCACCGCCGCGTGACGCGCGGGCATCGCGTCGTCAACGAGATGGGCCATGGCCACCTCCGGAGGCTGACGACGGATGGCCGCCGCCCGGATCAGCGCGTCCGGATCCCTGAGCGCGGCGGCGAGGCAGGGGCTGTCGGGCGCGCGTGCGGCCAGCACCGCAAAGGCAGCGCCACGAATGACCGGGTCCTCGTGATCATGGGCGGCATGGGCCGCACTCAACAGATCCTCGGCACAGGCCGGGTCGGGCGAGGTTTGGCAGAGCGCCGTCCAGATCGCGCGCTGTGCGCTGTCCGGCGCCGCAAGGCGGGCGGCCAGCAGGGCCGGGACCATGCCATCAATCCGGGCGGTGCCGCAGATCTGGATCGCTTCGGCAACCAGCGCCTCGGCCACGGCGGCGGGCCCTTCGACGGCGCGGCGACGGCGGCGTTTCGACGGGGCCTCTTCGGGGGTGTCCTCGGCCAGATCCGCGTCCTCTGGCATGGCCTCCATCGGGGCGAGGATGGACGCAAGGGTCGACTGACCGGTTGCCTTGGGGGCTTCGGCCTGCTCGATGATCTCTCCTTCGAGGGAAATCCGGATCCGGCACGGGCCGCTCTCGCCCTCTTTGGGCACGGTCATGTCCGGCCCGTCGCCGAGGGCGGTGTCCTCTGCTTGCGTTGCATCTTCGGCCAAAAGCGTGCCGTGAATGGCTGCGCGGACGGCTTCGGCCGCCGCGTCATCCCCGGCCTCGGCCCGGTCGCGCAGGGCGACCAGCGTCGTGGCGCGGATCTGCTGCGCCGGGTTGGACAACAGCGCGGTCAGGCACCCGGTCTCGACGGCCGGATCCATCCCGGCCAGTGCCTTGACGGCAGCGATGCGGGCATCGAGCGGGCGCAGAGGATCCGCGATCAATGTCAGCAATGGTGCGCGCGCGCGGTCCGGTGCTCGGCGCGGCAAGTGCCGGGCGACGGCGCGGACAAGCGCCTGCGCGCCCTGATCCAGCCAGGCCAGCATGTTGTCCACCAGCGCTTCGGCCACGTCGGGCGCGAGATCTTCGGCAAGGGTGTCCAGCGCGGCGGCTTGCACCTCGGGCGCGGGGTCCCGCAGGGCAGCGATCGGCAGATCCGGCTGCGCGGACGCGGCTTGGTGCAGGGCGGCCACACGCACGGATGCCGCCGGGTCCTCGGCAGCAAGCCGGGCCAAACGCGGATCACCCGGATCCATCTGGCTCAGGGCCCGGGCCCGGAGCGGCGCATCGGGGCTCGCGATCAGCGCGTCCAGATGATCGGCCAGCGCCGCAGGGTCCAGCCGACACAGCATGGACAGCGCCCGACGCCGGGCCGGTCCGCCCTCGGTCTGCAGGATCGCGAGGAGCCAGACCACCCCCTCATTGCCCATCCTCAAGAGCGCCTCGAAGACCGGGATGTCGAGGGTCTGGCCAAGCTCATCATCCCGTGCCGCCATCAGATCGGGGATGGCCGCCGTCACGCCCATCTCGCCCAGGGCGTCGATGGCCGCGATCTGGATGTCGAGCCAATCCTCCCAATCGCTGTTCTCATCCTCCCAGGCCACATGGTCCTCGCAACGCGAAAGGCTGAGCGCGCGGATCCGCGCCAGCGCCGAGCTGTCGCGCAGACGTGCCAGCCCGGAGAGGGCGGCGCGCTTGACCTCGCGCACGGGATCGTTCTCGAGCGAGAAGATCAGGGTCTCGGCATGATCGGGCGCGGCACTAAGTCTCAGCGCCTCCATCGCATCGGTGCGCACATCGGGGTCGGGGTCCATCAGCGCCTCGGTCAGAAGCGGCAGGGACAGGGCAGGGGCGACCCCAAGACCGGCAAGGGCCTTGATCGCCGCGCTGCGAAGAATTTCGTTTTCACTCCGGATGTGAGTGGCCAGCATCGCTGCGGTCTCGGCGGGCATGGGGGCCATGGGCAAGTCACGCATCGGATCTCTCATATGTCTGGAAAGGTCCCCCGGCGCAGGGCGCGCCGGGGGCAGAAGCCTTTGAAATCAGGCGATGTCGCGGCGGGCGAAGGACATCGAGCGGAATTGTGACTTGTACGGGCTTTCGCCCATCTTGCGCACTTTGCCGACGCCCATCTTGTAGTTGTAATTGCCGCTGATCCAGTCGACGACCCGACCCGAGAGCGCATTCGCAGGCTGCGCGGTATGGAGGAAATCCATATAGCCAAGGTTTTCCTTCACCGCCGGGGTGACGATGGCCACCGCCGTGATCGAGGCGCGGGTCAGTTCGATATGGCCGTTCTTGAGCAGCTCGGCAAAGTCGAAATCGGACCCTTCGACGCCCACGATCGTGTCCTTCTGAACCGGGATCCGGTCGGAATAGACCTGCACGTAGTCGCCGTTCTCGATCCCACGGGCCTCGGCCACGCTCGGGTGGATCTCGATCCAGTTCTCCGGCCAGCGCTGCACGATATAGGGGCGGCGGCGGTCGTCATAGCCGGACTGCCAGCGCTCGTTGATCCGGCCCGAGCTGATCCAGATCTCGTCCTCGCGCGGCTTGAGCCATTCCCAATAGCTGGAGAACAGATCCCAGGGCGCTTTCTGGATGTTGCACTTGCCGGTCTGGCTGTTGAAATGGGTGAGCTTCTTGTTGAAGACGTTCTTGCCCACGGGGCCTTTGGCAGGCAACTCGCGGGTCACATCATGCAGACGCTTGGTCCCGACGAGATTGCCCTCGCCATCCATGAGTACCGGTCCCTGGATGCCGTTGGTGCCGAACTCGGCGAACTTCTCGTGGAGCGTCTTGCCCTCCTGCCGGGCCTTGACCAGCACCATGTTGAAGTCCTTGCGGCTGCCGCGGGAATGCCGCGCACCTTCCTCAAGCACTTCGTTCGAGTTTTCCCAATCGAAGCCTTCAAAGCCCATCTTCTTGGCAAGGTTCGCGATGATCCACCAATCCGGCTTGGCATCGCCCGGCGCATCGTAGAACTTGGGATAGAGCCGGAGACGCCGCTCGCCATTGGCGCGGGTGAAGGTGTCCTCGCCCCAACCGCTGGCCGGAAAGACGATATCCGCGTAGCGCGCGCCGATCGGGTCGACCAGATAGATATCCTGGTTCCACACCACCATGCCACCGCTATCCGCACGCCGTTTCAGGGTGTCGATGATGTCCTGTTTCTCAAAGGACATGACCTGATGCGGGTTGCGGGTCGTGAGCTCATCGAACTTCGCCTGCAAGCTTTGCGAGCCGCACATGGCCTGCACCCAAGTGGTGCCGATGACATGGGCGAGACGGGTGTGCCCGCTCATGAGATACCGGTCTGTATCCATGGCGCGCCGCCGCCGTCCGGGCAGCTTCTCTGGCGATTTGTTGCGGGGGTATCCGCCGCCGCGCAGGCCGCCACGCTGGTGCCCACCGGCCCGGCCAATGACCTGACCCGGGCGTCCGCCCGCGCCACACACGATCCCGAGGGCCGAGATCGCCTGGGTGTTGCCGGTATTGTTGGACCAGTAGAAGCCTTTCTCGATCATCAGGCTGGTCTTGGGCCGCGAGCCGTCTTCCTTGGGCTTGGCCATCCACTCGGCTGCGGTATAGATCTTTTCCACGTCGATCTGGGCCATCTCGGCGGCAACCTCGGGCTTGGAATAGTCCTGCGCCAGCAGCCATTCTTTCCAATCCTCGAACCCCGCAGTCTGGAACTTGCCCCAGGTCGTGCGCCACTGCCACGGGGTGTTCCGTGTACCCTGGCCAAAGCCAGACGAGCTTTCCCATTTGTTGTTGACCCAGTTCTGGATCCACTCGGTGTCTTCCCAGCCATTCTCGACGATCACCCGGGCAATCGCGAGCACCACGGGCAGGTCCGTGCCCGGCTGGATGTCGAGCAAGAGCCCGCCGTTCTTGACCGCAAAGGCCACACCGGCGGTCGAACGCGGCAGCATGAAGATCGCCTTCTGGCCGCCCTGGATCGCGGGCATGATGTAATCGGTGAACAGGATCGTCTTGGACTCGTAGGGGTCCGTGCCACACATCAGCAGGGTGTCGGCCTCGGCCCAGTCATCATAGCTGGGGCCAAAATTGTCGAAACCCGCATCCCGGAACCCGGGGGTGGAGGTCACATCCGACGGCGTATCGTGGAAGGTGAAATTCGCGGTGCGCACATGGCGCAGGGCGTATTTCGTGATCGCGTAGGTGTTCTCCATATAGCCATAGGAGAAGGTCTTGACCCCGTAGGCATTCGTCCCGTGCTTTTCGAGCACGTGGTTGCCCACCTCGGCGGCGATATCGAGCGCGAAATCCCAGGTCACTGGCATCAGCACGCCGAACATCCGCACCATGGGCGAGGTCAGACGGTCCCGCGTGGGCGTTTGCGGATTGTAGACCTTCTGCGCCAGCGCACCGCCCCGAATGGACGAGTTGCCGGAGTAGTTCACGAACTCCGTATCCTTGTCGGGGATGATCACGATGTGATGGGGCTCGCCATTATGCAGCACGATATTGTGCATGTTCGGCGCGATCCACGGGCCCAGCGGGGCCACAGGGAAATCCTCGCCAAAGGCGTTGTCAGCGGCCGCCGGGCCGCCATTGCGACCGCCCCGGACGGGCCAGCGATAGACTTTGTAGCCGCAGGCGACGATGCAATAGTCGCAGGCCGTGCTCAGCACATCCGCGTCGGGCGGCGGCAGGGGGACGGATTCTTCGGGGACGTAATACGGTGTGGACATATCGGTTTCTCCTCAGCCCTGCAGATTGTCGAAGCGGCCATAGATCAGGCCGAACATGCCCACGGCGTAGATGTCGTCGCCGTCGAGCTCGAGAAGCACTTGCGGCAGCGACTGATACGCTTGCCCCGAGATGAAGATCCCGTGCCGGGTCAGATCGAAGGTGGTCAGGTGCAACGGGCAGGGCCCAAGCGCCTTGTCCGCCGCCTGGTAGGTGCCCTGAAGCGGGCCGCCCTGATGGGTGCAGGTATAGTTGAACGCCACCACATCCTTGTCCGGGCCGAGACCGCCACCGGCCTCCTTGCCGAGCTTCACGAGGATCGATTCCGCGTATTGCCCCTCATCGGGGTATTCGAAATCGAAGGGCTCATCGACGCTGAGCTCGCTCAGCTTGGCGATGAACTTGCGCGGATAGGTCGAGACCGCCGCGGGGGTCTGCGCCTGCGGCAGGCCGGGGATGCCGACCATCACCACCGTGGTGGCGATCCCGCCCGTGAGCAGGAATTGCCGCCGCGTTTGCAGGCACTTGCGGGTGCCTGCCTTGCTGGCCTCGCCCTCTTCGCCATTGATGGCTGCGAGGATTTTCGGATCTACGTTGCTCATAATCGTGTCTCCTCGTCAGTTCTGCGCGACCGCGGGGAGCGGCTGCATGGAGGGAAGTTCGGGGGGCTCGGGCAGGATCTCTTCGCCCGAAAGGCTGCCCAGGAAGGCCACCAGATCGGCTTTCTCCTCCGCCGTCAGGCCAAGGGGCTGGATCAGCTCGGACTTGTTGGCCGAGAACTCGTTCTCGCCGCCGCCCTGATCATAGAACTCGACCACGTCCTCGAGGGTCTCGATCATGCCATTATGCATGTAGGGGAAAGTGTAGGCCGTGTAGCGCAGGGACGGCACACGGAACTTGCCCTTGTCGGCCTTCTGCTTGGTGCGGAAATAGAGGCCCGGATCGTCCTTGGTCGTGCGGTACATCTCCTCCGTGGAGCCCTTGGCATAAAGCTCGAACCGGAAGGTGATCTGGGCCAGCTCGTCCTCTTCCCAGCCGTCATAGGGCGGCACGCCGGTATTGTAGTAACCCTCGTTTGACAAGAGCGGTCCGGAATGGCAGGCGATGCAATTCGCCTTGCCCGCAAAGAGGTCCAGTCCACGTTTCTGAGCCTCATCAAGGGCTTCGTCATCGCCGTTCATGTAATTGTCGAAGGGCGTATCGGTCTGCACGAGGGTCCGCTGATAGGCGGCGATGGCCATATAGGCATGGCGGACGGACGGCCAGTCATCGCCGAAGACCTCGTTGAAGGCCGTGACGTATTCGGGCACAAAGGCAAGCCGCGCCTCCATCCCGTCATCCTCGCCATTGCCCGCGACCCCGCCACGGGCGGCCGAGCGGGCCTGATGCTCCAGCGAGCCCGAGGCACCCGCCCAAAAGAGCTTGCCGTAATAGGCCGAGTTGATGACCGTCTGGCTGTTGCGCCAATGGGTCGTGCCCGGATAGCCGAAGCTGATTCGGTCCTGCACCGCCCAGCCCGCTTCGGGCAGGTGGCAGGCCGAGCAGGGCATCCCGTAGTTGCCCGACAGGATCGGGTCAAAGAACAGCATCTCGCCTAGCGCGACCTTCTCCGGGGTTTGCGGGTTGTCCGCCGGGATCGGCGGCGGCCCGAGCGCGGCCAGCCCTTCGGGGCGCGGGGCGTCCTGAGCCCAGGCACCACTGGCGACGGCCAGGGCGGTGAGGGCGGTGAAAGTGGTTCTGATAGACATCTGGGCCTCCCTCAGTTGTTCACGTTGCGCCAGTCTTCGATCAGCGCGTAATCGAAGTCGTCATCGGGCCAGACATAGGCGTCGGTCTCGAAGCTCTCGCCCGAGAGGGCCTTCAGGAAAGCGACCAGATCGGATTTCTCGGAGGGCACGAGGCCGAGCGGTTCGAGCCGCGGGTCCTTCAGCGCGTCATTGCCGCCCCCGGCGTCGTAGAAATCGACAACCTCTTCGAGGGTTTCGAACACGCCGTTATGCATGTAAGGCGCAGTCCAGGTCAGCTCGCGCAGGGACGGGGTCAGGAAAGAGCGCCGCGTCTCATCCTCATGGGTGCGGATATAGGCGCCGATATCCTCGCGCAGGTTCATGTAATTCGGCACGCCGAAGAACTTGGCATAGGTGACATAGACCGAGTGGCGTTCCGGATCGCTCCAGATATCCGCGTTGTTCGGCACGCCGATATTGTACGGCTGATCATCGGTGTAACGCACGCCCGCATGGCAGGCGGCGCAGTTGGCCTTGCCCTCGAAAATGTCCTGCCCGCGCAGGGCGGCGGCGGACATCTCGCCGGTATCGATGGGGGCATTGCGCGACTGGATGGTCTTCATGAAGTCCATCAGCGCATTGCGCGCCCCGCCATTGGAAGGCTCGGACATGCCGGCGGCAGCGAACATTTCCACATAGACCGGATCCTGCTTCAGCCGCTCCTGCATGATGCGCATGTCCATGTTCATCAGGTAGGTTTCGGTGATCATCTCGCGGGCGACATCGTTGAGGTTCGTCCCCAGCCGCCCGTCATGCATCCACGCATCACGGAAGCCCACATTGGCGAGCGTCGGCGTGTTGCGGAAATGCGCGCCCCCGGTATAGGCCGCCGAGAGCGGCAGCCCGTCGGTAAAGGCCTTGTCCGGCTGGTGGCACGAGGCGCAGGCGAGCGAAGTGTCGCCTGACAGGCGCGTGTCGTAAAACAGCCTCTTGCCCAGCTCCGCCCGGGCCGCATTGACCTCAAGCGGGGGTTCGGGCGTGGCCGCCTCCTGCGCGGTGGCGGCGCCACCGGCAAGCACAGCTCCTGCCAGTAGGATCCTGAGTATCATCTATGTGCTCCTTGTCCTGGCAAAGGCGGGGCCGGTCCTGTCCCTGACCGGCGGGTCCCGCGCTTTTGTTCAATCTGCTGGGGTGCGGATCCCGACCGGGGTCGGGCTCGCGCTTGGCAAGGGGTCAGACGGCGGGCGGTTCCGTCGTCTGTATCGGGGCATGATCCGCCATGGATCGCGGAGACGCGGTTGCGGCACGGCGTGGCGCAAACCAAGGGCCTTGCGTGAATGCGCAATGCTGGCGAAGTGTCCTTGGGCGCGTCCCGGTCATGGCTGTCCTCAAAACAGGAGGTCTCACGCCGCAAATCGCAGCGCTTCTGCCGGGCTGGCAGAAGGTCGAAATTCAGGGAGACAAAACCTTGAGTTGAGTGTAGCTCGCGGCGCTCGTGGCGTTGTTTCGCGCCTGCGCCGAGTTGTGACGAACTGTGACGAAATCTTGCGGCGACCTAATTCAGGTCAAGAAAATCAGGGGGTCGGGATCTTTCCATTATCGATAGCTGTGCGCACTTGTCGCGCAAACAGCACCGGATCGACGGGTTTGCCGAGGATGTTCGGCACTTCGCCGGGCAGATCGATCAGCCGCGGGGGGTATCCGCTGCAAAAGATGACGGGCAATCCGGGGCGGCTGGCTCGAATCGCGGCCGCAAGTTCCAACCCGCTCATATCGGGCATCACCATGTCTGAAATCACCAGATCATAGGCATCCGGGGCGGCGGTGAAGGCCGAGAGCGCCTGACGCGGCGCGGTGAAGGCATCGACCCTGTATCCCAGCCGCAGCAGAAGCCGCCGCAGGGTGCCCGCCACCTCGGCCTCGTCATCCACCAAAAGCACCCTTTCCGAGCCGCGCGGCAGGGTCCGCTCCGCATCCGCCTGCGCGACCGCGACCTCGTTGGCGCGTGGCAGGTAGATGTCGAACCGCGCGCCTGCGCCGGGCGCGGAATCCACGGTAATGACCCCCTCCATCTCTTCGACCAGGCCGAACACCACGGCGAGGCCCAGGCCAGACCCCTTGCCCAGGGGTTTGGTGGTGAAGAACGGATCGAACAGGTGTTTGAGCGTCTGGGGCTGCATGCCCGGTCCGTTGTCGCGGACCTGCAACCGGACCCATGCCACCCGGTCCCGTGCCATATCCTCGGGCGGGGCGTCATCGGTGACGGTGACCTCGACAATGCCCGCCGCGCCGGTCATCGCCTCGGCAGCATTGCGGCACAGATTCATGATGATCTGATGCAGGTGGGTCGGATCCCCCAGCACCGTCAGCGGCGCGGCATTGGCCGTGTAGCGCAGCTCCACCAGAGGCGGGATCGAGGCGCGCAGCAGCATCAGCACCTCGGAGACGATCTCGTCCAGCAGCACGGGCTGGCGCTTGCCGGGTTCCCGCCGGGCAAAGGTCAGCAACTCGCGCACGAGGCTTTGCGCCCGGCGGGCGGCGATCTCGATCTGGTCGATCTCCTGCGCCAGATCGCTGCCTTCGGGGGCGTCCAGCGCGGCCAGATGGCTCGCCCCGACAATGGTGGTCAGGATGTTGTTAAAATCATGGGCCACGCCCCCGGCGAGCTGGCCCACCGCCTCCAGCTTCTGGGCGCGAACCACGTGATCGCGTGCGCGCCGGGCCTCGGTGATGTCCTCGCCCAGCCCGGCGAAATTCTGCACCGCGCCCTGTGCATCCAGCAGCGGCAGAAGCGTCGTCTCGGCCCAGTAGCTCGACCCGTCCTTGCGCAGATTGCGGAACACTCCGCGCCAGGTCTCGCCCCGGCCCAGCGTCTCGCGGATCTCGGCATAGGCGTGGTCCTCGGTGTCGCCCGATTGCAGAAAGGCCGGGGTCTTGCCGTGGATCTCGTCCCGGGACCAGCCGGTCAGGGCTTCGAACTTGGCGTTGGCATACTCGATCCGGCCTTGCGTGTCGGTCATCAGGATCGTCGTCGGGCTCTGCTCCACGATCGTGGTCAAACGCGCCTGCGCCTGCTCCAGCAGGGTGCGCTCCGCCAGTTCCCGGGCGAGCCGGGCGTTCGCGGCATTCAGGTCGCGAAACATCAGATAGAGCAGCCAGCCGATCACCAGAGCGGCCAGAACCAGCGCGGCGATGGACCAGAACCCGATCCAGATCAGCCGGTTGCCCTCGGTGACCGAGGCGAGGATGCGCTGGGTGCTGGCGGCCTGTGCCTCTCGCCAGACCCCTTCGAGCCGGGCGAGGGCGGCCAATGCCTCGGAATCGTCGACCCGAACCAATGCATCCGTGCGCGCCGGGGGCCAGCCGAACCGAGCGGCGGTCTGGGCTTGCGGCAGGGTCTGCTCATAGGCGCTGATCGTGGCGGCGATGGCGTCCAGTGCGTCACGCTCGGACGGGACCAGCGCGAGGGTGCCGTACTCCGCGACCGTCTCGCGGAACTGGGCGATCTGCGCCGTCGTGGCCTGCAGATACACATCCTCCTGCCGCAGCACGTAATTCTTGAAATTGTGGATGATGCCGCCATAGCCGAGATAGCCACGGATCTCGCTGATCAGCGCGCCCTTGCGCTCGGCACTCACGGTGTAGCTGTCCCAACTGGCCGAGATCTCGCGGAACTGCGTGCGGGTCTGGAGACCCAGCGTCACCCCGAGCCCGACCGTGACCGAGATCAAGGCGAGCGCCGCCGCGGCGATCCATAAGGGTCGTGTCTGGCGGAGGCTGGGGTCAGGGACACGCATGACGCGAACCATGGCCCTGCCAGACGCCACCGCGCAAGGGTGGAGTGGCAGGCCGCGTCACCACGGAGGGTCAGGGCGCCGATGAAAGAGCATATTGTGATCGTGGATGACGACCAGCAGGTGACGTCCTTCCTCAAGCGGTTCTTCTCGAAACACGGATATCGCGCCACCGGGGTGTCAACCTCGGCTGAGTTGTTCGAGCTGCTCGATCAGCAGGCCGCCGATCTGGTGGTGCTTGATTTGATCCTGCCCGACGAGGATGGGCTCGACGTGGCCCGGCGTCTGCAGCAGCACTGGGATGTGCCGATCATCATGCTCTCGGCGCGCGATGAGCTTTATGACCGGATCATCGGGCTGGAGGTCGGGGCCGATGACTATGTGACCAAACCCTATGAGCCGCGTGAGCTTCTGGCGCGGGTCCGCTCGGTCCTGCGCCGGATGCAGCGGCAGGGACACGGGCAGGGCCTCGGGCGCGACGGGATCACCCTCGCCGAGGGGCAGCGCTATCGGTTTGGGCCGGTGGAGTTCGATCTGGTGGCACTGCGGGCGAGCCGGGTGGCCGATGGCCGGAACCTGGAGCTGACCAATACCGAGGCCACGCTGCTCAAGGTCATCATGGCCGGGCAGGGGGATGTGGTCACACGCAGCGAGATCCTCGATCAGGTCTATGGCAATGCCACCACGATCACCGATCGGGCCATTGATGCCCATATCGTGCGGCTGCGGCGCAAGCTGGCGCTGGCCTCGCCCGATGCGGACCTGATCGTGACCGTCCACGGGGCGGGGTACCGGCTCGCGGCCGCCGTTCTGCCCGCGCCCGCCAAGCCGGCCCCGCGGGTCGAGATGGGCGACGCGCTGCGGACCTGATCCCGGCGCGCTTGCGCTGGTGCCGCGCGCGGGGTTTGCTAGACTTGTCGCGGAGCGGAGCGCCCGCAGAGGAACAGTCAATTGAGCCAAGAGACCGAGAGCTGGATCGCGCGTTTTGCCGGGCTGGCCGCCTTGCCTGCCGATCTGCGCCGCGCGCTGGTGGCGGGCAGCCGGATCCTGTCCGTGCCCGAAGGGACCGAGGTCTTTGCCCCGGGCCAGTCCCCGGATCACCTGCTGCTGTTGCTGGAGGGCTCGGTGCGCGTGCAGCAAGTCTCCGATACCGGGCGGGAGGTGTTTCTCTACCGGGTGCATGCCGGGGAAAGCTGCGTTCTGACAACGGCTTGCATGCTGGCCTTCGAAGAATATGCGGCCTTCGGTGTTGCCGAAACCCCGGTCCGGGCGGTGGCGATCCCGCGCGGCACCTTTGACGATCTGACCGCGCGCTCGGATGTCTTTCGTCAGTTTGTCTTCAAGGCCTATTCCCGGCGCATCACGGATCTCTTCTCGCTGATCGACAGCATCGTGTTCCAGCGCATGGATGTCCGGCTTGCCGCGCGGCTGCTGGAGCTGGCCGATGGCGACGGGGTCGTGCGCGCAACCCATCAGGTGCTCAGCACCGAGCTTGGCACGGCCCGCGAGGTCATCTCGCGCACCCTGGCGGAGTTTCAGCGCCGGGGCTGGGTCGTGCAACGGCGCGGCGCGGTGGAGCTTGTGGGCGCCGAAGCGCTGGAGCGGATGAGCCGCGCTTCCGGCGCGCGGTAAGGGCGACCGGCGGGCATGAAAAAGCCGCCCGGGATGCGGGCGGCTTTCGCGATGTCGGTCTGCTGCGGCCTTAGCCGATGATGGCGTTCAGCGCCGCGCTCGGGCGCATGACGGCGGCCACCTTGGCCGGGTCACCATGGTAGTAACCACCCAGATCCGCCGGGCTGCCCGCCCCGGCCGATAGCTCGGCAAGGATGGTCTCCTCCTGAGCGGCCAGTTGCTCGGCCACGGGCGCGAAATGGGCGGCCAGCTCGGCATCGTCGGTTTGCGCGGCCAGCGCCTCGGCCCAGTAGCGGGCGAACCAGTAATGGCTGGCGCGGTTGTCCGGCTGACCGACCTTGCGGCCCGGGGAGCGGTCAAATTCCAGCACTTTCTGCGTCGCGGCCTCGATCCCCGCGGCGAGCACGGCGGCCTTGGCATTGTCATGGGTCTGGGCCAGGAAGGCGAAGCTTTCACCCAGGGCGCAGAACTCGCCAAGGCTGTCCCAGCGCAGGTGGTTCTCTTCCATCAGCTGCTGGACATGCTTGGGGGCCGAGCCGCCCGCACCGGTCTCGAACAGCCCGCCGCCCTGCATCAGCTTGACGATGGACAGCATCTTTGCCGAGGTGCCCAGCTCGAGGATCGGGAAGAGGTCGGTGAGATAGTCGCGAAGCACGTTGCCGGTGATCGCGATGGTGTTCTCGCCCTTGGTGATCGTCTCGAGGCTGGCAACGGTCGCCTCAGCCGGGGACATGATCTCGAACTTGTCGGCCACGCCGGCGGCTTCGAGGATCGGGGTGACATACTTGATCAGCTCGGCATCATGGCCACGGGTCGCGTCGAGCCAGAAGATCGCCCGGTAGCCGGTCAGGGCCTGACGCTGGATCGCGACATTCACCCAATCCTCGATCGGTGCTTTCTTCGTGGTGCAGGAGCGCCAGATATCGCCCTTCTGGACTGTGTGGGCGTGTAGGACATCGCCATTGGCCGCGATCATCCGCATGGTGCCGTCAGCCGCCGCCTCGAAGGTGGTCGGGTGGGAGCCGTATTCTTCGGCCTTCTGCGCCATCAGGCCGAGGTTTTGCACGGTTCCGGCGGTGGTGACGTCGAGCTTGCCGTTCTTCTTGAAGAAATTGATCGCCTCGTCATAGACCGGCGCGTAGCTCGAATCCGGGATCACGCAGACCGTATCGGCCTCGCCGCCATCCGGGCCCCAGCCCTTGCCGCCCGCGCGGATCACGGCGGGCATGGAGGCGTCGATGATCACATCCGAAGGGACGTGCAGGTTGGTGATGCCCTTGTCGGAGTTCACCATGTACATCGGGGGCTGCTTGGCCAGAACCGCCTGGTAGTCGGCCAGAACCGCGTCCGAAGCTCCGTCGAGCACGGTACCCATCCCACCGCGCGCGGCGGCGGCCAGATCCGGGTGCTTGGCGAAGAGCTCTTCGAAGAAGATCTCGACCGCATGGCCGAAGAGGATCGGGTCCGAGACCTTCATCATCGTCGCCTTGAGGTGCAGCGACCACAGGACGCCGTCCTCTTTCTGGGTCGCGGCGATGGTTTCGGCGAGGAAGCTGCGCAGGGCGGCGGCGGACATGAAGGTCGCGTCCACAACGGTGCCTTCGGGCAGGGCGATGCCCTCTTTCAGCACGGTTACGCCATCGGGGCCTTCGAACTCGATCCGCGCATCGCCAGCCTGCGTGGCGGTGACGGTGGTCGAGGTCTCGTTAGAGCGGAAGTCATTCTGCCCCATGGTCATGACGGTGGTCTTGCTGTCCGACGACCATGCGCCCATCCGGTGAGGGTTGGCCTGGGCGAAGTTCTTGACTGCCTGCGCGGCGCGGCGGTCCGAGTTGCCCTCGCGCAGCACGGGGTTCACGGCCGAGCCCTTGACCGCGTCATAGGCTGCCTTGATCTTCTCTTCTTCCGGGGTGGACGGGCTGGCCGGGTAGGAGGGTACGTCATGGCCCTGCGCCTGCAGCTCGGCGATGGCCGCATCGAGCTGGGGCTGAGAGGCCGAGATGTTCGGCAGCTTGATGACATTCGCCTCGGGCGACTTCACCAGACCACCAAGCTCCGCCAGGTGGTCCTGTGCGCCGGCAACGGCGGCTAGGATCCGGCCAGCAAGGCTGATGTCCCGGGTGCCCACGGACACGCCCGCAGGTGCGGCGAAGGCCTGGATGATCGGCAGGAGCGACGCGCTCGCCAGCTCGGGTGCCTCGTCAACGGTGGTGTACACGATATCCGGGTTCGTTTGATCGGCCATAGTCAGTTACCTTCCGGCGAAAGTGGATCAGGTCCGCGCCGAGGCCTGCGCCCCGGGCACGCGCATGTGAGCAGTCAGCAATCGTTCCGTACACGACGGTATACGATCGTCACAGACCGCCTAAATCAGCCCTGATGCGAGATCAACCGGACAAACGCGCGCGGGGGGCGGAAATGCGCCTTGCAGCGCGATGGGCGCAAGTGCGCGGGCCCGATCTGCCTCAGCTCTGAGCGATCCGCGCATCCGCGTCGATCTCGACCCGGTAGCCGCCGATGAGCCCGGCCACCACCACCAGCGTGTTGGCGGGCTTGATCGCGCCAAAGACCTGGCCATGGGCCTCGGAGATCGCGTCCACATCCGCCGGGTCGGTGATATAGATGCGCGTGCGGATCACATCTTCGATGGATCCGCCCAGGGCGGCAAGGCTCGCCGCGATCCGGTCGAGGATGAAGGTCGTCTGCGCGCCTGCATCCTCGGGCGCGACCACCCGGTCGCTGCCGGCAGTGGCCGTGGTGCCCGAGATCGAGACGATCTCGCCGTCCCGTCGCGCCCGGGCATAGCCGGCGATGTCTTCCCATTTCGTGCCCGTCACCACATGGGGGCCGCGCAGCCCGTCCGAGGCGCGCACGGCCCGGGGCATCTCCGCAAGGTGATGGCTCAGATCCCCGGACGCGGTCAGGAAGGGCGGCACTCGGTATTCATCGCCGCAATCCCCGGGGACCATCCGCGTGCCGTCGAAGGCGGCGTCGAGCACTGCGTGATCCTCCGCGCTCAGCGAAAACTCGAAGAGCTGCGCATTGTCCGCAATATGCGCCCGTTCGCCGAGCCGCGCGCCAATGATCACCCCGGCCACATGGGGTTGCTCCAACACCCAGCGCGTGGCGACATTCGGGATCGAGACCCCATGCCGGTCCGCCACGGTCTTGGCCGCGCGCAGGATCCCCTGGAACCCGTCCCAACCCCCGGCCGCATCGATGAAGCGGTGATACTTCATCTTGCTCCAGTCGGTGATTTCCGCAGGTTCCGGCTGGTCCAGCCAGCGTTCGGACAGAAACCCACCGCAGAGCGTGCCATAGGCCAGCAACCGCACACCCAGATCGGCGCAGGTCGCGGCCAGCGGTCCTGCCGCCCGGCGATCCAGCAGCGAGAAAGAGACCTGATTGCTGATCAGCGGCACGCCATCGGCCACGGCCACGCGCAGATGGGCCGCGTCGAAATTGGTCACCCCGATCTCGGCGATCAGCCCCTCGCGGCGCAAAGCGGCCAGCTGGTGCAGCGCGTCGAGCCAGGCGGGATGCTCGAAGCTCCACCAGTGAAACTGCAGGAGGTCCACCTGCGCCACGCCCAGCCGCTCCATCCGTTCGAGCACACCCGCGCGCACGATCTCGGCGCTCATCGGCCCCGGGGGCGGGCACCATTTCGTGGCCACCATGGTCGGCGGCTCCGGGGCGCGGGCCAGAAGGCGCCCGGCGATGATCTCGGCACTGCCATAATGGTCCGCCATGTCGAAACTGGTGAACCCCGCCGCGTGATAGGCGGCCAGATGATCGGCGGCGGTCTCGGGGTCGAGGGTCGTGCCGTCCTTTTCCATATCGGCCACCTGCCACAGGCCGGTAAGGGCGCGGCTGATGCGCAACTGGCCGAGATCGGTCTCGTCGGGGCGGGTCATGTCTTGTCCTCTGGTAGAAGCACCCGAAAACTGCGGGCGATATCCTGGCGCAAGGCCGTTTGCGCGGCGTCCCGTGCGCCTGCGCGCAGGGCGGCGATGATCTCCACATGGTGGGTGTGCTGGGCGATCTGGCGGGCGTCCTCATGCTGCATCACCAGATGCAGGCAAGCCCCGTATTGCAGCCAGAGCGCTTCGATCAGCGGAAGGATCACCGTGCTTTGGGACTGGCGATAGAGCGTCAGGTGGAAGTCGTAATTCTGCTGCAGGTCGGGCTCGGGGCCTTGTGGCGTGGCCAGAATCGCCTCGAGCCGGTCGATCAGGGCCGGGTCCATCCGGTCCATGCTGAGATCCAGCGCCAAGGCCTCGAGCGTTTCGCGTGCGCTCTTCAGCTCGCGGATCCGCGCCGTATCTAGCGGCGGCACCATGAGCGAGCGGTTCGGCATATCCACCAGCGCGCCCTCCGCCACGAGCCGCCGCACGGCCTCGCGCACGGGGGTCATCGAGGTCCCGAGCATATCCGCCAGCGTTCGCAGGCTGACCTGATCCCCGGGCCCGAACTCGCCGCGCGTGAACGCGCCGCGCAGCTCCTGATAGACGGTGTCGCGCAGGCTGGTCGGGTCGATCCGGGCGATGTTGAGCGCGCACATGGGGCGGACCTCTCGGGCACGGGGCGGGACTTCAGGTGGAGCATAGGGCGATTGACACGTCAAGAATAACCTATCTACGATAACATATCACAGTTCGCGACCGGCAGGGGTGGATGCAGGATCACAAGACCGAAGACGGCGTCTGGCTCTACGACCTGCGCGTGGAGACCGTGCTCGACCCGGACCGCCCGCCGGTCTGCCGCCATGTGGCGGGGGAGAGTTTCCGCGTCGAGGGCGAAGCACTTGTCTTCGAGGCCGGGCAGCGGGTCTCGATGTATGCGCTCGCCGCGCTCCTGCCGCTCTTGCCCGCCAAGCAGCGCGAGACCGCACCCGGGGACTGGATATCCACGGATGCCGAAGTGGCCTGCCCGGATCCCCATTGCGGCGGGCGGTTCCGCATTACGCGCGAGGCCAAGCGTTGGTTCGCCCATGCCGAGACCACGGGCCTGCCCGAGGCGCGCGGCACCCCCTATTGGACAAAGGACAGGCCATGAGCGCGGTTGAAACGATCGCCTTGCGCCCGGATCACGAGATCTCGCGCGTGATCAAGGGCGGCTGGCAGCTTGCCGGGGACCATGGGGCGGTGGACCGCGCCACGGCGATCCGCGACATGGAGGCCTTTCTCGATGCGGGGATCACCACCTTCGATTGCGCCGACATCTATGTGGGCGTCGAAGAGATGATCGGCCAGTTCATCGCCGATCTGCGCCAGCGCCGTGGCGCCTCGGTCGCGGGGCGGGTCAAGGTCCATACCAAACTCGTACCCGATCTCGGACGGTTGGCGGAGCTGCGCCCCGAGGAGGTGATGGCGATCATCGACCGCTCGCTCCGGCGGCTGCAGGTGGAGCGTCTCGATCTGGTGCAGTTCTTCTGGTGGGACATGACGCAAGGCGTGCCGACCGAGGCGCTTGCGGTGCTCAAGGCCGCGCAGGCCGAGGGCAAGATCGGCCATCTGGGCGTCACCAACTGGGATATCGCCGAGACCGCGCAATTCGTGGAGGCCGGGTTCGACCTGATCTCGACGCAAGTGCAGTATTCGGTGCTCGACCCGCGCCCGCGCAATGGGTTGACCGACTGGGCCGCCGCGCAGGACATCCAGCTGTTGTGCTATGGCAGTTTGGCGGGCGGGTTTCTGACCGAGGACTGGCTGGGCGCGCCGGATCCCGGGTTCGAGTTTCAGAACCGCTCGCTCATCAAGTACCGCCTGATCATCGACGAGTTCGGCCCTTGGGCGCGATTTCAGGATCTTCTGCGCGTGCTGCGCGAGATCGGGGCCAAGCATGGGGTCGGGTTGAGCGCGGTCGCCACGCGCTATGTGCTGGACCAGCCGCAGGTCGGCGCGGCCATTGTCGGGGCGCGCTACGCACGGCATCTGCCGCGCACGCTCGAAGTCTTTGGCTGGACGCTGGATGCCGAGGACCGCGCCGCGCTGGATGCGATCCTGTCCCAGGCCAAGGGACCCAAAGGGCCGGTTTACGGGTTGGAGCGGGACCGCTCCGGTCGCCATGGCCGGATCATGAAATACAACCTCAACACCAAGCCCGATGACGCGGTGCTGGGGGCAGGCACGTGAGCGCGCCGATCCTCGCCACGCGCGGGCTGTCGCATTTCTTTGGCCCGTTCCAGGCGCTGAATGATGTATCGCTCGAGATCACGCCGGGCAGCATGACCGGGCTGATCGGGCCGAACGGGGCGGGCAAGTCGACCCTGTTCAATGTGCTCACCGGGGCGTTGCGCCCGAGCGCGGGGCAGGTCGTGCTGAAGGGCGCGGAGGTGACAGGTCACACGCCCGACGCGCTGTTCCGGGCCGGGCTCGCGCGCAGTTTCCAGATCCCGCGCCCCTTTGCGCGCATGAGCGTGCTTGAGAATGTCATGCTCGCGCCCATGGCACAGGTGGGCGAGCGGCTCTGGGGCGCGTTTCTGAGCGCCAAGGCCATGCGGCGGCAGGAGGAAGAGATCCGCGCCCGCGCCATGGAGGTGCTGGACTTCGTGACCCTCGCCAAGCTCGCCGATCAGGCTGCCGGGCAGATCTCGGGCGGGCAGATGAAACTGCTGGAACTGGCGCGGGTGCTGATGGGGGATCCGGCGGTGATCCTGCTGGATGAGCCCGCCGCGGGGGTGAACCCGGTGCTGACCGAGGTGCTCATCGACAAGATCGAGACCTTGAACCGGGCGGGCAAGACCTTTGTCATCATCGAGCATGACATGGATTTCGTCATGCGCCACTGCACTCCGATCATCGCGCTGGGACAGGGGCGGGTGATCTTCGAAGGCACGCCAGAGGATGCGCTGGCCGATCCGGTGCTGCTCGACGCTTATCTCGGGGCGCAGGCCGATGGCTGACGCGCTGCGGATTTCCGGGCTGGTGGCGGGGTATCGCCCGCATCTGCCGATCCTGCACGGGCTTGACCTGCGCGCGGCGGCGGGCAAGGTGACCGTGATCATCGGGCCCAACGGGGCGGGGAAATCCACGCTGATCAAGGCGGTGGCGGGGCTCGTTCCGGTCTCGGACGGGGTGATCACCACCGAGGCCGAGACGATCACCAATCTGCGCCCGGACCTGCTGGCGCGCCATGGCGTGGCCTATGTCCCGCAATCGGACAATATCTTTCGCACCCTGACCGTGCGCGAGAACCTCGATCTGGTGCTGCGCCATGCGGGGCGCGAGACCGGTGACCGACGCGCGGCCCTGCTGCGGCAATTCCCGGTTCTGGCCGACAAGCTGAGCGACAAGGCCGGCGCCCTTTCGGGCGGCCAGCGCCAGTTCCTCGCCGTGGCCTTGGCGCTGGCCACCGAGCCGCGACTGGTGCTGATGGACGAACCCTCCGCCGGGCTGGCCCCAAAGGCCGCGCAAGAGGTGCTGGAACATGCGCGGAGCCTGACCGAGCGTGGGGTCACGATCCTGCTGGTGGAGCAGAACGTGAAACAGGCCCTGCGCCTGTCGGATCATTGCTACATCCTCGCCGATGGCCGCAACCAGCTTGACGGGGCGGCGGCGGATCTGCTGACCGATCCGGTGGTCGGGCAGATTTATCTCGGCGGCAAGCGGGTGGCGGCCTCATGATCCAGCATCTGCTCGACGGTATTCTCGTGGGCGCGATCCTGTCGCTGGGCGCGATCGGTCTGACCATGACCATGCATATGCTGCGCTTTGCCAATTTCGCCCATGCGGAGCTGTTATCGATCGGGGCCTATGCGGCGCTGGTCTTTGACGGGCTCTTTGCCGCCCTGCTGCCGCAGCTGGATGCAGCGCTGCCGATGCTGAGCCTGACCTGGACGCTGAGCTTGGCGACGGTGCTGAGCATGGTCCTCACCGGCCTGTCGGCCATCGCCATCGACCGGCTGGTCTTTCGCCGGGTGCGCGAGAAAGGCGGGGAGCTGTCGATGGTGTTTGCGTCCTTCGGGGTGGCGATGGTGATCCGCAACCTTCTGGGCCTTGGCTTCGGACTGAACACACAGCTTTACTCGGACGAGATCGTCTTCGCGCAGGTGCTGAGCTATGACCCGCTGGTGCTGGTCAAGCCCGATCAGGTCTTTGCGCTGGTCGCGGCGCTGGTTTTGATGTTCGTGCTGCATCTGGTGCTGTCGCGCACGACCTTCGGGTTTTCCCTGCGCGCGGTGGCCGAGAACCCGAGCCTCGCGCAGGTCTCGGGCATCAATCTGCAGCGCATGGTGGCGCTGATCTGGATCATCGGGGGCAGCCTCGCCGCCGTGGCGGGGATCTTTTACGGGCTGACGAACCAGATCACCCCGGTGATCGGGCGCGATCTGGTGCTGCCGATCTTTGCAGCGACCATCGTCGGCGGGATCGGGTCGATCTATGGCGCGGTGCTGGGCGGGTTCCTTGTCGGGATTGCCGCGAACCTCGCATTGGTGATCCTGCCCTCGGGCTACAGCCCCTCGGTGCCCTTTCTCATTCTTGTGCTGGTGCTGGTCCTGCGGCCCCATGGGCTCTTTGGGGAGGCGCGGGAGACATGATCGGCCTGTTATCCTACCTCGTCTTTTTCAGCACGCTGGCGGGCATTCTGGCCATCGCGGTGCTGGGGCTGAATTTGCAATGGGGCAATACGGGGCTCTTCAATGGCGGGGTGGTCGCGTTTTTCGGCGCGGGCGGCTACGCGACGCTGATCCTCGGAGGCGCGCCGCAGACCGCCCATCTGGGGGGCTATGACCTGCCTTACGGGCTGGCACTGGGCGGCGGCATCCTGATCGCAGGGCTCTTGGCCTGGGGCGTCGGGTTGCTGACCCTCCGCCTGCGCCATGATTATCTGGCGATTGCCACGTTCGGTGTCGCCGTGGCCTTTGAGAACCTCGTGCGCAACGCGCAAGGGCTGGCCGGGGGCGCGTCGGGTGTGCGCGGGTTCGAGCGGCCGCTGAGCGACCTGCTCGGTGCAGGGCTCAGCTATAACATCGTCTTTCTGGCCTTCGTGCTGACGGCGCTGATCCTGACCTATCTCGGGCTGGAGCGGTTGATCCGTGGCCCGTTCGGACGGCTTCTGCGGGCGATCCGCGAGGATGAAATCGCGGCCCGCGCGCTGGGCAAGACGCCGGACCGCGTGCGCCTCGTCGCGTTCATCGCGGGGTCGGTCATCATGGGGCTGGCCGGGGGGCTCTATGCCACCTTCTATGCCTTCATCAGCCCGCAGGATGTCCTGCCGATCCTGACATTCCAGATCTGGGCAATGCTCATCGTCGGCGGGGCGGGCAACAACCGCGGGGCCATCGCGGGGGCGTTCCTGATCTGGGGTGCCTGGACCGCGAGCGGCTGGGCCCTGTCGCGGTTCGCGCCCGTGGAGGTGCAGCTTTATACCGGGTCGATCCAGTTCGTGCTGATCGGCCTTGTCATCGTCGGCATGTTGCTCTGGCGGCCTCAGGGCCTGTTCCCGGAGCGGCTTGTCGTGTCACAATCGGGACAACCCGACAGATAAAAACCAGGGAGACTTTCATGACCGGATCCAAGACGTTTTCACCTAGATTGACACGGGCCAGCCTGATGCTGGGCGTGACCTTCATCGCCGCTAGCCTCGGCGGCGCGGCGGCAGCACAATCCTGCACCACCAAGATCGGTGCGGTGCTGCCGACCTCGGTGGACTGGGGCAAGCCGATCGCCGCCACGGCACAATTCGCCGTAGATCAGGTCAACGAGGCCGGTGGCGTGAATGGCTGCCAGATCGAGATGGTCCTGCGCGACAGCCAGGTTGACCCCAAGGTCGGCGTGGATGCGGCCAAGGCATTGGTGGATCTCGACGGGATCGACGTGCTTCTGGGCGCGGTCTCGTCCGGGGTGTCCATGCCGATCCTGACCTCGGTCACGGTGCCGTCGGGTGTGATGCAGATGTCGTGCTGTTCGTCCTCGACCGTGTTCACCGGGCTCGCCGAAGAGGGCAAGACGGAAGGCCTTTGGTTCCGGACCTTCGCCACCTCGGGCGTGCAGGCGGCCATGGGGGCCAAGGTGGCCGCTGATCAGGGCTACAAATCCGTTGCCGTGCTCTACAAGAATGACGATTGGGGGCAGGATATCGGCAAGCTCGTGGCCGAAGATCTGGCCGCGCTCGGGATCGAGGTGACCGGCTCTGTCGCGCTGAATGACGGCCAACCGTCCTACCGGGCCGAGGTGACCGAAGCCCTGCGCGGCAAACCCGAGGCGATTTATCTCGCGCTCTATCCCAAGGAAGGGATCGCGGCAGTCCGGGAATGGATCTCGCTCGGTGGGACCCAGAACATGATCGTCGCGAATTCCCTGAAATCCGAGGAGTTCGTCGAGAATGTCGGCCTGCAGTTCCTCGGCAACACGCTCGGCACGGACACGGCTTCGCCCCGTGCGGCCTCGGCGGATGCTTTTGTGGCAAGCTATACCGAGAAGTTCGGCAGCGCCCCCACGGGGCCGGGCCTCGCCAACAGCTATGACGCGGCGATGATCGCGCTTCTGGCCATGCAGGCGGCGGGCGAAGGCGCGTCAGGCGCAGAGATTGCAGCCCAGATCGGGCGCGTTACCAACCCCGAAGGCACACCGATCACCGCTGATGGGGCGGGCTTCACCGCCGCCGTCGAGGTGCTCGCCGGGGGCGGGGATGTCTTCTACCAGGGCGCCACGGGGAATGTGCAGTTCGACGCCAATGGCGACGTGTCGGCCCCGGCCGTGATCTGGAGCTTCTCGGAAGAGGGCATCACGGAAGAGGAATATATCTCGCTCGATGATGTGAATGCCTTCATGGCCGATCTGAACTAACCCGGTTCAACAGCGTCCAGAGCAGGGCCGTCCCGAGGGGCGGCCCTGTCTGCATTCGGGAGCGATCGGGCCCGAGGATCATTGCGCCCGGGCCGCGCCGCGCTAGAGTATCCCCAAGCCGGGGAGGGCAGCGCATCATGGGAAAACCGATTGTCATTCTGGGCATCTTCGTTGCCGATTGCGCCTTTCGCGCAGGCCGGATGCCGAAGATGGGCGAGACCACTCTCGGCAACAGCTTTGCCCTCAATCCCGGGGGCAAGGGATCGAACCAGGCGATTGCCTGCGCCCGGGCCGGGGGCGACGCGCATATGATCACGCGGCTCGGGGCGGATGCCTTTGCCGAGATGGCCGACGGGATCTGGCAGGAGGCGGGTGTCACCCCGCATGTTCACCCCATGCCCGAGAGCTATACCGGCGCGGCCCATATCTTCATCGAGGAGGCCACGGGCGACAATGCGATCATCGTGGCCCCCGGCGCGGCGGGCCATATGGATGGGAGCGATCTGGAGGCCGAGGCCGCGTTAATCGCCGGGGCCGGGGTCTTCATGACCCAGCTCGAGCAACCGCTCGTCGCGGCCCATCGCGGGCTTGAGATCGCGCGGGAGGCCGGGGTCATGACGATCCTCAATCCGGCGCCCGCCGCGGAGCTGTCCGATGCCATGCTGGGCCTGTGTGACCTCATCACGCCCAACGAGAGCGAGGCCGAGGCCCTGACGGGGCTCCCGGTGACCAATCTGGCCGAGGCCGAGGCCGCCGCCGATGCCCTGCGCGCGCGCGGGGCCGGGGCCGCCATCATCACGCTGGGATCCCAAGGGGTGCTCTACAAGGATGCGACGCAGTGCCTGCACCAACCCGCAAAGGCACCGGGCCCCGTGGTCGAGACCACCGGGGCGGGGGATGCCTTCAACGGTGGGCTCGCCACTGCGCTGGCCGAGGGGCAGAGCATGGCCGACGCGTTGGCCTTCGGCTGCGCCACTGCGGGGATCTCGGTCACCCGGCCCGGCGCTGGCCCCTCCATGCCGACGCGCGCCGAGATTGAGGCCTTCCTTGCCGAGGTCTGAGCGTAGCTTGTACGGAGGCGGGGGATGATCCTCGTGGTCACGCCCGAGACGGTGCTGGGCAAATCCACGCTGGACACAAGCTACGTACCGCGACGGCTGATGTCGCTGGGCGTTTGGGTCTATCCGCGAGGCGGTCTCTTTTCCAAGCTGTTCTGGCGGATCGTGTTCGAGAAATCGCTCGCGCGCTACGTGATTGCGCTTCTGCCCTTTCCGCTCCTGATGATCGCGCGGCCCGATTGGGCGCTGGGTCTGAGCCAGGCGCCGCTGGCGATGTTCGGTTTCGTGCTGATCATCGAGACCTATGTCCTGACCGTGTCGGATCGCGACAAGCGCCGAGCACTGGCCACGGAGGCCGAGGTCGCGCGGGTGCAGGACCTGCTGCAGGTGCGGGCGCGCTCGGTTCTGGCCCGGATCGCCGCCGCACGGGACATGCGCGCGGGCGAACTGCACCTGATGATCGAGCAATCGGGCCTGATCCGGGTACCGCAGCTCACCTTTCTATCGGTGCAAGAGGGTGGGGAGGATCCGCGGTTCCTGTCCCTGACACCTGCGGAACGGCAGGACGTGCAAGACACAATCTTTGCCGAGGGCCTGACCGAGGACGCGTTGCAGCGGGTGAACCTGTCTCAGAACAAGCTTGAGGTCAGCATCGCCTTCGACCCGGCGGAGGTTTCCGCCCATGCGCGCCTTGCCGCCATGGCGCGGGCGCGGCCTTCCTAGCGCTCCATTGTCAGGAGGGTGCCGAACGGCGGACGCTGGGCCGGTGGTTCGGCGCAGGCCCAGATGACGGGCAGGCGTCCGGGCGGGTCGCCGAACGGGCCGTCGCAATCGGTGAGCAGGATGAGGACCGAAGGGTTGAGCGACGCGGCCTCGGCGATAACCTCGACAAAGGAGGTGCCGCCGTCGCGGGCGAAGTCCCAATCTGCAAGGCTGTCGGACCAGCCCGCGCCGCGCATTTGGCGGTGGCTCTGAACCACTTCGTCAAAGAGCATCACGTGGATCTCGGCCATCACGCGCCGCCCGATCCGGGCGACCTGGGCGGCGAAATGGGCCAGATCTTGCCCCGTGATCGAGCTTGAGCAATCGAGCGCCAGCACGATCCGGGGCTGCATCTGATCCCGCTGGCGGGCGGGCTCGAACACCGGGACTGGGCGGCCATTGGCGCGGGCCTCGGTCTCGGCGGCGACCCAGCGCCCTGCCGGGCGGCGAAAGCTAGGCCGGGGCGCGTCGCGCAGGGCCCGGTCCAGCAGGTTGCGCAGGGTTTGTTCCCACGGGGTGCGGCTCTCGGGGATATCCGCCAGACGAAAGCCGAGCGCGCCGATCCCGCGTCCGGCAAGCTTGCCCGCCTCCAGCGCGCGGGCCAGATGCTGCCGCCATTCGAAATCCTGCGCCTCTTGGGTGTCGTCTTCTCCGCCTCCACCGTCCTGCTCGGGCGCGAGATCAGCTCTGTAGCCATCGGCTTCGGCGGCCTCGGTCAGCGCCTCGCGCGCCTGCTTGGCCCGGCCTGCGTCGCCCCCATTGCCGCGCAGGGCCATGTAAAGCCGCTCCGCATCATACTGGCCCAGAAGATCGCGCGCGGTCGCTGCCGGGGCCGCGCGGCCCAGGGTTGCAAGTGTCACATGGGGGCGGGGCTGGATGTAGCCCGCAGCCAGCAGGGTCTCGTTGATCAGAACATCGGCGGCAATGCCGAAAAGCTCGGGCGCAAAGGCCGGCCCCAGCCGAAGTTCCAGCCCATTGGCGCGGGCGCTGTGGCGCAGGGCGACATGGAGGATGTGATGGGCGCAGAGCCCCATCTGTTCCGACAGGCCGAGCCCTTCGAAGGCGGGGCCATAGGCAATGCGCACGCCCTGGCTTTGTGCAGGCAGCGCGCCAAGATCCCGGTCGCGATGCTGGCACCAGAGGGCCAGTGCGGCAAGGGCTGGGTCCGCCTCCGAGAGCTTCTGCAGCGCCCGTGTCGCCCGTTGGGAATGCGCAGCGGCGCGGGTCATGGTCAGGCCAGCCCGGCCTCTTCGCGCTGGCGCGCGTAGTCGGCATAGGCGGGGGAGTCGAGGAAGCTTTCGGCCAGATCGAGCGCCAGACCCCGCTGGATCAGCAATTCGAACCCATGGGTGCGCAGCTCCTCCAGGGGCAGGGTGCGAAAGACGGGTTCGGGCCGCGCCTCGGCGAGCCGGGTCAGATCCGCCATGCAGGCGATGACCCCGGTTGCGGTCTCGGCGTTCAGCGCGCCGATCAGTCCGTAAACCAGCGCATGAAGGCCATGCATGCTGTCCGGGTAGAGGGCGAGGCGCTTGCCGGGCTCGGCCTGCAGCAACTCATCGATGCGCACGGTCGCGGCGACCTCGTCAGCGACGAGCGCGAATTCCGCGCCGATGGCCTCGCCAACCGTGCCCGCCACGAGGATATTGCGTAGCCGCCGGTCCGGTGTGGCGCGCAGGATGGCGCTGACCCGGGCCCATGCGCGCGGGGTGGCGGCGATGAGGTCGTCACGCTCCTGTGCGGCGCGCACCGTGCTGAGCAGATCGCCCCGGCTGCGCAGGAAGGCGATCACCGCTGGGTGCAGGCCATTCGGGATCGCGTAATTCTCGAGCCAGTCCGACGCGCTCGCCACCACATGCAGATGTACCAACCGGTCCGACAGGGCGCTGCCCATCTCATAGGCGATGGCGCCATCCTCGACCGTGTTGCCCGCAGCCACGAGAAACACGGTATCGGGCAGACGGTGCTGGCCCACGCGCCGCTCCTGCAGCAGGCCATAGACCGTGGGCTGCAGGGATGGGGCGGCGGCGGTCAGCTCGTCAAGGAACAGCACCGCCGGGCGCGCCGGGTCATCGGGCAGATCCTCGGGGCGGTACCAGACGGTCTTTTGCGCGTCGTGGTCGTAATAGGGCAGCCCGCGCAGATCCTGCGGCTCGATCGTCGTGAGGCGCAGATCGAAGAGCCGCGCGCCGATCTCCTCCGCGAGTTGCTGAATGATCTCGGTCTTGCCCACCCCGGGCGCGCCATGGAGCATGTAAGAGGCGGTGAGCTGCCCGGCCCGTTGCGCGCTCCAGGCCGTGCGCAACACGTCCAGCGCGGTTCCGGCGGACACGGTCATTGCATTCAGTGCCATGGCACCCCCTCTCTCGTCTTCGCAGAGCTAGGGCGCGGGGCGGGGCGGTCGAGCGTCAGTGGGTGGTGACCTTGTTGGCCAGCGCATAGCGTTTCTGGGCGAGGGCCTCGCGGCGCTGTTGCTCTTCGCCCTTGCGAAAGCTGTCGCCCACGAAATCGATATGCTCGCGGGCTGCGGCCTCGGCCGCGTCGGCGTCCCGGCGCAGAATGGCCGCCCCGATCGCCTCATGTTGGGCCAGCAGCATCTCGCCCGTGCCGTCAATCGCGCGCAGGTAGTCGCGGTTGTAGAACACGCCCCGCCGGGTGAGCTCGTAGATCGAGGACATCATATGGCTCAGCATGGTGTTGTGCGAGGCGTCCACGATGGAGGAATGGAAGTCGATATCCGCCTCCATGGAGGTGCGCGCATCATGGGCCTCATGGGCGATGCGCATGGTCTCCAGATGCTGGGTGATGACCTTGGCATCAAACTCCGTATGGCGATCCGCGGCGAGACGGGCGGCGAAGGCCTCCTGTTCCTTGCGGTATTCCAGATACTCGAAGAACGCCTCGCCATGGCGCGAGAAGAGATCGAGCAGGGCAGGGGACATCGCCTTGTTCGTCAGCTGGGCGATAAAAGAGCCTTCGCCCTTGAGCGTTTCGATCAGCCCGTGATCCTCGAGCCGGCGCAGGGCCTCGCGCAGCTTGGGCCGCGACACCGAGAGCGCTTCGGCCAGATCCCGTTCGGGGGGCAGTTTGCTGCCCTGTCGCAACACGCGGCTGACGATGAGCTCCTCGATGCGCTCAACGACCGCGTCCGCCACCGATTCGTGGTCGATGGGTTGGAATATAGAAGCTTCGACAGGCATGGAGTGATCCTCTGTGCTGGCCCACGTGGTAAATAATATTGTCCTGAATCTCGATTTGGCAATACGCCTTTCGTGCCGCAGGAGGCCGAATACCTTTGTATACGGCGGTATTTAGCCAATCCGACATCCCAGATGCCGATTAAAAAACAGTCAATGCTCTGCAACGCACGCATAGGTGGTATGCGCACAGATTGTCGCGGCTGGTAAATAAAGTTTGCCACGTCGCCGTGGTAAAGTTTATGAACCATGACAGGGTGGCGGAGGACACATCCAGCGCCCCAAACATTGAAATGGCCCCGAGCCACGGTTTTTTGTGGAGGAAACACATGAAAAAGACCCTGACCTGCCTGCTGGCAGCCGCGACCATGTTGACCGCACCGGTTGCGCATGCAGCAGACAAGATGCTGCTGAAGACACCCATCGCCTTCTCGACCGCTCTGCCGGGTCTGGGATCCCCGATCCCCCGTGTGGCCGAAGCGCTCAAGACCATGTCCGGCGGCACGCTGCGCATGAAAGTCTATGAGCCCGGCAAGCTGGTTCCGGCCTTCGAGATCCTCGACGCGGTCTCCTCGGGCAAGATCAATTCCGGCTACACCACCGCGGGCTACTGGGCGGGCAAGATCCCGGCCGCGCCGCTCTTTTCGGCTGTGCCCTTCGGCCCCGAGGCCGGTGAGTACATGGCGTGGCTCTATTACGGCAACGGCATGGACCTCTATCAGGAGATGTATGACCAGGCCGGCTACAACGTCAAAGTCCTGCCCTGTGCGATCATTGCGCCGGAGACCTCCGGCTGGTTCGCCAACGAGATCAACTCCGCCGAGGACCTGAACGGCCTGAAGATGCGCTTCTTCGGTCTGGGCGGCAAAGTCATGCAAAAGCTCGGCGTTGCCACGTCGCTGCTGCCTGGTGGCGAGATCTTCCCGGCGCTGGAAAAAGGCGCGATCGACGCGACCGAGTTCTCCATGCCCGCCATCGACGCCCGTCTCGGCTTCCACAAGCTGGTGAAGTTCAACTACTTCCCCGGCTGGCACCAGCAGGCGACCGTGTTCGAACTGATGATCAACAAGGACGTGTGGAACGAAGCTTCCGAGCAGCACCAGGCGATCATCGAAAGCGCCTGTAAAGCCTCCATGGCCGACAGCTTTGCCGAAGGCGAAGCCATCCAGCACGCCGCTCTGATCGACAATATTGAAAACAACGGTGTCGAGATGAAGCAGTGGTCGCCCGAGATGCTCGAGCTGTTCCGGACCACCTGGGACGACGTGGCCGCCGAAGAAGCTGCCAATGACGAGTACTTTGCCAAGGTTCTCGCCGACATGACCGAATTCCGCGAAGGCTATGCCCTTTGGAAGCGGAACGCCTTCCTGCCGCGTCAGTAACGCGTCTGGGCCGGGGCGGCGCCCCTCCCCCTCCCAATTCCCGCGCCGCCCCGACTACCCCCTGATTTTCAGACATTTCAAAACCTTATGCAAAAGCGGCTGGGCAATTGCGCCTGCCATCTGGGGACCCAAGGAGAGGACTAATGGCCGTGCAGCCCAATCAGATCCAAGATCCAATCGAAACATATGAGCATCTGCTCGAACACGAAGAGCGCGACACGCAATCCTTTGCGATCGCGCTCGACAAGACCGTCAAAGGCGTCGGCCATGTGGTCATGTGGGCCAATATCCTGCTCATCACCGCAATCGTGGCGCAGGTGCTGTTCCGCTATCTTCTGAACCAGAACTTCCCGAAGCTCGACGAGATCCAGTGGCATTTCTACGGGGCTGTCACGATGATCGGCATCTCTTACGCGCTCGTCACCGACAGCCATGTGCGCGTTGATCTGCTGCATATGCAGCTGAGCCGCCGGTCCCAGCGGATCATCGAGGTGATCGGGATCCTGACCCTGCTGGTGCCTTTCATCTACCTGATGGTGGATCAGGGCTATGACTATTTCTACGAGAGCTACCGGGTGAACGAGCGCTCCGACAGCCCGACGGGCCTGCCCATGCGCTGGGCATTCAAGGCGATCATCCCGTTCAGCTTCGTGATGCTGGCGCTCGCCGCCCTGGCGCGTCTGGTCCATGACGGGCACGCATTGATGGTCGGCTACGAGGATGAGAAGGCGGGCAAGGGCCTTGGCCTGATCCTCGCGGCGCTGGCGGCCTTTGCCGTCGTGGCCTTTGGCCTGACTTTCCTGGTGGAGACCACCGAGGAGAAGCTGGTCGTGGCGATGTTCATGACTTTTATCGCGCTTCTCTTCACCGGCTATCCGGTGGCCTGGACGCTTGCCGGGGTGGGGGTTGCCTATTGCGGGCTCGCCTTCCTCTTTGACAATGACCTGATGCTCTGGACCGGGCTTGAGGGCACGCTGACCGGGCTCGACTACCTGACCCTGGGTGCCACGGTGAACCGGGTCTACGCGACCATGTCCAACGCGGTGCTTGTCGCCCTGCCGATGTTCATCTTCATGGGCCTCATGCTGGACGAATCCGGTGTGGCCGAGCGTCTGATGACCTCGATGCAGCGTCTGTTCGGCAAGACCCGTGGCGGTCTGGCGATCACGGTGACGATGATCGGGATCATCCTCGCGGCCTCCACCGGCATCATCGGTGCCTCGGTCGTGCTGCTGGGCGTTCTGTCCCTGCCGTCGATGATGGAGCAGAAATACTCGCCCAAACTGGCCGCCGGTGTCGTCTCGGCCTCGGGTACGCTGGGCATCCTGATCCCGCCGTCGATCATGCTTGTGATCATGGCCGACCAGATGGCCCTGTCCGTGGGGGATCTCTTCATGGCCGCGGTCTTCCCGGGCGTGATCATCGGGGGGCTCTACCTCGTCTATATCTTCGTGATCTCTTACCTGAAGCCTGATGTGGCACCGGTGCCCGAAGGGGCCGTCTCGCCGGATTGGGACGCGGTCAAGGACGTGCTGATCGCGGTTCTGCCGACACTTGGTCTGATCCTTGCGGTGCTGGGCTCGATCTTTGCGGGCATCACCACGCCGACCGAAGCCTCTGGTGTGGGCGCCTTGGGCGCGACGCTGCTGGCGCTGGGCTATCGCAAGCTGACCCTGCAGAAGCTGGTCAATGTGCTGGTCTCGACCTTCAACACGACCGCCTATATCTTTGCAATCTTCCTCGGTGCCACGGTCTTCTCTTACGTCCTGCGTGAGCTGGGCGGAGACGAGCTGATCGAGCATATGATCGCCTCGACGGGTCTGGGTCCGAATGGCACCGTGCTCTTCATCCTGTTCATCGTGTTCCTGCTGGGCTTCGTTCTGGACTGGATCGAGATCACCCTGATCGTGCTGCCGCTGATGCGTCCGATCGTGAACGGGCTGGGCATCGACATCCCCGGATTTGACGTCATCGACGAGCCGGCGCTCGTGTGGTTCGTCATTCTTGTCGCAGTCACCCTGCAGACATCATTCTTGACTCCGCCGGTCGGGTTTGCCCTGTTCTATCTCAAGGGGGTATGCCCGCCGGAGATCAAGCTGCTGGACATCTACAAAGGGATCATTCCTTTCGTCCTGCTGCAGCTGACGGGGTTGGCGCTGGTGTTCCTGCTGCCTGCACTTGCAACCTGGCTACCCTCCGTAGCCTACTGAAGGAGGCTGGGCACATGACCGATCAAGAGCTTGTCGAGACCCTGCGCGGCATCGTTGGCAAACGCCACATCCTGACCGATGCCCGCAAGACCGAGCGGTTCCGCAAGGGCTTCCGCTCGGGGGAGGGCGATGCCCTGGCGGTCGTGCAGCCAGCGACAATCCTGGAGCAATGGAAGGTCCTGCAGGCCTGCGTGAAGGCGGACAAGATCGTCATCATGCAGGCGGCCAATACCGGGCTGACCGAAGGCTCCACCCCCAATGGCGGTTATGATCGGGACGTGGTCCTGATCAACACGCGCCGGATGGACAAGCTGATGACGCTCGATGGCGGGCGCCAGGTGATCAGCCTGCCGGGGGCCACGCTATTTGCGCTGGAGAAGCTGCTGGATCCGCTGGGGCGCCAGCCTCATTCGGTGATCGGCTCCTCCTGCATCGGCGCGTCCATTGTCGGCGGCGTGTGCAACAATTCCGGCGGCTCCCTCATCGAGCGGGGGCCGTCCTATACCGAACTGTCGCTCTTTGCGCAGATCTCGGCGGATGGCCAGCTGGAGCTGGTCAACCATCTGGGCATCAATCTGGGCGAGACCCCGGAAGAGATCCTGACACGTCTGCAGACGGGCGCGTTCACCGATGCGGATGTGGAGTATTCCAACAAGCAGGCCTCGGATACTGAATACGCCACCCGCGTCCGCGACGTGGATGCGGACACCCCGGCGCGGTTCAACGCGGACAAGCGGCGGCTCTACGAGGCGGCGGGCTGCGCGGGCAAGCTTGCGGTCTTTGCCGTGCGGCTGGATTCCTATCCCAAGAACGAGGCCGAACAGGTTTTCTATATCGGGACCAATGATCCCGAGGAGCTTACGGCGCTGCGCCGTCACATGCTGGCGGAGTTCAAGACGCTGCCGGTCTCGGCGGAATACATGCAGCGCGAGATCTTCGATATCTCGGAGAAATACGGCAAAGACACCGTGATGATGATCAACTGGCTCGGCACGGACAAGCTGCCCATGTTCTTTGCGATCAAGGGCGCGGTGGATGCCAGGCTGAACAAGTTCGCGCTGACCCGCGGGTTTACTGACAAGTTCATGCAATTTGCCAGCCGGTTGGTGCCGCGTCTTATCCCCCCGCGGCTGATGGAGTATCGCGACCGCTACGAGCATCATCTGATCCTCAAGATGCGCGATAGCGGGATCGACGAGGCCCGGCTGTTCTTGAACGGGTTTTTCGCGACGCGGGACGGTGACTATTTCGAATGCACCCCGCAGGAAGGCAAGATCGCCGGTCTGAACCGCTTTGCAGCGGCCGGGGCGGCGATCCGATACCAGAACATCCACTTCAACGAGGTCGAGGACATCCTTGCGCTCGATATTGCGCTCAAGCGCAACGAGCGGGCCTGGCTCGAAGAGCTGCCGCCCTCGATCTCCGACAAGCTCGTGCACAAGCTCTATTACGGGCACTTCATGTGCCATGTTTTGCACCAGGATTACATCGTCAAGAAAGGCGTCGACGTAAAGGCGCTCAAGGCGGAAATGCTTGAATTGCTTGACCAAAGAGGGGCGGAATACCCGGCAGAGCACAATGTCGGCCACCTCTATCCGGCGAAACCGGATCTCGCGGCGTTCTACAAGTCGGTGGATCCGACGAATTCCATGAATCCGGGGATCGGCAAGATGTCGAAAGCCAAGTATTATGGCGAAGAACGGGAGGAAGTTTAATGTTGAACCATTGGTATGCGTCAGATGCGTAGCGCTATGCATCTGGCAGGGGTTCTGACCTAACAGACCCCGTGTTAACACGGCATCAGAGACATAGGAGCGTCAGTCGCACAGCGTCCTACGGGGCGTGAGCGGAAGGGGGGAGGCATTTTGCCAACCGGACTTTGCGATTGATTTAGTGTTAAACGAATTGGAGCCGGCTCCGAACGGGGCTCCTGAGGGATAGAGGACCATGACTGACACCAAACACGATATTGATCCGGTCGAGTCACAGGAATGGCAGGAAGCCATTGAAGATGTGATCGCACGGGATGGCGCGGATCGCGCGCATTACCTGCTCGACAAGGCCGTGCAACAAGCCCGCGCCGCAGGTGCCACGCTGCCGTTCTCGGCGACAACGCCTTACCAGAACACCATTCCCGTGGACGATCAGCTCGAATTCCCGGGCGATATGGACATGGAATGGCGCATCCGCACCATCAACCGCTGGAACGCCATGGCCACGGTCGTGCGCCGCAACAAGGTGTCCTCGGAATATGGCGGGCATATCGCGTCCTTCGCCTCGTCGGCGGTCATGTACGATATCGGTCTGAACCACTTCTGGCGCTCCAAATCCGCGATCCATGGCGGCGATCTGGTCTTCTTCCAGGGGCACGTGATCCCCGGGATCTATGCGCGCTCCTTCATGGAGGGCCGGATTTCGGAAGAGCAGCTCGAAAACTTCCGGTCCGAAGTGGACGGCTCGGGCCTGAGCTCTTATCCGCACCCCTGGCTGATGCCGGATTACTGGCAGTTCCCCACGGTTTCCATGGGTCTTGGTCCGCTCATGGCGATCTACCAGGCGCGGTTCATGAAATACATGCACAACCGCGGCCTGATCGACATGGCCGACCGCAAGGTCTGGGTCTTCCTCGGCGATGGCGAGATGGACGAACCCGAAAGCCGGGGCGCGATTGACCTGGCCGCGCGCGAAGGTCTCGACAACCTGATCTTCGTGATCAACTGCAACCTGCAGCGGCTCGACGGCCCGGTGCGCGGCAACTCCAAGATCGTGCAGGAGCTGGAAGGCGACTTCCGGGGCGCGGGCTGGAATGTGATCAAGCTGCTTTGGGGCAAGGGCTGGGACGACCTGCTGGAGAAAGATGTCTCGGGCAAGCTGCGTCAGTTGATGGAAGAGACTGTCGACGGCGACTACCAGACCTTCAAGTCCAAGGACGGCGCCTATATCCGCAAGCATTTCTTCGGCAAGTATCCGGAGACGGCGGCGCTGGTCGAAGACTGGACCGATGATCAGATCTGGGCCCTGCGGCGCGGCGGTCACGATCCGCAAAAGGTCTATACCGCGTTCAAGAAGGCCTCGGACACCAAGGGTCAGCCGAGCTGTCTGCTGGTCAAGACCGTCAAGGGTCACGGGATGGGCTCGGCCGGTGAAGGCCAGAACACCACCCACCAGCAGAAGAAAATGAACGAGGATCAGCTGCGCGCCTTCCGCGATCGGTTCCAGATCCCGGTCAGCGACGAGGATGTGGCCAAGGCGCCCTTCGTGTCGCTCAACAACGCGCAGAAAGCCTATATCCTCGAGCGCCGCAAAGAGCTTGGCGGGGAATTCCCCAAGCGCGAATGGCGTGACACGCCCAAGCTTGAGATCCCGGCCCTTTCGAAATTCGACGGGCAGCTCAAGGGCACCGGCGATCGCGAGATCTCGACCACCATGGCCTTTGTTCGGATCCTGACCACGCTTCTGCGGGACAAGAATATCGGCAAGCAGGTCGTGCCGATCGTCCCGGACGAAAGCCGGACCTTCGGGATGGAAGGCCTCTTCCGCTCGGCGGGCATCTATAACCCGATGGGTCAGAACTACACCCCCGAGGATGCCGACCAGATGATGTTCTATAAAGAGAGCATCGACGGGCAGGTTCTGCAGGAGGGCATCAACGAGGCCGGCGCCATGGCCGACTGGATCGCGGCGGCAACGTCGTACTCCAACCACGGCGTCCCGATGATCCCGTTCTTCATCTACTACTCGATGTTCGGGTTCCAGCGGATCGGCGATCTGGCCTGGGCCGCGGGCGACAGCCGCGCACGGGGCTTCATGCTGGGCGGCACCGCCGGGCGGACGACCCTGAACGGCGAAGGTCTGCAGCACGAGGACGGGCATAGCCACATCCTCGCCGGGACCATCCCGAACTGCATCACCTACGATCCGACTTTCAGCTACGAAGTGGCCGTCATCGTCCATAATGGTCTGAAGCGGATGTATGTGGATCAGGAAGACGTCTATTTCTACCTGACGCTGATGAACGAGAACTACAGCCATCCGGATATGCCGATGGGTGTGGAGGATGACATTGTCAAAGGCCTGTACCGGTTCAAGAAAACCGCACGTCCGGGCAAGAAGCATGTCAACCTGATGGGCTCGGGCACGATCCTCGTGCAGGCGATCAAGGCGGCGGAAATGCTCGAGGACGACTTCGGTGTGACCTCGGATATCTGGTCGGCCACCAGCTTCAACGAGCTGGCCCGCGACGGTCAGGATGCCGCCCGCAACAACCGCCTCAACCCGCTCGGTGAGCCGCAAGTGCCGTTCATCACCCAGCAGCTTGAGGGGGCCAAGGGTCCGATCATCGCCGCCACCGACTACATGAAGAACTATGCCGAGCAGGTCCGCGCCTTTGTGCCCGGGGATTACACCGTGCTCGGGACCGATGGCTTTGGCCGCTCGGACAGCCGCGTGAACCTGCGGCGCTTCTTCGAGGTGGATGCGAACCACATTGCAGCCACGGCGATGGTGCAGCTCTTCAAGGCAGGCAACATCACCGAGAAAGTCCTCAAGGACGCTTTGGCAAAATACGAAATTGACGGCGAGAAGCCGAACCCGCGGCTGGTCTAAGGCCTGGGACGAGAGGAGTTAAGAACATGGCAATCGAAGTCAAAGTGCCTGACATTGGGGATTTCACCGACGTACCTGTGATCAGCATTCTGGTCAGCGTCGGGGATGTGGTGGCCGAAGAAGACCCGCTGGTGGAACTGGAAAGCGACAAGGCCACGATGGAGGTTCCGTCCTCTGCCGCCGGTAAAGTCGCCGAGATCAAAGTGGCCGAGGGGGACAGTGTCTCCGAAGGCACGCTTCTGCTGATCCTCGAAGGGGAGGGGGCTGCCGAAGCGCCCGTTGCGGCTCCGGCTGCTGCGCCCGCCGCGGCACCTGCCGCTGCTCCGGCAGCTGCGCCTGCTGCCACCGCCGCTCCGGCGCCCGTCACCGATGCGGGCTTCGGCAAGGCCCATGCCTCGCCCTCCGTCCGGGCCTTTGCCCGGGCATTGGAGATTGACCTGAGCAAGGTGAACGGGTCGGGCCGCAAGGGTCGTATCCTGCGCGAAGACGTCACCGCCTTCCTGAAATCGTCCACCGCTCCGGCTCCGGCCAAGGGGGGCGCTGCCGCCGGTGGCATGGGCATCCCGCCGATCCCGGTTGTGGATTTCTCGAAATTCGGCCCGGTCGAAGACGTGGAAATGCCCCGGATCAAGAAGATCTCGGGCCCGGCGCTGCACCGCTCCTGGCTGAATGTGCCGCATGTCACCCATAATGACGAAGCGGACATCACGGATCTCGACAAGTACCGCAAGGAAATGGACACGATGGCCAAGGAAAATGGCTACCGCGTCACGCTTCTGAGCTTTGTGATCAAGGCCTCCGTCAGCGCGCTGAAGGAGCACTGGGAGTTCAACAGCTCGATCCATCCCGATGGGGACAAGCTGATCAAGAAGGACTACTACAATATCGGTTTTGCCGCCGACACGCCGAACGGGTTGATGGTTCCGGTGATCAAGGATGCGGACCGCAAGGGTCTGGTGGATATCTCCAAGGACCTGATGGAGCTGTCGGGCAAGGCGCGCGCAGGCGAGCTGAAAGGCCCCGACATGCAGGGCGCGACCTTCACCATTTCGTCCCTGGGCGGCATCGGGGGGACCTCCTTCACGCCGATCGTGAACGCCCCCGAAGTGGCGATCCTCGGCCTGACCCGGTCGAAGATGGCCCCGGTCTGGAATGGCGAAGAGTTCGTGCCGCGCCTGATGCAGCCGCTTTCGCTCAGCTATGACCACCGCGCCGTGGATGGGGCTCTGGCCGCACGCTTTGTCGTGACGCTCAAGACCCTGCTCGGCGATATGCGCAAGCTGATGTGGTAAGGAGATAGATCGATGGAAGTTAAAGTACCTGATATCGGTGATTTCTCCGATGTACCCGTCATCTCGATCCTGGTTGCGGTCGGAGACACTGTCTCTGCCGAGGACCCGCTGATCGAGTTGGAATCCGACAAGGCGACGATGGAAGTCCCGAGCCCCGCTGATGGCGTGGTCAAGGAGATCAAGGTGGCCGAAGGCGACAGCGTCTCCGAAGGCACCGTGATCATGGTGTTCGACGCGGCAGGGGCGGCTGACGCGCCCGTCGAGGCCGCGCCCGCCGCGGCCGCAGTCGCGGCGCCGAGCGCTGTGGCGGCCACCGGCACCGCAACGGGTGCCGGCGATGTCCATGGCGAGGTCGTGGTTCTGGGCTCGGGCCCGGGCGGCTACACCGCGGCGTTCCGCGCGGCGGATCTGGGCAAGAAGGTCGTTCTGATCGAGCGTTATCCGTCGCTCGGCGGGGTGTGCCTCAATGTTGGCTGTATCCCGTCCAAGGCGCTTCTCCATGTGGCCAAGGTTATCACCGAGGCCGAGGAAATGGGCGGTCACGGCGTGAGCTTCGGCAAGCCCAAGATCGATCTGGATGAGCTGCGCAGCTTCAAGAACAGCGTGATCGGTCAGCTGACGGGTGGTCTGGGCGGTTTGGCCAAAGGCCGCAAGGTTCAGGTTGTGAACGGCTACGGCAAGTTCACCGGCCCGAACATGATCGCGGTCGAGGATGACGACGGCAAGGTGACCAATGTCAGCTTTGACCAATGCATCATCGCGGCGGGCTCCGAGCCGGTGAACCTGCCCTTCCTGCCGGAAGATGACCGGATCATCGACAGCACTGGTGCGCTGGAACTGGCCGACATCCCCAAGCGGATGCTGGTGCTGGGCGGCGGGATCATCGGTCTGGAAATGGCCACGGTCTATGACGCGCTCGGCTCTGACATCACCGTGGTTGAGCTGATGGATCAGATCATCCCGGGTGCGGACAAGGATATCGTCAAGCCGCTGCACAAGCGGATTGAGGGGCGCTATGAGGCCATCAAGCTCAAGACCAAGGTCACCGCGGTCGAAGCGCTGAAGAAAGGCCTCAAGGTCTCCTTCGAGGATGACAAGGGCGAGGTCACGACTGACACCTTCGACAAGGTGCTGGTGGCCGTGGGGCGCAAGCCGAACGGCAAGCTGATCGATGCGGACAAGGCCGGTGTGGTCGTGGATGAGCGCGGCTTCATCGCCGTGGACAGCCAGCAGCGCACCGGCGTGCCGCATATCTTCGCCATCGGCGATCTGGTGGGCCAGCCCATGCTGGCGCACAAGGCCGTCCACGAGGGCAAAGTGGCGGCAGAGGTTGCAGCCGGGCACAAGCGGCATTTCGATGCGCGTCTGATCCCGTCGGTCGCCTATACGGACCCCGAAGTCGCCTGGTGCGGCGTCACGGAATCCGATGCAAAGGCCAAGGGTATCAAGTACGAGAAAGGTGTCTTCCCCTGGGCGGCATCGGGCAAATCCCTGTCCAACGGTCGGTCTGAGGGCATCACCAAGCTGCTCTTTGATCCCGAAGATGATCGCGTGATCGGCGCCTGTATCGTTGGCACCAGTGCCGGGGATCTGATCTCGGAGGTCGCGCTGGCCATCGAGATGGGGGCGGATGCTGTCGATCTCGGCCACACCATTCACCCGCACCCGACCCTGTCGGAGACGGTGAACTTCGCCGCCGAGATGTTCGAAGGCACCATCACGGACCTGATGCCGCCGAAGAAGAAAAAGAAAGCCTGACCTGTCGGTCACTGGCAGCTTTGCGCCCGGCTCGATCCGTTCGAGCCGGGCGCTTGCGTTTGGGCGAGGGCTGTTTACGGTTGGTTTGCAAAGATCGCTTTATACCGGAGTTATTGATTAATCCCGGACCGAGAGGTGAGTATGCCCGTGACCGACCTGACGGACTCCCAGCGCTACGCGGCGTTTCTTCTGGCCAACCTGCACAAGCTCAAGGCCTGCGCCCTCCACGCGCCAGAAAGTGACCGGGTCACCCGCACCACCGTGCTGCCGACCACGATCGACGTGGTCGCGGATCAGCCCGGTCTGGGGCTGGAATTCGGGGTCTGGCGGGGGCGGTCGATCAATCTCTGTGCCGACGCGCAGCCGGACCGAACCTGGGTCGGCTTCGACAGTTTCGAAGGCTTCCCCGAGGATGGTCGCATCGACTGGCAGAAACCCTTCAAGGTGGTCGACCTGCCCGAGGTGCCCGAGAATGTCCGGCTGGTGAAAGGGTATTTCTCAGACACACTGCCGGGATTTCTTGAGGAAAATGAAGAGCCTGTCGCCTTCGTGAATATCGACTGCGATATCTACTCCTCGACCGTGGATGTGTTCACCGCGCTGGAGGCGAAGGGCCATCTGCGCCCGGGCCTGCCGATCTATTTCGATGAACTTGTGAACTACGCTGACGCACTCTGGAACGAGATGCTGGCCCTGTTCCAGATGCTGGAGCGGACCGGGCTGGGCTTTCGCTGGCTGGCGCTGGACAAGAACCTCTGGCTGCCGCGCGAAACGCTTGAGATGATCCGCGACAAGACCTTTCCGACATGGCGCGAGCAGATGGGGGGCTCTTACTGGCAGCAGGCCTCGCTGGTGCTGACCGAAGGCGGGATCGACTACGGCCCGCTGGAGGATTCGGACTACCTCGCCGAGGTGACCTCGCTCGCGGCGCTCTATGACGAGGTGTCCGAGTTGCGGGTGGTCCGCGCCGAAGAACTGCGCATTCAGAAATCCAAGGAGCGGGAAGAGTTCGAGGCGCGTCGCGCCGTGATCATGGAAGAGCGCCGGCAGGAGCGTCTGAAACTTCAGAAAGAGCGTCAGGCCGCCAATCTGGCCAAACGCCGTGAGGAACAGGCCCGCCTCCGGACCGAGAAAAAGGCGGCCTCGAACGGCTGACGGCACCGTTCCGCCTGCGGGCCTTTGTACCAAGAGACCGCGGGGCGGGGCACAGCCTCCATTTGCAACACATCCGGGATCATGGTTCAGTGACCCCATTCTCGACACGGCGTGCCGGCAGGGCCCGGGCGCTGCAAGTCTCTGAAATTTAAGAGGTCATATATGGCGCAGCCCCTCGTCCTTTTGGGCCCCGGTCGCTCTTTCACGACAGTCGCCGCCGGTATGTTGGGGCAACATCCCGAACACTACGGCATGCCGGAGCTGAACCTGACGCTGGGCGAGACCATCGGAGAGTTTCTGCGCAATACCGGAGGCGGGCGCAACGGGCTGGCCCATGGCATCGTGCGGGCTATGGCGCAGCTCGAATATGGAGAAGTGACTGCCGCGGGTGTCGACGAGATGCGCGCCTTTCTGTTCAACAATCCCGGCATGACCACTGCAGCGCTCATGGCCGAGTTGCAGGCGGCCGTGGCCCCCAAGGCGATCGTGGAAAAGAGCCCTTCCATCGTGGCGGATCCGCAATATCCTTTCCGGCAGGATCAGATCCTGCCTGGGGCCAATTACCTGCATATCACCCGGCACCCGATGTCGGCGGGCCGCTCGATGATGACGGCGGAATGGTACGCCATGATCCTGGCCTCGCCGCTCGGCGATTCCTGGGACCGGCGGATGACGCCGCCCGTGCTCGACCCGCAGGTGCACTGGTTCGTTGCCCATGAACGGATCATGGATTTCCTCGACACGATCGAACCGGAGCGCCATATGCGGATCCGTGGCGAGGACCTGTTGACGGACCCGGATCGCTGGCTCAAGACAATCTGCGATTGGGTCGGGGTGTCCTCGGATGCCGAGGCGATCGAGGCCATGAAGCACCCCGAAACCTCGCCCTTTGCCCAACCCGGCCCCGAGAATGCGCCATGGGGCGGCGACCCGAGTTTTCAGGAAAAGCCGGCGTTGCGGCCCTATACCGCCAAGCCGGAACCGTTGACCGGGGCGCTGCCCTGGCGCGATGACGGTATGCCCTTTGCGGACCACGTGGTCGAAATGGCCAAGTTTTTTGGCTATAAAGACGGCTGAACTGCGCGGGTTTCCGGTCTTTTTAGGATCTTGGAAACGATAAATTTGCAATTTGGTGCGATCCAAGGCCTAAGCTGTGAAACGCAGCCAAGGCCGGGGGCGCAGGCCCCACGGCGACCCGCGGGAACACCGCGTGATTTGCGCCAGAAGGCGCGCGGCCTGCCGGGCCCGAACCCGCTCCTGAACGGAGCGTCTGGAGACAGGAGCACGTGACGTGAGCACGACCTTCGAAGCTGTGACGTCTCAGGTCAAACTGGTGATATGGGATCTTGATGAAACCTTCTGGCAGGGGACCCTGTCCGAAGGCGGTATGACAGAGCTGGCGGCCCACACGCAGATGATCAAGGCGCTCGCGGATCGCGGGATCATGTCGTCGATCTGTTCCAAGAACGACCTCGAGACAGCGCGCGCGGCGCTCGAAACTCTGGGCGTGTGGGAGTATTTCGTGTTCCCCCATATCGACTGGACCCCGAAGGGACAGGCGATCGCTAGCATCCTGGAACGGGCGCAACTGCGTGCCCCCAACGTCCTGTTTCTGGACGATAATCACATGAACCTCGAAGAGGCGGGCTTTTTCAACAAAGGGCTCATGTGTGTGCAGGCTCAGGGCGATCTGAGCGGGTTGCTCGATCTGCCCCAGCTTAAGGGCAAGGATGATCGCGCGCATTCCCGGCTGGCGCAGTACAAGATGCTGGAGACCAAGCAGGCCGAACAGGCGGCGGGCGCGCTCGACAATATGGAGTTCCTGCGCCAATCGCAGATCCGGGTCGAGATCATCACCGAGATCGAGCCGCATATGGACCGTGTGTTGGAGCTGATCAACCGTACGAACCAGCTCAATTTCACCAAGAAACGGGTCGAGACCACCGCCGCGCGTGCTGAGCTCGATGCGCTGCTGGCGACCTCCGGGGTTCACGCGGGACTGGTGCGTGTCACCGATCGCTATGGCGATTACGGCATCGTCGGCTTTTTTGCGGCACGGGTGAAGTTCAACGGCACGACCGTGCACCATTTCTGCTTCTCCTGCCGCACTTTGAACATGGGGGTGGAGCAGTTTGTCTGGCGTCGGATCGGCGCGCCGGAATTCGCTGTGAAGGGGCCCGTGGCCAATCCGCTCGACGAGCATGACGAGATCGACTGGATCGCCGAGGCCTCCTCCTCCGATCAGGTGTTTTCCGAACAGGATGACCGGACCTTATGCCTCGTCGGTGGCTGTGACCTGCTCCAGGTGTCTTTCTATTGCGGGACCAATCGCCACGAGTTCGTCAACAAGGAGGATCGCGGTTATCTGGTGCGCTATGACGATCCGGGTTTCTTTCTCAATCCGCGCAAGCCGCTCAAGCATGACCAGACGCTGAAGAAGTTTCCCAGCTGGTCACATCAGGATATGGAGGCGCTGGATACCGCTCTGGCCAGTTCGGATGTGGTGCTGCTGTCGCTCTATTACGCTGTGCCCGGGGACACGTTTTTTACGTTTGGGGGCAAGGAATGGGGGGGCGAGTACCTGATCAAGGTGCCGCCGCGCACCCTCAAGAAATTCATCAAGTCCGACCAGGCCCTTTGGTTCGCCAAGAGCTTTTATCACCGTCGATATACGCTTGACGAAAGTCTCGAGCTCACCCGCCGCAGCCTGGAGCGGGTGATGTCATTGGTCGCTCAGAACACGCAAGTGTTCCTGCTGACGGCTGCGACCAAAACCGGCCAGCAGGCAGAGCGGACCGGCGAGATGCGACATGCCTATAATGCCATGTGCCGGACCTTTTGCGATGGGCAAGCGCAGGCCCATCTGGTCGATTTGGATGCGCTCTTGCTGGAAGAGGATTTCCAGGACAGTGACCATTACACCCGGGCCGGCTATTTCAAGATCGCCAGTTGCGTCAATGATTTCATGACGCAAGCAGAGGCGCAGACCGGTCTGTCCGAGGTCGCGGCGGAGTAGGAGGCGAGGTCCGGAGCCCCGTCTGGCCAAGGATCTTGCGTCCCTGGCGTGCTGACAATTCGGGCAAGCGCTCAGGGATTGCGCTATTCTCGCGTTTCAAACTCATCATATCGTTGCGTAAAGCGGCGAGTCTGGATACAGTTTTCGCGAGTGATGGTATTGATCGCGCGGATATCGACCGCCGCGACATGAGTAGAAAAATGAGGTTAACTGCGACAAGATCGATCGGCCCGGGTCCTCACCACGATCAACACAACTTGCGAGAAATGCCGCAAAAAGCTAGTCTGGCAGCGCATGCTGCTGTGACATTCGCTGCATTGCAATATTTCGACGGCCTCTTACGCTGCGGCTTTGAAATAAGCGAGGATTGAAGGCGGTCCTAACGGTTTTCTAACGTCCGTTTGATTTAGGAGACGGGTCAGGGCCGCGTGTTGAAGCGTTGGGTGCGAACGCCTTTCTTCTTGGCTGTTGACATTGGAAATTTGGGGCATCGCCCCTCTATGCGTGCCGCCTTCGGGCGCCGGTTTGAAAAAGTGCTTTTGGGAGCGCAACCTATGCCACTGTATTCGAGTGACTTTCTGGTGTTGGCATCTTCCGTGCCGAACGTGATCAATCCTGCGATCGCGATTTCGGCCAGCCGATCCGGGCATGGGGGACTTCTCGATCTGGAATACGCGGATCCGGCCTCAGTGGAGACCGGGCGCGCGGTGCAGATGCTCTCGGAAATGGCGCGGGGCCTTTGGGGGGTGAAAGCGTCGGCAGCCGATATCTCGGCCCTTATGGCGCGGCACGGTGACGCGCTCGCCGAGGCGACACTGTTCGTGATCGTGCCGGAGGGGGGGGATACCCTGGCACAGTCGGTTGCCGCGCTGCGCAAGGTTGCGCCAGACGCGCGCTGTCTCGTCGAGGTGCTCGACGATCATTTGTTGCCCACGCTTGAGGAGGTCGCAATTGATGGCCTCGTTGCGAAAGGGCATGAGGCAGGCGGACGGGTTGGCGATGATACGACCTTCCTGTTGGTGCAGCGCCTGACCAAGCAAACCACTTTGCCAGTCTATGCCTTGGGCGGTGTGGCCACCAATACGGCGGCGGCGCTGAAGGTTGCGGGGGCTGCCGGGGTGGTGCTCGACTGGCCCTTGCTCGGGTTTGAGGAGGCGCAGGCTCCGGAGCCGCTGGCGCGCAGCGTGCTCCGCATGGATGGCAGCGAAACAAACTGTCTCGGTCACGATTTCGGGGCCGGTCACCGCGTGTTCTGGCGCGCCGATCATGCGGCCGCGCGGAAACTCGATGCGCTCGATATCCCCAATAGTGACCCGCAAGCTTTCCGCGCGGCCGTGCGCGCAGCGATCCTCTCGAAGCCCGCCGAGGATGCCCTTTGGCTGGTCGGTCAGGATGCAGCGTTCGCCCAAGGCTTGAAGGCGCGTTTCGGAACCCTGAAATCTGCGCTTGATGGGATCGCCGCGGCGGCTGTCGACCTGGTGGCCCAGGCCAAAACCCTTGCGCCGCTCGCCCCCGGCAGCGCGTTGACAGCAACGACCGGCACGCAATACCCGATCATCCAGGGGCCTATGACCCGGGTCAGCGATGTGTCCGGCTTCGCGGTGGCCGTGGCCGACGGGGGTGCCTTGCCCTTCCTGGCCTTCGCCCTGATGCGCGAGGCAGAATGCGCGACGCTTCTGGCCGAGACCAAGGCTCAGATCGGCAACAAGCCCCTTGGGGTCGGGATCCTCGGCTTTGTCGACGATGCGCTGCGCGCCGAGCAGACGGCGGTCATTACCCAGCACAAACCGGATTTCGCCCTGATCGCCGGCGGGCGTCCGGATCAGGCTCTGGCGCTCGAGGCCGAGGGCATTCCAACTTATCTCCATGTGCCCTCGCCGGGGCTTCTGGCCTTGTTCCTCGACAGCGGCGCGCGTCGCTTCATCTTCGAGGGGCGCGAATGCGGCGGGCATGTGGGGCCACGGTCCAGCGCCGTGCTCTGGCAGCAGGCGATTGACGCGATCGAGGCGGCCTATCCCGATGGTGCCGAGATCGATTGCGAGTTGCTCTTTGCCGGGGGGGTCCATGATGCACAATCCGGCGCCATGGTGTCCGCGCTTTCGGCGGGGCTCGCGGCGCGCGGGGCCAAGATCGGCGTTGTCGTCGGCACCGGCTACATCCTGACCCATGAGGCCGTCGAGACCGGAGCGGTGCTGGAGAAGTACCAGGAGCTTGCTCTGACCTCTGCCAAGACGATGTTGCTGGAATCCGCGCCCGGCCATGCGACCCGGGTGGTCAAGAGCCCGATCGTCGATGAGTTCTTTTCCGAGAAGGCGCGCCTCCGGGCGGCCTGCGTCGATCCGGATGAGATCAAGGACAGGCTGGAGAAATTCAATGTCGGGCGCTCGCGGATCGCCTCCAAGGGGATCGACCGCAACCCGGACTTCGGCAAGGTTGACGGTGCCGAGAAATTCATGTCGGTCGATCCGGCAGCGCAGGAGCAGCTCGGCGTCTACATGATCGGGCAGGCGGCCAGCCTGCATTCCGAGCCGATGAGCATTGCCGAGCTTCACGCAGGGATCTGTGAAGGGGCGGCTGATGTTCTGGCGCAGGCGATGCCGGCCGAGCCCGAGCCGGATGTCCGCCCCATGCCCGAAGGACCAGGCGCGCGGATCGCCATCACAGGCGTCGGGACGATCCTGCCGAAAGCGCGGGATTTCGCCAGCTATTGGGAAAATATTCTTGACGCGGTCGACGCCATTGAAGAGGTGCCCGAGCGCCGCTGGGACTGGCGGCGGTATTTCGACGAGGACCGCGACGCGCCGGACAAGATCTACTCCAAATGGGGTGGGTTCATCGACGAGATCGACTTCAACCCGGTCAAGTACGGCATTCCGCCGAAAACCATGCCGAGCATCGAACCCTTGCAGCTGCTCGCGTTGGAAACGGTGCGTCAGGCGCTGGAGAATGCCGGGTACAAGGATGGGGTGATCGACGACCCCGAGCTGCGGCGCAAGACATCGGTGATTATCGGGGTCGGCGGTGGGGCCGGGCCCCTGGGCCAGCGCTATGCGGTGCGGTCCTCCATGCCGGCGATCAACGGTCACATGACCGAAACCGCCGATGCACGTCTGCCCAACTGGACTGAGGACAGCTTCCCCGGGATCCTTCTGAACGTCATCGCGGGCCGGGTGGCCAACCGGTTTGATCTGGGCGGTGTGAATTTCACGGTCGATGCCGCCTGTGGCTCATCTCTGGCTGCGGTAATGATGGCCTCGCGCGAGCTCGAGAATGAAACCTCGGACATGGTGATTGTCGGCGGCGTCGACAGCTTCCAGAACCCGTTTGATTTCGTGGCCTTTTCCAAGACGCGGGCCCTGTCGCCACGCGGCAAGTGCCGCACTTTCGACGCCAGCGCCGACGGGATCGCGATCTCCGAAGGGCTCGCCATGATGGTGCTGCGCCGTCTGGAGGAGGCAGAGGCCTCCGGAGACCGGATTTACGCGGTCATGCGCGGGGTTGCGGGGTCGTCTGACGGCAAGGACCTGTCGCTGACCGCGCCGCGCGCCGAGGGCCAGCAGGAGGCGCTGCGCCGGGCCTATGACCATGCCGGGGTTTCCCCGGGAACGGTCGGCGCGGTGGAGGCGCATGGCACCGGGACGGTTGTCGGGGACCGCACGGAAATCCAGAGCCTCTCCAAGGTATTCGCGGAGTCGCGGCCAGAGACCCAGTTCTGCGGGGTTGGTTCGGTCAAGTCGATGATCGGCCATACCAAGGCCGCGGCGGGTTGCGCGGGCATGATCAAGATGGCGATGGCTCTCCATCACCGTGTCTTGCCACCGACCCTCAATGTGACGGAGCCCAACCCGTCTGCGGACTTCCCCAACAGTCCCTTCTACGTGATGACCGAGACGCGTCCTTGGTTGAACACGGCTCCGACGCCACGGCGCGCGGGCGTCAGTGCCTTTGGCTTTGGGGGCACGAATTTCCACGTGGTTCTCGAGGAGTACACGGGCGGTTACCTGCCCAAGCATCAGGAGCCGTTCCGCAAGAACTGGTCGCATGAGCTGTTCCTGTTCTCGGCGGCATCACAAACTGATCTGGCGGACAGTCTCAAGCGCGCCTCTGCAGCTTTGGCCCAGGCCTCGCGCGAGATCCGGCCGGCGGATGTGGCCGCCAGTTTGGCCGCGGTGTTCGACCCAACCGCCAAGGCACGTTTCGCCATCGTTGCCGCGTCGCTTGACGATGCCAGCGCGCGCATCTCGCGTGCTGCGGAAGGGCTGCGCGGGGATCAGACCGATCTGCGTTCCATCGATCCCCAAGGCGCATTCTTCTCGGCGGACGCTCCGCTAAAGACGGGGGAAGTTGCTTTCCTCTTCCCGGGGCAGGGGTCGCAATACCCCGGCATGGCCGCAGATCTGGCCATGACCTTCCCGCAGATGCGCGAAGATCTCGAGGCTGCCACGCGCAGTCTGCAGGGTCGGCTGGCGCAACCGCTGTCGGACTACATCTATCCGCGTCCGACGCTGGACCCGGCGGAACATGACGCTCAGATCGAAGCGCTCAAACAGACCTTCGTGGCCCAGCCTGCCATCGGTGCCGTGTCCCAGGCGGTGCTGAAACTCGTGCGCAGCTTTGGTCTCGAAGCCACTCAAATGGCCGGGCACAGTTTCGGCGAGTACACCGCGCTCCACGCCGCGCAGAGCTTTGACGCGGACACGCTGATGCGCCTCGCGCACGCGCGCGGTGACGCCATCGTCAAGGCGGGCGGTGACGATCTCGGGACCATGGCCGCGGTGAATGCGGGGCCCGAGGCCGTGCGCGCCGCGCTAGGCGATCTCGAGGCGATCACACTGGCCAATATGAATGCTCCGGATCAAACCGTGATTGCCGGCCCGACCCAGGCCGTGCATGCGGCACAGCAGCGACTGAGCGATGCGGGGCTGAGCGCGAAGCTCTTGCCCGTGGCCTGTGGCTTCCATTCCGATTGCGTGGCCCCGGCGCGAGACCTGCTCGCCACGGCTTTGTCCGAGGCACAGATTTCTGCGCCGGAGACGGCGGTCTTCGCCAATGCCACCGCGGCCCCCTATGCAACCGCGCCTGAGAAGGTGCGCGCGCAATTGACCGAGCATCTGGTGGATCCGGTCAATTTCGCCGGCAGCGTCGAAGCGATGCATGATGCGGGCGCACGCCTCTTTTTCGAGATCGGACCCGGGGCTGTCCTGTCACGGCTCACGAACCGTATCCTCGATGGAAAGCCCCATCTGGCGCTCACCGCGGATATGAAGGGTCGCTCGGGCATCCAGCAGTTGTTGTGCCTTTTGGCCGGGGCCGCAACGGCCGGTCTGCCCTTGAGACTTGCCGGGCTCTGGACCGGTCGCGAAACCCGTAGCCTCGATGTAAAGACCTGGAACCTCTCGGTTCCACCGCATCCTCAGCGCGCGATGCTCTGGAAGCTGGACGCCGCCAATGCGCGGCCCATCGATGGTGAGCCACCGCGGCGCGGGTTTGCCGCGCGGATCGAAGAGGACCCAGCGCCCGAGACGGTGGTCTCGGCTCCTGCGACCCCGGTGCCTCCCGTATCCGAACCAGCAGCGGCGGCACCCGCAGCGGCTGCGCCGGTTCACCTCACGGCGACGCCGCCCGAATCTGCTACACAGGGCGGTAATACGGTCCCCGCGCCTCAAGTGCCTGCTTCAGCGAGAAACGACATGAGTGAGACGGTAATGCGACGCCACCAGGAACTGATGGCGCAGTTTCTCGACAATAACCGGGCCATCATGATGCATTGGCTGAATTCCGGCGGGATGGATGCGCAAGGCACGAGGCCGGTGCCCGCCGCTATGCCGCACCCGGTTCCGGTCGCACCCGCTGCCGCGCTGACCCCGGTTGCGGCACCTGTTGCGCCATCCGCTGTTATGCCAGCCCCGGAACTCGCTAGCCCCGGACCGACACCTGCGCCCGTGGCGCCGCCGCCGATGCCCGTGGTTGCGTCCGAGCCTGCGCCGCAGCCCGGGACTGCGATCACCGAAGATCTGGCGCGCGAGGCGCTATTGGCGCTGATTTCAGACCGCACTGGATATCCGATCGAGATGCTCGACCTGGATCTCAATCTCGAGGCCGATCTGGGGGTCGATTCCATCAAACGGGTCGAGATCCTCGGCGCGCTGCGGACCGAACTGATGCCCGATGCGGGCGACGCAGCCCGCGAACGAATGGGCCCGGTCTCGCGGGAGCGGACCGTCCGCGGCATCGTGGCGAAATTCATGGATGTGGTAGCCGAGTTTGCCGGATCCGCGCCCATGCTGGTTCCGGTTGCGGCGTCCCTCGCCGCACCGGCTGCGGGGCCTGCCCTGACCGAGGACGCCGTCACGGTCGCCCTGCTCGATCTGATTGCGGATCGGACTGGCTATCCGACGGAGATGCTCGATCTGGACCTCAACCTCGAGGCGGATCTTGGCGTTGATTCCATCAAACGTGTTGAGATCCTTGGTGCCTTGCGCGGAGAATTGCTCCCGGATGCCGGGGATGCTGCGCGCGAAAAGATGGGCCCGGTTTCCCGTGAGCGGACCGTACGGGGCATCGTGTCCAAATTCATGGATGTGGCGTCCGAGTTTGGCCCTGCACCCGAGGCTGCAAGCGCTGCGCCCGACCTTGGCCCAACCGATGCCGCAGCGCCTGTTTTGTCGCCCGAGGCTGTGACGACCGCTCTTCTGAACCTGATCTCGGACCGCACGGGCTATCCGACCGAAATGCTCGATCTGGATCTCAATCTCGAGGCGGATCTTGGCGTGGATTCCATCAAGCGCGTGGAAATTCTCGGAGCTTTGCGCGCTGATCTCCTCCCCGATGCGGGCGAGGCGGCCCGGGAAAAGATGGGGCCCGTTTCACGTGAGCGCACCGTCCGTGGCATCGTCGCTCAATTCATGGCGGTCGTGGCAGAGTTCCAGCCCGGGGGGCAGCCTGAGGCTCCGGTCTCGGCGGCGGCAGACGCGCGCCCGTCGGTGGATCCCGATACATGGCGGCCGCGCTTCATCATGGCGGCCCGTCCCATCCCGGCGCCACAGCCCAAGACTTGGGTGGTGAGTGGCGCGACCTATGTGATCACAGATGACGAAACCGGCGTCGCCGACACGGTGGCCCGCCATATCGAGGCCCAAGGGGGCAGTGTGCGTCTGCTGAAGCCGAGCACGCTGAATTTCGGGGATGATGCGGCTTTGCGCTCGGCAGTGATCGAGATGGACGGGGCCGTGGCCGGGCTCTTGCATCTGGCGCCATTGGCGAAAAGCGCCGCCTTCATGGACATGTCGCGCGCCGAGTGGCGCGCATCGGTCGATACCGCGACACGCGCATTCTACACCCTTCTCAATGCCTTGGGCGAGGGGCTGAGCATTCGTGAAGACGGCATTGTCCTGTGTGCCACGGCCATGGGCGGCGCCTTCGGATTTGATGGCGCTGTCCCGGCGGATCCGTCGGCGGGCGGCGCGCCCGGCCTTTTGAAGACCGTGGCCAAGGAATGGACGACACCCCATTGTCGCGCCGTCGATTTTGCTCCTTCCGCGCCGGTGGATATGCGGGCGGCAGAGATTATTGCAGAGGCCGGCCGACCCGGACCCGAGGTTGAGATCGGTTGGCTCGATGGTGCGCGCCATGGGTTGTTCGCCGAACCGGCACCCCTGGGTGCGGACTCTGCGATCGTGCAAACGATCGACCCGGGCGCAATTGTCTTGGTCACTGGCGGCGCGCGGGGGATCACTGCAAAGATCGCGCGTCATCTGGCCGAGTTGCACAAGCCGCATTTCATCCTGGCCGGATCGACGCAGCCGCCCAGCGGGGATGAACCGGCTGCGACAGCGGGGATCAACGATCCGCGTGCCCTGAAGGCGGCGCTGATTGCCCAGACCAAGGCATCGGGCGGTGCGGTAACGCCAGCCTCCATCGAAGCGGCCTTCAACGCCGTGCTCAAGGCGCGGGATATCCGCGCGGCCGTGGCCAGCATCGAAGCGGCGGGCGCGACGGCTGAATACATGGCCTGCGATGTGCGCGATCAGGATGCGCTTGAGACCATGGTGTCGGGGATCTATGACCGGTTCGGTCGGATCGATGGCGTGATCCATGGCGCCGGCGTGATCGAGGACAAACTGGTTCTCGACAAGACGGTGGATAGCTTCGACAACGTGACGCGCACCAAGACCGAGAGCGCCTTTGCGCTCAGCCGTGCACTGCGCCCGGATAGCCTGAAGTTCCTCGTGTTCTTCACCTCGGTCGCCGGACGTTTCGGCAATCGGGGGCAAGGTGATTATGGGGCTGCGAACGAGACAGTCTCAAAGCTGGCCCGGGTGCTTGACGCCCAATGGGCCGGGCGGGTGACGGCGATCAGCTGGGGGCCGTGGGACAGTGGCGGGATGGTCTCGCCCGAGATCAAGGCCCAGTTCGACGCGATGAAGATCGAGCCGATCGATCCCTATCTCGGGGTGCGTGCGCTCGAGTTCGAGATCACACGTGGCGATGACGCTGCATCGGAAGTTGTTTGGGGAAGGGGCCCCTGGGAGGACGATGCAGAATCCTATGCCGCGGCTTATGGTGCGGGTGGTACAAGAGAGGCCGCTGAATGACATCACGTGGTGGGCCATCGCGCCTGCCGGAGAACGAACCGATTGCGATTGTCGGGATGGCCTCAATTTACCCGGAGGCGCCCGATACCTCTACGTTCTGGCGTAATATTACCGACAAGGTAGACGCCGTCGCAGACGCGCCGGATGACTGGTGTGGCGATCTGTTTCTCGATCCGGATAGCAAGGCAAACGATCGGATCTATACCAATCGTGGTGGGTTCCTGCGGGATTTGGCCGTGTTCGACCCCTTGCGCCATGGCGTGATGCCGACCTCCATCGATGGTGGCGAACCGGACCAGTTTCTCGCCCTGCAGGTGGCAGCCGAGGCCGTTCAGGACGCCGGGTTCGACACCCGGCCCGTGCCGGGCGACAGGGTCGCCGTCATCCTCGGGCGGGGCACCTATATCAATCGCGGGTTCACCAGCGTTGTGCAGCACGGGATCATGGTGGACAGGTTTCTATCAATCCTGAAGAAACTGCACCCGGACACATCCGAAGACGAGCTAGCCGATGTCAAAGCGCAGCTCAAGGCTTCCTTGCCGCCCTTCAATGCCGAGATGGCGCCGGCACTCGTCCCGAACCTGGTCACGGGTCGGATATCCAACCGTCTCGACTTCAAGGGTGCGAACTACATCGTGGATGCGGCCTGCGCGTCCTCCCTGATCGCCATGGATCGCGGCGTGGCCGATCTGCGGGCGGGGCGCTGCGACATGGCCGTCGTCGGCGGCGTGCACGCCTCCACCCCGGCGCCGATCTATCAGATTTTCTGCCAACTCGAAGCGCTCTCGCGCAAAGGCGCGATCAGGCCCTTCTCGGCCAATGCCGATGGTACTCTGCTGGCTGAGGGTGTCGGCCTGATGTGCATCAAGCGGCTCTCGGATGCGGAGGCTGCGGGCGATCGCATCTATGCGCTGGTGCGTGGGGTGGGCGTGGCCAGCGACGGCAAGGGTCTTGGCATTCTGGCCCCGCGGATCGAGGGGGAGACGCTTGCGCTGGAGCGGGCCTATGAGGATGCCGGGATCGCGCCCGAGACCGTGGGGCTGATCGAGGCGCATGGCACGGCGACGGCCCTCGGCGACGCGACCGAGGTCGAGGCGTTGACCGGTCTGATGGGCCCAAGACAGGGCGAGGCGCCGTCTTGCGCGCTCGGCTCGGTCAAATCGATGATCGGACACTGCCTCCCGGCGTCCGGCTCGGCAGGGCTGATCAAGTCGGCCATGGCGCTGTATCACAAGACCTTGCCTCCGACGCTTCTGGACGAGGCCAATCCGAAACTCGGCATCGAGGGCTCGCCCTTCTACCTCAATACCGAGACGCGCCCGTGGATCCACGGGGCAGACACCCCGCGCCGCGCGGGCGTCAACGCGTTCGGCTTTGGCGGGATCAACGCCCATGTGGTGCTCGAGGAATATACCGGAGCGCCACAGCCCCAACCGAACCTGACACGCAGCAGCGAACTTTTGGTGGCCTCCGCCCCCGATGCGCAAAGCCTGTCCGCGCGCCTGAACGAGATCCATGCCGCCATCGGCGCGCAGCCGGACCTGGCTGAGGTGGCGCGCACCGCGAACGCCGTGCCGGATACCGGACCCTGGCGCGCGGCCATCGTGGCCCGGGACGCGACCGACGCCATGGCCAAGATCGACAAGATCCTGTCGCGGATCGCTAAGGGCAAGGACCGGCTCAAGGACCGCAAGGGGGCCTATCTCAACGCCAAACCTCTGGCGGCCGAGGGCAAGGTGGCGTTCATGTTCCCGGGCGAGGGGAGCCAGCATATCGGCATGCTGCGCGAGCTTATGCTGCACAGGCCCGAGATGCGGCACTGGTTCGACCTGGTGGATGGGGCCTTTGCCGGGCACAGCCGGAACCTTCTGCCGAGCCAGGTGATTTTCCCGCCCCCCGAGACCGCCGAAGAGGGCGGCGCGCTTTGGCGCATGGATATCGGGCCCGAGGCGATCTTTGCGGCGAACCAGGCCGTGGCCGCGCTTTATGACGGTATCGGGTTGAGTGCCGATATGCTGGTGGGCCATTCCACCGGCGAGTATTCCGCGCTCTATGCGGGGGGTGTCACGCGCCGCTCCGACATGGCCCAGCTGCAGCAGGAGATGCGCGCGCTCAACGATCACTACGAGACTTTGTCGTCCGAGGGACTGATTGCCGAGGGCGCCTTGGTTGCCTTGGGGGCGGTGGATGGTGCCGCGCTCGAAGACAAGCTGGCCGGGCGCGATGACGTCTATCTGGCCATGGATAACTGCCCCAATCAAAAGGTGGTGGCGGCGTTCACTGAGGCCGGGCGCGATTACGCCCTGAGCCTTGCGCCCGCCCTGGGGGGATTTGAAGAGCTGCTGCCCTTCGCCCGTGCCTATCACAGCCCGGCTTTTGCCCCGTTCAGCGCGCGTCTTCTGTCTTTCCTCGAAGGAATGGAGATCGCGCCACCCGAGCGTCCGGTCTATTCCTGCCTCAGCACCGGGATCTTCCCGGATGATCCGCAGGCCATCCGGGCCCTGACGGCGGAGCAGTGGTCGGGCCGGGTGCGCTTTGTCGAAACGGTCCGGAAGATGTATGCGGATGGGGCGCGGATCTTTGTGGAATGCGGGCCGCGCAACAACCTCTCTGCTTTTGTGAACGACATTCTGCGCGGGCAGGACCATCTGGCCGTTGCGGTGGATACGCCCTCGGTCAAGGGGCTGGACCAGTTGCATCATCTCGCCGCGCAGCTTGCGGTCGAAGCCGTGCCGATGGATCTTGGCGCGCTGGCCGCGCCCATGGCGGGGGCGGTGGCCTATGACGGTCCGAGCCGTCCGCAGGTCCTCAAGATGGGTGTGCAACCCATGGATGTTGCCGCGCCCCCCAAGCGGGCGGCGCAGACACCGAAAGACACGTCGCAAGGCGCGGCTCCGACGTTGGAACCCGGTCCGGTTGCCACAGGCTCCGAAGAGAAGACCAACCCGGGGCAACCATCCGGCGTGGCCAATTCCCCGCAGGCGCCCGCGCTGCTGCAAGGGCGGGTGTCCGAAACCACCCCGCGCGGTGCATCGCCTGTCGCGGCCAGTGCCCCCACGATACAGCCCGCCACGCAGGCCCCGACCGAGGCGGCTGCGGTGGTTGACGCCTATTTCAATACGCTTGAGACCTTCCTCTCCTCGGAAACGGACATCATGTCCGCCTATCTCGGCGGTGGGATCCCGGCGCCGATCACGGACCCGGCGACCGCGGTCCCTGTCTCAGCAGAGGCTGCGCCACAGCGGTTCCCGATGTTGGCCTCGGTAACACCTGCGTTGGACGGGCGCAGCCTGACCGCGCGGATCGAGATCGACCCGGCCTCGGCGCCCTATCTGAACGATCACAGCTTCGGGCGGGGCCTGTCCCAGCGGGATGCGGGTTTGACGGGCCTGCCGGTCGTGCCGCTGACCTTCTCGATGGAGGCTTTGGCCGAGGCGGCCGCCGCGCTCCGCCCGTCGCTTACCGTGGTCGGGATGACGGAGGTTCGGGCATCACGCTGGTTCGCGCTGGACACGCCGCCCCTCGTGGTCGAGGCGCAGGCCGAGCTGCGCGAGGAGGGGGCAGAGACCCTTGTCCGTGTGCGGATCCGGGCCGCCGATGGTCCGGCTCTGCGTCCGATCCTGATCGAGGCGGATGTGCGTCTCGCGCCGTCTTATGCGCCATCGCCCGCGGCGGAGGCTCTGAGTTATGGCGCGCCGCGCGATGTGATCTGGTCGCAGTCGGATGTCTATGAGCGGATCATGTTCCATGGTCCCCGGCTCTGGGCCGTGGAGACCATGGATGTGGTCGGCTCCGAGGGTGTCGAGGGCACGCTGGTCGGGTTGCCCCATGACGATCTTTATGCGGGGATCCCCAATCCCGGTTTTGAAACCGACGCGATCACCTTGGACGCGGTGGGTCAGCTGGTGGGCGTCTGGTCTGCCGAGATGCTGCCCGAGGCGTTTCACATTTTCCCCTTCCGGGTGGAGCGTCTGGACGTGTTCCGGCCTCGTCTCGCCCCCGGGGAGCGGGCCCGCTGCCGCGCGCAGATCGCGCTGGTCGGGGGCGACGAGATGCGCGCCTATATCGATGTGGTCACGGCCGATAATCGGCTGCAATGCCGGATCGAAGGGTGGTGGGACAAGCGGTTCGAGCTGCCGGAGCGGTTCTTTCAGGCGCGTCTGGCTCCGGCGCAGAACCCGCTTTCGCGCCCCATGGCGCTGCCCGGCGGCGCGGCCCTGCCAGAGGGCGTGGCCCTCATGGCCTGCGATGACATTTCCGACGACCTGTTGGATGGCTCGGGCGGGATCTGGGCCAAGGTGCTGGCCGGGTTGATCCTCTCTGCGCCGGAACGGGCGGAGTTTGCCGCCATGGCCAAGGCCACGGACAAGCGCCGCTGGGAATGGCTGCGCGGGCGGGCGGCTGCCAAGGATGCGGCGCGCGCCTGCCTCGGGCTGGCGATTGCGCCTGCGGATCTGCCTCTTGTGGTGCCGGGCGAGGATGATGGGCCAGTGATTGACCCGACTTTCCCCGAGGCCTGGGGCCGTGCGCCGCTGATTTCCATTGCCCATAAGGGCGCGCAGGCCATCGCGGTGGCGGCGGATCCGGCGCGCTATGCCGGGGTTGGCGTCGATCTGGAGCGGGTCGCGCCCCGGACGCCGGCCTTTCTCGACACCGCCTTCACCGCACCCGAGCGCGCGATGATCGCGGCGCAGACCGATCCCGCCGCGCAAGCGCGCATGAGCACCCGTCTCTGGTGCGCAAAGGAAGCAGTCGGGAAAAGCTTTGGGGTTGGTCTCGCCCAAGCCCTTGATCGATTCGAGGTCCAGAGCGATGCACAGGGCGACCGCCCGGCTGTCGTTCGCGACCGGTCTCTAAACCTGAATATTGCGGTGACTGGACTTGCCGAGATTGCCCCTGATCTCATCGCCGCCGTCGTGCTCAGACCGCATGACTGATGACCGCACAAGCGCAGAGGAAATAGGACATGGCTGCCGTAACATATGAAGACGCCTACAAGGTGATGCAGGAGATTTTCGAAGATCTTGCGGATGATCTGGGCGAGGATGAGATCGAGCTCACGCCGGAGAGCAAAGTGCTCGACCTCGGCGTGGAATCGATCAGCCTCGTGTACCTGATCTCCGAACTGCAGCAGAATTATGGCCTGGGCGACCAACTCTTCCGAAAGATGCGGGAAGAGGACCGACTTCTTAAGGATATGTCCGTAGACGATATCCTAAAATCTGTCGTCGAGCTGAGCGCCCGGCAGAACGCCTGAGGAAGGACTGGATATGTCAGAGACGACCATTCAAACCGTCATCATCGGTCTCGACGGCGCGACCTACGATATGCTCGACCATCTGGTGGCGGACGGGATCATGCCAAATCTCGGCCGGATCATGGAGGAGGGCGCGCGTGGCATCCTCGCCTCGACGATCCATCCGCTTACGCCGCCCGCCTGGGCGACGCTGATGACCGGGCGGTCGCCTGGCAATCACGGGGTCTTTGACTTCATTCGTGTGGACCGCGAAGGGTCCAAGCCGAGCTATACGCTCGCCACCTCTGCCGATGTGAAGGTCCCGACGATCTGGCAATTGGCCAGTGCGGCGGGCAAGCGGGCGACGACGCTGAACTATCCGGTGATGTTCCCGGCCAAGCCGATCGATGGTGTGGTGATCCCGGGTTATGTGCCCTGGTCCTATCTCGGCCGGGCGATCCATCCGCGTGAGACCTTCAAGATGCTGAAGGCCAAGGGTGTCTTCAAGGCCTCCGAGATGTCCACGGATTGGCAGCATGAGCGCAAGGCGGTGCAGGGGCTCTCCGAGAACCAGCTGACCGATTGGGTGGAATTCCACATCACTAGGGAGCAGCGCTGGCAGGACATTCTCCTGACGCTCATGGAGGAGGAGCCGTCCGAACTGACGGCGGTGCTCTTTGATGGCGTCGACCGGATCCAGCATCTGTGCTGGCATCTCATCGACCCGGCGACCCGCGACGATTACATGACGCCGGACTCCGTGGCCGCGCGGGAGCTTGTCCTGCAGTATTTCCGCAATGTGGATGACTACATCGTGCAGATCATCGACAAGGCCGGACCGCAAGCGCAGGTATTTATTGTTTCCGATCATGGATTTACCCGCTCTGGTTCGCGCATCTTCTACGCCAACACCTTCCTCGAACATGCCGGGCTTCTGTCCTGGAATGACGGGACGCCCATGGATGATCAGGGCCGCGTGGCCCTTGATGAGAATACCGAGGCCAGCACGCTGATCGACTGGACCAGCACCAAGGCCTATTCTCTGAGTTCTTCCTCCAATGCGATCTTCATCCGCCGTGCGGCGAACCCGGGCGATCCCGGGGTGACCGATGCGGAGTATGAAGCTTTCCGCGATGACCTGATCGCGCAATTGCTGGATTTCAAGGATCCCGACACGGGCAAGCCGGTGATCAAGTCGGTCTTCAAGCGCGAGGATGCCTTCCCGGGCACGCAGACGGACCGGGCCCCGGACCTCACCCTGCAGCTTCATGATTTCAGCTTCCTGTCCGTGCTGCGCGCGGACCAACCCATCAAGGATCGGCGTGTTCCCTATGCGACCCACCATCCGGACGGGATTTTCGTGGCCACGGGCCCCGGCATCGCGGCCGGCGCGCGGATAGATCCGCTCTTCATCGCCGATGTGGCGCCCACCGCGCTCTATTCCTGCGGAGTTGAAGTGCCGTCGGATATGGAGGGCAAGGTTGCCGTGCAGGCCTTTGCCGAAGGATACAAATCGGACAACCCGATCCGCTACACCGAAGGCGATGAGGCCGCCGCCGGGGACACCGATGATGCCGCGCTGACCGGAGATGCCGAGGAGCAGATCCGCGAACGCCTGAAATCCCTGGGGTATCTGTAAGACCATGCCCAGAGCGTCCCTCCGCGGGCAGACCATCCATTATCAGCAGGTCGGGACTGGTCCTGACGTGGTGCTGATCCATGGGTTGTTCTGCAACATCGCGTTTTGGTGGTTCCGCGTGGCCCCGAAACTCGCGGAGACCTGCCGTGTGACCGCGCTCGATCTGCGCGGACATGGGTTTTCGGCCATGTCGGACGAGGGCTATCGCACGGTGGATCTGGCGGGGGACGTCATCGCCTTGATGGAGCATCTGGGCATCCAGGACGCCCATGTGATCGGGCATAGTTTCGGCGGCGCGGTGGCACTTGCGGTTGCGACGCTGGATGACGCCAAGGTCCGGCGCCTCACCCTTGCGGATGCCTGGGTGCCGTCCTTGCAGGCCATGCCGCCGCTGTCGGATACCAGTGCCTGGCCTGCGTTGCAAAAGCGCTTGCTGGCCCGTGGTATCGTGATCGAGGGCGAGCTCCCGCGCGTCGCCCATGGGTTCTTCGAGGAACTTCTCGAGACCGATGCCGATGGGGCGAACGGCCAGCCCGGCGGGTTCGGGGATGCGGCTGTTTTGTCTGCCATGCCGGTCAGCACGGGCGCGAAACGACGGCCCTCCCGGGCCATGCGGCGCTGGCGCGAATTGATGGCGCGGACCAATGCCCATGAGGAAATGCATGATCAACGTGGCCTCGAAGAGGAGAAGATCCGCCTCGTCCGTCGCCCGGTGGATCTGATCTACGGCTCCCGCTCCCGCTACCTCAAGACACGCGACGGGTTGGAGCGCTTGATGCCGGACACGACCACCGTCACAGTGCCCAATGCCGGTCATTTCTTTCCCTTGTTGAAGCCCGACGCCCTGTTACACGCCCTCGATACCGGTGAGATTCCGGCCCGCCCCCTCCGCCGCAGACAAACCGAGCGAGCAAGATTTTGACGAAGCCGACGAAAGCTGCTGCACCTGTGACCGATGAGGTTCCCCGCGGACGTCAGCCCCACCCGGATGCGGGCCCGGCGCTGACCGCGGGCAATTTCCGGCGTCTGGCCAAGAACGGGATCGGCGATCCCGCCAATGCCTATGTCCACGGGATGGAGTATTTCGAGGGGCGGCTCTATTGCGGGATGACCCGTAACTCGTTCAAGTTGCTCAACCTTTTCCCGCCGATCGATCCGCCCGCGCTGGATCCCTGGCCGGTGGATGTGCCGCCCAATGTGCGCGATCTGGACATGCAGGGGCAGATCTGGCGCTGGACGCCGGAAGGCGACAGTTGGGAGCTGGCCTATCGGTCCCCTCTGATCGAGGGCAAGACCGGCGAGGAAGCGCCGCGCGATCTCGGCTATCGTGGCATGCGCGTCTTTCAGGGCAAATCCGATAGCAAGCCCAACCTCTATGTCTCGACCATGTCCACGGTGCTGCGGGGCTGTGCCGCTCATGTGCTGCGGTCTGAGGACGGGTTGAATTTCGAGCCTGCCTGCGAGCCCGGCATCGGCAATGACAACATTTCGACCTTCCGCGAGCTGGTGGATTTCGACGGCTATCTCTACGCGCCGCCCGCGGGCGAGGGGATCCAGTTCAACTCGAACCGGACCGGGGTATTGAAGCGGTCGAATGACCCCAAGCCGGGCAATTGGGAAGTCGCCTGCGATCTGGGGTTTGGCGACAAGACCAATAACGGCATCTTCATGATGTCGAAGGCGAATAACCAGCTCTATGCCGGGACCTTCAACCACTACGAGGGCTATCAGGTCTGGACCACGCCCCCCTGCGGCGACGGCCCGCTGAAATGGCGCAGGGTGATCGAGAAGGGGGCCTATCGCGGCCCGCTCTCGGAGATCGCCATGGGCATGGTCGAGTTCAACGGCGCGCTCTATGTGGGTTCGTCGATTCAGAACGGGGGCTATGATCGCACCAATCTGGTGGGCCCGGGCGCGGGGGAGATTATCCGGATCTGGCCCGATGACAGTTGGGATCTGCTGATCGGCATGCCGCGGGACACGCCCGACGGGTTCAAATACCCGCTCTCAGGGATCGCGCCGGGCTTTGACAATATCTTTTCCGGTTACACATGGCGCATGTGCGTTCATGATGGCTGGCTCTATGTGACGACCTTTGACTGGTCGGTCTTCCTGCAATACGCCCACCGTCCGTCGCCGACGGCGAAGCGCTTGGTGGACGCCGTGAGCTTCGAACAGCTGGCCGAGGTTGGCGGCGGCTTTGAGTTGTGGCGGACCAAGGATGGCGTCAACTGGCAGCCGGTGACGATCAACGGTCTGAATAACCCCTATAATTATGGGGGGCGCACCATGGTCTCGACCCCCCATGGCCTCGCGGTCGGCACGGCGAATGTGTTTGGCGGCAAGAGCCCTGCGCGCTTCGCCTCCGGGTGGCAATATGTCGAAAACCCCGATGGCGGGACCGAGATCCTGCTCGGGGATGCGGGGATCGAGCCCTATTCCGCACCTGAGCGCGCGGCGCCGGTCGCCACCGAAGCCCCGGAGGCGCGCTGCGATGTGGCGATCCTCGGGGCGGATGGCTATCTCGGGCGGCACGTTTTGCCCAAGCTTCTGGCCAAGGGCTATTCGGTGCGCGCGCTCGTGTCCGAGGACCGGGCTGACAAGCTCAAGGCTGAGCCGGGACTGCAGGTCATGGTGGGCGGGCTAGACACGCCCGGCACACGCGAGGCCTTCGTCAAGGGCGCGCGGATCGTGCTGCACATGTCGGATCAGCAGCCGTCATCGGGGTCCTATGAAACGCTGCGGCAGGTCAATGTGGCCCAGACCCATGAACTGTTGCGTGCGGTGAATGCCGAAGAGACTTGCGATCGCTTCGTATTCTGCAGCTCGGTGGCCTGCTACCAGAGCCAGTTCATCGAAAAGGAATGGCCGATCCATGAGAGCGCGCCCTTGCGTGTGGATGGGGGCAATGATCTGGCGGATTACGGCATGACCAAGATCGCGGGCGAAAATCTCACCCGGTTCTACAGCAAGAAATTCGGGTATGAGCATGCAATTCTGCGGCTCGCGCTGGTCTACGGGATCGGGGATCCGGTGATCGACCAGATGGTCCGGGCCGAGGCCCCGGATCCTGAGTTCGGGCAGGATGATGCGGGCAAGTTTCCGCGCCAGTTCGTCCATGTCTCGGATGCGGCCGAGGCGATCCTGCGGGCCTGTTTCGAGGCGGATGCAAAGAATGACACCTTTACGGTCGCAGGTCCGGACGTGGTCAGCTATCGTGATATCGGGCGCATGACCCGGATCGCGATCGGGCGGGCGACCAATGACGACATGGATCCGGACCGGACCCGCGTCTGGCGTCGGTATGTGCAGCAATACGATATCTCAAAGGGAAAAACACATTTGAAGTTCTACCCTTCGGTTCCCTTTGCCGAGGGACTTCGTGCTATCGTTGAAGCGGCACAATCCAAGGGCGAGCTGCCACGCCCGGGGCAAAAGCCCCGCTTGGCGGAAACCGGGCCCGTCCCATCTGGGCGGACCGGCACAGATCAGGAGGCGGCGCCGGGGCAATCGGCGCCGAACGAGGACCGAGGCGCGGCCATCAGCGCGCAGTGATTGTTTGAAGTGATAAGGGCGACAGAAGTCGTTCAACGAAACAGGAAGGAGTGAGGACAATGTCCCAAACCCCAGATTGGACCCCGAATGTTCAGCAGGTCGGAGGCGACCAGAACGAAGCGATGAATTACGTGCGCAGCCTGATGAAAGAGGGCCGCAATGACGAGGCCCGCGCCGAGCTGCAGATGATGATGGAAGCGGACCCGTCGGACACCCGTGCGATGCTGGCCTATGGCGTGTCGCTGGTCCGCGAAAAACGCCTGGATGAGGCGGCCCCTTATGTCGAGCGCGTGCAGGAGATCGAGCCGACGAACACCACCGCGGCCCTCATGGCGGCGCAGATCGGTGTGCGCGGCGGCAATTCCGAGTATGCCGAGGCGAACTACCACAAGGCCTTGCAGGTCGACCCGCGCAACATGCGCGCGCTGATGGGGCTGGCGCGCCTCCACAGCCAGAACAAGAAACCCGAAGCCGCGATCGAGGTTCTCAAGACCGCCGTGGAAGTGGATCCGCAATCGGCGCGGGTGCGGCGTCAGCTCGCCGCGCTTCTGCGCCAGAACAGCCAGGCGGATGAGGCCAAGGCGCAGCTCGAGCATGCGCTCGCGGCCAACCCGACGGACACTGGGACCGCGGTGCAACTGGCCAATGTCTGCATGCGCGAAGGCAACAAGGCCGAGGCGATCTCGATCCTCGAGAAGGCGCTTGAAGGACAGCCGGGCAACCGTCGCCTGACCATGTCCTTGGGCCGCATGAAGCTGCGCGCCGAGGATTACGAAGGCGCCGAAGCGGTACTGCGTCCCCTGGCATCTGCCGAACGGGGGGCACTGGCACGGATCGCGCTGGTCCAAAGCCTGATCCCGCAGCACAAGCTGAGCGAAGCACGGTCGTTGCTGGCGCGCAGCTCGCGGGGCAACAAGACAACAAGCCTAGTCCATCGCCTCTATGGTGATGCCTTCGTCGAGGAAGAGAAATGGGAGTCCGCGGAACAGTCCTATCGCGCGGCGATTTCGGCCATGCGGCAGGGCGGCGACACGCTTCTGGCCGAGATCGACGCGGCCAAGGCGGCCAATGCTGGTGCAACCGGCGCGGCGCTGATCCAGATCTACAAGGATGTGTTCGCCGCCAAGCGCGCCGAGCAAGTCGCGGCCCGCAAGGATGAAGATCCGCGCGCCCGTCGCCGCGCCCGTCGCGCCAAGCGTCAGGAGAACCGCGAAGGTCCGAATGCGAACCGTCGCCAGCAGGTGCTGCAGCGGCTCGCCCAGCAGCGAAATGGGAACAATGCGAACGGCCAGGCGCCGGGCGGGTTGCGTGCTCGGATTCAGGAACGGCGCGCCCAGCAACAAAATGGCGGGGCAGCCGAGACCGCGGGCGGATCGGCCGTCACCGGGGAGGTTCTGCCACCTCAGGGCCAGGGCCGTCGCGGCAATGGCGGTGTGATGCGCAACATCCTCCAGCGCCGCCGCGGCAACCGCGCTCCGCAGAACTAAGCCAGACGAAAACCAACCGTTCCGGGCGCGCGCGTGCCCGGGACGACACCCCACCGGAGAGACCCCAGCGTGCGCATACTCGTGACCGGACCAACCGGTGCCATCGGGCAATACGTGCTCGAAGCCCTGATGCAGACGGACCACGAGGTCCGGGTCCTGTCTCTGCCGGACAGCATGCACCGCATCAATTATCGCGACCGGATCGAGATCGTGATGGGGGAGCTGTCGGACCCGACTGCCATGGCCGAAGCCGTCGACGAAATCGACATTATCTACCACTGCGCTTTGGTCGGTCCGCCTCCGGCGAAATCGGCCAAGCATATGATGCATGTAAACGCGGATGGGACCCAAAACCTCATCGATCATGCCATCGGCAAGGTGAAACGCTTCGTCCTATGTACCTCCAGCGTGGTCTACACGCCCCATGAGAAGCCCTGGCAATGGCCGGTGACCGATGAGGCGCATCGCGAACCCTTCGGTGGTGCGCAACAGATCGCCCATTCGGAATCGCTCATGGCCGCCGAGGATGCGGTCACCCGGGCGCATCTGACCCATGGTCTTGAATATGCGATCCTGCGTCCGACGCTTGTGTCAGGGCGCAAGAGCCACTTCATCGAGCAGATGGTCATCGCCGTGTTGCGTCAGCCCGATGGTCTCGACACCCTGCGCCAGGTCTGGGACACGATGCAATGGGTGCATGGCTCGGATGTGGCCTCTGCTGCGCTGCTCGCGGGGGAGCATCCGAAGGCGGCGAACCAGCGTTACCTCGTGGCCAATGACGAGCCGATCACGATCTACGATGTGCAGGCCCTGACCTGGGACATCATGAATGTCGGCAAGACGGACAATCCGTTCCGCGATCTGGCCGCGCGCCACAATCTCGGGCTGCGCAAATATGATCCGGCCAAGCTCCACGCTTTGGGCTGGACGGCGCGGATGGATGTCAAAGCCTGCATTTCTGAGGTTTTGGGCCGTCTGGAATTCTATTCATCGGCGGGCATCAAACTGCCTCCGCATCTGATCGGCGATTGAGCGCGTGAAGGGGAGTGACCAACGATGAACGTGCTTGTCACCGGGGCGGACAGCTTTCTTGGCCTGCAGTTGATTGCGGCGTTGCGTGCGGCCGGGCATGGCGTTACGGCACTGTCCCTGTCCGAGGAGCCCTCGCGCTTTGCCGATGATCCGCGGGTGATCTGGCGAGCCTGGCCGAGCCGTAAGGATGTGTTTGCCAAGCTTCTGGACGAGTGTGAGCTGGTGCTGGCCGTGGATCTTGCCGAGCCGCTCTCTGACGCGGATACCCTGCGCGACAGGCGGTTGTTCAAGCTGTTTGCTGCGATTGACGCGTCACCCGGCATCCGTCTTGTGGTTCTGGGCTCGACGGAAATCTATGCGCCGCCCAAGGGTGTCGCCGGGACCCTCGACGAAGACGCTCCGCTGCGCGAGCCCTCCGAATTGTCCGCAACAGCGCGGCTGACCCTTGAGGTCGAGGCACGCTTGGCAAAGAGCGAGATGAACTGGGCCGTGCTGCGCGCGCCCTTGATCCTCCACCCCGAGAATCCTGCCGCGTTGTCATTCGTGCGGGGCATCCTCGTGGAGGATGCAGCCGCGCCGGGGCGCTTCCAACCGGTGGAGAGCCGCGATGTCATCGCCGCCCTGACTGCGGTGGCCCGCGCGGATACGGCCGAGGGCATGGCGCTTAACGTGGCAGCGCCGGTCGCTTTTTCCGATCGCGTTCTGGATCAGGAACTTGGGCGCCTCGCCCGGATTCTGACCAATGAGGCCGAGGCCGATGACGCATTGCGCCCGGCCCATCAACCGACCGTTGCGGTGATCTCGACCGAGGCTTTGACCGATCAAACCGGATTCAAACCGAGACACCCCATCTGGCCCGCGTTGTCGCAAACCGTTCAAGCGGTCATTCGCGAATTGGGGGCCGAAGGTCTGCTGGAGGCTTTGCCGCGCAAGAGCGGTTTCGTGTCCCGCGCGCTCGAGCTTGGGGAAACGCCCCTGGCCGGCAAGGTCGTGGTGATCACGGGCGCAACCCGCGGCGTCGGACGGGCGACGACCTTGCTTCTGGGACGTCTGGGCGCGACCATCGCCGCGGTCGACAGCAATGCGCGGAGCGGCAAGGCCCTTCTGCAAGAGGTGGAAACCGGGTTTAACGGGGTCGCCGGGACCTTTCTCGAAGCGGATCTCTCAAGTCTCGAGGCGCTGCGCGATGTGGCGATGGAACTCTCTGCGCGCCACCCGAAGATCGACATTCTGATTCATAGCGAGGATCGCCGCTTCAACACACGGCGCGAGACGAAGGAGGGGCTCGAGATGACGGTTGCCCTGCACCATATTGCGCCCTTCCTGTTGTCGAACCTTCTCGCCGCACCCCTTCAGGCCGCCGATGCTGCGCGGATTGTCATGGTCAGTTCCGATGAACATCGTGACGCCACGGGTGCCATTGCCGAGGAGGGGGCCTTTCAGGGCACCGATGCCTATGCCGAGGCGAAGTTTCAGAACCTGCAGGCAAGCTATGTGATGGCCCAGTTGCTGGAGGAGAGCAGCGTCACGGTCAATGCCATCAACCCCGGCGAGGCGCGGCCGGAGGCGGCCGGTGACGGCGAGATCCCGGACCAGCCGCAACAACGCGCGACCTCGGTCAAGGAATCCGCCATGGCCATCGTGACCCTGGCCTCGGCACCCGAATTCGCCGGAAAGACGGGTCTCTATCTGGAGATGGAGACGATCGCGTCCTCTGCGCCGCGCACCTATGACGAAGACGCGGCCTGGCAGGTCTGGGAAGACGCCGCGCGTCTGACCGGTCTTTCCGCAGTGCAACAAAACGCCTGACCGCGCGCCGTCGCGCCTGCATCGGTCAGCAACGGTGCGGGTCTGCGGCGGGCTCGTCAGAGGCCGCCGCCATGCCATCTGGCGTCAGAGCTTCGAGCGGAAAAAGCTGATCGCCGCACCCGCGCCGTTCAGATCCCCGCGCGAGGGCCCGAATGTCTTCTCGCCGCGTTTTCCACCGGCGTGGCCGGGCCACCAATGGCCCATATTCGGAACGGCGCAAACGGTCACCTCGGCCCCGCCAGAGCAGCTCTTGTAGCTTTCGCAGCTGGCCCCTTTCAGGCGCGAGCTGGACGATTTCCCGCCGCAGCCATTGGCGCCCTTCCAGAAGCTCGCCATCTGCCCGACAGAGGGAAGCTCCGCGCCGCGTCCGGTTTTATTCAACGAGCTTTTACCGCCCTGATAGGGGGCAATCGTGTCTTCAAGCCCATGCATGATGAAAACCGAGACAGGCGATCCGCGCCCGCATCCGCCCAGATCCTGTTTGACGGCGCCGCCCCCGGCGATCCCGCGGAACCGGTCCGGCATCTGGCAAGCGACCTGCTGGCTCATGACCCAGCCATTGGAAAACCCGGCGGCGAAATTCCGGCTTTTGCTGATCGGCCCGAAGTTTTCCAGATCCTTGAAGATTGCTTTCACGAAACCGAGGTCATCGATATTGCGCCGCTGTGCCGGGCCGCAACAATCGCCGCCATTCCAGGTCCGGCGGAACCCTTCGGGATAGACAATGATGAAGTCTTCCGCCCCGGAGGCCCGGTGCAGATTTGCCTGATCGACGAAGCCCTTGCCGGAGCCAAGCGCGGGGTGGAACGCGATGATCACGGAGGTTTCGCGCCCCGCGCGCACACGGTCGGGGACATAGGCGCGATAGCTCCGCTCCCGGTTGCCAACCTTGATCGTCCGCTCGACCACCTCGAATTTCGCCTCTGCCGGCGTTGGTGCGGTGGTGACGGCCACTGCCGCGAGCAGGGCAATGCAACTGAGCTTGAGGGATATGTATCTGAGAAGTGTGGTGCGGAGCATCATCATACCTTGTGTAACGTTGACCAAGGTTACCCTACACCACACGCCCTTGCTATCCGATAGTGTCAGGCCGGCGCGGCGTCGAACTCTTCCACCGGATTGGCGAAATCGTTCCCGATTGTCCCGTCTCTGATCAACATGACGCCAATATAGCGATGGGTCGTGCCGGGGCAGGGAATCGCTTTGATATTCGGCAGGCGCGCGACGTGGAGGCTCTGCGTCGTATCGATCGCATCCTCCGGCGTGTAATAGAGACGCACGGCCTTCACCTTGTCCGGGTTCGCCTCGATCAGCGGCCAGGCATCGAGATAGCGCGGCTCCATCCCTTGGCTGGTATAGAACTCGACCATGCCTTCCATGGCACCGGGCACACGCTCACCCGCGCCATTGAGCGCGTCACGGGTATTGGGGTCGACGAAGGTCACCGTGCCAACGGTGATCACGTCATCGCAGCCCACCAGATACCCGTAGATCAGAGCGGCATAGCCACCGATGGAGGCACCGAACATGGTGACCCGCTTGGGCCCCATCTTCTTGATGAAATACTGCAGGAACTCGACGGTTTCATCGAGATCATTGCTCAGACCGAGGATGCCGTTATGGAATCCGGTGTGAACGCTGGTTTCTCGAAGGAAAAGAAAGGTTTGCGGCAGGTCGCGGGCATAATCCTTGAAGTCGAAGGACTTGCGTCGCACCGCGGCGTTTGAACTGAACATGATGATAAGATGATCGGGATCGCCGTACTGAACGGCGGCGCATTCGGAAATAAATTCGAGACTCATGAGGGACCTGTGTCGCTGAATAGCTCTGGGAGTGTGGACTAGGATGTATCACTACATCGCAAGCCTAGGGTGAATTCTAGCTTAAGATCTACGCATTTGCACGAACTGCGTCGTTTTGCAGGCGAAAAAACACCGCTGCGCACACCAAATAGCAGTATCTTGTTGGCAGTCTTCTTCATGGCCCGGGGTGGCCCTCCCTGACCGGCGATGCGGGTGATCCGCGCAACAATGGTCAATTGCGACACGCTCTGTGATTGAAAAACACATTGTGTTGTGGGATTTAAACCCTAAGGCCGAGTGTGTTTTTTCAGCAGGCGGGACCGTATGCCCCGAGGCAATGCAGCGCTGGTGCCCGACGGGGCGCCCGCGAAACGATACAAGCTCAATCCAGATGCCAAGGTCTCCCGGTCTGAGGGGGGCAAGGGCACCCATGGGTTCTACAAGGACGCGAAGTCCGGTCGGCTGTTTCGTCTTGGCACGGAAGAGTTTTTTCTGCTGTCGCAACTCGGACGGGGGCGCAGCTTTGAACAGGTCAGCGCGGCTTTCAAGACCTCGTTCGGCCAGGCGGTGCGCAAGTCCACTCTCGCGGGGTTTGCTGCGCAGATGGTTGCGGCGGGGGTGCTTCTCGAGGATGCGCGCGCTGGGCAGGACCAAGCGCCGCGGGACGCAATCAAGGGCGCGCCGGGAACAGAGCCCGAGACGGCAAAGCCCGACGAGGTGGCGGCGAAGGCCGAGATGGATGCAGACCTGCTGGCGTCCGAGCCGAAAACGCTGCCCAATCCGGACGACGATATCGACGGGCTCGAGGATCTGATCTTTTCGGAAAAGGCCGCAGCGGCATCTGACGACGGCGCGGCTGATGTCGCCCCGGTCCCTCCGCGCGCAGCAGACCCTGCCAAACCAGCCTCCGCGCCCGATGCCGCGCTGGACCCGGGTAAGGGGGCAGATGCGCCGAAGCCCTCTCCGGGTGCGACACCGCCCAGCTTCCGCGCCGCCGCGCAAGCCGCACGGGCGGCAGCACAGGCCAAAGCGCGGGAGGACAAACCTGCGCAGGCCGCAACTGAACCGGAACAAACGACCGAGCAAACCGCCGCGCCGACGCCCGACGCGCCGCGCGAGACAGCGGAGACGTCAGAGGACACCGCCGCAACCGGGGAGAGCCACACGCCCTCCGGCAACGCAGATCGCTCTGAGGCCACGCCCGAACCGGATCAACCCGCAGGCAAGATCCCCGGTTTTGATCCCAAATCCTCTCGCTTCTCCGCAGGGCGGCAGCCTGCGGCCCCTGCCGCGATCCCGCCGAGCCCGGCAGGGCGTGACACAGGCGGCACGCCAGACGCCGCATCCGCATCAGGGGAGGCGGAAAAACCCGCGCCCAAAAAGCCGGTCTTTCGCAAGACCGGGCTCAGTGATGGGGTCCCGCACAAGCCCGCCAGCCCGAAACCCGGGGCACAGGGCGCGCAGGCCCGGGGTCATGCCGACCCCGGCGCAGGTCCAACCCCGTCTTCCGACCCTGACCCGGCGGAAGAGACGCGCGAGGACGCACCCCAGATCGCCAATGCCGCCATTGCCGGGCGCAAGCTCAAGTTCGAGCGTCACGCGGATCTGAAATCCGACAGCGCCGCGAAAAGTATCCGCAAGCTGTTCAACCCCACCGGGCTCTTCGCGGGGGTCAATGCGGTCTTTGGCTGGCTTGGCTGGTTCAAATGGCTGCTCTGGCCATTGACGATCTTTGCCTTCATGGCGGTTTTCACGCGCTTGTCCGAATACGGCACCAGCATCAGTAGCGCGCGAGGGGCAATCGATCTCTTCTGGCGGATCATCGCCTCCACCCTGACGGTGAATTTCTTCACCGCGTTTCTGACCGGGTTGGCGATCCACCGACAAGGAGGCGAGACCCCTGGCTTCGGCTTCAGGATGCTCCTCTTCGTGATCCCGCGCTTCGCGGTGGATGAGGGCGGTGTGCGCAAGCTGTCGCGCGAGGGCAAGCTTGCGGTTTATGCCACGACCATGCGGACCCGGCTCGCGATTTTCGCCCTGGGCACCGTGTTCTGGGCCTTTGCGCGGTCCTCGCAGACCGTGTTGCCGGATGTGGCGCTGCTGGTTTCGCAGATCGCGCTGATCACACTGGTGCTGACGGCGTTCCCGCTGTCGTCGGGGGATGGCTACAAGTATCTCACCACCTATTTCCGGCAGGAGATGCTCAAGCAGCGCGCCTATGCGTGGATGTTCAAGGGCAATCAGAGCAAGCTGGGCATCACGCTCCCCGATCCGACCCCGGGGGAGAAGAAGATTTTCGTCTCCTACGTGATCGGCTCGATGCTGTTCACCGGCTTGATCCTGAGCTTTCTCGCGGTGTTTGTCTCGACCGCGCTGGTGGGGCGGTTTGGGGGCTCGGGCGTGGCGATCTTCTTTGCGCTCCTGGTGGCGTTCGGCGTCTGGATCCTGTCCATGAAGGCCAAGAAGGAAGAGATGGCCAAGGCCACGATGAAGACCGTGATCGCCGAAAAAATGGCCGAGAAGGCCGCGCAGGGCGGCTCCGGCGGCGGGGCGGCCGGCGGATTTGGCGGCGGTGCCGGGGGCTTCGGGGGTGCAGGTGCGCCGGGTGGTTTCGCGGCTGGTGGCGGCGCGGCGGCCCAGAGCCGTGCGCTGGTGCCCGTGCCCCAGAGCAGTCGCGCCCTGGCCCTTGGACAGAGCCGCGACCTGACCAAGGCCGGGCCGCGCCCCTTGCCGGGGCTTTACGCCGAGAACACCGCAAAATCCCGGCGCAGCAAATGGGTCTTCCGGCTGAGCACGCTGGTCTTGCTGGGGGCGCTGACCTATGCGGCCTTCCAACCCTACGAGTTCGAAGTGGGCGGGGATTTCGTGATCCTGCCTGACACCCGGTCCGAAGTCGGCGCCCGTGTCGCCGGGGAGCTGATCGAGATCTTTGTGGCCGAGGGCGATGTGGTCGCCGAAGGGGATCTGCTGGCGCGGATGTCCGACTGGGAACCGCGGATGGAGGTTGAGGTGCGGCGGGCCAAGCTGGCCCAAGCCGAGGCCCGGCTTGAAGACTTGCTCGACGGGGCCACCCCCGAGGAGATCGCGATTGTCGAGGAAAGCGTCGCCCACGCTCAGGCGGAGCTGCCCTTCCTGCTGTCGCAGGCGGAGCGCGCGCAGGAGCTTCTGGATCGCAATGCCATCTCGCAGGTCGAGTATGAGCGGATCCGCATGCAATACGAGACCGGCCAGATCGAGCTGCGCAGTGCCGAGGCGCGCCATGCCGAGATTACTGCGCCTCCCACAACCACCGATGTGGCCGTGGCCGAGGCAGAGATTGAGCGGCTGAAAGCCGAGCTCGTCTATCATCAGGATCAGCTCGACAAGGTGGAGCTGCGCGCCATCGCGCCGGGTCGGATCGTTTCTGAAAACGTGCATCTGCTGCGCGGCAAGTACCTCAATGTCGGGGAGCTGTTTGTCGAGATCGAAGACCATGAGGTCGCCCGGGCGGAGGTCAGTGTCTCGGAGACCGATATCGGACTGGTCCAGCTGGGCGACGTGGTCCGCCTCAAGGCCTGGGCCATCCCCGATGAAGAGCGGTTGGGCACAGTGGTCTCCATCGCCCCCTCGGCTGAGGTCGAGGATTTCGGCCGGGTGGTGCGGGTAAAAACCCAGTTCCCCAATGAAGAGGGGTTCTTCCGCCCGGAGATGACCGGGTTTGCCAAGATCGACGGGGCAGAGATGAAGACATGGGAGGCGTTCACCCGTCTCTTTGTCCGCTTCTTCCTGATCGAGGTCTGGGGCTGGATCCCGTAAAGGGCCTTGCCATTACCCGGGGCGCAGTTACCTGCCGGTTATGGGGCCGTCCCCATTGGCGCGGCGCGCGTCGGGAAAGCCCCTCGTCCCACCGGCTGGCGGTGAACCGCACTTCCACAGGCAGTATCGGACTGTGACCAATTGCCCCGCCAAGGGGCGGGTGGGCGCGGTCAGGCGCGGTTGCGATAGAGGGTCGGGTCCACGGCCTCGGCCATGGCCTGCACATCCAGCCCGCAATCGAAGAACTCCGCAATGCGCGCGGCCGAGGAGGCCGGGTCAGTCACGATGGTGCTGTAATCCACGAAGAGGATCTCGATATTGCGCTGGGCGCGCGCCCATTTCTGAAAATCGAAGACCTCGCCCTGAAAGAGCTTGATCATCAGATCCCGGTCCACCGCATTGGGGTCCAGCCCTTCGCGTTCCAGCATCTTCTCCTGGCTCGCGACCACTTCACCCAAGTCCCGTTGGAGGAAAACGATCCGGTAGGGCACGTCGATGGGCAGATCATAGACCAGCTTGTAGATCACCTTGACCACATGGCCGGTGGATTTCGCGACCCAGCTGTCATCCTCCTTCAGCGCCTTGACCGGTTCGAACTCGAAATAGCCGAGCGGATTGTCGTCATTGGGTTCACGCTCATGGTCGACCACGGGCGGAAATCCCCCGGCGGTCAGCATCCGCATCATCATCGATGTGCCGGACCGGGGCAGGCCGGACACGACGGCTACGAAATCAACAGAGTCGTGCATGAAAGATCCTTCGTCGCAAAAGTCGCGGGGCGAGATGCTGCTGCATCCGCGCAGGGTTCCAAAGAGTGTTTACACACAAACCCCTAACGCGGCATACCGGAGAGGAGGACAGCGCGTCCATGCGCGCTGTGTCACATCAACGCATTCAAATCCCCGGACCCTATTCTCACAGGAGTTTTTGATATGGCAAAAAAACCGGCCAGTCCCAGTAAACCCGCCGCGAAAACCACACGCGCCAAGAGCGCGACGGCGAAAACTCCATCGAAGACCGCAGCCAAGGCGCCTGCAGCCAAGGCACCCGAGACCAAGGCCGCACCAGCAGCCGAGGCGGCTGCAGCACCGGCGACCGGGTTCGGTGGCGGCGCGGCCCCGGCAGGGGGCCTGCGCGGCCGCTTCGGTCGCGGTCGTTTCGCAGCGCAGAACACCGGCGGTGCGGCGGCCGGCGCGGGGGCTGCGGGCGGCGCAGCCGGAGGCGGCCGGTTCGGCGCCGGGGCCGGCGGCGGCTTTGGCGGTGGTCAGGGCGGATTTGCCGGTGGCGCGGGAGGTCAGGGTGGCGGCTTCGGGGGCCGCTTCGGACAAGGTGGCGGCCAGGCAGGTGGTCAGGCTGGCGGGTTTGGCGGTCGTTTCGGCGGTGGTCAGGCGGGCCAAGGGGCCGGTCAAGCTGCGGCAAGCCAGGGCGGCGGGTTCGGTGGTCGCTTTGGCGGCGGTCAGGCAGCCCAAGGCGGTGCCGGTGGTCAGGGCGGTGGCTTCGGCGGACGGTTTGGCGGTGGCCAGGCTGGCGGACAGGGCGGCGGCCAAGCAGCCGGTCGCTTTGGCGGCGGTCAAGCCGGGCCAGGTGCTGCGGGACAGGGCGGCGGTCGGTTCGGTGGAGGCCAGGGCGGCGGTCGCTTCGGGGCCGGTCAGGGCGCTCAGCAGGGCGGCCCGCAAGGCGGTCAAGGTGGCCAAGGCGGGTTCGGGAACGGACGCCTCGCGGCCTTCCTCGCCAATCGCCAGCAAGGCAATCAGGGCGGCGGCCAACAGGGCGGTGGCTTCGGTGGGCGTTTCGGCGGCGGTCAGGCCGGTCAAGGCGGCGGCTTTGGCCAAGGTGCCCAGCAGGGCGGTCCGCAAGGCGGGCAGGGCGGCCAGGGTGGTTTCGGCAATGGCCGTCTCGCGGGGTTCCTCGCCAATCGCCAACAAGGCAACCAAGGCAATCAAGGCAACCAAGGGGGCCAGCAGGGCGGCGGTTTCGGCGGCGGTCGCTTTGCGGAACGGCTCCGCAATGCGCAGGGCGGCGCGCAGGGTGGGCAGCAGGGCGGAGGGTTCGGCGGCGGTCGCTTCGCGGAGCGGCTCCGCAATGCCAAAGGCGGCGGTGATGGCAACGCGGCTCCGGGCAATGTGCAGCCCGGGCGGTTCGCGGGACGGTTCGGCGGTGGCGGCCAAGGCGCCGACGCGGCCCAGGCCCAGGCGGCTCCGGCCCCTGCAGCCGAAGCCCCGGCAGCTTCCAAGGCGCCCGAGGGCGGTTGGACCAACTGGAAGAAAGACGCGGCCAAGGACTGAGCCGCGCTCTGATCAGACCAATGGGCGGCCCCTACGGAGGCCGCCTTTTTCATGCGTTGGCCGCGCCCGCCTCGTGCTTGGCCTCTGTCCTCGGCGCAGGAAATCCTCCCGCCTGGGGCGCCTGCGTCTTGAGCGTTCCAGCGTTCCGTGCCTATTCTTTCATCGGGCGTGCAAACCGCCCCAGCCCGGGCATGGCCCCGCGCCGGTTTCAGCTTGATGCCGCCCGCGAGCCGATTTTCCGTCAGGGCGGATTACAAAAAAACACCGATAGGGAGCCCACCTCATGACCCAACGCAAGACCTCACTGCCCGGCTCGGGGCTCTCCCGCCGCGCGCTGCTCAGCTCCGCTCTGGCCCTTTTGGCCGCGGGTGCGCTCGTGCCCGGGGCCCGTGCGGCCGAGCCGATCAAGGTCGCCGGGATCTACACCGTGCCGGTCGAACAGCAATGGGTGAGCCGTATCCATATCGCCGCCGAGGCCGCGGCGGCGGCGGGTCAGATCACCTATACCTTCTCGGAGAACGTGGCGAATACGGACTATCCGCGGGTGATGCGCGAATATGCCGAGAGCGGGATCGAGCTGATGATCGGCGAGGTTTTCGCGGTCGAGGCCGAAGCCCGCGAAGTGGCTGCGGACTACCCCGAGGTGGCTTTCCTCATGGGCTCGTCTTTCCTTGAGGATCCGGGCCTCGCGAATTTCGCGGTCTTCGACAACTACATTCAGGACGCCGCCTATCTCACTGGTTTGATTGCCGGTTCCATGTCCGAGGCAGGCAATATCGGCATGGTCGGCGGCTTCCCGATCCCGGAGGTGAACCGCCTGATGCACGCCTTCATGGCCGGTGCGCGCGAGACCAATCCGGATGTCACCTTCCAGGTCAGCTTCATCGGGTCCTGGTTCGATCCGCCCAAGGCCAAGGAGACCGCCTTTGCCATGATCGAGAACGGCGCCGACATGCTCTATGCCGAGCGGTTCGGGGTCTCCGATGCGGCGCAGGAGCGGGGGCTTCTGGCTATCGGCAACGTGATCGACACCCAGGCGGATTACCCCGACACGGTCGTCGCCTCTGCCCTGTGGCATTTCGAGCCGACCCTGCAGGCCGCCATTGCGGCAGTGAATGCAGGCACGTTTGAGGCCGACAATTACGGCGTCTATTCCTACATGAAGGAAGGCGGCAGCAGCCTCGCACCCCTCGGCACCTTCGAGGGCAAGGTCCCCGCAGAGGTCATGGATCTGGTGAAGGCCCGCGATGCGGCGATCCGCGATGGCAGCTTCACGGTGGAGATCAACGACACCGAGCCGAAATCCTCCTGATGACCGGACTTCCCGGGGCGCAGCCTGTGCTGCGCCTCGACAGCATTACCAAACGCTTCGGCGCGCTCACGGCCAATGATCAGATCTCCTTTGATCTGGCCGAGGGCGAGGTGCTGGCCCTGCTCGGTGAGAACGGGGCGGGCAAGACCACGCTGATGAACATCCTGTTTGGCCATTACACGGCCGATGAAGGCGGGGTGGAGGTGTTTAGCCAGCCGCTCCCGCCCGGGGAGCCGCGCGCCGCGCTCTCGGCCGGTGTGGGGATGGTGCACCAGCATTTCACCCTCGCGGACAATCTGACCGTGCTGGACAATGTGATCCTCGGGACCCAGTCGATCTGGCGCACCGCACTTGGCACGGGGGCCGCGCGGCGCAAGCTCGCGGATCTGGCGCAGTCCTTTGGGCTTGAGGTGGACCCGGATGCCCGGGTCGGGACCCTGACCGTGGGTGAACGGCAGCGGGTCGAGATCCTCAAGGCGCTCTACCGAGATGCGCGGATCCTGATCCTCGACGAGCCCACGGCCGTTCTGACCCCGCAAGAGGCGGACGCACTGTTCGCGACTTTGCGCAAGGCCGTGGCCCAGGGCATGTCGGTGATCTTCATTTCCCACAAGCTGCATGAGGTCATGGCGATTGCGAACCGCGTGGTGGTTCTGCGCCATGGCAAGGTGGTGGGCCGGGTGGCCACGGACGAGACCGACCGCCACAAGCTGGCCGAGATGATGGTCGGCGCCGAGATCGCGCCGGTGGCCCCGCGCCCGGCGACGCCCGGTCCGGCGCTTCTGAGCCTTGATCAGGTCAGCACACCCAGCGAAGGCGCGGCGCCGGGGTTGGCCAAGGTGACGCTGGATCTGCGCGCGGGCCAGATCACCGGCCTCGCCGGGGTCTCGGGCAACGGGCAGGCGGCCCTTGCCGACCTGATCGGCGGGTTGATCGCGCCCGCCTCGGGCGAGATGCGCCTTGGCAATGCGCCGGTCACGGACTGGTCGCCCCGCGCGGCCCTGGCCCAGCGGATCGGGCGGATCCCCGAGGACCGGCACAAGACCGGAACCATTGCCGATTTTTCCCTGACCGAGAACGCGATCCTCGAAGCCTATCCCAGTGCAGGGTTCAGCCGCCGCGGCTGGATGCGCTGGGGCGCGGCGCGGGATTTCGCGCGCGAGGTGATCGACACCTATGACGTGCGCTGCCCGGGGCCCGAGACGCCGATCCGGCTGCTTTCAGGGGGGAACATGCAGAAGCTTATTCTGGGCCGGGTGCTGGAGGATGCGCCGCGCATCGTGCTGGCCAATCAGCCCGTGCGCGGCCTCGATATCGGCGCGGTGACTTACGTGCAGGAGCAGCTGATCAAGGCCCGCGATGGCGGGGCGGCGGTGCTTTTGATTTCCGAGGATCTCGACGAGGTACTGGCGCTCTCGGATGTGATCCATGTGATGTCCGAGGGGCGGCTGTCGCCCGAATTCGCCCGCGGGACCATGACGCCCGCCGAGCTGGGCGTCTGGATGGCGGGCGACGGATTTGCGGAGGCCTCCCATGCGGCTTGAACCGATTGCAGACCCGGGGATGGGCCGCACGCTGGGCCTGCCCGCGATTGCGCTGACCCTGACGGTCATCGCGGCTTCGGGGCTGGCACTGCTGGCCGGGGGCGACCCGTTCTCGGTGCTGGGGCTGATTATCCAAGGGGCGGTCGGTTCGAAATTCGCCCTGCTGGAGACGCTGAACCGGGCGACGCCGCTCATTTTCACCGGGCTGGCCGTGGCTGTCGCTTTTCGCGCGAAGCTCTGGAATATCGGGGCGGAGGCGCAGCTTTATGGCGGCGCGGTGATCACGGTGCTTCTGGGGACAGGGTTTCTGCCCTGGCCGGCGGGGATCCTGCTGCCGACGCTGGTGATCGCGTCGATGGTCACGGGCGCGATCCTGCTGCTGGGCCCGGCGATCCTCAAGACGCGGCTCGGGGTGGACGAGGTGGTCACGACGCTCTTGCTGAATTTCATCGCTCTGCTCTTCGTGTCCATGCTGCTCGAGGGGCCGATGAAGGACCCGATGGGCATGGGCTGGCCGAAATCGGAACGGCTGGTGGCCGAGGCCCGCCTGCCACGCCTGATCGAAGGGCTGCGGCTCCATTGGGGGTTCGGGCTCGCGCTGATCTCGGCGGGGGTGGTCTGGGTGATCCAGACCCGCACCACGCTGGGCTACGAGATGCGCGCCGTGGGCCTGAACGCCCAAGCCGCGCGGTTCGCGGGCATCCCCGTGGGCAAGGTGATCCTCAAGACCGCCTTTCTGTCGGGTGGGCTCGCGGCCTTGGCCGGGTTCTCCGAGGTGGCGGGGCTCAAGGGCTCGCTCACGCTCGATCTGAGCCCGGGCTTTGGCTATACGGGCATCATCGTCGCCATGCTGGCGCTGCTCAACCCGCTGGGCGTGGTGATCTCGGCGCTCTTCGTCGCGGGGATCTTTGTCGGCGCGGACAGCATGAGCCGGGCGGCGGGCGTGCCCACCTATATCGCGGATATCCTGCTGGCGCTGGCGCTCTTGAGCATGGTGCTCGCCATCATGCTGACCCGGTTCCGGGTGGTGCGAGGCTGAGATGGCGGAGCTGTTCGATATCCTGCTCTCGGCGAGCTTCTGGGCCGCGGCGATCCGCATTGCGAGCCCGCTGATCTTTGCCACCATGGGCGAGCTGATCTGCGAGCGGGCGGGTGTGCTCAATCTCGGGATCGAGGGGATCATGGTCGCCGGGGCCTTTGCGGGCTGGATGGCGGTCTATTCCGGTGCGGATCTCTGGACCGGGGTGGCGATTGCGGCCATGGCCGGGATGCTGTTCGGGCTGGTCCATGCGACGCTGACTGTGCCTTTCGGGCTGAGCCAGCATGTGGTGGGCCTCGGCGTGACCTTGCTGGCAACCTCGGCCACCTATTTCGCCTATCGCGTGGCGCTGCCCGAGGTCTCAAGCCCGCCGCGGATCGAGGCGTTTCAGACCTATGAGGTGCCGCTGCTGTCAGACCTGCCGCTGGTCGGCGAGGCGCTCTTTTCCCAGACGCCGCTGACCTATCTGGCCTTTATCGTCGCGATCCTGACCGCGCTGGTTCTCTACCGCACGCCCCTGGGGCTCGCGGTGCGCGCGGCGGGCGAGAACCCCAGCGCGGTCGAGGCGCAGGGCCTGTCGGTCACGGGCCTGCGCATGGGCGCGGTGATCGTGGGGTCGGGGCTGATGGCCGTGGGCGGCGCGTTCCTGACGATGTCGGCCTTCAACTCCTTCTTCTTCGAGATGGTGAACGGGCGTGGATGGATCTGCATCGCGCTGGTGGTCTTTGGCGCGTGGCGGCCGGGCAAGGCCCTGCTGGGGGCGCTGCTTTTCGCGGCGTTTGACGCGCTGCAGGTGCGGCTGCAACAGACGCCGCTGGGGGCGGATATCCCCTATCAGGTCTTCCTGATGCTGCCCTATATCCTGTCCATTCTTGCCCTTGTTGTGATGTCGCGACGCGCAGAGGTTCCCGCAGCGCTCATGGTGCCCTATAACAAGGGCACACGCTGAGGTGGTGCTCGCGCGTAAAAGACAGGCAAGCTCATGAAGTTTCGCGACTATTTCTACACCGAGGACCCCTATGCCGGTTTCGATCTGGACAGTGTTCCGCCCGACCGACAAGGCTGGGGCAGCACGGCGGGCATCTTTGCCAAGCTGCTGACCGAGCTGAAACCCGCCAAGATCGTCGAGGTCGGCACCTGGAAAGGGGCGTCGGCGATCCATATGGCCGAGGCCTGCCGGGAGGCCGGGATCGAGACCGATATCCTCTGCATCGACACGTTTCTCGGGGCCAGCGGGCTCTGGCTGCGGGCGGGCTATGCCGAAGAGACGCTGAAGATGCAGGCGGGCCTGCCGACGATCCACGCGACCTTCATGCGCAATGTGATCGATGCGGGGCTCACGGATGTGATCACCGCGCTACCGCTGCCCTCGCGGGAGGCGGCGACCGTGCTGATCAAGCGCCGGATCAAGGCGGATCTCATCTATATCGACGGCGATCATTCCTATGAAGGCTGTCTCGAGGACATGCGCAGCTATCGCGGCGCGCTGGCGCCCGATGGTCTGATGCTTTGCGATGACTTCACCTTCGACAGCGTGGCCCGGGCGATCACCGAGTTCGTCGCCGAGACCGGGTGCGAGATGCTCGAGGTCGGCAACAAGGTCGTGCTGAGCTTCGGGCGGGATATCTCCGGTCTGCGCCAGTGGCAGACGGATATGCTGGCGCGTCAGGCGGCGCATCGCGCCAAGAAAGAGGCGCTGGCCGCAGGGGCCCAGGCAAGCGAGGGCTAGGCGAGCATGATCGACATTCTGGTGCGGGGCGGCACGCTGCCCGATGGGCAGGTGGCCGATATCGCGATCGCGGGGGACCGGATTGTAGATATCGCGCCGGGGATCGCGGCCGAGGCCGGTCTGGTGATCGATGCCATGGGCGATCTGGTGAGCCCGCCCTTTGTCGATCCGCATTTCCATATGGACGCCACGCTCAGCTATGGCACGCCGCGGATCAACGCCTCGGGCACGCTGCTCGAGGGGATTGCCCTTTGGGGCGAGCTGAAGGAGCAGGCGACCATTGACGAGATGGTCGCGCGCGCCCTGCGGTATTGCGACTGGGCGGTGTCCATGGGCTTGCTGGCGATCCGGTCCCATGTGGATACCTGCGATGACAGCCTGAAGGGCGTCGAGGCGATGTTGCAGGTGCGCGAGACGGTGAAGCCCTATCTCGACCTGCAGCTCGTGGCCTTTCCGCAGGACGGGTTCTACCGCGACCCCACGGCGGAGGCGAATACCCTGCGCGCCTTGGATATGGGCGTGGATGTGGTCGGCGGCATCCCGCATTTCGAACGGACCATGGCCGATGGCGCAGCCTCGGTGCGCGCGCTCTGCGAGATCGCGGCGGAGCGTGGCCTGCCGGTGGATCTGCATTGTGACGAGACCGATGACCCCTTGTCCCGCCATATCGAGACGCTGGCCGCCGAGACGATCCGCTGCGGGCTGCAGGGGCGGGTGGCCGGATCCCATCTCACCTCGATGCATTCGATGGACAATTACTACGTCTCGAAACTGCTGCCCATGGTGGCCGAAGCGGGGATCGCGGCGATCCCCAACCCGTTGATCAATATCGTGCTGCAGGGCCGGCATGACACCTATCCCAAGCGGCGCGGGCTGACCCGGGTGAAGGAGATGCAAAGCTTGGGCATCCCCGTGGGCTGGGGGCAGGATTGCGTCCGCGATCCCTGGTACTCGCTGGGTACGGGCGACATGCTCGACGTGGCCTTCATGGGGCTGCATGTGGCGCAGATGACCGCGCCCGAGGAAATGGCCCGCTGCTTCGAGATGGTGACCGAGACCAATGCGGCGATCATGGGGCTGGAGGACTACGGGTTGGCGACGGGCAAGATGGCCTCTCTGGTGGTGCTGGATGCAGGCAACCCGATCGAGGCGGTGCGGCTGCGCCCGGACCGGCTGGCGGTGATTTCAAAGGGAAAGCTCGTGGCGCAGAAGGCGCGCAATGACAGCCGTTTGACCCTGCCCGCGCGCCCGGACAGCGTGCGCCGCCGCCATTGATGCAGATGCCTGATCGCCCCTCGGACCGGTGGCGCGGTCCCCATGGGGACCGCGCGGACGCGCTATGGGGGCGGGTGCTGCGACTCTATGGCAGACCGATTGCCCTGTCGCGGGTCTGCGCGGTCCTGCAAGGACCGCGCCGCCGAGCGCCCGGTTCTGCGAGGGCTGCATGAGCAGGCGCGAGACGGCCCACGAGGTCCTCCGTCGCGCCGGGCGCAACCCGTTCCGCCGCTATCCCATGCCTGATGCCGGGGGCGACCGGCTCTATCCACTGGCCATGCCAGCCAGCACGCCCGGGTTCCGGATCTCGGCCGAGGATACGGTGTTCGCCATGGGCTCTTGCTTTGCGCGCGAGATCGAGACGGCCCTCGCGGCCTCGGGCATGACCGTCCTCAGCCGAGATCTCGATCTCGGGCCGATCGGCGCCTCGCTCGAAGATCCGGCCAATTTCTTCAACGCCTACACGGTGCCCGCCATGGCCACCGAGCTGCGCTGGGCCCTGGAGCGCGACAGCTTTCCCGGTGCGCCGCTCTTCTATCCCCTCCGCGAGGATGACAGCGCCTATCGCGACCTGACCCTCGGCTCGGCCAAGCTGGCTTTCCCGCGGGACGAGATCCTCGCCTTTCGGCACCGGGCCCTCGACGTGACCGCGCGGGTGGCCGAGGCGGACCTGATCGTGCTGACCCTCGGCCATGTGGAGAGCTGGCGCGACACAGAGCTCGACATCCCCCTGAACATCGCGCCGCCGCCAGCACTTTGCGCGCGGTTCCCGGACCGCTTTGTCTTCGAAGTCCTGAGTTACGACCAGATCCTCGCCGGACTGCGCGAGATCCACGGGTTGCTGAGCCGGGTCCGCACCAAACCCTTGCGCATGTTGCTGACGGTCTCGCCTGTCCCGCTGCGGGCCACGTTTCGCGACATGGATGTGTTGCTGGCCAATAGCTATTCGAAATCCGTCCAACGGGCGGCGGTGGACGCCTTTGTCGCCGAAGCCGAGGGGGTGGATTACTTTCCATCCTATGAATGCGTCACCCTGAGCGACCCGGCTGCGGCCTGGACCGAAGGGGATTTCCGCCATGTGGCCCCGGATCTGGTGGCGCGGATCATGGCCGAGGTCCGGGCGCGCTACATGACGGGCGAGGATGACGCCCTGCGCCGCGCGGCCCTTGTCACCAATGCCCGGCTCCTCACGCGGCTGGAGCGCTATGGCGAACTCATCGATCTGCTCGGGGACGCGCCCGAACGCGCCCGGACCCCGGAGCTGCATCAGGCCTTTGCGGTGGCCCTGCGCCGGAGCGACCGGATCCCCGAGGCGGTCGCCGCGATCTCGGACGTGGTCGAGCAGGATCCCGAGGATCACCGGGCGCTCGAACGGCTGATCCGATGGCTGGAGCAGCTGGACCGCATGGCTGTGGCGCGCGACTATCTCGACCTCCATGCCACGCGTTTTCCCAAGCGCCGCAAGTTTCGCCGCGGGCGCAAGGCGCGCAAGGCAGCGCGGAAGCGTTAGCCGCGCGCGCGGCTGGACCGGGCTGGACGGACCCGCCTGATCCGGAATCCCTTGCCGGTTTCTTGGGCAGATGCCCCTCCTTGCAGCAAAAAACCACGTCCAGCGCTTGACCTTCCCGCGCCCCTTTCCGAACCTGCGCGCTGATCGGGCCTTCGGGCCATGACCCAATCAGGTCCGCAAATGGGCCGTAATCACAGGGAGACGACGCGTGTTTCAACGCTTTGCACAGATTTGCGCGGCTGGGGCCGTGCTCGCCGCAGCCACGACCGCCGGGGCCGAAACCAAGGTGCCCTTCGCACTGGACTGGAAATTCGAAGGCCCCTCGGCCGCCTATTTCGCCGCCGTGGATAACGGACACTTCGGCGAGGCCGGCCTCGATGTCGAGATCTCGGCCGGGCAGGGCTCGCTGGACGCGATCCCGAAGGTGGCGACCGGGGCTTTCCCCATGGGTTTTGCCGACATCAACAGCCTGATCAAGTTCCTCGATCAGAATCCGGGAGCGCCAGTGATCGCCGTGATGATGGTCTATGACAAACCGCCCTTCGCGATTGTGGGCCGCAAGAGCCAGGGGGTGATGGCGCCCAAGGATCTCGAAGGACGCGTGCTGGGCGCGCCGCCCCCCGATGGCGCCTGGGCGCAGTTCCCGGCCTTTGCCAGTGCAAATGACCTCGACGTGGACGCAATCACGGTCGAGCCGGTGGGCTTCCCGACCCGCGAACCGATGCTGGCCGAGGGCAAGGTGGATGCGGTCACGGGCTTTTCCTTCTCGTCCTATCTGAACCTCGTGCGCCTTGGTGTGCCGGAGGATGACATCTCGACCATTCTGATGGCCGATCACGGGCTCGCGCTCTATGGCAATGCGATCATCGCCAATACCGAGTTCGCTGCGGCAAACCCCGAGCTTGTCACCGGCTTTCTCGGGGCCGTGGCCAAGGGTTGGGCGGACGTGATCGCTGACCCGGCTGCAGGTGCGGCCATGGTGCAGGACCGCAATCCTGCGGCCGATGTCGCGCTGGAGCAGCGCCGCCTGCAACTGGCGATCGACGCCAATGTGGCCACGGACTATGCGCTTGAAAACGGCATGGGCGGCATCGATGCGGCGCGCATGGAGACGGCGCTGGCGCAACTGGCCGAGAATTACGAGTTCCAGACCACGCCGGATATGAGCCTCTATTTCACCGACGCCTATCTGCCCGATGCTGCCATGCGGATGCTCAAGTAAGCACGCGACGTCACTCACACGCCGGGGCGGAGGTCGCCCCGGCCCTATGGGAAAGGGCCGGCGATGTCCGCAGCCATGATCGAAATCGCCGGCGTCACCCACGCCTACAAGACCGAGAGCGGGCCGCTCCCCGTGTTGCGCGACCTCAGCCTCTCGGTGCCCGAGAACGGTTTTGCAGCGGTGGTGGGCCCTTCGGGCTGCGGCAAGTCCACCCTGACGCGCCTGATTGCCGGGCTGATGAAGCCCGATGCGGGCGAGGTGCGCCTGCATGATGCGCCGGTCAAGGGGCCGAAATCCACGGTGGGGATGGCGTTTCAGAACCCGGTTCTGCTGGAATGGCGGACGATCCTCGACAATGTCATCCTGCCGCTGGAGATCGTCGCGCCGCGCATGCCGCGCAAGGATCGGGTGGCGCGGGCGGAGCATCTTCTGGGGCTCGTTGGTTTGGCCGGGTTCGAGGACAAGCGGCCTTCGGAGCTGTCGGGCGGGATGCGCCAGCGCGCCTCCCTGTGCCGGGCACTGGTACACAAGCCGGAGGTCCTGATCCTCGACGAGCCGTTCGGGGCATTGGATGCCTTCACGCGCGAGGATCTGTGGCAGCTCATGCATACCTTGCGCGCCGAGGAGCCCTTTACCTCGCTCCTGATCACCCATGACCTGCGCGAGAGCATCTTTCTGGCGGATCAGGTGGTTGTCCTCTCCGGACGACCGGCCACGACGCAATACGTTCTGGATGTGACTTTTGAAGGCGACCGCGTGCTCGACGATCTTTACACGCAAAAGGCCACGGACATGCTCGCCATCCTGCGCCACCAGATCCAGGTCGCCCAGGGGCGGGCCGAGACAGCGGAGGCGGCAGAATGAGAACCTTTCAGAAAATCGCGATCCCGCTGGCGGCCATTCTGGCGTTTCTGGTGTTCTGGGAATGGCTGGTCTGGGTGAATGAGTGGCCGAATTACAAGATGGCGTCGCCGAGCGACCTCTGGCCAGCCTTCTGGAAGTTCCGGGGGCTGTTCTTCGAATACGGATGGCAGACCCTGTGGCGCACCGTGGCGGGGCTGCTGCTGGCGGTGGTGTTCGGCGTGGCGCTGGGCATGGTGATGGGGTTCAGCCGGACCATGCGCGATGCGCTCTATCCGTTGCTGGTGGGGTTCAACGCGATCCCCAAGGCCACCGTGGTGCCGGTGATCGCGCTGATGTTCGTGGGCCAGCATGACATGAACACCATCCTGATTGCCTTCCTGATCTCGTTCTTCCCGATTGCCGTTTCGGTCTCGATCGGGCTCAGCACGCTGGAGCCGGAATATCGCGATATCCTGCAATCGCTGGGGGCATCGAAGACGACGATCTTCTGGAAGATTGCCCTGCCCAAGACCTTGCCGGAATTCTTTGGCGCGCTGAAGGTCGCGGTGACGCTGGCCTTCATTGGGACGAACCTGATGGAGATCGTGGAGCCCCATGGCAAGGGGCTCGGGCATCTCTTTGACAGCGGCAAGATCAGTGCGGATTACCCGCTGATGTTTGCGGTGCTGATCGCCTTGGCGTTTCTGGGGATCGTTCTCTACTACATCGTGGTTGCGCTGGAAAAGGTCTTTGCGGGTGGGGCCGACCGGGCCGAGCCGTGTGCGGGGGGGCGGCCAAGCGCGTTGCGCTTGGCCCGGGCGCGCTCCACATGTGGAGCGCGCGGTCGCACGAGACGATCGGCGTGGCGCGCAGATTTAGCTCTTTCGGTCCGGGCCCTTGGGACCGCGCTCCCAACGGGAGCGCTCCGTGGCCTCGGACAGGCCGCCGCGGGCATTGCGCCTATTGAAAGGGCGGGTCCGGATAAATCACGTCCCGCAGATACAGCCCCTCTGGCGGGCAGACCGGGCCACAGGCGGCGCGGTCCCGCGCTTCCAGCGCGCGGCGCACATCCTCCGGCGTCCAGCTGCCCGCGCCCACGCGTTCCAGCGTGCCAACGATGCTGCGCACCTGATTGTGCAGGAAGGATCGCGCCCGCAGGTAGAATCGTATCTCGGTGCCATGGGCCACGGGCGTGTCCTCGATCGTGATCTCATCGAGTGTTTTGACCGGCGAGGCCGCCTGACACATGACCGAGCGGAAGGTCGTGAAATCATGGTGCCCGATCAGATGGGCCGCCCCGGCGCGCATCGCCTCCACATCCAGGGGGCGCTGCACCCGCCAGACCAGCCCGGCATCATGGGTGGCGGGCGCGCGTCGCGCCAGAAGCCGAAAGAGATAGCGCCGTTCAACGGCCGAGAACCGCGCGTGGAAATCGTCGGATACCTGCGCTGCGGCCAGGATCGCCACGGGCAGGGGACGCAAATGATGGTTCAGCGCCTCGGACAGGCGAAACGGATCCCACGGCTTGTCCAGATCCACATGGGCCACTTGCCCCGTCGCATGCACGCCCGCATCGGTCCGCCCCGCCGCGGCGATCCCGGCATGGTCGGGCTGCAGTTTGCGCAAGGCATCCTCGACGGCTTCCTGCACGGATGGCTGCGCCTTCTGGCGTTGCCAGCCGGAAAACGGCGCGCCGTGATACTCGATCTTGAGGGCAAATCTGGGCATGTCGCGTCGCATACCCCGGGCGCGGCCCCATGACAATTCCGCAAATCCCTGCGCGCAAGGCCTTTGAACCCCGCGCCGTGCATCCTTATGTTAAGCCCCGAGCACGAAGGACGCGATTTTGGTATTCTCCACAATAACCGACGGCATCGAGCGTGGGGTAACCGGGCTTACGGGCGCTGTCTCCGAGACTTTTTTCGAACCGGTGATCCGCCTCGGCGTCACCGGTCTGAGCCGTTCGGGCAAGACGGTGTTCATCACCTCGCTCGTCGCCAACCTGCTGGAGCGTGGGCGCATGCCTCAGTTTCAGGCCGCAGCCACCGGCGCAATCCAGAGCGCCTATCTCCAGCCGCAGCCCGATGACACTATCCCGCGCTTCGATTTCGAGAACGCGCTGGGCCAAATGACCGGCACCACGCCGCGCTGGCCGGACAGCACGCGCACCATCTCGGAGCTGCGGGTGTCTCTCCGGGTGCAGCCGCAAGGGCTGCTTGGGGCGCTTTCGGGCCCGAAGACGGTGCATGTGGACATCGTGGATTACCCGGGCGAATGGCTGCTGGATCTGGCCCTGCTCGACAAGAGCTATGCCGACTGGTCCGCCGAGATGCTCAAACGGTTGCCCAGCCGCCCGGGGGCGGAGGCGTTCCTTGCAGCCCTCGCGGAGGCCGACCCGGGCGCGAAGCTGTCCGAACCCGAGGCGCAGCGTCTCGCCGCCAGCTACACCGCCGCGCTGCATACCGCGCGCGAGGCGGGCTTTTCGGATTGCACGCCGGGCCGCTTCATCCTGCCGGGCGAGCTCGAAGGCTCGCCGGTGCTGACCTTTGCGCCGCTGCCGCCGGGCCGTCACGGGCGCGGCACGCTCGGGCGCGAGTTCGAGCGTCGGTTCGAAGCCTACAAGACCCAGGTGGCGCGGCCGTTCTTTCGCGACCACTTCGCCCGGATCGACCGGCAGATCGTGCTGGTAGATGCGCTGGGCGCGCTCCATGCCGGGCCGCGCGCAGTCGAGGATCTGCGCAACACGATGGAGGATATCCTCACGGCGTTTCGCCCCGGCAGCAACTCTTGGCTGAGCGCGATCCTCGGCAAGCGGGTGGAGCGGATCCTGTTTGCCGCCACCAAGGCGGACCATCTGCACCACACGCAGCACGGCCAGCTGACCGCCATCATGGAGGCGCTGGTCCGCGACGCCCGCCGCCGCGCGGATTTCGCCGGGGCCGAGACCGGGGCCATGGCCATTGCCGCCCTGCGCACCACCATCGAGGAAACCCGCACCCATCAGGGTCAGCCGCTGGATCTGGTACGCGGCACCCTTTTGGAGACCGGCAAGGAGGCCGCGTTCTTCGCCGGAGAGCTCCCCAAGGATCCCAATGCCATCCTCGCCCCGGCCCGCGAAGGCGCCGAGACCTGGCTGGAAGGCGACTATGCCGCCATGCGCTTTGCCCCCGCCCGCGTGGCGCTCGCCCCGGGGGAGGGGCCGCCCCATATCCGTCTGGATCGTGCGGCGGAGTTTTTGCTGGGGGACCGTCTGCGATGACCGCACCTCGTGACCGGAGGGTCCTGCCATGACCACCAAGAAAGGTGCCGTTCTGATCGAGCTGGACGAGGAGGCCAAGTCCGGCGAGACCTCTGCGCGCGAGACCCCGGCCTCGGCCCCGCCCGTGCCCGATCTGCCCGGCGCGGTTCCGCAGGGGCAGGCCCTGCAAACCGTCGCGCAACTGGCCGCGCGCCCGCCCTCGCGGCTTTTGCGGATGTTCCTCTCGGCGCTGCTGGCGCTGGTGCTCTTCATGGCCGGGGTGGCGGCAACGAATTTCGTCACCGGGTTGCTGGCCAGCGCGCCGGTCCTTGGGGCGGTGGCGGCGGGGCTTTTTGGTCTGGTCTGTGTCACGGCCCTGATGATCGCCGGGCGCGAGTGGCTGGGCTATCGCCGGCTGGCGCGGCTCGACGGGATCCGGGCGGCGGCGGATGCGGCACTGGCCGCAGGCACCCTGTCCGAGGCCAAGACCGTGGCGACCCGGATCTCGACACTTTACGCCGACAGGCCCGAGTTGCGCGGCCCGCGTCAGGATCTCGACCGGGCGGTGAAAGACCAGTTCGAGGTTGGGGCTGTCTATGAGCTGGTCGAGGCACAGTTGCTCGACCCGCTCGACAGTCGGGCGCAGGCCGAGATCGCCGCGGCGGCCCGGCAGGTGGCCACTGTGACAGCGCTTGTGCCGCTGGCACTTGCGGATGTCATCGCCGCGCTGACCGCAAATCTGCGCATGATCCGGCGGATCGCCGAGATCTATGGCGGGCGCGCGGGCACCCTTGGCAGCTGGCGCCTGACACGTTCGGTTCTGACACATCTGGTGGCCACGGGCGCGGTCGCGGTGGGCGATGACCTGATCGGCTCGGTGGCCGGGGGGAGTGTTCTGTCCAAGGTGTCGCGCCGTTTCGGCGAAGGCGTGGTCAATGGCGCGCTGACCGCACGGGTCGGGGTCGCCGCGCTTGAGGTTTGTCGGCCGCTGCCCTTCGGTGAAACCCGCCGACCCTCTGTCACCGGATTGGTGAAACAGGCGCTGGGCGGACTATTCTCAAACGGAAGCTAACCCAGCACGGAGCGCGCGATGGACACCCTTGCCCCTGATCTCAATACCATGGTGCGCACGCCGCTCGACCCGGCCCATGTGACGGCCATGCGGCGGATCGGGACCGAGGTCCGCTATGGGGCGGGGGACAAGATCACCCGGCTCGGCGAGACGCAGACCCATTTCCACTATGTGCTCGAGGGAGAGCTGGAGGCGATCGACCCGGTCACCGGCGGACGCTATGGCGATGCCACGCTGGGGCCGTCCCAGTTCACGGGCGAGATCAGCTTTCTCAATGATGGCAAGGTCATGCTCGCCAATCGCGCGGTGCAGGACAGTGTCCTGCTGCAGGTGCCCCGGGCCGAGATGCTGCAGCTGATGTCCGAAGTGCCGGAGATGAGCGATATCATCGTCACCGTTTTCGCCGGGCGCCGGCGGCGTCTGCTCGAGAGCCAGCAGGCGGCGCTCACCCTGCTGGGCGCGGATCAGGACCGGCAGATCCGCCGCATCGCGGCCTTTGCCAGCCGGAACAGGATCCCCTATCGCTCTCTCGAGCTGGAGGATCACGAGGCCGAGGATATTGCGGAGCAATGCGCGATCCTGCCCCGGCACCCTTGCGTGATCTTTGGCAAGAACACGGTGATCGAGGACCCGAACCCGCGCAAGATCGCCCGGCTTCTGGGCATCGATATGCCCCTCGGCGGCACCCATGTCTTCGATGTGCTGATCGTCGGTGGAGGGCCCGCGGGCATCGCGGCGGCGGTCTATGCCGGGGCCGAGGGGCTCAGCGCGCTGGTGGTCGAGGATCTGACCATCGGCGGGCAGGCGGGCACCTCCAGCCGGATCGAGAATTACATGGGCTTTCCCACCGGGATTTCCGGCGCGGATCTGTGCTGGCGCGGCGAGGTTCAGGCGATGAAGTTCGGCACCCGCTTTGCCATGCCCCGGCGCGCGGCACATGTGGACCCGCTCGAGGATGGGAGCTTCTGCGTCCGGCTCGATGACGGCGAAGAGGTCCGCGCCAAATCCATCGTCATCGCCACGGGCGTGCAGTACCGCAAACTGCCGATCCCGCGGCTCGAAGAGTTCGAGAGTGCGGGCGTTTATTATGCCGCCACGGATGTGGAGGCGCGCTATTGCCGGAACACCGATGTGGTGGTGATCGGCGGAGGCAATTCGGCGGGGCAGGCGGCGATGTTCCTGTCGCGCACGGCCCATCATGTGCATGTGCTGATCCGGGGGGACAGCCTTGCGGCCTCCATGTCGTCCTACCTGTCCGAACGGCTCGACCGCGACCCGTCGATCACCCTGCACCGGCGCACGCAGGTCACCGCGCTCCATGGTGAGGACAAGCTCGACAGCGTGACGATCCGCGACGGGCAGATGGGGCAGGACTGGACGCTCAAGACCGGCGCGGTCTTCGTGATGGTGGGGGCGGCGCCCAATACCGGCTGGCTCGACGGGCATGTGACGCTGGATGAGAAAGGGTTTGTCCGCACGGGCCGCGAGGTGGGCGGGCGCTCTACCTTCGAGACCTCCTGCCCGGGGATCTTTGCCGTGGGCGATGTGCGCGCAGGCTCGGTCAAACGGGTGGCCTCGGGGGTGGGCGAAGGCTCGGTGGTGATTTCCAAAGTGTGGGAACATGTGAACGCGCCCTGACCCTGACCCCGAGGGGCGTGGGGTGGTCCGGACAACCGCGCGGCCCGCTGTCACAGCGCCGGACGCATGGATCTGTCCCGCGTGATGCGCGCCGTGTCGCGGAACCGGCCAAGGACTGGCCCCGGTCAGCGCCCGAGATCGCAGACCCCTTGCGCAGATCAGCCCAATCGCGCCCCATGCCTGCCGATCGGCTCGCGGCGAAATGTTGCGATTGTCCCCATGGGGATAGGGGCCTATAAGCGCCCCATGACATGGTTCGCGGTGATCATTTCCCGAATTAGCAACCCGGCGCTCGCTTGATCCGAGCCGCCGGGCCAAGGCGTATGGGTTTCCGCGCCGCCCCCCTTTTTTGACCGACATGACGATACAGGATGACCGGACATGTGCGCCGACACGCCCAGTGCGAACCAGTACAAAGACACGCTGAACCTCCCGAAGACTTCCTTTCCCATGCGCGCAGGCCTGCCCAAGCGCGAGCCTGACTGGCTGGCCCGCTGGGCCAAGATCGACATCTACGAGCGCCTGCGGGACAAGGCCCGGACCGAGACGCGGCCGGCCTTCACGCTCCATGATGGGCCGCCTTATGCGAACGGGAACCTCCATATCGGCCATGCGCTGAACAAGATCCTCAAGGATATGGTCGTCCGCTCTCAGCAGATGATGGGCAAGGATGCCCGCTACATCCCCGGCTGGGACTGCCACGGCTTGCCGATCGAGTGGAAGATCGAGGAAAAGTATCGCGCCAAGGGCCGGGACAAGGACGAGATCCCGGTGATCGACTTCCGTCAGGAATGCCGGGCCTTTGCCGAGGGCTGGGTTGATATCCAACGCGAGGAGTTCAAGCGTCTGGGCGTCACCGGCAAGTGGGACGACCCCTACCTGACCATGAACTTCCATGCGGAGCGTGTGATCGCCGAGGAATTCCTGAAATTCCTGATGAATGGAACGCTTTATCAAGGGTCCAAGCCCGTCATGTGGTCGCCGGTCGAGAAGACCGCGCTGGCCGAGGCCGAGGTCGAGTATCACGACCGCCAGACAGATGCGATCTGGGTGAAATTCCCGGTCGTCTCGGCCCGCGCGGTGACCTCCTCGATGGAGGGGGCGCATGACACGATGGGCGGCGATGGCGACCTGCTCGCCGAGCAGCTCGAAGAGGCGACGGTCATCATCTGGACCACCACCCCCTGGACGATCCCGCAGAACCGCGCGATCTGCTTTGGGCCGGGGATCTCCTATGGTCTTTACGAAGTGACCGCGACGCCCGAGGAATGCTGGGCCTCCGTAGGGGAGACCTACATCATGGCCGATGCGCTGGCCGAGGGCGCGCTGAGCCAGGCGCGGGTGGAAGGCTTCACCCGGCGTCGCGATGTCTCGCCCGCCGAGCTGAGCCGTCTGACCTGCGCGCATCCCTTCGCCAAGGCGGACGGGGCCGGGGGCGAATGGGATTTCGTGGTTCCCCTCCTGCCCGGGGATCACGTGACCGACGATGCCGGGACGGGCTTTGTGCATACCGCGCCGAGCCATGGTGACGACGACTACGCGATCGGGGTCAAGCATGGCCTGCCGATGACCTATAACGTGCTCGATGACAGCTCCTATCGTGCGGACCTGCCGTTCTTTGGGGGCGAGTGCATCCTCAAGCCCAATGGCAAGCCGGGCGGCGCGAACAAGGCGGTGATCGCCAAACTGGTCGAGATCGGCGGGCTGCTGGCGCGTCAGCGGATCACGATCTCGGATGCCCATTCCTGGCGCTCCAAGGCGCCGGTGATCCGCCTGAACCGTCCGCAATGGTTTGCCGCCATCGACAAGCCCGTGGGCGACGGCAATGACACCTATGGCGAGACGATCCGCCAGCGGGCGCTGACCTCCATCGACCAGCTTGTGCAGTGGACGCCCCAGACCGGGCGCAACCGACTCTATTCGATGATCGAGGCGCGGCCCGATTGGGTGCTGAGCCGTCAGCGCGCCTGGGGTGTGCCGCTGCCCTGCTTTGTGAAGAAAGGCGCGCAACACTCTGATCCGGATTACCTTTTGCGTGATCCCGCCGTGAATGCGCGGATCGTCGAGGCGTTCGAGCAAGAGGGCGCGGATGCCTGGTATGCCGAGGGGGCCAAGGCGCGGTTCCTCGGCAACGAGCATGACCCCGAGGCTTATGAACAGATCTTCGATATTCTCGATGTGTGGTTTGATTCCGGCTCCACCCACGCTTTCGTGCTGCGGGATCGCGAGGACGGGTCGAGCGACGGGCTCGCCGATCTCTACCTTGAGGGCACGGACCAGCATCGCGGCTGGTTCCATTCCTCGATGCTGCAGGCTTGCGGGACGATCGGGCGCGCGCCCTATCGCGCGGTGTTGACCCATGGGTTCACCCTGGATGCCAAGGGCAACAAGATGTCGAAATCCATCGGCAACACTGTGGCCCCGGAGAAGGTCGTCCAGCAATATGGCGCGGATATCCTGCGGCTATGGGTGGCGCAGTCCGATTACACTGCCGATCTGCGGATCGGGGACGAGATCCTCAAGAATGTCGCCGACAGCTACCGCCGCTTGCGCAACACGATGCGCTATCTGCTCGGCGCGCTGGAGGGCTTTACCGAGGATATGCGGGTCGATCCGGCGGAGATGCCGGAGATGGAACGCGCGTTCCTCCACATGATGAGCAATCTCGATGAGCAGGTGCGGGTCGGCTACGAGAAATACGACTTCCAGGGCGTGTTCCAGACGGTGTTCCAGTTCGCGACGGTCGCGCTTTCGGCGCAGTATTTCGACATCCGGAAGGACGCTCTGTATTGTGATCGTCCCGACAGCCTGCGGCGCCGCGCGGCGCTGACGGTGATGGATGCGATGTTCCACCGGCTGACCACCTGGCTGGCCCCGATCCTGGTCTTCACCATGGAAGAGGTCTGGCTGGAGCGGTTCCCGGGCGACGAGAGCTCCGTGCATCTGCAGGACTTCCCGGAGACGCCAAAGGAATGGCACCACCCGGAGGCGGTCGGGCGCTGGGACACTCTGCGCGGCGTGCGCCGGGTCGTGACCGGCGGGCTGGAACTGGAGCGGCAAGCCAAGACAATCGGCGCGTCGCTGGAGGCTGCCCCCGTGGTCCATGTGCCGGGCCATGTGGCGAGCATGATCAAACCGGAGCTGTTCGCCGATACCTGCATCGTCTCGCAGCTTGTGGTCTCCACCGACCCCGTGCCGGAAGGGGCTTTCACCCTGCCGGATGTGCCGGGGGTGGGGATGGTTTTTGCCAAGGCCGAGGGCGAGAAATGCCAGCGCTGCTGGAAGATCCTGCCGGATGTGGGCACCCACAGCCATCCCGGCGTCTGCGCGCGCTGCGATGACGCGCTCAGCGCCTTGGACGCGGCCAGCTGATCCCGGGATCCGGGCGCTCAGGCGTCCGGCGGTGGCCCGGTTGACATGTCAACCGGGCGGACCCGCGCCGCGGCAGGCCCTTCGAGTTGAGCCAAACCCTGTTCACAGCTGCGCGATCTGACACTTGCAGTCTCATTCTTCGCTTCCGTTTCTGGGCGGGAGGCTGCCAAACTCTACCTCCTGCCGTATCGCGATGAATAGGCTTGACCATGACTGACAGTACGTATACCCCGCCCGCCATCTGGACCTGGGAAGGTCCCTCCGGGGGCAAGTTTGCCTCCACCAACAGGCCCATCGCGGGCCCGACCCATGATGCGGAATTGCCTCGGGGTGCGCATCCGCTCCGGCTTTACTCGCTTGCGACACCGAACGGGGTGAAGGTGACGGTCATGCTCGAAGAGCTGCTCGAGGCCGGGCATGGCGGCGCCGAGTACGACGCTTGGCCGATCCGGATCGGCGATGGCGATCAGTTCGGCTCGGGCTTTGTCGAGATCAACCCGAACTCCAAGATCCCCGCGCTGCTGGATGAGACCGGCGATACACCGGTGCGGATCTTTGAATCCGGCGCGATCCTGCTGCACCTCGCCGAGAAATTCGGCGCTTTCCAGACCGGCCCCGAGGCCAAGGCCGAGATGCTGTCTTGGCTCTTCTGGCAAATGGGCAGCGCGCCGTATCTCGGCGGCGGGTTCGGACATTTCTACGCCTATGCACCAGAGAAATGGGAATACCCGATCAACCGCTTCGCCATGGAGACCAAGCGCCAGCTCGACGTGCTCGACCGGCATCTGGCGACGCGCGACTGGATGGCGGGCGACACCTATACGATCGCCGATATCGCGATCTGGCCTTGGTATGGCCAGCTTGTGCTTGGGCGTCTCTATGATGCGGCAGAGTTCCTCGACGTGGCGAGCTACACCCATGTAGTGGAATGGGCCACGCGGATCGATGCCCGTCCGGCGGTGCAGCGCGGGCGCATGGTCAACCGGCTCTTTGGCGAGCCTGCCATGCAACTCCATGAGCGCCATGCGGCCTCGGATTTTGACACCCAGACCGAGGACAAGCGCGTCGCGGCGGAGTGATCCCGTTGGAGGACGAGCTGCGCGCAGCACTGCTGGATCTCGCCCATCAGCGCGGCATCGCCAAAAGCTTCTGCCCCTCCGAGGTTGCACGCGCCTTGAGCACGGAGTGGCGCCCGCTCATGGCGCCGATCCGCCGCGTAGCCTCTGATCTCATCCGCGAGGGCCGGCTGATCGCGACCCAGAAAGGCCGCCCGGTCGATCCCGAACAGGCGAAGGGTCCGATCCGACTAGCCCTGCGGCCCTCTCATTGTTCCTGAAATACTCCGGGGGTGCGGGGGCTGGCCCCCGCTGGCTCAGGCTTTGGGATGCGCCGCGTTGTAAACCTCGAGCAACCGGGTCGTGTCCACCGCCGTATAGGCCTGGGTGGTGGACAGAGAGGCATGGCCCAACAGCTCCTGTATCGCGCGCAGATCCCCGCCCGCCGCCAGCAGATGGGTGGCAAAGGAGTGGCGCAGGGCGTGGGGCGTCGCCGTCGCGGGCAGGCCGAGCTGCATCCGCGCCTGTTCCATCACCTTGGCTACGAGCCTCGGGTTCAGCCGCCCGCCGCGCACGCCGCGGAACAGCGGATCCTCTGCCTCGCAGGGATGGGGGCTGAGCGCCAGATAGCTGTCCACCGCCTTGCGCGCCGCGGGTAGGACCGGCACGATCCGCTCCTTGTCGCCCTTGCCGCGAATGCGCAGCACCTCGGGCAGGGGGGCGTCCGCGCCGGTCAATCCCAAAGCCTCCGATATCCGCAACCCGCAACCATAAAGCAGCGTCACCACCGCCACATCCCGGGCCGCAACCCAGCCTTCGCCGGCCTGCAATTCCACCTGTGAGATCATCTGCAAGGCGGCATCCTCGGCCAGCGGGCGCGGCAGCTTGCGTTGGTATTTTGGGCTGCGCGCCGCCAGAACGGCGGTCGGTTCGAACCCTTCCCGCTCCCCCAGCCAGCGGAAGAACGACTTCACCGCCGAGAGCGCCCGTGCCAGCGAGCGCGCCGCCAGCCCGCGTCGTCGCTCCGCCGCCATCCAGGCGCGCATATCGGTCTGGGAAATCTCGCGCAGCCGTGCCGCCCCGGAGGCCCCGCCGTCATGCAGCGCGAGAAAGCCGAGGAACCCGGCCACGTCGCGGCGATAGGCGGTCAGGGTGGTGTCCGGCGCATCCTCGAGCCCGCGCAGATGGGTCAGCCACCCCTCCAGCAGCGCGGCGGTCCCGGGCTGCAGCGCGATCTCGGTCATCGGCTCAGGCGATCCAGCGCAGGATCGCGCGCTCGACCACATGGGCGAAGAAGGCCAGCAGGTCCGTGCCCTGATTGGGGTGGAACAGCTCGGCATCCTGCGCGCCAAGGGCCAGCAGGCCGGGCAGGCGGCTCTCGCCGAACTCGAGCCGCAGCAGCGCTTCGGATTGCATTGCCTCGCCGTGCGCGCCATAGAGCGCGCCATCAGAGACATGGCGCAGGGTCACCTTGCGCGCCGGCAGGCCATCGGGCGTGCCGATGATCCGGTCGATCTGGCCCGCGGGCACGACCTGCAGGATATCGCGCAGGGCATCGAGGGCCGGGTCAGGCGCGTCCTCATGGCTTTCGAGGACGAGCTGCACCGCATCGACCTTGAGCATCGCGGCCACGTCGCCGCCGAGATTGGACAGAAAGGCGGTAAAGTCCACCGGTTCCAGCACGCTGAGCACGGCCCGGTGGATCTGGTTCGTCCCCGCCAGATTGTCATAAGCCGCCGCGATCACGCTGCGATGGGTATCCTCGAGCCGATCAAGCCGCGCCTCGAGCCGTTCCATCGCAACCCCGCGCAGGTCGATGATGTTGCCGCCGAGCCGCCGCTCATTCGCGGCCATCAGGGCCCGCATCACATCGCGGTCTTCGAGAATCACGTCGGGAGCCTCCATGATCTTCGTCTTGAGATCATGGGGCATCAGGGCTGGTTCACTCATGGGCCTGCCGTTCTGTTTTGAATGTCTGCTCGTCTTATTTTCCGAGCAGCTTACACCATCACAGAATCGTCTGGCCAGTTTTTTCCCAATCTGAGAGGAAAGCCGCCAATCCCTTGTCCGTGAGAACATGATTGGCCATCGCCTTGATCACATTCGGAGGGGCCGTGGCGACATCGGCGCCGATCAATGCGGCCTCTTTCATGTGGTTGGCGCTGCGGATCGAGGCGGCGAGGATCTGCGTCTCGAACCCGTAATTGTCATAGATCGTCCGGATATCCTCGATCAGTTCCATCCCGTCGAGATTGATATCGTCGAGCCGCCCGATAAACGGCGAGATGAAGGTCGCCCCCGCCTTGGCCGCCAGCAGCGCCTGATTGGCCGAGAAACAGAGCGTGACATTCACCATCCGCCCCTCATCGGTCAGGGTCTTGCAGGCCTTCAGCCCGTCCCAGGTGAGCGGCAGCTTGATGGTGATGTTCTCGGCGATCTCGGCCAGCTTGCGCCCCTCGGCGATCATGGCGTCGGCTTGTGTGGCGACGACCTCGGCGCTGACGGGGCCCGCGACCAAGGCGCAGATTTCCCGGGTAACCTCGGTGATGTCACGTCCGGATTTCAGGATGATCGATGGGTTTGTGGTCACCCCGTCGACCATGCCAAGATCGTTCAACTCTGCGATCGCAGCGACATCGGCGCTATCTACAAAAAACTTCATGGGCTCGGTTCCCTCGGGGTTGCAGCACTGTTACCGCTCTCATATCGCAGGCATCAGGACGGGGAAAGGGGCGCAGGGTGCGGTTTGAGACAGGAGATCTGATCGCGGTCCTGACCACTCAGCCCCTCGACCGGACGCTGGATTACAAGGCCCCGGAGGGGGGCTGCGAGATCGGTGATTTCCTCGAAGTGCCGCTGGGTCCGCGCAAGGTTCTAGGGGTGGTCTGGGGTGCGGGACAGGGCGGCTGGGACCCGGCCAAGATCCGCGCGGCCCTGCGCGTGCTCGATACCCCGCCCATGCGCGACGAGATGCGCGCCTTCCTGACCCGCGCGGCCCGCTACACCCTGACGCCGTTGCCCGCGATGCTGCGCCTGGCCACCCGGGCGCCGGGGCTGGGGGATGCGATGTCCATGCGCAAGGTGCTGGTGCCCGGGCTGGGGGAGCCGTCGCGGATGACCGATGCGCGCCTGCGCGTGATGGATGCGCTGGCCGAATATGGGGGCGCGCCGGTCACTCAGGCCGAGCTGGTCTCGGCGGCGGGGGTAAGTGCCTCGGTGGTCAAGGGGCTCGTGGCGGCGGGCGCGATCTACGAGCAGGACACGCCCCGCGATCTGCCTTATCCGCCGCTGGATGTGGCGCGGCCCGGCAAGCCGCTCACCGAGGAGCAGGAACGCGCGGCGGGCCAGCTGCAGCATGGGATCGAAAGCGAGAGCTATGGCACGACCCTCCTGAAGGGGGTGACCGGCTCGGGCAAGACCGAGGTCTATCTCGAGGCGGTGGCGGCCTGCCTGGCCAAGGGGCGCCAGGCGCTGGTGCTCTTGCCCGAGATCGCGCTGACCTCGGAATTCCTCACCCGTGTCGAGGCCCGGTTCGGCGCGCGCCCGGCGGAATGGCATTCCGGGGTTACCATGACCGAGCGGCGGCGCTGCTGGCGGATGGTGGCCGAGGGTGGGGCCAAGCTGGTGGTGGGGGCGCGATCCTCGCTCTTCCTGCCGTTCCAGAATCTCGGCCTGATCGTGGTCGATGAGGAACACGACACCTCCTACAAACAGGAGGAGGGCGTGCTCTACAACGCACGCGATATGGCCGTGCTGCGCGCCTCGTTTGCCACGGCGCAGGTGGTGCTGGCCTCGGCCACGCCCAGCCTCGAAAGCTGGGCCAATGCGGAAGCCGGCAAGTACCAGCGCGTGGATCTTGGCGCGCGGTTCGGCGATGCGGAACTGCCCGAGATGCGCGCCATTGACATGCGCGCCGAGGATCTGCCCTTTGGCCGTTGGGTCTCGCCCAGTCTCAAGCGCGCGATCACCGCGCGGATCGAGGCCGCGGAGCAGTCGCTGCTCTTCATCAACCGCCGGGGCTATGCGCCGGTGACGCTCTGCCGGGCCTGCGGGCATCAGATTGGTTGCGAGATGTGCGACGCCCGGATGGTCGAGCACCGCTTCCAGAAGCGCCTGATGTGCCACCAATGCGGCGCGACACGGGCGATCCCCGAGGCCTGTCCGTCCTGCGAGGCCGAGGGCAAGCTGGCCGCCGTGGGCCCGGGGGTGGAGCGTCTGGCCGAGGAAGCCGCCGAGGCCTTTCCGGAGGCGCGGATCGCGGTGCTGTCCTCGGACCTCTTCGGGTCGGCCCGGGCGCTCAAGGCGCAGATTGCCGAAATCGCCGAGGGGGCGGCGGATATCATCATCGGCACGCAGCTGGTCGCCAAGGGCCACAACTTTCCGCTGCTGACGTTGGTGGGGGTGATCGATGCGGATCTCGGGTTGCAGGGCTCGGACCTGCGCGCGGCCGAGCGGACGTTCCAGCTCATGCGACAGGTGGCGGGCCGGGCCGGACGGGCCGAGCGGCGCGGCGAGGCTTTGTTGCAGACCTATCAACCCGAGCACCCGGTGATCCGCGCGATCCTGACCGGCGACGAGGAGGCGTTCTGGCGCGCCGAGGCGTCCGAGAGGCAGGCCGCCGGGATGCCGCCCTATGGCCGGATGGCGGGGATTATCCTGAGCTCACCGGACCTGCAGGAGGTGTTCGACACGGGCAACATGCTGGCGCGGATGACGGGACCGATCACGGGCGTGGGCGCCTCGGTTTACGGCCCTGCGCCCGCGCCTATCGCGCGGATCCGCGGACGCCACCGGGTGCGGCTGCTGGTGACGGCGCCCAAGGGCGTGGCCCTGCAGGACGCGCTGGCGCAGTGGACGGGTCAGATCAAGCCCGGCCCAAATCTGCGCTTGTCGATCGATATCGACCCGCAGAGCTTTTTCTGAGCCGTTGGGAAAGGGGGCTGCGCCCTCAGACCTGCGCGCGGCGGCGGGTCAGACCCAACGCCCCAAGACCGGCCAACCCAAGCCACAGCGCGCCGGGCAGGGGCACCGGGGCGACATTGGTCACCATCAACTGCCCGGTCATCGCGATGTCATGGGGCGCGCGGGCATCCACGGCGAAAAAGCTCGTGCTGACAGCGCTCGAGAAATCGAGCGCGGCCACGGCCTCCAGGCTGGCATCCATGCTGTCAGAGGCGAATTCCCAGCCCAGCGTGAAGCTGCTCAGGGGCGCGTCGCTGACAAAATTGCCCGGGTTGAGATAGATCTGCACCGAGTTCAGCGCATCCTTGCGGTTCACCACCACCAGATAGATCAGGGCGTCCGGGCGGCTCTGATCCACCTGCACCCCGCCGATCTGCGCCTGAAACGCCTCGACCTGATAGAGCTTCTGGACGAAATGCGGATAGACGCTCGACATGATTTCAGGGCCTGACACCGTCGCGGTGAAGCTCAGCATGTCCTTCTCGTCCACGCCGACACCCTGTTCGGCGCTCTCGACCTGACCGGTTCCCGAGATCTGGATGGTTGCGGCAGGGGCGCTGAGCGCGCCCAGCAAAAGCAGGGCAGTCGAAATCAGGAAAAGGCGCATAACGAATCCGGTTTGAGAATGTCTATTAAGACTTTCTTAACACAGATTAACGCCGTAATTCCTGAGACATAACGCCCATGATTAATCGCCCGCACGTGCTGCGCCGCAGCGCGCGCCTTGTGGGACAGGCGGTCGGGGCGCGCTATTCGGCGGGAACGCCGCGCGGGCCCTTTTGATCCACCAGATGATCCGCGATCACCGCGCCGATCCACATGCAGGTCAGCGCGAGCCAGGCCGTTCCGGCAAAGATCGAGCCGCCGGTCACACCGGCCCCGATGGCGCAGCCCCCCGCGAGCATCCCGCCAAAGCCCATCAGCGCTGCGCCGATCATCGAGCGGCCCATGGGGCCCGCCCCGTCAAAGCCCTGCAAGCGCAGATCGCGGCTGAGCCATGCGGCAAGAAACGCGCCGAGAAACACGCCGGGCACGAGCCCGATATCGAATTCCAGTACCGGGTCGGGGATCAGAAAGAACATGAGCATATTCGCCGAAGGCCCCGTAAAGGTGGCGCTTTCGATCTGAACTGGGTCAAAGGCGACCGTGCTGAGCGCAAAGGTCAGCACCCAGCCAAGCGCTACGGCAAAGCCGACGCCCGAGGCCATGACCAGCACCCGTGCGCCGATCCGGTTGCGGCGCGCGATCTCGAGCGCCAGCAGCGCGAGCGCAAGGCCGAGGACCAGACCGGTCTCCCGTGGCAGATGGGCCGCGTCGAGCAGGTTCACATTGCGCCCGCCGCCGGTCATCCAGAGCGAGGCGATCCAGTTGCGCGCGGGCGCCAGCGCCCCCTGCAGGGCCATGATCGCTACCACCGCAAAGATCAGCCCCGACACCACCGAGCGCAGATTGCCCGTGGCCGCCAGCACCAGCAGCCGCCCGGAGCAGCCCCGCGCCAGAACCATACCGACCCCAAACAGCAACCCGCCGACAATCGCCCCGGACCAGGAGCCAGTCACGGCCATCATCCGGGCATCCTCGATCCGCATCAGACCGGCGAGGGTCGCGCCCTGCACCCAGACAAGGGCCGTGGAAAAGCACAAGAGCCAGACCGCCATGCGGTGGCCGAACTGGCCGCGCGCAAACTCGACGCAGGCCGCGCGCAGGCAAAAAGAAGAGCGTTGCGCCGCGATCCCGAACACCATTCCGGTGATCAGCCCGAACACCGCCGCGGTTGGACCTTCGCCGATCCGCTCCACCAGTGGCAGAATATCCATGGTCCCCTCCCGTACGAAATCTGGCATTCGAAAACTGGAATATGTTTGCCATGCTTGCGACCACGCGGCTTTGACACAGATCAGTTTTTTCTCGCCAGCGCGGGGCCACGGGCGTAGACCACGCCCATGCGACTCGTGCTCCTCGCTCAAGCCCCGGATCTGCCCCGCTGGCGGCAACCGGTGACGCTGCTCTTTCTGATGGCCTTTGCGATGCCCATCGCCTTCGCCACCTGGAGCGCGCTTCTGAACAATTTCGTCATCGAGATGGCCGGGTTTGACGGGGTCAATATCGGCTGGCTGCATACGGTGCGCGAGATCCCGGGCTTTCTGGCCGTGGGCGTGATCGCCCTGATCATGATCATCCGCGAACAGGTGCTGGGCCTCGCCTCGCTCTGTCTTCTGGGGATCGGGACGGCGCTGACCGGGTTCTTCCCGAGCTATTACGGCATTCTCGCGCTCACCCTGCTGAGTTCGATCGGGTTTCACTATTACGAGACGGTCAACCAGTCCCTGCAACTGCAATGGATTGCCAAGGACCGCGCGCCCGAGACGCTGGGCTGGATCGTGGCGGCGGGTTCGGCGGCGTCACTGGTCAGCTATGGCACTCTGGTGGTGAGCTGGAAGGCTTTCGATCTGAGCTACAGCTTTGTCTACATGACCTCCGGCGGGATCACAGCGGCCATCGCGATCTTCTGCATGATCGCCTACCCGCAATTCGAATCCCCCAATCCCCAGAACAAGCGCATGGTCCTGCGGCGGCGCTACTGGCTCTACTATGCGCTGCAATTTATGTCCGGCGCGCGGCGGCAGATCTTCGTGGTCTTCGCGGCCTTCATGATGGTCGAGCGGTTCGGCTTCGAGGTGCATGAGGTCACGGCGCTCTTCCTGATCAACTTCGTGGCCAATATGCTCTGCGCGCCGCTCATGGGCAAAGCCGTGGCGCGGTTCGGCGAGCGCAATGCGCTGGCCTTCGAATATGTCGGGCTGATCTGCGTCTTTCTCGCCTATGGCGGGATTTACTGGCTGGGCTGGGGCATGCTGGTGGCGGCCGGGCTTTATGTGCTGGACCATCTGTTCTTCGCACTGGCCTTCGCGCTCAAGACCTATTTCCAGAAGATCGCGGATCCCGCAGATATCGCCCCCACGGCGGCGGTGGCCTTCACGATCAATCATATCGCGGCGGTGTTTCTGCCGGCCTCGCTCGGCTATCTCTGGGTGGTGTCGCCGGGCGGCGTGTTCTGGTTGGCGGCGGGCATGGCGGCCACGTCGCTCTGTCTTGCCTTGCTGATCCCGCGCCATCCGGCGCCGGGGCATGAGACGATCTTTCAGTCGCGTCTGGCCGCGCCCGCCGAGTAAGCGGCTCAGAGGGTTTGCGGCGGGGCGTCCGGCTTGGCTCCGAACCACAGGCCCAGCACCACCACTGCGTATTGCAGCACCAGCGCGACCATGAAGACCAGCGTCGTGAGCCATGTCACCGTGCCCAGGCTTGTTTCGGCGGCGACCATGCTGAACTCGTTGCGCCCGCCCGCATACATGTAGAGCCACAGGAAGGTGAGACTGGCGATCCCCATGATCACGGTGGCGACCATGGCAAAGTGCCGACGCTCGCGCGGGACCAGACTGCGCCCGTTGAGGCGGGTGAAGAGGCTGGACACCACCATGGCCGCAAGCATTGCACCAAGGAACGGTAGGGCCGCATTTGGCGCGATGCCCAGCAAGGTCGCGGCGACGGACAGCCCGTAGCTCAGAAGCGCGCTCAATACGAAGAAGATGATCTGTAGCAGCCCGGTTTGCGTCATCGGGTCCTCCTTGGTCGGGGCGGTGCCGTCATGGCTTCGTCCGACCCTCGCGCCGAAGCGGGGCGGGGTCAGGGCAGCGGCAGGGCAGGGTGGTGACCGTTCCGTGACCCCCTGCCTGGTGGAATCTGGCCCCCGGCTTCCTATATTGTGGGGACCCCCCAGACACAGGAGACCGCCAATGTTCTTCATGAGCCGCAAGAAAGCCGAAATGGTCAGCGCCGCCGACGCCCTCCCCGGGCGCAGCGTTGCGATCCCGACGGCTGAGACCCACCACATCTCGGGGCGTCCGCTGACGCTTGAGGTGCCGGACGGGCTCGAGGTGGCGATGTTCGGCATGGGCTGCTTCTGGGGGGTGGAGCGGATGTTCTGGAAGCTTGACGGGGTCTACCTGACCATGGTCGGCTATGCCGGGGGCTTTACACAGAACCCCACCTATCAGGAGGTCTGTACGGGACAGACCGGCCATAACGAGGTGGTCCGTGTGGTCTATGACCCGGAGGTGATCTCTTTCGAGACGCTGTTGCAGGTCTTCTGGGAAGGGCATGACCCGACCCAAGGGATGCGTCAGGGCAATGATGTGGGCACCCAGTATCGCTCGGGCATTTACACGACCACCGAGGCACAGGCCGAGACTGCCCGGACCAGCAAGGCCGCCTTCGCGCCGCGCCTGATCTCGGCGGGCTACGGGGCGGTCACGACCGAGATCCTGCCCGCGCCGGAGTTCTTCTTTGCCGAGGACTATCACCAGCAATACCTGTCGAAGAACCCCAATGGCTATTGCGGCATCGGCGGAACGGGCGTGACCTGTCCGATCGGCACCGGGGTCGCGCAGGCGGGCTGACCCGCCCGCCCCCGGGGGCAATCCGACCTGCCTGAGCAGTGCGACGGGCACTGCACGAGACATCGCGGGGCAGGGGGCAACCCTTGCCCCCCATCGCGGCGCGTGGAATACCAACGGCTCAACCCCGCGCCCGACCCTCACCGGGCCCACGTCCCGGAGCCCTCATCATGCCCACCTTCACCGCCCTCACCACCTTGCCCGGCAAGGCGGCTGCCGAACGCCTTGGCGACGCCCTCGAGACCATGACGCCGGAGCCCACCGGGGTCGGCGTGTTCGAGATCGAGGATGGCTCGGGCCTGTGGGAGGTGGGGGCCTATTTCATCGAAGCGCCTGATGTGGCCGGGCTTGCGCTCCTGGCGGCGGCCTTCGAGGCCAAGCCCTTCTCGGTCTCGGAACTGCCGGAAACCGATTGGGTGGCCAAGGTCAAACGCGAGCTCTCGCCGGTCACGGCGGGGCGCTTCTTTCTCTATGGCAGCCATGATGCCGATGCCGTGCCGGTCGAGGCTGTCCCGCTTCTGATCGAGGCGGCGATGGCCTTTGGCACGGGCCATCACGGCACAACCCAGGGATGCCTGCGGGCCTTTGACGACCTACTGACCCAGGGCGCGCCCATGGGGCCGGTGCTTGATGTGGGCTGCGGGACGGCGGTGTTGGCCATGGCGGCGGCGCGGGTGCTGGAGGACGCGCCGATCGTGGCCAGCGATATCGACCCGGTGGCGGTCGAGGTGGCCGAGGCCAATCTAGCGGCCAACGGGTTGGCGGGGCGGGTCCATTGCCTTGAGGCGACCGGGCTCGATCACCCCGAGATTGTTGGCCACGGGCCCTTTATGCTGGTTTTTGCCAATATCCTCAAAGGGCCGCTGATCGATCTGGCCCCGTCCATTGCCGGGGCCATGGCCTCAGGCGGGCATGTGATCCTGTCGGGGCTGCTGAACGAGCAGGCGCAGGATGTGATCGACGCCTATGGCGCGGCGGGGCTGGACCTGCAGGCGCAATGGGCCATCGGGGAATGGACAACCCTGACCCTGTCGCGCCCCTGAGCCCGGAAACCGAACCTGACGCCGAACTGCGGCCAATGCGGGCGAAAGCCCGCCTCGCGCCGGGGATGAGGGCGTCGGGCGGGGTTTAACCTTAACGAAAGGTTACTCTATCCTGAGGGCGTCTTCGAAAAGTATCTTCAAATTCGAATTGAATCGTGGAGATACCCGATGTCACAGGATGACAATCTGGCTCTGTTCGGAGACCGGGTGGAAAAGATCACCGCAGCCCACGAGGCCGGGCGGAGCCGCAAGACCGCTCAGGTCAATCGCGGGTATCGTGGCGAAGGCTCGATGCTGCCGCTGGGCAAGATCCTTCTGGCCTGTGTTCTCTATGTGGTGTTCAAGAGCCTCGCGATTGCCGTGATGTCCGAGGGAACCTACCGCACCCATGTCATGTATCTCGAGACCGGGACCATGACCGAACGTTTCGTCGGGGCCGCGCTCGCGCCTGACCGCCTCTCGCTTGAGCTGGCCCGACGCCTGTCGCTGTGATCGGTGACCGGGACTTGCAGGCATAGCGCCCTGCGGGCCCTGCGTGGCACCCATCCAGGACGACAGCAAAAAGCGCGCCTCTCGGGGCGCGCTTTTTGAGTATCATGGTGCCGGACAATCTGGTGGATTGCCCGGCGTCATGACTTGGCCGGACAGGGAGGATGCCCGGATCAGTGACCGCGCCGCGAAACCGCGTCGATATCACCACGGATCAGGCCGACATCACTCAACTCGCGTTCCGACAGACGGCTCAGCTCGTTGCGGGTGACGCGCGCGTCATTCCACGCGATCAGCGTACCGAAAAAGCGGGCCAGACCTGCCTCGAAACGGGGAAGGACGACATGGGGGCGGGAGGTGTCAAAAGCTGCCATCGGGCGAAACCTTATCTGCGGCGCACGGCCGGTTTGAGTTGCATTGCGTTTCGTTGTGAACTGCATCTAGACCCGGCACTTTGCCTATACAATGGGCAAAAAATGCATGGCGCACATGCGTTTTCGGAATGCCTCGGATCTGGCGATAGGCGTCTGATAAAAGGGTGGAAATTCGACCTGTCTCATGTCGCATTCAGATAGCTTTTCGGTCGCAGGGGACCATTTTCGACAGATCCGTGTCGGGTTTGAACCCGGTCTGCCTGGATCAAGAGTGTTGGCAGATGTTCGCGTTTCGTGCTAGTTGAAGAAAAACGAGCAGAAAAAGAGACAATGATGCGCGTTCTGGGGATTGATCCCGGCCTGCGAAACCTTGGTTGGGGGGTGATCTCCTCCGAAGGGAGCCGCTTGCGCCATATCGAGAATGGGCAGATTCGCTCGGAGGGCACGGATCTTGCGGATCGCCTGCTCAGCCTGCACCAGCAACTGACAGAGGTGGTGGCCCGGCTCGCGCCCGATGCGGCGGCGGTGGAGCATACCTTTGTCAACAAGGACGCGACCGGGACCCTGAAGCTGGGTCAGGCGCGCGGGATCGCCCTCGTGGTGCCGGCGGCGGCGGGTTTGAAGGTTGCGGAATACGCGCCGAACCATGTGAAGAAATCCGTGGTGGGCGTGGGCCATGCGGGTAAGGAGCAGATCCAGCATATGGTGCGTTTGCAGCTGCCGGGGGTTACCCTCGCGGGGCCGGACGCGGCGGATGCGCTGGCGGTCGCGATCTGTCATGCGCATCACCTGCAATCCCAGGGCAGCCTGGCCCGGGTCACGGCGATGTCCGCCTCATGATCGGGCGGTTGTCGGGCGTGCTGGTCTACCGGGCGAAGGATCACATCCTGCTGGATGTGCGCGGGGTCGGTTACGTGATCTATTGCTCGGAGCGCACCCTGGCCGCCTTGCCTGGGCCGGGGGAGGCTGTGACGCTCTTTACCGAGCTGCTGGTGCGCGAGGATCTGTTGCAGCTCTTTGGGTTTCCGTCGCTTCTGGACAAGGAATGGCACCGGCTGTTGATGTCGGTGCAGGGGATCGGGGCGAAGGCGTCGATGTCGATCCTGTCGGCGCTCGGGGCCGAGGGGGTGGGCCGGGCGATTGCGCTGGGGGACTGGTCCGCGGTGCAAAAGGCGCAGGGGGTTGGCCCCAAGATTGCGCAGCGCGTGGTCAATGAGCTCAAAGACAAGGGGCCGGATGTGATGGCCATGGGTGCGGTGCTCGAAACCGTGGAGGCCCCGGTCGGAATGGCCGACCCCGGGGGCATCGAGCCCCCGGCGCCGGCGCGGAAGGCTGCGCCATCCGCCGCCTCGGATCAGGCCGCCGCCCTATCGGCCCTGGTCAATCTGGGCTACGGGCAGGGGGATGCGGCCAGCGCCGTGGCCACGGCCTCAGGCGAGGGGGCCACGGGCGAGGCGGCGCTGATCCGCGCCGCCCTGCGCCTTCTGGCGCCGAAAGGGTAAGCGATGGCCACGGATCCCAATCTGCGCCCCGAACCCATGCCAGATGAGCGGGATGGGGCGGATCGTGCCCTGCGCCCGCAATCGCTCGAGGCGTTCATCGGCCAGGCGGAGGCGCGGGCCAATCTGCGGGTTTTCGTCGAGAGCGCCCGGCGGCGGGGCGAGGCCATGGACCATGTGCTGTTCCACGGTCCACCGGGGCTGGGCAAGACCACGCTGGCGCAGATCATGGCGCGCGAGCTGGGGGTGAACTTTCGCATGACCTCGGGGCCTGTGCTGGCCAAGGCGGGGGACCTCGCGGCGCTCCTGACCAATCTCGAGGCGCGCGATGTCCTGTTCATCGATGAGATCCACCGCCTGAACCCGGTGGTGGAGGAGGTGCTCTACCCGGCGCTGGAAGACTTCGAGCTGGATCTGGTGATCGGCGAGGGGCCCGCGGCGCGCACGGTGCGGATCGAGCTGCAGCCCTTCACGCTTGTGGGGGCCACCACCCGGCTGGGGTTGCTGACGACGCCCCTGCGCGACCGGTTCGGGATCCCGGTCCGGTTGCAGTTCTACAGTGCGCCCGAGTTGGAACAGATCGTTGCCCGGGGCGCGCGGCTGCTGGACGTGCCCGCCGAGCCCGACGGGGTCGCCGAGATCGCCCGCCGGGCGCGGGGCACGCCGCGCATCGCCGGGCGGCTCTTGCGCCGCGTGGTGGATTTCGCGCTGGTCGAGGGCGACGGGCGCATCACCCGCGCGGTGGCCGATGGTGCGCTGACGCGGCTTGGCGTCGACCGCGCCGGGCTGGATGGCGGAGACCGGCGCTACCTGTCGCTGGTCGCCGAGAATTACGGCGGCGGGCCGGTGGGGATCGAGACGATCTCGGCGGCCCTGTCGGAGGCGCGCGACGCGGTGGAGGAGGTGATCGAGCCCTACCTGCTGCAGCAGGGCTTCATCCAGCGGACCCCGCGGGGCCGGATGCTGGCGCGCAAGGCCTGGGACCATCTGGGCCTGCCCATGCCGCGCCCGGCGGATGCGCCGAGCCAGACCGACCTCTTCCCCGGCGCGGCCCCGGACGATCCGCCCGTTTGAGCCTGGTGGTGAAAGCGGTTATGTCCCGCCCGAGCGAGACCAGACGAGGACGACCCGGTGCAACCAGACGAGATCGAAGCGCTGTTCACCCGCAGTGACGCCACCTATCTTTGCGCGCGCTGGGGGCGGCCCCAGGCCCCCGTGGTCTTTGGCGTCGATGACGCGACCCTGAGCGTCGTGAAAGGCGCGTTCGAGGCCGTGGCTCAGCTTGCCGGGGTCGAGATTGCCGAGACCGATCCGGAGCTTGGCGCCAATATCATGGTCTTTTTCTTCGAGGACTGGTCCGAACTGACGGAGACCCCGAATATGGACCGGCTGGTGCCCGATCTCGGCCCGCTTGTGGCACGGCTCGAGGCGCAGGAGGCCAACCAGTACCGGTTTTTCCGCTTCGATCCGAATGGCGGGATCAAGGCTGCCTTCGTCTTTATCCGTATGGACGCCCATCTGCGCGATGTTCCGGCCGAGACCCTCGCGCTGAGCCAGGCGGTGCAGACCATCCTGCTCTGGTCCGATACCGCGTTTCTCGGCCAATCGCCCCTCGCCAGGACCGAAGATGGCGCGACCCTGTTGAAGCCCGAGATCGCGCAGGTGATCCGCGCGGCCTATGATCCGATCCTGCCCGTGGCTGCCACCGATGCGAGCCATGCCCTGCGCCTGTCGGCCCGGATCGGGGCGCTGCAATGAGCGCGCATCGCTTCGATCTGCGCGTCTATTACGAGGACACGGATCTCGCGGGCATCGTCTATTACGCGAATTATCTGAAATTCATCGAGCGCGGGCGCAGTGAATACCTGCGGGATCTGGGCGTGGATCAGGGCGGGCTCAAGGCCGAAGCCGGCCTCGTCTTTGCCGTGCGCCGGGTCGAGGCGGACTACCTGATCCCTGCAAAATTCGATGATCACCTGTCCGTGACCACGCAAGTGGCCGAGGTGTCAGGCGCGCGGATCACCCTCGATCAGGCGGTCCTGCGGGGGGCAGAGGTGCTCTTTTCTGCAAGGGTCACAATCGTTTGCCTGTCTGACACCGGGCGTCCGGCCCGGGTTCCGGCCGAGGTACGCGCAGCCTTCGTGGCCACGGCAAAAACACGCTAGAGGTCCTGCGACACCTTCCAAAGAAGCCGCTTTGCGCGTATCTTGGGGGGATAACACACGGCCCATGAAGGCCGGAGAGCAGGATTGAGCAGGCCATGACACCCGAGATAGACTTCTCGTTTCTCGCGCTTTTCGCGCGCGCCACCCTGACCGTGCAGCTTGTGATGATCCTGTTGATCGGGATGTCCTTCTGGTCTTGGTCGATCATCATTCAGAAATGGATCACCTTCCGGCGCGCCCGCACCGAGGCCGAGGCCTTCGACGCGGCCTTCTGGTCCGGCGAACCGCTCGATGACCTGTTCGACCAGATCGGGCCAGCGCCCGAGGGGGCCGCGCAGAAGGTCTTTGCCTCGGGGATGACCGAATGGCGGCGGTCACACCGCGAGACGGGGGATCTGATCCCCGGTGCGCAGCAGCGGATCGACCGGTCCATGGATGTGGCCATCGCCAAGGCGAGCGAGCGGTTGCAGAACGGGCTGAGCTTTCTGGCCACGACAGGGGCCACTGCGCCCTTCATCGGGCTTTTCGGCACGGTCTGGGGCATCAAGCACAGTTTCGAGCAGATCGCGATCCAGCAGAACACCAACCTTGCGGTGGTGGCCCCGGGCATTGCCGAGGCGCTTTTGGCGACGGGGCTCGGCCTCTTGGCGGCGATCCCGGCGGTGGTGGCCTATAACAAGCTCTCGGCGGATGCGGATCGTATCGTTGGCGGCTACGAGGCCTTTGCCGATGAGTTCGCCACGCTTCTGTCGCGGCAGTTGGACGCCTGAGCCGTGAAGGCCGGGGTCTCATCCGGGGCGGGCGGCGGCGGGCGCCGGCGCGGTCGGCGCAGCGGGCGCGGCGGTGCCAAGCCCATGTCCGAGATCAACGTCACGCCCTTTGTGGATGTGATGCTCGTGCTTCTTATCATCTTCATGGTGGCCGCGCCGCTTTTGACCGTGGGCGTGCCGGTGGAACTGCCGGAAACCTCGGCCAATGCCTTGCCGGGCAGTGAGGAAGAGCCTCTGACCGTCACGGTGGCGGCCGATGGCCGGGTGCTGATCCAGACCACCGAGGTGCCGCGCGACACGCTGATCCCGCGCCTGCGCGCCGTGGCCGCCGAGCGCGATGGCGACAAGATCTTCCTGCGGGCCGATGGCGGCATCAGCTATGCCGAGGTGATGCAGGTGATGGGCGCGCTCAACGCGGCGGGCTTCAACAATATCGGCCTTGTCACCGAGACCGGTGGGCCGACGCTGGGCGGAGCGGATGCCGGGTCCGAGGGCTGAGGGCGCGTGCTGCGTCTGCCCCATATCGACACCGGGACCGCGATCTCCGGGGCGGGCCATCTGGGCCTGCTGGCCTGGCTCGCGCTGGGGGGGCTGTTTTACTCTGCGCCCGAATTGCCGCTGCCGTCGGCGACGGATGTGACGCTTCTGTCCGAAGCCGAGTTCGCGGCGCTGACCCGCGCGCCGGAGGTGCCCGAGATCGTCGAGCTGCCGCAGCCCCCGGCGCCCGAGACGCCACCCGCACCCGCATCGGTGCAACCTGCGCCGGCCCCGGTTGTGTCGGCGCCACCGCCTGAGCCAGAACCGGTCCCTGTGCCCGCACCGCCCCCGGCCCCGGCGGCACCCGCCCCGCCGCCTCCGGCGCCGCGCGTGGCCCCCGAACCCGTGCCGACCCCCGCGCCCGAGGCAGAGATCGCGCCCGAGCGGTCCGAGCCCGTGACCTCCGAGGCCGAGGGGGAGACCACGGCAGAGGCCGAGCGCGAAACTGCGCCCGAGGCGGCCACGACCCGCATCATCACCGAAGCCACCGAGACCGATCCGGACAGTCAGGCCGCCGATCCCACGCCCGAGCTGACGGCGAGCCCACGCCCGCCTTTGCGTCCCGCACGCCCGCGCCCGACGCCTCCGGTGGCAGAAACGCCGCCTGAACCGGCCTCGGACCCGGTGGCCGATGCGGTCGCCGCCGCCGTGGCCGAGGCCACCGAGAGCGCGCCGGACCCTGCGCCCAGCACGCCCGCGCGCCCCGAGATCCCCGTGGGTCCGCCCATGACCTCGGGCGAGCGCGAAGGGCTGCGGGTTGCGGTGCAGCAATGCTGGAATGTGGGCTCGCTGTCCTCCGAGGCCCTGCGCACCACCGTGGTGGTCGGGGTCGAGATGGAACAATCGGGGCGGCCCATTGCCGGGTCGATCCGGATGCTGAGCTCCGAAGGGGGCTCCGAGGCCGCCGCGCGTCAGGCGTTCGAGGCCGCAAGGCGGGCAATCATCCGCTGCGGCAGCGCCGGATTTGATCTGCCGGTTGAGAAATACGGCCAGTGGCGCGATATCGAAATGACATTTAATCCCGAAAGGATGCGGATCCGATGAGACGAGCCTTTTTAAGTGCCCTGATTGCTGGTTTGGCGAGTATTGGTCTCGCCGCCGCTGTGTCCGCCCAATCCAGTCCGGGGCCCCTCCGCATCGAGATCACCGAAGGGGTGATCGAACCCTTGCCCGTGGCGGTGCCGCCCTTCGTGGCCGAAACCCCGCAAGCGACCGAACTGGCCCGCCAGATCGCCGAGGTTGTGGCTGCCGATCTCGAGGGGTCGGGCCTCTTCCGGGTGATCCCCGAGAGCGCCTATATCAGCCCGATCACCAGCTTCGCCTCCCCGGTGCAATATGCGGACTGGAAGGCGATCAATGCCCAGGCGCTGGTCACGGGCTCTGTCTCCGTGGCCGGGGATGGGCGGCTTGTGGTGAAATTCCGCCTGTTCGACGTGTTCTCTGACGCGCCCCTCGGCAAGGGGCTGCAATTCGTGGCCAGCCAGTCCAGCTGGCGGCGCATGGGCCACAAGGTGGCGGATGCGGTCTATAGCCGGATCACCGGCGAGGGCGGGTATTTCGACAGCCGCGTGGTCTTTGTGTCGGAACAGGGTCCGAAGAATGCCCGTCAGAAACGCCTCGCGATCATGGATTATGATGGCGCGAATGTGCAGTACCTGACCGATAGCAGCGCGATCGTGCTCGCACCGCGCTTCTCGCCCACCGGGGACCGGGTGCTCTATACCTCCTATGCGACGGGGCGGCCGCAGATCACGCTGCTCGATGTGGCGCAGGTGCGCAGCCAGTCCATCGGGTCGGCCACGGGCGGGCAGATGAGCTTTGCACCACGCTTTGCCCCGGATGGCCGGTCGGTGGTGTTCTCTCTGACCAATGGCGGCAATAGCGACATCTATCGCCGGGACCTGTCCAGCGGCTCGCAAACCCGGCTGACGGCGACACCGGCGATCGAGACCGCGCCCAGCTTTTCGCCCGATGGCCGCCAGATCGTGTTCGAAAGCGACCGCAGCGGCTCGCAGCAGCTTTATGTCATGTCGGCCACGGGCGGCGAGGCGCGCCGGATCAGCTTTGGCGCGGGGCGCTACGGCACGCCGGTCTGGTCGCCGCGCGGAGACCTCATTGCCTTCACCAAGCAAAACCAGGGCCGGTTCCATATCGGCGTGATGCGGGTCGATGGCTCGGAGGAGCGTCTGCTGACCTCGTCTTTCCTGGATGAAAGCCCGACCTGGTCGCCGAATGGCCGCGTGATCATGTTCACCCGTGAAACCGCGGGCGCGCGTGGGGCGCCAGCGCTCTATTCGGTGGATATCTCCGGGCGCAACCTGCGCCGCGTGCCCACGCCGGGGGCGGCCTCGGACCCGGCCTGGTCGCCGCTCCTGCCCTGAGATCGGCCGGTGCGGGCGCTGACGAACCATGTTAACAATCCCTTCAAGAACACTGAGCAGATGAGGAACGGGCCATGGAATTTGCAAAGACGTCTTCGCGCGCGAGGCTGAGCCTCGTGCTGGTCGCGGCCCTCGCCGTATCGGGCTGTGCCGGATCGGGCGGGCTTTTCGGCAGCGGTGGCGCCGCAGGTGGGGGCAGCGGACCGACCTCCGCCGGGGCCTTTGGCGATCCGAGCTCGCCGCAGTATTTCCAGCAGGCCATCGGTGACCGGGTGCTCTTTGCCGTGGACCAGAGCACGCTCTCGCCCGAGGCGCAGCAGCTCGTCTCACAACAAGCCGAATGGCTCATGAGCAACGGCGCCTATTCGGCGGTGATCGAGGGCCATGCGGATGAGCAGGGCACGCGGGAGTACAACCTCGCTCTCGGTGCGCGCCGGGCCAGTGCCGTGCGGGATTTCATGGTCGCCCAAGGGGTTGCCGATAGCCGCCTGACCACCGTGACCTTCGGCAAGGAGCGCCCGATCGAGATCTGTTCGGACGAATCCTGCTACGCCCAGAACCGCCGCTCTGTCACGGTTCTGTCGGCGGGGCCGAGTTCCTAAGCGCCGGAGCCAGCCATGACACGATCTCTCCTCGTTCTCGCGGCCACGGGCCTGTTCGCGCTGGCCGCCCCGCTGGCGGCGCAGGATCAAGCACAGACCCTGGCGGATATCCGACAGGAGCTGTCGATGCTCTATGTCGAGTTGCAGACCCTCAAGCGTGAGCAATCGACCACGGGCGCGCCGCAGATCGCCTTGCCGTCGAGTGCGCTCGACCGGCTCAACACGCTGGAGAGCGAGCTGTCGCGGCTGACGGCGAAGACCGAGGAGCTCGAATTCCGCATCGACAGCATCGTCAAGGACGGCACGAACCGGATCGGGGATCTGGAATTCCGGCTGGTCGAGCTGGAGGGCGGCGATCTCTCGACCCTGGGCGAGACGACGACCCTCGGCGGCACGGCTGCGGAACCCAACACGCCCGTCGCGCCGGTGGTGCCGCCGGCGGCTGGTGGACCCGAGCTCGCCGTGGCCGAGCAGGAAGATTTCGACGCGGCCAAGGCGCTGCTCGAAGGCGGTCAGGCGACAGCGGCGGCTGAGGCCTTCTCGGCCTATGCCACGACCTATCCCGGCAGCCCGCTGGTGCAGGAAGCCCATTACCTGCGCGGAGAGGCGCGCGCCTCGGACGGGTCCTGGACCCTGGCGGCCCGCGCCTATCTCGATGCGTTTTCCGGCGCTCCGGACGGCACGCTCGCGCCGCTGGCGCTCTATCGTCTGGGGATCAGCCTCGCGGAGCTGGGACAACGCGAGGAAGCCTGCCTGACCCTGCGCGAGGTGAGCCTGCGCTATCCCGGTGGGACGGCGGCGGTGGATGCCAACACGGCGCGCTCGGAACTGACCTGCCCGTGACCGCGCCCGCCGCTCTGGCCCGCGCCTTTGCGGATCAGATGGCGCAACTCGCCCCCGGGGCGCAGCGGATCGGCGTGGCCGTGTCCGGCGGCGGGGATTCCATGGCTCTTTTGCAGCTTGCCCATGTTTGGGGCGCGGCGCGGGATGTCACCATCTTGGCGGCCACCGTGGATCACGGTCTGCGGCCCGAAGCGGCAGAGGAACAGGCGGTGGTGGCCGCGCTCTGTGCGCGGCTGGGCGTTGCGCATCAGGTGTTGCGCTGGACCGGCTGGGACGGACAAGGCAACCTGCAGGCCGCCGCGCGGGAGGCGCGGCTTGGCTTGCTCGCAAGCTGGGCGCGGGCCGAGGCGCTCGACGCGGTCTGTCTTGGACATACGGAGGACGATCAGGCCGAAACGGTTCTGCTGCGCTTGATGCGCGGCTCGGGGGTGGACGGGCTTGCGGCCATGTCCGCGCGCCGCACGGGGCAGGGGACCCTCTGGCTGCGCCCGCTGCTGGAGCAGCGCCGCGAGACCCTGCGGGCCCATCTGCGGGAAAAGGGAATTGCCTGGTGCGAGGACTCGAGCAACGCGGATCCGCGGTTTGACAGGGTTCGGATGCGCCGCGCGATTGACACGCTGGATCTGGACACCGGGCGTCTGGCCCAGACAGCACGTGCCATGGCCCGGGCGCAGGAGGCGCTGGGCCTGCGCGCCGCAGACGAGGTCAGCGCGGGCCATGTGGATTTTGAGTGGGGCGATGTCCTGCTGGACCGTGCGCGCCTCGACGCGCTCGATGCGGAAACGCGATTGCGGCTGCTGGCCGAGGCGGTGCGCTGGGTGTCCGGCGCACCCTACAGGCCCCGGCTCAGCTCGCTCGAAACCACTTGGGGGCGCTTGGCCACGGGGGCCGCACCCTTGCAGGGCTGCCTTTTCACCCCCGAGCGCGGTCGCATTCGCGTCTCACGCGAACTTGCTGCCGTGGCCGCAGAGGTCGCCCCGCTGGGCGCGCTGTGGGATGGGCGTTGGCGGATCTCGCTGCGCGATCCTGCACCCGACGCGACCACGCCTGAGCTGCGCGTCCTCGGCGCGGAGGGCGTGGCGCAGGTCCGCCGCCCCGAGACAGGCCCGCCTTTCGCCAGCCTCTGCGCCAGTGTCGCGGTCTGGGATCGGGACCGGGTTTTGGCCGTTCCGCGCCTGAATTGGGGGCTGTCAACGCGAATTGACACTCAACCTGACCCGTCTTCGTTCATATCAAGCCTGATTCCACATTGAACTGCGCCGTTCCGTAGCTATTTTAAGCACAAGTCCGCAGAGCGCGCCCGAGCGCTTTGCCACCTTGAGGAGAATTATCCGTGGGCAATTTGCGTAATGTCGCGTTCTGGGTTGTGCTGTTTTTGCTCATCCTGGCCCTGTTCAACCTGTTCAGCGGGGGGCAATCGACGGTCAACGCACGCTCGATCACCTATTCCGACTTTGTCGAGCGCGTGGAGCAGGGCGATGTGGCCAGTGTCATCCTGGATGGCGAGCAGGTCATGATCCGCACCGGCGACGGCCAGCAATACACCACCGTCAAGCCCGAGGGCGTGGATGTCACGCAGCTCCTGCTTGACGAGAACGTCCAGATCGAAGCCCGCGCGCAAGAGCAGAGCGGGATCCTGTCCTATATCGGGACGCTGCTGCCCTTCCTGATCCTGATCGGGATCTGGATTTTCTTCATGAACCGGATGCAGGGCGGTGGACGCGGCGGGGCCATGGGCTTTGGCAAGTCCAAGGCGAAACTGCTGACCGAGAAGCATGGCCGCGTCACCTTTGACGATGTGGCGGGGATCGATGAGGCCAAGGAAGAGCTTGAAGAGATCGTCGAATTCCTGCGCAATCCGCAGAAATTTTCGCGGCTCGGCGGCAAGATCCCCAAAGGCGCGCTGCTGGTGGGCCCTCCGGGTACCGGTAAGACCCTGCTGGCCCGCGCGATTGCGGGGGAGGCGGGCGTGCCCTTCTTCACCATCTCGGGTTCGGACTTCGTTGAAATGTTCGTGGGTGTCGGCGCGAGCCGGGTTCGCGACATGTTCGAGCAGGCCAAGAAAAACGCGCCTTGCATCGTGTTCATCGACGAGATTGACGCCGTGGGCCGGTCCCGTGGTGTCGGCTATGGCGGGGGCAATGACGAGCGCGAGCAGACCCTGAACCAGCTTCTGGTGGAAATGGACGGGTTCGAGGCCAATGAAGGCATCATCATCGTGGCGGCGACCAACCGTCCCGACGTGCTCGACCCCGCGTTGCTGCGTCCGGGCCGGTTTGACCGTCAGGTGCAGGTGCCCAACCCGGACATCAAGGGCCGCGAGCGCATCCTGGGCGTCCATGCCCGCAAGGTGCCGCTGGGCCCCGATGTGGATCTGCGCATCATCGCGCGCGGCACGCCGGGCTTCTCGGGTGCGGATCTGGCGAACCTCGTGAACGAGAGCGCGCTGATGGCGGCCCGCGTGGGGCGGCGCTTCGTGACCATGGAAGATTTCGAGAGCGCCAAGGACAAGGTCATGATGGGGGCCGAGCGGCGCTCCATGGTGATGTCCGAGGAAGAGAAGATGCTGACGGCCTATCACGAGGCGGGCCATGCGATCGTGGGGCTCAACGTGCCGCAGCATGACCCGATCCACAAGGCGACAATCATCCCGCGCGGCCGCGCACTGGGTCTGGTCATGTCCCTGCCGGAACGCGATCAGCTGAGCGTGACGCGCACCAAGTATACCTCCAAGATCGCCATGGCGATGGGGGGCAAGGTCGCCGAAGAGCTCAAATTCGGGCCCGAGAACGTGACCTCGGGGGCAACTTCGGACATCCAGCAGGTCTCCAAGATCGCGCGGGCCATGGTGACGCAATTCGGCTTCGCCGAAGAGTTGGGCCATGTGGATTACGCCAATGAGCAGCAATCCTATCTCGGCAGCTATGGCGGTGGCACCAATCACAGCCAGGAGACCCAGAAGATCATCGACCAGAAGGTCAAGGAGATCATCGACGAAGGGTACGAGACCGCCAAGCGGATCCTCACCGAGCAGAACGAAGGCTGGGAGCGTCTGGCCCAGGGTCTGCTGGAATACGAAACCCTGACCGGGGCCGAGATCCAGAAGGTGATCAATGGCGAGCCGCTCAACCGCGGCGATGACGAGGACGACACGCCGACCTCGGGCACGCCGTCCCTGACCGCCGTACCCAAGTCCAAGTCCCGCTCCAAGCCGCGGGATGGCGGGATGGAGCCAGAGCCGACAGCCTGATCCTGTATCAAACCAGTGACACAGCGCCGCCCCCCGGGGCGGCGTTTTACATTTCGGTTGCAGGACTCAGGAAGCCTCCGCTACGCAATGCGCTCTTTTGCGGGATCTTCAGGAGGCAGCTGTGGCACAAATCGACGATGGCCCCGGGGCAAAGCGGATGCTTTGGCCGTTCTACCTGGCTCTGGCGATCTTCGTGGCGCTGGTCGTGCAGGCCACGATCCAGGGGCACGGGCTGGACTATTACAAGACCGAGGCCGGCCCGTTCGAGATCGGCGCTTTCGTGGCCATGGGCTGCGCGCTGATCGGGTTTGTCGCGCTGGCCCCGCGGGTCGTGTTCGGGCCCGGCTGGCATGTCGCAGTGCTGATGGCGCTTTTGATGATGCGCGAGCTCGATTTCGACAAGCGGTTCACCGAGAAGGGCGTGCTGCAGCTGCGGCTCTATTCCGGGGATTATTCGCTCCTCCACAAGCTGATCGGCATCTGCGTTCTGATCCTGATCGTCGTGACGCTCTACCGCCTTATCCGATACGGGGCGGGCCCGTTTCTGCGCGGTCTGCGGGACCGTGCGGCCTGGGCGTGGTGGTTGGCCGGGGCGATTGTGCTGGTGGTGATCGCCAAGAGCCTCGACGGTCTCGCCCGCAAGCTGGAGCCCCTCGGCATCGCCGTCTCCGCTGAAACCGATTGGTGGGCCAGCTTCATCGAGGAAGGGCTCGAATGGATCTTTCCGATGATGATCATCCTCGCGATCACCAGCTGGGTGCAGCAGGACCGCGCGCGCCGCTAAGCGACCGGGGCTAGCCCATGGGCGTTCTCGGCACAGGCACCATGGTCCCTTGCAAAAGCGCGACGCAGGTGCCGTCCTCGCGCGCGACCTCGGCGGTGACCACGACCAGCCGCTTGCCGGGTTTGACCACCCGCCCGGTGGCAATCAGGGCCTGACCGCTGCCCGGGGCGAGCAGGTTGATCTTGATCTCGGCCGTTACAACCTCCGACTCCTCGGGCATCAGGGTCAGCGCGGCGTAGCCCGCCGCCGAGTCCCCGATGGCGAAGGTCAGCCCTGCATGGGCGACCCCATGCTGCTGCCCGGTCTCGGGGGTCACGGGGGCGCGGATCACCACCTTGCCCGGCTTGACCGAGACCAGCTCTGCGCCGAGCGTGCCCATCAATCCCTGACGCGCGAAACTGCGCGCCACCTTGTCCTGAAGATCGCTCATCTGCCCCCCGATCCTTGTTTGCGCGCAGTGTGCGGTGGATGGGCGGGCGGGTAAACCACCCTAGCCGCGCGGCATGGGCACCATGCAGGGCTGCGGTCCGATCAGGATCGCGCGCGCATCGGCACCCATGAGCGTCGAGAGCGGTGCGCTATGACAGTGCAGGCCCCCCGTATACGCGCCATAGGCCGGCAGGATCAGCCGGGTCGCATCCAGCAGGAAGCAGGCCCGGGAGACCCGCCGCCCCCCGCGCAATTGCAGGCTGCATTTCGGGTGGTAATGGCCCGAGACCTCGCCGGGGCTGGGCGTGCCGTCTTCGGCGATATGGCGAAACCGCAGGGGGCCGTTGTGCCACTCGGTCGCCTGCTGGCCCACCAGGTCGAGCGGGCCGGGATCGTGGTTCCCCTCGACCCAGATCCAGCGCCGCCCGGATTGCGCGAGCGCGATCCGGTCCCGTAGGGGGGCGGGCAGGGCGCGGCTCGCCGCCGGATCGTCGAAACTGTCCCCGAGGCAGATCACCTCATCGGGCTTGGTCGCGGCCAGATCGGCCTCCAGTCGGGACAGGGTTTCGGTGGTCTCATAGGGCGGCAGAAGCGCCCCGTTTCGCCGCGCGATCCGCTCGGACTTGCCCAGATGCAGGTCCGAGACCACGAGCACCTGCCGCTCCGGCCACCAGAGCGCACCGCTGGGCAGCGCGCGCAGCGCGGCACCGGCAAAGCTGAAATCCTGCGTGTTCATGCTTTGGTCCAACACCATTTCAACGGGCGGTGCAAGCGCGATCTCAGGTCAGACCCGCCTCGGTCATCAGGGCAGCCGCCGCTTCGGCGACCATCCGGTCCTCCGCCGCCCCGGCGATCGGCACCCGTCCGCGTTCGAGCATCATCGGCGCGGCAAGCGGGCTCAGCCGGTCGAGCCGGTAGTGATCGATCCGCCCGGTGGTCCGTTCCAGCAGTTCCTCGATGCGCGCGAAATCCACGAGCCCCCGGCGTGCCTCCTCGCGGGTGATCTGCATCAGCACATGGTCCGGGTCGTATTTCAGCAGCGTGTCATAGAGGATATCCGACGAGAAGGTCGCCTGCCGCCCGGTCTTGCGCCGTCCCGGCGTGTTCCGCTCGATCAGCCCGGCGATGATGGCCGAGGCGCGGAAGGTCCGCTTCATCACCGCATTGCCCGACAGCCAATGGTCGAACCCGTCGCGGATCCCGTCAGGGCGCACGAGGCCGGCGGGATCCGTGACCTCGTTCAGCCCCCAGAGCATGGTGGCGTAATCGGTCGCGACGAAGCCCACCGGGTCGAGCCCTGCGGCCTCCATCCGCTGGCTAAGCAACAGGCCGAGCGTCTGCTGCGCGTTACGGCCAGCGAAGCCGTAGCAGACGAGGTAGTTGCGATCTTCGAAGGGGAAGGTCTCGATCAGCATCCGCTCGGCCTCGGGCAGTTTCGAGACCCGCCGTTGCAGGTGCAGCCAGTCGCGCGTGGCCTCGGGCAGCTCGGGCCAGTCGTCCTGCCGGAACATCTCGAGGATGGTCTGGCTGAGCTGGGTGGAGGTGGCGAATTTCGTCCCCATGAAGGTCGCGATCTTGGGCTGCTTGTCGGCGCGGCGCGTAACCTCGACCGTGAGCTCGTTGAGCCCCTCATAGCGCACGATTTGCCCGCCGATCAGAAAGGTGTCGCCCTGGGTCAGCGTGGCGGCGAAACCCTCCTCGACCTCGCCGAGCGGGGTGCCGCCGCGCCGGTTCTTGAGCCGGACCTTGAGGGTCTCGGTGTCGATGATCGTGCCGATATTCATCCGGATCGCCCGGGCGCTGCGGGGATCGCGGAGCTGCCATTGCCCATCCGGGCGCTGCAACAGCCGTTGCCAGCGGTCATAGGCGCGCAGGGCATACCCGCCCGTGGCGCAGAAGTTCAGGCAATCGTCGAAGGCCGCGCGCGTCAGGTTCTGGTAGGCGCCCGCGCTGGTCACCTCGTCAAAGAGGTGATCGGCGTCGAACGGGCCCGCCGCCGCCACGTTCAGGATATGCTGACACAGCACATCGCGGGGCCCCTCGTCGCGCGCCTCGCCATCGAGCTTGCCCTCGGCCATGGTCTTGAGCGCCGCATGGCATTCCACCACCTCGAAGCGGTTCGCAGGCACAAGCAGGGCCTTGGACGGCGCGTTGTAGCGGTGGTTGGCGCGTCCGATCCGCTGGACCAGTCGCTTGACGTTCTTGGGTGCGCCGACCTGGATGACCAGATCCACATCGCCCCAGTCGATGCCGAGATCGAGCGAACCGGTGCAGACAATCGCGCGCAGGCTGCCCTCCGCCATGGCGGCCTCGACCTTCTGGCGCTGCTCCCGCGCGAGGGAGCCGTGGTGGATCCCAATGGGCAGGGCGTCCTCATTGGCGAGCCAGAGCGCATGGAAGAACAGCTCGGCCTGGGCGCGGGTGTTGTGGAAGATCAAGGTGGTCTTGTGGCTGCTGACAGCGTCGAGGATCGCAGGGATCGCGTAACGCCCGCCGCCGCCGGTCCAGGGCGGGGGGGCGTCGGTCTGCAGCATGGTGATATCCGGCGCCGGGCCGGGATCCGCATGGAGGATGGCGCAAGGATCCGGGTGACGGGCGAGAAACTGGGCGATGGCCTCCGGATCTTCGACCGTGGCCGAGAGCCCAACGCGGCGGAGGTCGGGCACAAGGCTTTGCAAACGGGCGAGCCCGAGCATGAGCTGATCCCCCCGCTTGGATTCCGCCAGCGCGTGGATCTCGTCCACGATCACCCGTTTGACCCCGGCAAAGGTCCGGGCGGCGTCCTCGTAGCTGAGCATCAGGGCAAGGCTTTCCGGTGTGGTCAGCAGGATATGGGGCGGGTCCGCGCGCTGACGCTTGCGCTGGCTTTGGGAGGTATCTCCGGTCCGGTCCTCGATCCGGATCGCCAGGCCTGCCTCCTCGACCGGGCGGCGCAGGTTGCGCTTGATATCCGCCGCCAGCGCCTTGAGCGGCGAGATATAGAGCGTATGCAAACCGGCCTCGGGCGTCGGGCCCAGCTCGGCCAGCGTCGGCAGAAACCCGGCCAGCGTCTTGCCGCCGCCCGTGGGCGCGATCAACAGCAGTGCGGGGTCCGCCGCACGGTCCAGCATGTCACGCTGATGGGGGTGGAGCGACCAGCCCTGATCGGTGATCCAGCGGGCAAGCTCCGGGGGCAATTGCAGGTCCATCCTCCGGAGATAGGCCAGCGCGGGCGGCGGGCCAAGCCGGATTGATCAATGGGCGATTTCGCCCTCATCCACATAGAGGTTCGACCAAGCCCGGTCGATCAGATCGGGCGACATGTGGTTTGGCACGCCTTCATAGCGGCAGACCGCAATCATCTGATCCAGAAGGAAATTCGCGTGGAAATTGGCATAGACATGATCCACCTCCGGGTATTTCCGGGTCATGAGATGCACAAGGCTCGCCTCGTCCAGCGGCACGTTCTTCGCCTTGGCGACAAGGCCGAAGATCTTGAGAAACTCCTCCTTGGTCGGCCCGTCGATCTTGAGCTTGAAGAACACGCGGCGCAGGGCGGCATTGTCGAAAATCTCGTTCGGGTGGAAGTTGGTCGAGAACACCACCAGCGTGTCGAAGGGCACGATGAATTTTTCACCCGATTGCAGCGCGAGGATGTCATAGCCCGCCTCCATCGGGACGATCCATCGGTTGATCAGGGCTTGGGGCGGCTCCGCCTGACGGCCGAGATCGTCGACGATGAAGATCCCACCGGTCGCCTTCATCTGCAACGGCGCGGTATAGGTCCGCGCGACCGGGTTGTAGTTGAGATCCAGCATCGCCAGCTCAAGCTCACCCCCGGTGATCACCGCAGGGCGTTTGCAGCAGACATAGCGCTGGTCATGGCCGATGCTGCGCCGCAGGCTCGAGCGCGACTGGGTCGGGGAGGCCACGGGCGTGTGGACGACCGGATCGAAAACGGTGATTATCTGGCCACCATAGCTGATGGCGCGCGGGACATAGACATGGTCCCCCATGGCGTCGCGGATCCCGTTGGAGATCGAGGATTTCCCGTTCCCGGGCGGCCCGTAGAGCAGTACCGAGCGCCCCGATGTGACCGCGGGACCAAGCTGCTGCAGCAGGCCCTTGGGAAGCACCAGATGCCCCATGGATTGCGCCAGCTTCTCGGGCGTGAGCACCACATTCTTGATCGATTGGCGCTCGGCCTGTTCGGCGAAATGCTCCATCGGGACGGGGACAGCGCCGTAATATTCCGATTGGGTCAGCGCATCGAGGGCACGGGCCTTGCCCTGATCCGCGAGGGCAAAGCGCATCTCCTCGGCCCCTTCGGAGGTCAGTGAGCCAAGCGCCTCGACCATCTTGAGCTGCCGCGCGGTGTCGATCAGGTCCTGCACCACAGTCACGGGGATGGCCATCGCCTCAGACAGTTCGGTCGCGCGGGTCAGGGACCGACGAAACATCGTCTTGAGCAACAGATCCTGCAACATGGTGGCAGGCAGCCCCAGATCCGCGACGCTGCGCGGACTGGTCGGGGCAATGGACGGCGTGCTGTGATGAGTCATCCCGGGTCTCCCACGGGCAGTCTAGATCCCGGCCCCCTAACGGAGTGTTACCGCCGGCAGGATCAGCAGCAGCGCCAGGTAGAGCATGAGCGTTCCGCTCAGCGCGAGGCCCATGGGAAAATCGCGATCCCGCGTCCAGCTTTCCCAATCCGGGGTCAGGCTGCGCAGGGCCGGGACCCGGCGCGCGGCGCGATGCGTGGCAAAGGCCGCCAGCAATACCGCAGAGAACAGCACCAGGACCAGCGCAGCATCCTGCAACGCGACGAAGGGCGCCATGGCGGCGGCGAACTTGGCATCCCCCGCTCCGACCATCCGCAGCGATGAGACCACAAAGCCGATCCCGAGGATCACCAGCCCATGGACCCAGCGCCAACCATACTCGGCCAGCGGCATCAGGAAGGGACCGGAACAGGCAAATACCGCGAGAAGGGCCAGCACGCTCCAATTCGGGATGCGCATGAATTTCATGTCGCTCCAGGCGACAAAGAGGCAGATCGGCGACACGAACAGCAGGAACAGGAATGTGCCGGTCGCCGGGTCTGTCATCGGGGCCTCAGGCTTCGCTGTCCAGCGTCCTCAGCGCGCGCACGGCGGCTTCAAAATGCTGGGGATGGGTGTCGATCGCTTCGCGCAGCAGGCCGCGCCCGGTTGCAATATCCCCCTGTTTGATCGCCGATAGGGCAAGAGTGTGCAACAACTGTGCCCGTTCGATCTGCGTCACGGGGACGGGGGGCAGGGCATAGTTGCGCTGCGCCCCGCGGGCGAGAACGAGGTTGTTCTTGGCGATGAACAGATCCGGGTCATAGCCGATCGCCTCGTTGAAAAGCTTCTCCGCCCCGCGGAAATCCCCGCGCGAGAGCTTGGAATAGCCCCAGTTGTTGAGCACGCCGGAGGGCCGCGTGGTCAGACCTACGGCGATCTCGTAAAAGCTGTCGGCGGCGCGCCAGTCTTTCTCGCTATCGGCGACCATGGCCTCCAGCCGATATCTTTTGAAGGTCTCGAAAGTGGGGGGGACGGAATCCAGTTGTGCCTGCGCCCGGTCCCACTCTCCGGCCCGGATCAGGGCATCCGCGAAATCGACGCGATCCTCGTCGGTGACCTCGTCGCTGTTGATCACGGTCTGCCAGGCGGAGACCGCGGAGGTCGCATTCCCGCTGCGGGTCATGGACTTGGCCAGACCACGCTGAAGATCGATACGCTCCGGCATGTCCTGGGTCGCGCGCTGGAAATAGGCGACCGCCTCTTCCGGGTCGGCTGAATTCAACATCAGGTTGTTAAGATTGTTCTCATCGATGACATTCACCGCGTCCAACTCGCGGGTCACATCGATCTCCTCTGAAGGCGTGCAGGCTCCAAGAACCAGCAACGCCAGGCCCGCGGGGGCCAAAGCCTGCGAATAACGCATGTGTCGCGTCCTTTTTTGCTCGATGTCGGTGCGATCCCGATACGGTCAGGGCGCGATCAGCAGGTAGCTGCCATTGCCTTGCCAAACCAGGTCGAACTCGTTGTTATCGCTGGCGCCAGCGTAGCTCACCTGGTCGCGTTTTGCGATAGCGAGGCGGAGGTTGTTGCGAATGTCGTCCGAATTGCCACTGTCGAGGGCGAAGGCCTTTTGAAAGACGCGCGAGGCCTCGCCATACTCGCCCCGTTCCATGAGCACCGCGCCAAGATTGTTCCAGGCCGGGACAAAGGCAGGATCCTCTTCGACCGCTTGCCGGAGCAGGGTTTCAGACTGCTCCAGCCGGCCGAGTTTCAGATTGGCCGACCCGATCGCGCTGAGCACATCGGCGGTCATGCCTTGTTCCGCTCCGGCCCGGAAGAATGCGCGCAATGCGAGGTCATATTCCCCGGCCTGCATCAGCCGATTGCCGACCACGAGCCCATCGACAGCTTCGCCATCCACCGCGAGCGCGCTGGGCGGGAAGGGGTTGTCGCCGAGATCGTCGAGGCTGGGGGTGGAGGGGCTGCACCCGATCAACAGGCCCGCCGCGCCACACAGAAGTGCGATCCGGGTTGAAGCGTTAGGGGCCACCGCGCTGGGACAAGCTTTCATAGATGCTCCACATGGACGGCCCGATCAGGATGATCAGGAGTGGCGGCACCGTAAACATCATTGTCCCGAGTGTCAGCTTTGTCGGAAGGACATTGGCCTTTTCTTCGGCGCGCATGACCCGTTTGTCACGCATCTCGCTGGCATAGACCCGCAACGCATCGGCGATGGAGGTACCGAAGGATTGCGATTGGATCAGTACCGTGACGAAGGAGGTGACATCGCCCACACCGCAGCGTTCGGACATGTCCTTCAGCACCGTGATCTTATCCTTGCCGGCCTTGATTTCGAACGCGACCATCTCGAACTCATCGGCGAGCGCGGGGAAGCCTGCCCGGATTTCATGGGCCACACGGATGATGGCCTGGTCGAGCCCCTGACCCGCCTCGACGCAGACCAGCATCAGATCGAGGCTGTCGGGGAAGCCGTTGGTAATCTCCTCCTGGCGTTTTTCGATCCGCTTATCGACCCAGTATTTCGGCAGGTAGTAGCCGCACAGGCCTGGCACCAGCGTGGTCAGGGCCGCTTTGGTGACATCCGGTTCCTCGCCGCCGCCGAACAGAAAGGTATAGACCACCCCGACAAAGAGCAGGCCGAGACCCAGGGCGAATTGCGCGAAATGGAAGATCTTGACCGAGGATTTCTGGCGATAGCCCGCCTGGATCAGCTTGAGGCGAATGGCGGACAATTCCGCGTTATCCTGCGGTTCGAGATATTGCGAGAACCGTTCCAGCTTCTTGCCCGGATCATCCTGCCGCAAGGCGGTGGCGCGCTCATCTCCGCGATCCACCGAGCTTTTGCCCAGTCGCTCTTCCTTGAGCTTGAGCAGCGGATCCTGTTCCTTTCGGAGCAGGATCGGCAGCGTGACGAGGATGAGGATCGCCCCCAGGAACCCGACCGAGAGGACCGGACCCAGCGGGCCGAGATGCTGCACCAGCAACGCGTTGACGGCTTCGAACACGGGCGCGCTCCTAGACTTTGATATTCACCATCATCTTCATGAAGATGATGTTGATGGTCAGAAACACCGCGACGATCACACAGGCTGGAATGAAGGCGGGGGTGTCCTTCACATCCGCATAATAGTCCGGTTCCATCAGGTTGATGCCGACAAGCGCGAGAAAGGGGAAGCCGGACAGGAACATGCCGGACCATTTCGCCTCGGCGGTGATCGCCTTGACCCGGCGAAACAGTTTGAACCGCGCCCGGATCACCTTCGCGAGCCCGTCAAGGATCTCGGCCAGATTGCCCCCGGATTGGGACTGGATCGAGACCGCAACCGCCAGAAAGCGCAAATCCTGCATATCCATCCGCTCGGCCAGTTCCTTGAGCGCTTCGGTGACATCCCGGCCATAGGCGGCTTCATCTGCGATCATGCCAAACTCTGTTCCCAGGGGGTCGGCAACCTCCTTGGCGACGATGTTGATCGCCGAGGAAAACGGGTGCCCTACGCGCAGGGATCGCACCATTAGCTCGACAGCGTCGGGCAATTGCTCCTCGATCATCGCGAGGCGCTGTTTGGCCTTCTTGTTCACCCACATGTAGACGGCACCCACGCCGATCGCGACCGCCGCCACGCAGCGCACCGGCATAGAGGCCTGGGTGCCGATGGACAGCCCGACAAAGGAAACCACCGTCAGCAGGAGCATGATCATCATGAGGGCCGCGGGTGAGAAGGCGACATTGCCCTTCTTCGCCTTGTCCGCGAGCATGGCATAGAGCGGCAGGATCGACGTGGTCTTGTGCTGTGACATCTCCTTGCGGAGCTGGTCGAGCACTGCGTCCCGCGTGGCGCCCTTGTCGAGCATGTCGAGACGGCGATTGACCTTGCTGTTCAGGCTGATCGACTTGCCGAAGGCGACGAGATAGATCCCCTCGACCAGGAACAGGACGCCAACAAAAATTCCAATATAGATAAGGGGTTCGATGCTCAGTTGCATGGTCAGCCCTTCGTTGGTTCATAGATGGAGGCGGGAATGTCGTAGCCCCATTGCTTGAAGCGGTCCGAGTAGTGGGAGCGCACGCCGGTGGCGGTGAAGTGACCCTTGATCTTGCCATCGGGCAGCAGGCCTGTCCGCTGGTAGCGGAAGACTTCCTGCATGGAGATGATATCGCCCTCCATCCCGGTGATCTCGGTGATCGACACCATCCGGCGGGAGCCGTCCTGGAGCCGCGATGCCTGCACGATCAGGTTCACGGCCGAGGAGATCTGGGCCCGCAAGGCACGGATCGGCATCTCGATCCCGGCCATGGCGACCATGTTCTCTAAACGGCTCACCCCGTCGCGGGCGGAGTTGGCATGGATCGTGGTCATAGAGCCGTCATGGCCGGTGTTCATGGCCTGAAGCATGTCGATCACCTCTTCGCCGCGGGTCTCGCCGACGATGATCCGATCCGGGCGCATCCGCAGGGCGTTGCGCAGGCAATCGCGCTGGGTCACCGCGCCCTTGCCCTCCACATTGGCGGGGCGGCTTTCCATGCGGCCCACATGGACCTGCTGCAATTGCAGCTCGGCGGTATCCTCGATGGTCAGGATCCGCTCGGAATTGTCGATGAAAGAACTGAGCGCATTCAGCGTCGTCGTCTTGCCCGAGCCCGTACCGCCGGAGACGATGACATTCAGACGGCAGGCCACGGCGGCCTGCAGATAGACCGCCATCTCTTCTGAGAACGCACCAAAATTGACCAGATCGTCGATGCCCAGCTTGTCTTTCTTGAACTTCCGAATGGATACGAGGCTGCCATCGCAGGCAATCGGCCCAACCATGGCATTGAAACGCGAGCCATCGGCGAGCCGCGCATCCACATAGGGGTTCTGCTCGTCGACGCGGCGGCCCACCGCAGAGACGATCTTGTCGATGATCCGCAGCAGGTGTTTCTCATCCCGGAATTTCACATCCGAGAGCTGCAATTTGCCGGCCCGCTCGACAAACACCCTTTGCGGGCCGTTGACGAGGATATCGTTGACATCGTCATCCTTGAGCAGCGGTTCCAGAGGGCCGAGGCCGCGCACCTCGTCATAAAGCTCCTCGTAGAGGGCGCGCCGTTCATCCTTGTTCAGGGCCACGCTCATACTGGCGAGCGACTCGTTGGCGATCTGGGCGATTTCGGCGCGCAGCTCCTTTTCGCTGGCGCTTTCGAGGGCGGCAAGGTTCAGCTCCTCAAGGAGTTGCTTGTGCAGCGAAACCTTGAGCTCGTTGAGCTTCTGCTCGCGCCGGGCTTCCTTTTCCGACACCTCCCCGGTTGCGGGCTTGGTCGATGGTTGCGCGGCTTTGGCCGGGGCAGGCTTGGGCGCCGACTTGACCGGCGCGGCGGGCGCTTGTGCAGCCGCCGGGACCGGAGGGCGCGCGCCGGGTTTGGCTGGGGCGTCTTTTCTATACTTTGCAAACATGTCTCGCCCTTTCCCGACCTCAGCCGCCTGCGGCCGCCGACCCTGCGCTGATCTCGTGCAGGGACTTGGCAAGCTTCGCGATCTCTTTGCGCAAGGGGTTCTTGGCGGCGCGCTGGGCCAGCGGGGAGCCGTGATCATTGGATTCCGCCACGGCCTTGCCCCCATCGGGGAGCTTCTCGCCAAAGGAGATGTCGAGGCTTTCGGCCATGCGTTTCACCCGCGCCTTGCCCGACAGATCGGTCATCTTGGGCGCACGGTTGAGCACGAAGCGCAGCTTTTCCACGGGCAGATCCTCGAACCGCAGGGTTCGGACAAAGCGCAGCGCGTTTTGGGCCGAACGAAGGTCCAGTTCGATCACCGGGAAGAAGACATCCGACATCCGCAGGGCGGTCTCGGTCCAATTCACCAGGGCGCTGGGCATGTCGATCACGAGATAGTCGAACATGCCGGCGGCGGTCGAGATCAGCTTTTCCATATCCTCTGGCGGCAGAAGATCCAGTGGCAGGATCTCGGTCGGGGAGGTGAAGACGCTGAGCTTGCCATCCACCGTTTGCAGCGCCTGCCGGAACACATCCTCATCGAGGTTTTCGATATCCGACATCAGCTCAAAGATCATGTCCTTGCGGGGCAGATCGAGATAGGTCGCGACTGAGCCAAACTGCTGATCCATGTCCAGCAATCCAACCCGCGGCGTCTCTCCTTTCAGGGTGGCGAGTTCCCAGGCGAGGTTGACCGCAAGACTGGTCGCCCCGACGCCTCCCGCCAGGCCCTGGATCGCAAAGATCGTGCAGCCGGTCGTGGTGCGCGAGGGCAGGATCGCCTCGGTTGCAGGCGTCTGTTCGGTATGTACGGCGTTCGGCGCGGCAAGGGGCGGGCGATCTGCCTTCGAGAGCCGCTCCACCGCTTCGGACAGGCCCGCCTCGGGCATCGGATAGGGCAGAAATTCCCGGGCGCCGGCCTGCAATACTTGATGCAGGATGATCGGATCCAGTTCATCGGCGATCAGCAGAACCGCGATCGACAGATCCGTTGCCTTATGCACGATGGACAAGATGGTTTCGATATCCGCCTCATCCTCGATATCGAGGGCCAGCGCGATCACCTTGAGCAGGGCGGCGTCCGGCTGGTCGAGAAAGGACATCGTGTCAGAGATCCGCAGATCGCCCCAGCCATCCTTGAACTCGGCTTCCATCTCGTCGATCAGGATTTCGAAATTCTGAACGTCGCGCGACACGGTACAGGCGAGAATGGGCGCCCCGTGCATCGGATCGCCCGCATCGCCCTTCGGATTGCTCCCATTCAGCTGCGCTGCCGCTGTCATTCCTGCCACCTCGGTCGGGTCCGTTCCAACACCGACCTCTACAGTTCGTCACAGCGAGTATCGTTATCGAAGGTAAACAGGGCAGTAATGGCGCCGCGCTTGCAGGCATTTGAGCCGGAGAAGAACAGACAATTCTAAGAAAAAGCCCCGCACGTGAGGTGCGGGGCGAGCCTGTGATGGATGTGACGTGTATGTGCCGGTCTAGCCGCCGTCTCCGCCAGCGGCTTCGGTTTTTTCGAAGCGCGTTTCGTAGGTTGCGCCCTCAACGAACTCTCGGTTGATGACCGCGGCATACTTGCCATTGAGCTTGATCGGGTCGGTTTCGAGAAAGCCGCTGACCTCGGTGACCGTGCGACGGTTGCGCAGCTCGCGCCCCTGGGTCACGATCAGCGGCTGCGTCTCACCCAGTGAGACAAGCGCCTGCAGCTGACGCCGGTCCACGCCTTGGGACACCAGATAGTTCACCGCTCGATTCGCGCGTGCGCGACCGAGCCGCTGGTTATAGGCCGCCGAGCCCACGAGATCCGTGTGGCCAAAGACCGAGAAGCGCAGCTCGGGGAACTGCCGGATGAAGCGCGCCTGCACATCCAGTGCAGCGCGGGCCTCGGGGCTGAGCGTGGATTGGTTGAAGGCGAAATTGATCGTGCTGGGCACCTCGCGTGCGAAGCGCTGGGCGAGGCTGACCGTGGCCGAGATCTCTCCGGTCTGGACAAGCGTGTTGTTCAGGGTCGGGGTGCCGAAGCCCCCTTCATCGATCTGGCTGCCGACCTCGGCATCGGGGTTGGCGCAGGCGGCGAGGGCGAGCAGGGCGGCGGCCCCGAGAATCTGGGTCTGGCGCAGGGTCATCGGATCACTCCATCACGTAGCCATAGGACCCCGAGAAGTCCTGTTGCGCGACCTCCCCAGCCGCCCCGCGCCGCGGGGTGCGGTCGCTCACGAGCTTGCCGTTGAGGAAGAACTCCCGTTCCGAGGGGATGCGGATCCGGTCCGTGGGCAGGACCAGCGCCTCGCCCCGGGTCGGGCTGACGAGATGGGCGGTCACGATGATCACCAGTTCGGACTGGCTGCGCGCATAATCCGCACTGCGGAAGAGGGCGCCGAGCACGGGGATGTCGCCGAGCCAAGGCACCTGTCCGGCAAAGTCCCGGAAGTCATCTTCGAGCAGACCGGCAATCGCGAAACTGTCCCCGTCACGCAGCTGCACGGTGGTGTTGGTCTCGCGGCGGCTGAAGCCCTGAACCGTCAGAGAGTCGGTGATGATCGAGGCCGACGAGTCGAGCGCTGAGACCGCTGCGGCCAGCTCCAGGTTGATCACCTTGTCTTCAAGCACTGTCGGAATGAAATCGAGCTCCACACCGAAGGGCTTGTAGTCGACCGAGATCCCGCCATCGCCATCGGCCACGGGAATCGGATACTCGCCACCGGCCAGGAAGCTTGCGCTCTGACCCGAAAGTGCGGTAAGGTTCGGTTCGGCCAGCGTGCGGACAACGCCCTTGTTTTCAAGCGCTTCGAGCAGAATGCCCAGGCTGACATTGCCCAGGTTGAAGCCCAGGCCAATGCTGCCGGCGGCCTCGGGGTTGAGGTTCAGGATGGTGCTGTTGGCGCCGCCAATCGGCTCCCCCGAGGCGATGGCCCCGGACCCGAGCCCGATGGAGAACGCGCCATCGCTCCCATTGAACACCGCGGTCATGCCGTTGGACAGCTGCTTACTGACCGAGCGTTGCATCTCGGCAAACCGGACCTTGAGCATCACCTGCTGGGTGCCGCCCACGGTCATAAGGTTCGAAACCCGGTCCGGGGCATAGCGTTGAGCGAGATCAAGCGCCCGGTCGAGGGCAGTCAGGCTGGAGGCGGTGCCGCTCAGGACGATCCCGTCATTGGCGGTGCGCACCTCGATCGCCTCGTTGGGTAGGATTTGCTGCAGGCGTTCCTTGAACTCGGCGATGTCCGGGGTGACCTGCACATCCACATTGGTGATCAGGCGGCCATCGGCCCCGAGCAGGGTCATGGTGGTGCGCCCGGCGGATTTGCCGAGGACATAGATGCTGCGATCGGAGAGGGTGGCGATATCGGCAATGCCGGGATTGGCGATGGAGAGTTCCGCGAAGGGGATCTCGCTCTCGACCACGACGGCGCGATTGAGAGGCACCTGCAACGTCGAGGTGGCCTGACCCTCCTGAACGCGGAGGACCTGTGACATCGCCGGGGCGCTGCCGAATGAAATGCCAAGAGAGAGGCCCAGAAGCCCCGCGCTGACCCAGTTTCTCAACGTCATGTGATCCTGCCTCTATGACCACTCTATATATACGGGGTCTAACGCCCCTTATCCCGACACCATGACGGATCCTGCGCTTTTTGGCAAGAATCATGTGGTTAGAGGTCGCTGCTGACACAAACACCGGAGCAAGGCGCCCCGGTGGTGACTATTTTGCAACTGTTAACCTTTCTAAAGGCGTCAGTTGGTGCAGGGGATCGGGATTTCCACGACCTCGGAGCCGCGGCGGGTACGGATCGTACACACCTTCTCGATCTCGGCGCGTTCGACGACCTTTTCTTCCTCGATGATGCCCAGAAGCTCGTTCTGGTCGATCTCGATCGAGCCGGTATAGGCCTCATCAGCGGCGCCGACGAGGGACAGAGACAGGCTGCCGGTGCGCTGTGCCTGGGCGAGGCCAGCCACCTGTTTCGGATCCGCCTCGACGGTCACGGTGCGTGCGATGGTCGGAGCATTGCGGTCCATGTCGGCATTCTGGTCGATGCCGATGATCTGCATGCTGGACTGGATCAGCTTGGTCACATCCTGCCCCTTGGAGGCCCCGCTCCAATAGACGTCGATCCGGTCTCCGGGGCGCAGGAAGCCTGAGACGCCGGAGGTGACATTCACGCTGATGGCGAAGGCGCGCATGCCCTTGCTGAGCCGCGACGACACGCCGGCATCCTCGCCGGGTTCCGTGACCTTGACCGCGAGCACGGGCTCATTGGCCTCCATCGCGCGGGTGGCGGTGCGCAGGCGCCCCTTTTCGTCGGGAAACAGGTCGGCTTCGGTCAGATAGGCGCCCTCGGGCACGGCGTCCTTGGGCCAGCTGACCTTGCGCACATCATCCTTGGTGATCTTCTCGCCATAGCGGATGGGCTTGCCCATCACATAGACCTCGACCACGTCGACGGCCTTGGCGAGCTTTTGTTGCTGTTTGGCGACCACGGTCTGGTACTGGTCGAACCGGTCTTTGGCCATCATCACGGCAAAGCCGGCGAGACCGACCCCCAGGATCAGGACGAGTCCGAAAATCAATCGCATGATACGCCTCCGCTGTGGTCAGGCCGTATGGGCAGACCGGGTTTTCTTGTGCCTCAGGCGGTGCCTTGGACCGCAGCGAGGCCGGAATGCGGCCAATTTGTGGCCACGGGGCCGCCCGCGCGGAGAGGGCAGGGCCGGAGTGAGTGGCAAAGGCCGCGCCACTGGCGCGGCCCGCTACAGGCGTCCGACAGGACTTAGTCGGCCGGAGCCGCCGCCGGGAAGGAGGTGTTGATCTGGTCGGTCTCAAGCTGGGTGTCGATATCGCCGGACAGGTTGGCAATACCGCCGGAAACAACGCCGTAGACGGCGATTCCGAGGCCCACGATGGCTGCGGTCAGCACGACCCAGTCCACGGTCACGGCACCGTCTTCTTCGGTGCGGAAAGTCTTGGCAAGCTTGAACAGTTTCATGGTTTTGTTCCTTAGGTTCTTCGGTGTCAAACCGTCACGACGCCCGTATGGTGTTCGTTTCGATGGGATCAGTGTCCGTTTCAAACAGGGCGGCAATGTGGTGGGTTTCGGGTGATTGCCGGTACGTTTTCGAGCAATTGCAAATGAAATACGCAGAGTTTGACGGGGACGCGGGCCGGACTCCGGGGCCCGCAAAGCGCAAACGACCGCGCGTCCCTGCGCGGTCGCCTGGAAGATCGTGGCCGGATCAGTCGGCTGGGGCCGCCGCCGGGAAGGAGGTGTTGATCTGGTCGGTTTCGAGCTGTGTGTCGATGTCGCCAGACAGGTTGGAGATGCCGCCGGACACCACGCCATAGACGGCGATGCCCAGACCCACGATGGCCGCGGTCAGCACGACCCAGTCCACGGTGACAGCACCATCTTCTTCGGTGCGAAAGCGATGTGCGAGCTTGAAGAGTTTCATCTTTTCAGTCCTCCAAAGGATCCATGTGTCTTCAGTACCGAACCTTTTGGGGCGGGATTGCCCATGGGGCCGACCGGGGCTCCGTCTCGGTATGGAAACACTTTGTTCTCAAATTCGGGCCAAATTTGGTCCGAGCTTCGACCCAAGCGGGACTGTTTTGCGCGCTCGGCGCGGCAGACCTCTGCGAGTATCTCGGGCAATGGGTGCCCCAAATCCCCTGTGTTTTGTGTGTTTGCCGCCACAAGCCTCGCCTCACATGCCGCCGGAGTGCCATTTTCCGAGGCCAAGGATCGCGCGGACGGGTTAACACTTTGGAAAAACACGAGCGGTGAAAATGCGAGGATTTGACGAAACCCGACGGTGGATTCCGGCGCTTTGTGTCGCGCTGAGCCTCGCGACTGTGCCCGCATCGGCGCAGGATGCTGCGGCTGTGACACCGCCGGGCGGCTTCACCTTCAAGAAGATCGCGCCACCACCGCCGGGCACGACCCGCCGCATCAACATCCAGATCGCGCCGCGCCCGGATCCGGCACTCCCGGTGCCGCCCGCCAGCGTCGCGCAAGATGCTCTGCCCGAGGAACTGCCCTATCAGCGCGCCTTTTGGGAGGCGACGGGCACGGATCTGGCCGGGGCGGGGCCTGCGCGGTTCCTTGATGCCGCCGAGTTCGTGGCGCGACCGGACAATATCGGTCCCGCGGCCCCCAGCCTTGGGGCGCTGCAGGCTCTGGCGGCACAGCATGGCCGGACCATCCTGGCTGAAACCATCGGCACCCGGGTCTCTCCGGCGCTGGTCCTCTCGGTGATGGTGACGGAATCCTCCGGTCGGAGCGAAGTCGTCAGTTCTGCAGGTGCCCAAGGCCTGATGCAGCTCATCCCCGCCACGGCGGCGCGCTTTGATGTGGCGGATCCGTTCGATCCGGCCCAGAACATCGCCGGGGGCGTGCGCTATCTCGACTGGCTGATTGGCACTTTCGACGGCGACGCGATCCTCGCGCTGGCGGGGTACAACGCGGGGGAGAACGCGGTCAAACGGGCCGGGGGCGTGCCAGCCTATCCCGAGACGCGCGCCTATGTGCCCAAGGTGCTCGCGGCCTGGCAGGTGGCGCGGAGCCTCTGCGCCACGCCGCCGGATCTGGCGTCGGATGGGTGCGTGTTCACGACAATGGCCGCGAACTAGCCCCGACTAGACCTGAAACGCGTCGGCCCAGTCCGGGTGCTTGCGCCGCTCGGCATTCACGAAGGGGCAAAGCGGCACGATCTTGATGCCTTGCGCGCGGACATCCTCTACCATGAAGGCCACAAGGGCATGGCCCGCGCCGGTGCCGCGCAGGGCCTCGGGCACGCCGGTATGGTCCGCGATGATGGTCTGCGGCGAGGCCACGGAAAACGTGACCTCGGCCTCTTCCCCGTCGCGACGCAACACATAGCGCCCCTTGGAGCCGTTCAGTTCCTTGGAGATCACCGCGCCGGACAAGGGGGCTCAGACCAGCGTGGCCTCGGTGGCCGCGCGCAGTTCGTCCTCGGACACACCCTCGGCGCATTCCACGATCTTGAGCCCGCCATCGACCACGTCGAGAACACCGAGATTGGTGATGATCCGGTCGACCACGCCCTTGCCGGTCAGCGGCAAGGTGCATTCCTTGAGAAGCTTGGTCTCGCCACGCTTGTTGGTGTGATCCATCACGACGACTACGCGGCCCACGCCGGCCACGAGATCCATCGCGCCGCCCATGCCCTTGATCAGCTTGCCCGGGATCATCCAGTTCGCCAGATCGCCATTCTCGGCAACCTCCATCGCGCCAAGGATCGCCATGGCGATCTTGCCGCCGCGGATCATGCCAAAGCTCTGGGCGCTGTCGAAATAGGCGGTCTGGGGCAGTTCGGTGATGGTCTGCTTGCCCGCATTGATCAGGTCGGCATCCTCATCGCCCTCAACCGGGAAGGGGCCCATGCCGAGCATCCCGTTTTCCGACTGCAGGGTGACGGTGACGCCCTCGGGAATGTAGTTGGACACCAGGGTCGGAATGCCGATCCCGAGGTTCACATACATTCCGTCCTGAAGCTCCTGCGCAGCGCGCGCCGCCATTTGGTTGCGGTCCCATGCCATCGTCGGCCTATCCTTTTCTAGTCGTCACGCACCCGCAGGCACGTCAATAATTACCACTGTCCCTGCCGCGCCGCGGACATAGGTCAGCGTGCCTTCGAGACTGTCAATCAGTTCGGTGGCGATGCGCCCGCCCAAGGTCTGCGTGCTCGGGATCGGCAGGTCGCTGGGAATGCCCACGCCATCATCCGAGACCACCACGCGGAAGCCGCCCTCGGTCAGCGCGATCACCTCCATCCGAACCGTGCCCGCATCCAGCCCGATAAAGGCATGCTGGAACGCGTTGGTCAGCACCTCGGAGACAATCAGCCCGGTGCGCGTCGCGGTTTCGAGCGAGGCCTCGAACCGGCCCACATCGATCGAGAAGGCCACCCCCGGACGTCCGTCCGAATGGGCGATGGCATTGGCCACACGGGTCAGGAAGCTGCCCATGCTGATGCCTTCCTTATAGGCGTCGCGATCGGCCAGCCGCATCTCTTCATAAAGAAGCTGCAAACACTCGATCCGGCGGGCGAGGGCAGCAAAGCCTTCCTCGGAGCCCATCTTGTTGGACTGGTCGCGGATGATGTCGATCAGCATCGACAGATCCTGACGCACCCGGCGCTGCACCGCGTTGAGCTGCTTTTCGATACTCAGGGTCGAGCTGTCGATATCCCGGTCCGACATCGCCTTCTGGATGCCGATGAAATAGTGGCAATGCCCGTCCTCGGACTTCACCGGCGCGATGATCAGCCGGTTCAGAAACGGCTCGCCACTGGCGCGGTAGTTGAGGATATCAACCGTGACATCCTCCTCGCGTTCGATGGCGCGGCGCAGCTTGGCCACATCGGCCTCATCGGTCATGCTGCCTTGCAGGAACCGGCAGTTCCGTCCGATGGCCGCGGTGCGGGAATACCCCGTCACCCGTTCAAACGCGTCGTTCACGTAAACGATCGGGTTGTCATGGATGTTGGGATTCGTCAGCACCATGGCCACACGGGCCCGCGAAAAGCCCGCGAGGGCCTCGCGGTCATCCAGAACAGTTCCCAGTGTGCGTGGCTTCATGTTTACCCCCCTCAGGCGGCGCGCGTTGTCCGTTGTTCGATCCGCTTTTCGTGCTCGCCCTGGATCAGGCGGTGCACGTAAATGCCCGGAAGATGGATCGAATCCGGATCGAGCGTACCGGTCGGCACAATTTCCTCAACCTCGACAACGCAGACCTTACCACACATTGCGGCGGGTGGGTTGAAATTGCGCGCCGTCTTGCGGAAGACCAGATTCCCGGTCTCGTCGGCCTTCCACGCCTTCACGATGGACAGGTCGGCAAAGATGCCTTCCTCCATGATGTAGGTCTCTCCGTTGAAGTCCTTGTGCTCCTTGCCCTCGGCAATCACGGTGCCCACGCCGGTCTTGGTGTAAAAGCCCGGGATGCCGCAGCCACCGGCCCGCATCCGCTCGGCCAGGGTGCCCTGCGGGTTGAACTCGATCTCCAGCTCGCCGGACAGGTATTGCTGCATGAAGAGGTCGTTTTCCCCCACATAGGAGGACATCATCTTTGCCACCTGCTTGGTTTGCAACAACAGTCCCAGCCCGAACTCATCCACGCCGGCATTGTTGCTGGCAATGGTCAGACCCTTGATGCCGCTGTCACGGACCGCCGCAATGAGAAGTTCGGGGATCCCGCAGAGGCCAAAGCCCCCCGCAGCAATCAGCATGTTGTCAGACAGGAGCCCATCGAGCGCTTCCGCGGCCGACCCGTAAATTTTCTGCATTGGTGCATCCTTCGAAAAACTTGCCCATGTTCTGCCGCTGCAGGGCAGCAGTGTCAATCAGACGGACCGGCAGAATCGGGGATTCTGTCCGTTCGGGCTGACGCGTGGGCCACAGGCCCCTGCGCTACTTGGCAGATGCCTTCTTGGTGGTCGTTTTCTTCTTGGCTGCGGGCTTCTTGGCGGTCTTCTTCTTCGCCGGAGCCTTCTTGCCGGATTTGGCCAGACGCTCCGCGATCAACTCGACCGCCTTTTCCATGGTGACGTCATCGGGCTCGATCGTGTCGGGGATGGTCGCGTTGACCTTCTCCCATTTCACATAAGGCCCGTATTTGCCCTTCATGATATTCACCGGACCGCCCGCCTCGGGATGCTCGCCCAGCTCGCGCAGGGGCTTGGCCGCAGCCCCGCGCCCGCCGCGCGAGGCGACCTTCTCGGCCAGAAGCTGCACGGCGCGGTTCATGCCCACGGTCCAGACCTCGTCAATCCCGTCGAGATTGGCGTTGGTGCCCCCCCGGTTCGAGGTGCTGTCCGCGTGTTTGAGATAGGGCCCGTACCGCCCGATATTGGCCCAGACCGGAACACCGTCTTCCGGGTGCAGGCCGATCTGTCGGGGCAGGGAGAGCAGCATGACCGCGCGCTCCAGCTCCAGATCCTCGGGCACCCAATCCTTGGGGATCGACTGGCGCGGAGGCTTCTTGTTCTCTTCGGTCACGGCACCGCGCTGGACGTAAGGTCCGAACCGGCCCTTGAAGACGCGGATCTCGTCGCCACTATCCTCGCCCAGCAATTTGCCCTCGGGCGGGATCGAGCTTGCCTCCTCCATGCCCGGCGGGCCGAAGGGGCGCGTGTAGCGGCATTCGGGATAGTTCGAGCAGCCGATAAAGGCGCCGCCCGATCGCGCCGTGCGCATCGACAGCTGCCCCATGCCGCAATTCGGGCATTGCCGGGGCGGGCTGCCATCCTCGCGCGGCGGGAAGAGATGGGGGGCGAGAACCTCGTTGATCTTCTCGAGCACATCGGTGATCCGCAGCTCGGCAGTTTCGGCAATGGCCGCCGAAAAGTCGCGCCAGAACCGGTCGAGCACGTCCTTGTAGTTACGATCCCCGGCGGACACCTCGTCGAGCTGGTTTTCCAGATCGGCGGTGAAATCATAGCCGACATATTTGCGGAAATAATTGCTCAGGAACACGGTCACCAGACGGCCCTTGTCCTCGGGCTTCAGCCGGTTCTTGTCCTTGATGACATAGCCGCGATCCTGAATCGTGGTGACGATGGAGGCATAGGTCGAAGGCCGCCCGATCCCGAGCTCTTCCATCTTCTTGACCAGCGTCGCCTCGGTATAGCGGGGCGGGGGCTGGGTGAAATGCTGCTGTCCGAAGACCGCGCCGTTTTCCGACAGGATACCGCCCGCGTTGCGCTGCATCCCGGCGCCGGGCGCGGTGGCCTCGATCACCTCGGTGCCGGTTTCGCCCGCCTTGGCAAAAACCCCGTTCAGCCCGCCCGTATGGAGCGGGGCCGCATCCCCCTGGGTGATCTGGGGCAGGCGCTTGTCGTCATCGCTGGTGCTGTCCTCGTCCTGGCCTTCGGTATAGATCTTCATGAAGCCGTCGAACACGATGACCTGACCGCTGGCCCGCAGCTCGACCTGGCCATCGGGCGCGCCGATCTCGACCGTGGTCCGCTCCAGCTTGGCGGCGGCCATCTGGCTCGCCAGGGTCCGCTTCCAGATCAGGTCATAGAGCTTGCGCTGATCCGGCTCGGTGACCTTCAGGTCGTCGGGTGCGCGGCCCATCTCGGTGGGCCGGATGCATTCATGGGCTTCCTGGGCGTTCTTGGCCTTGTTCTTGTAGATCCGCGGGCTGCCGGGCAGGTATTCCGCGCCGTAGCGTGTCTTGATCGTGTCGCGGGCATCGGTGACCGCCTCCGGGGCCATGTCGATCCCGTCGGTCCGCATATAGGTAATGTAGCCCGCCTCGTAGAGCCGCTGCGCCGTGGACATGGTCTGCCGCGCGCCGAAGCCGAACTTGCGGCTCGCCTCCTGCTGCAGGGTCGAGGTCATGAAGGGGGCAGAGGGGTTGCGTGTCCCCGGCTTGGCTTCGACCGAGGTCACGCTGAGACTGCGAGAGGTCACGGCCTGCACCGCGAGCTCGGCCGCCTCGGCCGTGGCCAGATCGAACCGGTCGAGCTTCTTGCCGCCAAGCGATGTGAGCCGCGCCTCGTAGGTCTGGCCGCGGGGCGTTTCGAACACGGCCCGCACGGACCAGTATTCTCTGGGATCGAAGACCTCGATCTCCATCTCGCGCTCGACGATCAGGCGCAGGCAGACCGATTGCACCCGGCCTGCCGATTTCGCGCCCGGCAGCTTCCGCCAGAGCACGGGAGAGAGGTTGAAGCCCACCAGATAATCGAGCGCGCGGCGGGCGAGATAGGCCTCGACCAGCTCCATATCCACGTCGCGCGGGGCTTTCATCGCCTCGGTGACGGCGGTCTTGGTGATGGCGTTGAACACCACGCGGCTGACATCGGTGGTCTTCTTGATCGCCTTGCGCTTGGTGAGCGCCTCCTGAAGATGCCAGCTGATCGCCTCGCCCTCGCGATCAGGGTCGGTCGCGAGGATCAGCGTGTCGTCATCCTTGAGCGCATCGGCGATCGCCTTGACGTGTTTCTTGCTGTCGCTGGCGATCTCCCAGAGCATCTCGAACCCGTGCTCGGTATCCACGGATCCGTCCTTGGGCGGCAGGTCACGCACATGGCCGTAAGAGGCCAGAACGGTGTAGTCGTTCCCGAGATATTTGTTGATTGTCTTGGCCTTGGCGGGCGACTCGACGACGACAACGGGCATGCGATTTCCTGAAAATTCGGTCTGGGCGATTGCGCGCAAGATGTGGAGGCTTGCGATTGAATGTCAATGCCGGGCGGGCTGCGCAAGGGTCGCATGGGCGGTCCGCTGCCGCGAAAGCACAGCCCGTCAGGCTCAGCCCCGCAGGCTCAGAAAGCCGCCCGGCGCCCGGGTGATCGTGCCCGACATCTCCAGTTCGACCAGGGCAGCATTGACCGGTGCCGCGGGCAGGCCGAGGGCGCGGATGACCTGATCCTCGGGCAGGGGGGCCGCGCCGAGATGGGCCAGGATCCGGCCCCGCAGCTCGTCCACGGGCGGGGTCTTTTGCGGCATGGGGGGCGCGGTCTCGGGGGGCTCCAGCGGCAGAAGGCCCTGGGGCAGGCTGGGCGGCAGGGCCTGCAGGATGTCCTCGGCATTGCGTACGAGCGTCGCGCCATCGCGCAACAGCTGGTTGCAACCCGCCGCGCGCCCGTCGAACGGGTGGCCCGGCGCGGCCATCACCTCGCGCCCCTGGTCGGCCGCGTCCCGCGCAGTCAGCAGGCTGCCCGACTTTATCGCCGCCTCGACCACGACCACGGCCCGGGACAGGCCCGAGATCAGCCGGTTGCGCCGGGGGAAGTGCCGCGCCTGGGGCTGCATCCCCATGGGCTGTTCCGACACGATCAGGCCCTTCTGGGCGATCTGCTTGTAAAGTTTCAGGTTTTCCTGCGGATAGATGACATCGACCCCGCCGGCCACGACGGCAATCGTCCCAGTCTCGAGCGAGGCGTCATGGACCGCGGTGTCGATGCCACGTGCGAGCCCGGACACGGTCAACAACCCCTCCGTCCCGACCCCCTTGGCAAAGGCGCGGGCGAGCCGCTGTCCCAGGGCAGAGGCATTGCGCGCGCCCACGAGCGCGAGGCAGGGCCGTTTGAGAAAGTCGAGATCCCCGAGACACCACAGGAGCGGCGGCGCATCCTCGATCTCCGCCAGCACCGGTGAATAGAGCGCCCCGCCAAAGGCCGCGAGCCGCGCGCCTTTCTTGCGCCCGGCGGCATATTCCCGTTCCACCCGGTCGCGGGGAATGAGCTGATAATCCTTCAGGCCCGCCGACGCGGTCACCTGGGGCAATGCCTCCATCGCGGCGCGGGCCGTGCCATGTTCGCTCAGCAGTTTGTGGAAGGTCACCGGGCCGATCCGCGGGCTGCGCAGCAATTGCAGCCAGTCCAGCGCTTCATCGACAGAGGTGGGGGCGGCGTAATCCGTGCGAACCGGCTGATCCGGTGCGATATCCTTGGCCATGGCTCAAGCGTCCTCTTGGCAGATGGTCTGCCCGACGCCTGTTTCACGGGAAGACTGGATCAGACGAATGCCGGGAGGGGTTGCCTGCGCCCCAAGTCTGAGGTGGTGCGAGGGTGGGTGGGTCGACAGAGACACAAGGCACCCGACATCCGCCTGATCTGGAGACAGATTGCCCTTAAGAATCTTAACGTTGAGTAAAAACTTTCCAAAAATCCGCTTTGAAAGTCACTTTTTCGCCCCGATTGAATTCAGGACCTGGCGGCGGCTCAGGTGGCGGAGCCGCCGACGGTCAATCCGCCGATCATCAGGGTCGGCTGGCCGACCCCGACAGGCACCCATTGGCCCGCCTTGCCGCAATTGCCCATGCCCGGATCGAGGGCCATGTCATTGCCGATACCGCGCACCTGTTGCATGGCCGTGGGACCGTCGCCGATCAGGGTCGCGCCTTTGACCGGCGCACCGACCTTGCCGTTGCGGACCCGGTAGGCCTCGGTGCAGGAGAAGACGAATTTGCCGCTGGTGATATCCACCTGACCGCCGCCGAAGCCGACAGCATAGATCCCGTCCTTGAGGTCCGCCACGATATCCGCCGGGGCCGCATCACCGCCCAGCATATAGGTGTTGGTCATCCGCGGCATCGGGATATGGGCGTAGCTTTCGCGCCGACCATTGCCGGTGGGCGACACCCCCATGAGCCGGGCGTTCTGGCGATCCTGCATGTAGCCCACGAGGATGCCATCCTCGATCAGAACGGTCTTGCCCGAAGGCGTGCCCTCGTCATCCACTGTAAGCGAGCCGCGCCGGTCCGGGATGGTGCCGTCATCGAGCACGGTGACCCCGGGCGCGGCCACGCGCTGCCCCATGAGCCCAGCAAAGGCCGAGGATTCCTTGCGGTTGAAATCCCCTTCAAGCCCATGGCCCACGGCCTCGTGCAGCAGGATCCCCGGCCAGCCCGGGCCCAGCACCACATCCATCACGCCCGCCGGCGCAGGCTCGGCCGAGAGGTTCACCACGGCAACCCGCAGCGCCTCGCGCGCGGTGTCCTGCCAATGATCGGCGCTCATCAGGCTTGTCAGGCCATAGCGCCCGCCACCCCCGGCCGAGCCGCTCTCGCGGCGGCCATCCTGCTCCACGATGACCGAGATGTTGAGCCGGGTCATGGGGCGGACATCGCGGACCCAATGCCCCTCGGGGCGCAGGATCTCGACCTCCTGGATCGAGGCCGCGAGGGAGGCTGAAACCTGCACCACGCGCGGATCGAGCGCGCGGGCAAAGGCATCGATCTCGCGCAGGGTGTCGATCTTGACCCCGAAGGCGGCGCCGTCCATCGGGTTTTCGTCGGTATAGAGCTTCTGATTGGTGGCCTGGGGCGGGGCGGCCATCACGCCGCCGCCATCGCCCACGGCCAGCCGCGCGGTGGTCGAGGCCCGGCGCAGGGCCTGTTCCGAAAGCTCGGTGGAATGGGCGTAACCCGCCGTCTCGCCCCGCACCGCGCGCAGGCCGAATCCCTCGGATGCGTCGTAATTCGCGGTCTTGATACGACCATCGTCTAAGAGCAGGGATTCGGAGCGTCGGCGTTCGAGGAAAAGCTCGCCATCATCGGCGCCAGCCACCGCTTCACGCAGGATCGACAGCGCGATCTCGCGATCCAGTGCCGTATCGAAAGGTCGGAATGCAGTGTCAGGCATCGCAGGATTTCCTTGATCCATGTCAAATCGCGACAGGAGAACGCAGGGCAGGTTCTTGTCTGGGCCATTCATATATGGTTCACACGGATGCAGGACACAACGGCATACCAGAGCAGCTGCTCTTGATGCTGGCGCGCTGAGGCGCATCGACCAGACCAATAGGAGCGGCAGCGGCCGCGACAAGACAGGAAACGACCAATGGCAAACATGACCCGGATCACCGGCGTTCTGGCGGCTGCGATGGCCGCAATTGGCGCGCCCGCCCTGGCAGATAACCGCGAAGGCATGGAGATTATCGGCCAGCCGCTGCCCGGTGGGGTCGGCTTTCAGCCCGCCGCAACCGAGCTGGCGCGCGAGCTGCAATGGCTCGACGGCATGCTGCTGGTGCTGATCACCGTGATCGTGCTCTTCGTGACGGCGCTGATCGCCTGGACGATCATCCGCCACAACGCCAAGGCGAATCCGACGCCGGCGCGCTTCAGCCACAACACCCCGATCGAGGTGACCTGGACCGTGGTGCCGATTCTGATCCTCGTCTTCATCGGCGCGTTCTCTCTGCCGGTGCTGTTCAAGCAGCAGGAGATCCCGGAAGCGGAGGTCACCATCAAGGCGACCGGCTACCAGTGGTACTGGGGCTACGAGTATCCCGAGCATGATTTCGGCTTCGAAAGCTTCATGCTGGATCGCGCCGCACTTGAGGAATACGGCTATTCGGACGAGCAGTACCTGCTGGCCACCGACACCGCCGTCGTCGTCCCTGTGGACACGACTGTCGTGATCCAGGTGACCGCTGCGGACGTGATCCACTCCTGGACCATTCCGGCCTTCGGCGTGAAGCAGGACGGTGTTCCGGGCCGCCTCGCGGAGCTGTGGTTCTCTGCCGAGAAGGAAGGCATCTATTTCGGTCAGTGTTCCGAGCTGTGCGGCAAGGACCATGCCTATATGCCGATCACCGTGAAAGTCGTCAGCAAAGAGGCCTATGCCGAGTGGCTCGAGACCGCTGTCGCCGAGTATAACGGCACGCCGCGCAGCGTAGAGTACGCAGCGCGCTGATCCTTCCTGCCGGGGCGGTCTGCGCCCCGGTCCTCCGGCCCCCAGGCCGGTTCATGACATGCCAGTGGATGACTCGAACCCATGAGTGACGCCAGCTTTGACAGATCCGCCCCCCTGAGCGGCGAAGGCAGTTTCGGAGACTATTTCGCGTTGCTGAAACCGCGGGTGATGTCGCTCGTGGTGTTCACCGCGCTGGTCGGCCTGCTGGTCGCGCCGGTTTCGGTGAACCCGATCGTCGGCTTCTGCGCGATCCTTTTTATCGCCATCGGGGCAGGGGCCTCCGGGGCCCTGAACATGTGGTGGGACGCGGATATCGACGTCATCATGAAGCGGACCGCGCGCCGTCCCGTCCCGGCGGGCAAGGTGCAGGCCGGTGAGGCGCTGGCCCTTGGCCTTGGCCTGTCGGGTCTGTCGGTGGTGATGCTGGCGCTGGCCACGAACCTGCTGGCGGCGGCGCTGCTGGCCTTCACGATCTTCTTTTACGCCGTGGTCTATTCCATGTGGCTCAAACGCTCGACGCCGCAGAACATCGTGATCGGGGGCGCTGCGGGTGCCTTCCCTCCGATGATCGGCTGGGTCGCAGCCACAGGCTCGATCAGTGTCGAGGCCGTGCTGATGTTCGCGCTGATCTTCATGTGGACGCCGCCCCACTTCTGGGCGCTGGCGCTGTTCATGAAGGCCGATTACCACAATGCGGGGGTGCCGATGCTGACGGTCACCCATGGCCGCAAGGTCACCCGGACCCATATCCTCGTCTATACGATCCTGCTGGCCCCCGTGGCGCTGGGCCTCGCGCTCACCCCCGTGGCCGGGCCGCTGTATCTGGCGACGGCCGTGGTCCTGAACGCGATCTTCCTCAAGGGCGCGCTGGACATCTGGCGCCGCGACGAGATCGCCGCCGAGGCGGATAACTACGCGACCGAGAAAAAGTTCTTCAAGTTCTCGCTTCTGTATCTGGCACTGCATTTCGGGGCCCTGCTGGTCGAGGGCATCCTCACCCGCAGCGGGCTCTGGACCATGGGAGGGTAAGGCATGTCATTCGGGAAAGACCACGAGCTGCACACGCGGCGCGCGGGACGGAATTTCGGGGTGGCGGGCCTTCTCGTGGGGTTTGCGGCCATCGTGTTTGGTCTGACGGTTGCCAAGGTGACCGAGGACGGCCCGGTCGAAGGGTTCGATCACGTCGCCCGCCCGGCTCTGGTGGAGCGCGTCGAATGAGTGACGCACAGATCCCCCAGCCGAACCACGGCAAGACCGCGCTCAAGCTGGTCGGTGTCGTTGTCACCATGGGCGCGCTGGCCTGGGCCGCGGTGCCGTTCTACGACTGGTTCTGCCGCGTCACAGGGTTCGGCGGCACGACGAACACCGCCGAGACCGGGTCCGACGTGATCCTGGACCGGACCATCAAGATCAAGTTCGATGCGTCGCTCGAGCGTGACATGCCATGGAGCTTCAAGCCCACGGTGCACGAGGTCGAGATCCGCATCGGTGAGACCGGGCTGGCTTTCTACGAGGCCCACAACCCGACAGATGAGCCCGTGGCTGGTTCGGCCAGCTACAACGTGGCGCCCTTCAATGCGGGCGGGTATTTCACCAAGATCGACTGCTTCTGCTTCGAAGAGCAGGTGCTGCAGCCCGGCGAGACCGTGCTCATGCCCGTCACCTTCTTCGTGGATCCCGAGATCATCGAGGATGACGAGGCCGCCGCAAACAGCCACATCACCCTGTCCTACACGTTCTACCAGATCGATCTGCCCGAGCGGGTGGAGGACACCGCCGCCATGACGCCCGACGCCGCCCCGGCACCGACGCGTACGAGCTATAACTGACCTGCCTGAGGAGAGCCCCCTATGGCACATGAAAAAAATCACGATTATCACATTCTGCCACCTTCGGTCTGGCCCTTTGTCGGCGCGGTTGGCGGCTTCATCATGCTGTTCGGGGCCACGCTCTGGATGAAGGGCATGCCTCCGTTCATGTTCATTGCGGGCCTTCTGACCGTGCTGGTGACCATGTTCGGCTGGTGGACCGAGGTGGTCCGCGAGAGCCATGCGGGCGACCACACCCCGGTGGTGCGCATCGGCCTGCGCTATGGCTTCATCTTCTTCATCATGTCCGAGGTCATGTTCTTCGCGGCGTGGTTCTGGAGCTTCTTCAAGCACGCGCTCTACCCGATGGATCCCGGTGGCATGAGCCCGGCCATCGATGGTGTCTGGCCGCCGGCCGGGATCGAGACCTTTGACCCCTGGCACCTGCCGCTGATCAACACGCTGATCCTGCTCTGCTCTGGCGCGGCCGCCACCTGGGCGCACCACGCGCTGGTCCATGAGGACAACAAGCAGGACATGAAGACGGGCCTGTTGCTGGCCATCGGCCTCGGCGTGATCTTCACCGCCTTCCAGGCCTATGAGTACGGCCATGCAGCCTTCAGCTTCTCTGGCAACATCTATGGCGCGAACTTCTTCATGGCGACAGGCTTCCACGGCGCGCATGTGATCATCGGGACCATCTTCCTGTTCGTCTGCTACCTGCGGGTGCGGCGCGACCACTTCACCGCTGACAAGCATATCGGCTTCGAGGCGGCGGCCTGGTACTGGCACTTCGTGGACGTGGTCTGGCTGTTCCTCTTTGCAGCCGTCTATGTCTGGGGCGGCTGACGCCCGGCTCTGAGTTGTTTGTGCGGCCGGGACCTGTCCCGGCCGTTTCTCTTTTTGGCGACCGGCCCCGTGTAATCCGGGCCGGGGGTGAGGAAATCCGATGCGGCGTATGGCCATTCCGTTGGCGTTTGGGGTGATCGGCACACTGATCCTGTTGGCGCTAGGCAATTGGCAGGTGAACCGGCTGGCCGAGAAAGAGGCCTTTCTCGCCGAGATCGACGCCCGGATTGCCGACCTGCCGGTGGAGCTTCCGGCGTCGCCGGACCCAGAGGCGGACCGCTTTCTCGCGGTGGAACTGCGCGGCACTTATACGGGTGAAGAGATCGACGTGCTGGCCAGCGCCAAGGGCATCGGCGCGGCCTACCGGGTGATCTCGGTCTTCGAGACGGAGGAGGGGCGCCGGGTGCTGGTCGACCGCGGCTTCCTTCCCGTGGCCCGGCGGGATACTCTCCGCGACTTTCCCGAGGCCCGACTGCAGGGCAACCTGCACTGGCCCGATGAGGTGGACGGGTTCACACCCGAGCCCGATGCCGCCAGCAACACCTGGTTCGCCCGTGAGGTGCCGGCCCTGGCCGCCACCCTGAACACCGAGCCGGTCCTGCTGATCCTGCGCGCCACCTCCGAGCCTGCGCCTTTCGCGACGCCCTATCCGCTGGACAGCAGCGGGATCCCCAATGACCATCTCGAATACGCCGTGACATGGTTTTCCCTCGCAGCGGTCTGGTTCGGGATGACTCTCTATTTCCTGTGGCGTATGAGGCGCTCGGAACGACGTAACGACAGCCCTGAGGCTGAGTAAGGCACGGTGATGCGGTATATCTCTACCCGGGGGCAGGCCCCGGCGATGGCTTTTCACGAGGCGATGCTGGCGGGGCTCGCCAGTGACGGGGGGCTTTACGTGCCCGAGACCGTCCCGACGCTGAGCCCGGATGAGATCCGCGCCATGGCCGGTCTGTCCTATGAAGAGATCGCCTTTCGCGTGATGCGCCCCTTCATCGGCGACAGCTTCACCGATGAAGAGTTCCGCACGGATATCGCCACCGCCTATGCGGGCTTCGGCCATGATGCGCGCGCGCCGCTCAAGCAGCTCGGGCCGAACCACTTCCTGCTGGAGCTGTTCCACGGTCCGACGCTGGCCTTCAAGGACTTCGCGATGCAGCTCATCGGGCAGCTCTTCCAGCGCGAGCTGGCGCGCCGGGGCAGCCGGGTGACCATCGTGGGCGCCACCTCGGGCGATACCGGCTCGGCGGCGATCGAGGCGTTCCGCGGCATTCCGGCGGTGGATGTGTTCATCCTCTATCCCAATGGCCGGGTCTCGGAGGTGCAGCGCCGCCAGATGACGACCCCCAGTGAGGACAATGTCCACGCGCTGGCCCTGCACGGGCATTTCGACGATTGCCAGGCGCGGCTGAAGGACATGTTCAACGACCATGACTTCCGCGATGGCGTGCGGCTGGCAGGGGTGAACTCGATCAACTGGGCGCGGGTCCTGGCGCAGGTCGTCTACTACTTCTCTGCGGCCACCAGCCTGGGCGCGCCGGATCGCGAGATCAGCTTCACCGTGCCCACGGGCAATTTCGGGGACATCTTCGCGGGCTATATCGCCAAGCGGATGGGCCTGCCCATCGGACAGCTGGTGATTGCGACCAACCAGAACGACATCCTGCACCGCTGCCTGACCACCGGGGCCTACCAGACCGACGAGGTGATCCCCTCGATCAGCCCGTCCATGGACATTCAGGTCAGCTCGAATTTCGAACGACTTCTGTTCGATATCTATGACCGGGACGGGGCGGCGATTGCCCAACTGATGGACGAGCTCAAGACCGCAGGCGGCTTCACCCTCTCCCAGGGGGCGCTGTCGCGTCTGCGCGAGGAGTTCGCCTCGGGCCGCGCCTCGGAGGAGGAGACCTCCGCGACGATCACCCGGGCGCGCGCCACCATGAACGAGCTGCTCTGCCCTCATTCCGCCGTGGGAGTCCATGTGGCCGAGCAGCTTGCCGCGCCCGCAACCCCCATGGTGACGCTGGCCACCGCGCATCCCGCAAAGTTCCCCGCAGCGGTCGAGGCGGCCACCGGTGTGCATCCCCCCCTTCCGCCGCGCATGGAAACCCTCTATGAGCGATCCGAGCGGGTCACCGAGGTTCCCAACGACCTGACCGCGCTGCAGACCCTGATCCGGGAGCGGATAACGACATGACCCAGACGCCTGACACGGACACCCAGCTGACCACGCTGTCCAACGGATTTCGCATCGTCTCCGAGCATATGCCCGGGTTGAAATCCGCAGCGGTCGGGATCTGGGTGCTCGCCGGAGGGCGCCATGAACGGATCGAGCAGAATGGCATTGCCCATTTCCTCGAACACATGGCCTTCAAGGGCACAGAGAAACGCTCGACCCTGGCCATCGCCGAGGCCATCGAGGATGTGGGCGGCTATATCAACGCCTATACCTCGCGCGAAGTGACCGCCTATTACGCCCGGATCCTTGAGCCGGACGTGGCGCTGGCGGTGGATGTGATCGCCGATATCCTGCGCAACCCGATTTTCGATCCGAACGAGATCGAGGTGGAGCGGGGCGTGATCCTGCAGGAGATCGGTCAGGCCCTCGACACGCCCGATGACGTGGTCTTCGACTGGCTGCAGGAACGGGCCTTTGCCGACCAGCCCATGGGGCGCACCATCCTCGGCCCGGCGGACCGGGTGCAAGGCTTTGCGCGGCAGGACTTCTACGATTTCGTGGGCGAGCATTACCGGCCCGAGACGATGATCCTCTCGGCAGCGGGCGCGGTGGACCATGCGGCCCTCGTGGCGCAGGCCGAGGTGCTCTTTGGCGATATGGGGCAGGGGCAGCGGGCCGAGGCCCAGCCGGCGACCTTTACCTGCGGCGAGGCGCGCGTGATCAAGCCGCTGGAACAGGTGCATTTCGCCATGGCCCTGCCGGGACCGGGCTATCGCGATCCGGCGATCTACACTGCGCAGCTCCATGCGACGGCGCTCGGCGGGGGCATGTCCTCGCGCCTCTTTCAGGAGATCCGCGAGAAGCGGGGCCTGTGCTATTCCATCTTCGCCCAGCCCGGCGCCTATGCGGATACGGGCATGACCACGATCTATGCGGGCACCTCCGCAGGCCAGATCGCAGAATTGTCGGACATCACCCTGCGCGAGATCCAGCGCGCCGCCGAGGACATGTCGACCCATGAGGTCGCGCGCGCCCGGGCACAGATGAAGGCGGGCCTGCTCATGGGGCTCGAAAGCCCGTCCTCGCGGGCAGAACGTCTGGCCCGGCTGGTCGGGATCTGGGACCGGGTTCCGCCCATCGACGAGACCATCGCGCGGATCGACGCGGTCACCACCGGCGACGTCAAGGATTACGCCGCCGCCCTGTGCGAGAAGGGGGAGGTGGCCATGGCGCTCTATGGTCCGGCCGATGCCGCGCCTGATCTCGATGCAATTCGGGAGCGGCTGGCCGCCTGATGCTCCTGCGACGACCGGCAGTCAAGATCGAGACGGAGCGCATGACGCTCCGCCCGCCGGTCCATGCCGATTTCCGGGACTGGACGGCCCTGCGCGATACGAGCCGGGCGTTCCTGACCCCGTGGGAGCCCACATGGTCGCCGGACCATCTGAGCCGCAAGTCCTTCACCAATCGGGTCTATTGGGCCAACCGCTCGATCAAGGGGGGGACGGCCTATCCGCTTTTCCTCATTGACCGGAGCACGCAACGCCTGCTGGGGGCGATCACGCTGGACAATGTGAAACGGGGGCCTGCCCAATCCGCGACCCTGGGCTACTGGATCGGCGCGCCCCATGCCCGGCAGGGGTTCATGCGCGAGGCGATCACGGCCCTGACCCATTACGCCCAGAAGGAAATGGATCTCAGCCGGATCGAGGCGGCCTGCCTGCCGGAAAACACCGCGTCGCGCGGGGCGCTCGAGAAATGCGGGTTCAAGTATGAGGGTGTCGCCCAGAGCTATCTGCAAATCGCGGGCCGCTGGCGGAACCATGTGCTCTATGCGAACCTGCGGCTCGACCGCCGGGGCCGCACGGATGTGGGCTAGCGCGTGCGCCTTGCGCCCATAAAAAACGCCGCCTCGGAGGGCGGCGCTTTGCGTCTCGATCAGGGGCGGCTTACTTGGTCAGCGGCCCGATCATCATGACCATCTGACGGCCTTCCATCTTGGGCATGTTCTCGACCTTGCCGGTCTCCTTGGTGTCCTCGGCCACCCGTTCCAGCAGTTCCCGGCCCAGGTTCTGGTGCGCCATCTCGCGGCCGCGGAAACGCAGGGTGACTTTCACCTTGTCGCCATTCTCGAGGAATTTGAACACGTTGCGCATCTTGACCTCGTAGTCATGCGTGTCGGTGTTCGGGCGGAATTTGACTTCCTTGACCTCGATGGTCTTCTGCTTCTTGCGGGCTTCGCTCTCGCGTTTCTGCTGTTCGTATTTGAACTTGCCGAAATCCATGATCTTGCAGACCGGCGGATTTGCGTTTGGCGAGATCTCCACCAGATCGAGACCGGCCTCTTCGGCCATCCGCATGGCTTCGCGGGGGCTGACCACGCCGACATTCTCACCGTCAGCATCAATCAGTCGAATTTCAGGGGCGCGGATGCGCCCGTTTACGCGGGGGCCAGTGTCACGTTGCGGCGGAGCGTTATGGGGTCTGCGGGCTATCGGTTTGGTCCTTGTATCGTTCACCGTTTGAGTGGGCGAAGGTAAGCGCTAAGCGGCGCGCGATCAAGCGGGTAATGCAGGGCGCGTTTCGCAGCTGGGGCGGGGTCCTGCGCCCGATATGGGCCGGAATGCCCGCGTCCGGAGGGTCCGGATACCGGTGCCGCGCCTCAGTCGGGATGCTGCAGGAGCGCGCGATAGGACTGCGTGACCGGCGCCTCGTCGTCCAGACCGAGGGACCGGGCGGCGGCGCGCACGTCCCGGCGCATCGTCTCCAGTGCTTCGGTGTCATCGGTCATCGCGGCGACTTCGACAAAGGTGCCGAGCCCCTCAACACGGTCCAGCGTCACATGCTGCGCGCCCAGAAAGTAGATGTCGCGCTGTTTCGTGATCGAAAGCGTCTGCTCGAAGCCAAGCGACTGCAGCATCGCCAGCGCGGGCGCAAAGGCCGGAAGGTCCATGGCCAGGCAGGCATCCGGTGCTGGACCCTTGGAGATCCAGAGCACCCGCCCGGAGGGCCGCATCTCGCGCAGCACCTGGGTCTGGGCATTGGCGGCAAGCCGTCCATCACCGAGATCGAAAAAGACATCAGTCTCTTCATTTCCCAGCACGAAGGGCACTGCATCCAGTTGCGCCAACCGGCGGCGCAGCGGGGCCAGATCCGGCACAGCGAACTTCAATTCCACCTCGTGCCGCCCTTTGAAGTGATCGCCCGGGTCGGCGAGCATGCCCTTTCTGGCGAGGTCTGCGCTGTGATTGGTCATCGCGGTGGTGTCCCTGCTTCGTTGAGATCCGTCTAGCAATGCGCAGGGCAAACACAAGCGCTGAGCAGGCATTGCCGCGCGCCGCAGGCCGGATGTCGCGCGATGCCGTGCATCCAGAGCAAAGCGCCTAGATGCGCAGCGTCCGGTGGATTTCGCTCGGACGCGCTATCGCCGTGACGTCCACGCACCCCCGCAGGCCGGGGTCCACATAGGGTGCGAGCAAGGCAAACAAGAACGCCCACCGAACATGTCGGTGGGCGCTATTGCGTTTCGAATGGAGGAGGGGCTCAGTCGAGGAAGGCCTTCTCGACCACGTAATGGGCAGGCTTGGAGTTTGCCCCTTCCTCGAGCCCGTAGCTTTCCAGCATCGCCTTGAGCTCCAGGTTGAAGGCGAGGTTGCCGCAGATCATCGCCCGGTCCGTTTCGGGGCTGAGCACCGGCACATCCAGATCCTCGAAGCACTCGCCCGAGTTCATCAGGTCGGTGATCCGGCCCATCTTGGGGCTCTCTTCGCGGGTGGTGGTCGGGTAGTATTTGATCTTCTTCCAGAAGCCCTCGCCGATCACCTCGTTCAGCAGCTCGTCCTCCTTGAGGGCCTCGATCAGCTCGCGCCCATAGGTCAGCTCGCCCGCCTCACGGCAGGTATGGGTGATGATGACCTCGTCATAATCCTCATAGGTCTGCGGCTCGCGCAGCAGGCTCGCAAAAGGCGCAAAGCCGGTGCCCGTGGCAAAGAACCAGATCCGCTTGCCCGGGATCAGCGCGTCATGGACGAGCGTGCCCACGGGCTTGGGCCGCAGGATGATCTCTTCGCCGGGCTGGATATGTTGCAGCCGCGAGGTCAGCGGGCCGTCGGGCACCTTGATCGAGTAGAACTCCAGCTCCTCATCCCAGGAGGGGGAGGCGATGGAATAGGCCCGCAGGAGCGGTTTCTGCTTGCCGGTTTTCGGGTCCGGATCGCCCATCAGGCCGATCATCACGAACTCGCCCGACCGAAAGCGCAGGGTCTGCGGCCGGGTCACACGGAAGGAAAACAGACGGTCGGTATAGTGCTGAACGGCGGTGACGGTCTGCGCATCGGGCAGCGTGGGAACTTTGATCGGAGTTGCGTCGGTCACGGTACGGGCCACATCGGTTGGTTTGTTCATGCTGTCTACTGAGGTTGACACCTCGGTCCCACTGTTAAACGGAATTGGACACTCTGCAAAGAGGACAATCAGGCGCGCAGGCGAGCCTGATAGTTGTGCTCCTGCCAAGCGGCGCGGGCGCGCCATTGCTCTTCGGGCTGGCGCGTGGCGAGGGCGGCGTCGATCTCGACCTCGTCAAAGCCCGAGCGACGCGCCATCGCGTATTGATCGGCCAGCACATGGCCGCGCGCGCGCAGACGCCCGGTATAGCCCGCATTGCGCAGACGCCGGGCCAGCGAGAAGCCGCGCCCATCGGCAAAGCTCGGGAAGTCGATGCGGATCATGGCGATCCCGTCAAGCCGTGTCAGCAGGGGGGCGACATCCGCGTCGCTGGGCAGGTCGAGGCTGATCACGTCATTGGCGGGGGCCTCGTCGAGCGGGGTAAAGCCGCCATTCCAGGTCTCGGGGCCGAAGCCTGCATCGGTGACAATCGTTGCTGCGGTCTGGGTCATGCCGCGTCTCCTTTGGGCAGGGGGCCGCGCACGACCTTGCCATTGATGAAATGAATGCCGCATTCTTCCTTGTCGGCGTCCCGCCAGCGGCCCGCGCGCGGGTCTTCGCCGGGCTTCACCGGCGAGGTGCAGGGCGCGCACCCGATGGAGGGATAGCCCTTGGCCACCAGCGGGTGGCGCGGCAGGCGGTTGTTGATCATGTAGTCCTGAACATCCGCCGGGTCCCAATGGGCCAGCGGGTTGACCTTGATGCGGGCGGGACCATCGGCCTCAAAGAACTCGAGCGCGGCACGGGTCCCCGCCTGAAAGCGTTTGCGCCCGGTGATCCAGGCGTCATACCCCTCCAGCGCGGTCTCCAGCGGTCGCGTCTTGCGCAGATCGCAGCAGGCATCCGTGTCGCGCGTGTGCAGAAGCCCGTCCGGATCTTCGGCCGCCAGTGCTGCCGGGGCGGCGCGGATCACCTCGATCCGGCGCAGGCCAAGCTTGCGCGCGACTTCTTCCTGATAGGCGAGCGTCTCGGGAAAGAGCATCTGCGTATCGATGAAGAGCACCGGCGTCTTCGGCGCCTTCTTCGCGATCATATGCAACAGCACCACGGATTCCGCCCCGAAAGAGCTGACCAGCGCGATCCGCCCCACGGTCGGATCCCCGAGCGCCCGTTCGACCACCGAGGTGGCCGAATGGTGCCGGTAGCGCTGGTTCAGATGGGCGACCCGCTCGCCCACCGGAGGGAGAGGCGCCTCAAGCGGCATCTTTCCGCGCGGCCTCCGGGTAGAGGGCGGCCTTGAACGGGGCGGCGCCGAGACGGCGATAGGTTTCGAGGAAGGTCTCGTCCGCGCTGTCGCGCACATCCATATAGGCGTAGATCAGACGCTCGATGGCGGGCACGATCTCGTCATAGGCAAAGCCGGGACCGGCCCGCTCGCCGATGGCGGCGGTTTCGGTGCCGTCCCCGCCCAGGGTGATCTGGTAGTTCTCGACGCCTGCTCGATCCAGACCGAGGATCCCGATATGGCCCACATGGTGGTGCCCGCAGGCATTGATGCAGCCCGAGATCTTGATCTTCAGCGCGCCGATATCATGCTCGAGCTTCAACTCGTCGAACCGCGTGGCGATCTGCTGCGCCACGGGGATCGAGCGGGCCGTCGCCAGCGCGCAGTAATCCATGCCGGGGCAGGCGATGATGTCCGAGATCAGGCCGACATTGGCTGTGGCCAGCCCTGCGGATTTGAGTTCCGCATGGATCTTGGGCAGATCGGCGCGGTGCACATGGGGCAGGATCACGTTCTGCTCATGGCTGATGCGCAGCTCGTCATGGCCGTAGGCCTCGGCGAGATCCGCCATCAGGCGCATCTGGTCCGAGCTGGCATCCCCCGGCGTCGCGCCATGGGATTTGAGCGAGATCGTCACGATGGCATAGCCCTCGGCCCGGTGCGCCGCGATATTCGTATCCACCCAGGAGCGGAAGACCGGATCGGCCTCATAGGCGGCTTCATAGGCGGCAACGGAGCCGGTCTCGAATGCGGGGGCTGCGAATTGCGGGGCGATGGCGCGCAACAACTCCTGATCCGCGCCACCGAAGGCCGCGCGGGTGATCGCGAATTCCGCCTCGACCAGATCGCGGATCGTGTCGATGCCGTTCTCGTGGACGGTAATCTTGATCCGTGCCTTGTACTTGTTGTCCCGGCGGCCAAGCTGGTTGTAGACCCGCACGATGGCCTCGGCATAGGGCAGCAGATCCGCTATGGGCAGGAACTCCCGCACCACCTTGCCGATCATCGGGGTCCGGCCAAGACCGCCGCCGATGATGACCTTGACGCCAATCTCGCCATCCTGCCGAACGATCTGCAGGCCGATATCATGGGCCTTGATCACCGCCCGGTCGGCTTCGGCCCCGGTCACGGCGATCTTGAACTTGCGTGGCAGGAACTGAAATTCCGGGTGATCCGTGGACCACTGGCGCAGAAGCTCGGCGATGGGTCGCGGATCGGCGATCTCATCGGCGGCGGCCCCGGCGAAATGGTCCGCGGTCACGTTGCGGATCGTGTTGCCCGAGGTCTGGATCGCGTGCATCCCCACATCGGCCAGCGCGTCGATCATGTCCGGCACGTCGCGAAGCTTCGGCCAGTTGTACTGGATGTTCTGGCGCGTGGTGAAATGGCCGTAGCCACGATCCCAGCGATCCGCGATCATCGCGAGCTGGCGCATCTGGCGGCTGTTCAGGGTGCCGTAGGGGATGGCCACCCGCAGCATATAGGCATGCAGTTGCAGGTAGAGCCCGTTCATCAGGCGCAGGGGCTTGAACTCGTCCTCGGTCAACGAGCCGTCGATGCGGCGCTCGACCTGGGCGCGGAACTGGGCGGCGCGTTCGCGCACGAAGGCTTCGTCGAAATCGGTATAGCTGTACATGTTGGCTGTCTCCGGTTGCGCCCATGGGGGAGGGGCGGGCGCGCTGTCTCTGGGGTCAGGGGCGCTGCAGTTCCTGCTTGCCATGGGCGTAGTTCGACGGACCCTTGGCGCGGAAGGCTTCGCGGAAATGCACGGGGGCCGCGCCTTTGGGCGTCGCGCTTACATCGGCGAGATAGACGCCGACCACGCGGTCGACCTGTGCCTCGGCATCCAGCAGGCGGATCTGGGCATGGGCCTCGTCATCGAGCACTTCGGCCTCGTCCAGATGCCGGGTCCAGCTATCATTCGGGGCCAGATAGATCACATCGCCTTCGAGCAGGTCGTTGGCGGTGATGACTTTCGGGGTGAAGTTGCGAGGCATCAGGCGAATTCCTTCAGGTCGGTGAGGGCGGCACGGGCCTCGCGCGGGGCGAGGCCGTACATCAGGATGGCCGGACCGGAGAGTCGCTGGGCGACCTCTCCGAGGGCGTTGAGGTCGGTGGCATGGATGCGCTGGTCGGCGCGGCTGACATTCTCGATCAGGGTGACGGGCGTAGCCGGGGCCGCGCCATGCATCAGGAGACGCCCCTGCAAAAACCGCGCGGCCTTCTTGGCCATGTAGATCGCGGCCACCTGTCCCGGCTCGGCCAGCGCGCGCCAGTCATGGTCGGCAAAGCCTTGTGTGTCATGCCCGGTCAGGAAGCGCAGCGACGAGTTGCGCCCCCGCTTGGTCAGGCTCTGTCCCAGCCCTGCAGCCGCCGCCGAGGCGGTGGTGATCCCCGGTACGATCCGCCAGGGGATCTGCGCGGCCTCCAGCGCGTCAATCTCTTCGTCGAGGCGGCCATAGACCGCCGGGTCGCCGGATTTCAGACGCACGACCTGCGCGCCCGCCTTGGCATGGGTCACGATCAGCGCGTTGATGTCCGCCTGTGCGGTGGAGGCGCCGAAGCCCTCCTTGCCCGCATAGACCAGCACGGCCTCGCGGCGCGCGAGCTCGAGGATTTCGGGCGTGACCAGCCGGTCATAGATCACGACATCGGCCTCATCGAGCGCCTTGCGCGCCTTGAGGGTCAGCAGTTCCGGGTCGCCCGGACCAGCGCCGACCAGCGCCACGCTGCCCGCGCGGGCCTCGGTGTTCAGATGCCGCTCGAGCAGGCGATCGAGCGCGGCCTTGGCCCCTTGCGGGCCCTCCGCCTCGGCCGCTGCGGGCCCCGCGCCGAAATAGTAGTCGCGCCAGAAGTCCCGGCGCGCGCGGCCCATGGGCAGGGCCTCGGCCTTGGGACGGAAAGATTTGCCGACCCGCGCCAGCATCCCGAGCAGGGGCGAGAGCTTCGCCTCCAGATCCGCCTTGATCGAGCGGGCAAGCACCGGGGCCGCGCCTTCGGTGCCAATGGCGATGGTCACCGGGTCGCGATCGACAATGGCCGGGGTGATGAACTGGCTGTCGCCCAGATTGTCGACGATATTGACCAGCGCGCCATCGGCCTGCGCCAGCTTGCGCACGCGCGCATCTTCCTCGGGATCCTCGCTGGCCGCATAGACGAGGCTGGCGCACATCCCGTCCCCGGGCTCGAACGCCCGCAGGGTCAGGGTCAGACGCCCCTCGGCCGCCCAATCGTGGATTTCCGGGGCTGCCTCGGGGGCCACCACGGTCAGGCGCGCTTCGGTCTTCAGAAGCAGGCGCAGCTTGGCCAGCGCGGCGTCACCGCCACCGGCGAGGACGATGCGGCGACCGGCCACCGCGAGGAAAATGGGAAAATGCTGCATAAGGCATCCTGGGTTTGTCTCTGCTGTATATAGAAATTTTTCCCGTAAAATTGCTAGACGAGGGAAAATATAAGGAATAAATAGTCTACATCACGCCCAAGGGCGTCAGAAAGTTCTAAAATGCGAGGGCGCATAGGATGTCGGTTTCACTGGATGCGACGGATCGGAAAATTCTCAAGGCGTTGCAGCGCGATGCGAGCCAATCGCTCGAGGAAATTGCCCGTCAGGTGGGCGCGTCAAAGACCCCGGTCTGGAACCGGATCCGCAAATTGCGCGAGGCCGGGGTCATCCGACAGCAGACCGCCGTTCTGGATCCGGAGGCGCTGGGGCTGGAGGCGTGCTTCTTCGTGCTGATCCGTACGTCCGAGCATGAAGCCGACTGGCAGCAGCGGTTCCTCAAGGCGCTTCTGGACCGGGATGAGGTGCTGGAGGCGCACCGGCTGGCGGGGGATATCGACTATATCCTCAAGGTCCGGGTCGAGAATGCCCGGGCCTATGATCAGTTCTACCAGGCGCTGATCCAGGAGGTGCGGATCTACAACGTGACCGCGCTCCTTTCCATGGAAGAGATCAAGTCGACCTTCGCCCTGCCGATCCGGGACTGACCCGGCTCAGGTCCCGCAAAAGGTTTCGCGCACGGCTTCTTCAGGCCGGGCTGGGGCCTGATAGGCGGCGTGCTCGGGCTGATCAGCAAAGGGCTGCTGCAGCACGGTGTTGAGCGCGTGGAAGGGCGCGAAATCCCCGGTGAGCCCGGCCTGAATGGCCTCCTCCACCCGGTGATTGCGCGGGATATAGGCCGGGTTTGCCGCCTTGAGCCGTGCCGACAGGGTTTCCGCAGGGCCGTCATCCTCCGCCAGCCGCGCGCGCCAGCCTTCGGCCCAGCCATCGAACCGCTCCGGCTCGGGGTAGAGGGCGCGGACCACGTCCACCCCTTCGGCGAGCCCCCGGAAGGCCAGTGTGAAATCGACGCCGGCCCCGGCCATATGTCCAAGCAGGTCATGGGCCAGCGCGGCATCCCCGGGCTTGTCCGAAACGAGCCCCAGCTTGGCACGGAACACCTCCGCCCAGGCGGCCTGATAGAGATCGGCAAAGCCCTGCACCGCCTCGGTCGCCACGTCTATGGCGCGGTCCTTGTCCGGATCGATCAGCGGCAGCATCGCCGTGGCCAGCTGCGCGAGGTTCCAGACCGCGATTTCCGGTTGTTTGCCATAAGCATAGCGCCCGAATTGGTCGATCGAGGAATAAACCGTCTCGGGATGGTAGGCCTCCATGAAGGCGCAGGGGCCGTAATCGATGGTCTCGCCGGAGATGGTCATGTTGTCAGTGTTCATCACCCCATGGATGAACCCCAACCCCATCCATTGAGCGATCAGCCGGGCCTGCCGTGCGATCACGCCCTTGAGCAGGTCAAGCGCGGTCTCGGCCCCGGGATCGTGCCGGGCGCGGGCGAAGGCGACAAGCTGCTCCACCGCCTCCAGATCGCCGCGCGCGGCGAAGAACTGGAAGGTGCCCACGCGCAGATGGCTGGACGCGACACGGGTGAAGACGGCACCGGGCATGGGCTGCTCGCGCAGCACCCGCTCGCCCGTGGTGACAGCGGCCAGAGCGCGCGTGGTGGGCACGCCGAGCGCATGCATCGCCTCCGACAGGATGTATTCGCGCAGGACCGGACCCAGTGCGGCGCGCCCGTCGCCCCGCCGCGAGAAGGGCGTGGGCCCGGAACCCTTGAGCTGGATATCGCGCAGATGGCCATCCGCATGGCGCAGCTCCCCCAGCAGGATCGCCCGACCATCGCCCAGCTGCGGGTTGAACCCGCCGAACTGATGCCCGGCATAGGCCTGCGCCAAGGGCGACGAGCCCTCGGCCACCGCATTCCCGGCGAGCATGGCGATGCCCTCGGCGCTTTCCAGCACCTCCGGGTCCAGACCCAGCTCCCGTGCCAGCCGGTGGTTCACGGCGATCAGCGCCGGGGCGGCCACGGGGGTCGGCGCCATACGCGCATGGAAACGGTCGGGCAGGGCGGCGTAATGCGCCTCGAAGGGGATGTGCATGCTCATGGCTCGCATGTAGGCGGGCGGGGGCCGGAAAGCTAGAGGCGACCGATCCGCTCGGTCAGGAGGGCGAAGAACCCCTCTGCATCCACATCGCCGATCAAGAGCGCGTTGGGGGCGCGGTCTGTCACGCCCCACCAGTCCGCCACGGTCATGCCACGGGTCAGGGGGCTGTCGACCTCGATCTCCACATTGATGAGCCGCCCGGAAAAGAGCTCGGGCTGCAGCAGATAGGCAATCACGCAAGGATCATGGAGCGGTGCACCCTCGGAGCCGTATTTTTCCTTGTCGAACCGCTCGAAGAAATCGGTCCAGGCGGCAACCATATCGCCCACACGGGTGCCAAGCGCGCGAAACCCCGCGATATGGGGCGCGGTGGTCAGCGCCTTGTGGGTCACATCAAGCGGCATGACCACCAGCGGCACCCCTGCGGCAAAGACGGCCTTGGCGGCCTCCGGGTCCACATAGATATTGAACTCTGCCGCCGGGGTGATGTTGCCCACCTCGAAATAGGCCCCGCCCATCAAGACGATCTCGGCCACGCGCGGGATGATGTCGGGGGCCTCGGCAAAGGCCGTGGCGATATTGGTCAGCGGTCCCAGCGGGCAGAGGGTCACCGTGCCTTCGGGCGCGCGGCGCAGGGTCTCGATGATGAAGGCAACGGCATGCTGATCGGCCAGCGGCATGGTCGGATCCGGCAGGACCGGCCCGTCGAGCCCGGTCTTGCCATGGACATGCTCGGCCGTGACCAAGGTGCGGGCGATGGGGCGGTCACAGCCCGCATGGACCGGGATCTCCGGGTGCCCGGCCAGCTCGCAGACGATGCGCGCGTTTTTCGCCGTCAACTCCAGCGGCACATTGCCCGCCACCGCCGTGATCCCCAGCACGTTGACCTCGTCCGGGGAGGCCAGCGCCAACAGGATGGCGACCGCATCGTCCTGTCCGGGGTCGGTGTCGATGATGATATTGCGGGGCGTGGCGGAGCCGTCTTGCATGGGAGCCTCCTGAAGGGATGGGAGAGGGTCGCAACTCGCCCCCGCGCTGTCCAGACGATTCTGGCCCGGCTCAGAGGCCGGCCGCGCGCGGCGCAGGAGCGCCGGAAACACTCTATCCTCAAGGCGGAAACGTAAATAAGGCAGCGAGCTGTCAGGCGCTGCGCGCGGATTGACCTGGGGTCAGCGGTAATCCCGAGCCAAAGGCCGCCGGTGTTCCGAGTTGCGCGACAGCGGTCCGCCAGACTGCCCGTTTGCGGGGCAATTCCGGGTATCCTGCCCGTCAAACCGGCGAGATCCCGCCGGACCCAGCCCCATGAAATCGTCACAGTTCGGCCTGTTACCGCCCGGCTGGTGCCGCAGTTCCCCTGTCTAACGAAACTGTAACGCCTCAGGGGCCGACCTTGGGCGCAGTAACGAGTATCTGAGTAGCCTGTGGCGCCCTCTTCGGAGGGCGTCACTTGCCCCAGACGGGAGATACCGCGTGCGGGACGCCGGAAAAATCTTGGAATTCAAAGGACCTGCGGAGGCAGGGGGCGCCGGGGCCCCGGTGCATGCCGAACCCTGGAGCGTGCCGGGCTTTGGCCCGGATGTGCGGATCGAAACCAATCTCGGTCCCGTGCCGGCTGCGCTGTTGCGGCGGGGGGATCTGGTGGTGGCCCCGTCCGGGCAATATGTGCCGATCGAGTGGATCGACCGGATCGGTTTGGATGTCCCCTTTCTGCAGGCCCGCCCGGCGGCGCGGCCCCGGGTGCTGCCCAAGGGCAGTGGGCCTGATGGCGTGCCCCATGCGGATCTCTTGCTTTCCGGAGCGCAGACCTTGCGCTGGGAAGCGGGGCAGATGGTGTCCTGCGCCGCGCTGAGCATCGGTGCGCAGCATCCGCTCGAGGCGATCCAATACACCGTTTTTCATTGCGACGGGCCTGTGCTCGTCTGTGCCGAAGGCATGTGGTGCCTCGTGGACCCGGCCACCAGTACCGAAGGCCGCGCGGCGGGCTGAGCTAGAGCCCCTTGGCCTTCGCCTCCTGCCAGAGCGCTTCCATCTCGTCGAGACTGGCCACATCCGGACTGCGCCCCTGCTCGGACAGGCGGGCCTCGATATGGGCGAAGCGGCGGGTGAACTTGGCATTGGCATCGCGCAGGGCGTGTTCGGGGTCGAGATCCAGATGCCGCCCGAGATTGACCGCCACGAAAAGCAGATCGCCGAATTCCTCGTGCAGCTCTGCCGGGCTGCCGCTGTCGCGGGCGGCGGCAAGCTCCTGTGCCTCTTCCTCGAACTTGGCCAGAACCTGATCCACATCGTCCCAGTCGAACCCGACCCGGCCTGCGCGCTTCTGCAGTTTCAGCGCGCGCATCAGAGCGGGCAGGCCCAGGGCGACGCCGTCGAGCACACCGGTCTCGGCCTTGGCGGCGCGTTCCTTGGCTTTTTGCACCTCCCAGTCCCGGGTCTGCTGCGCGGCGGATTTCGCGTTGCTCTCGGTCCCAAAGACATGGGGATGCCGGTCGAGCATCTTCTGCGCGATCCCGTTGGCAACCTCGTGGAAATCGAACAGATCGCGCTCGGCGCCGATCTGGGTCTGGTACACCGTCTGCAACAGCAGATCGCCCAGCTCGGCCTTCAGCTCGGTCCAGTCCTGCCGGTCGATGGCATCCGAGACTTCATAGGCTTCCTCGATCGTGTAGGGGGCAATGGTCTCGAAGCTCTGTTCCACATCCCAGGGGCAGCCGGTCTCGGGATCCCGCAACCGGCGCATGATTTCGAGCAGTCGCGGCAGCCCGCCCTCCGGATCAAAACAGAGCGCGTCGCTCTGGTCTCGGGGCAGGGCCTGTGCCTTGGGCTTGGGATGTGCCATCGCGCCCTCCCTTTTACAGTCGGCAAAGAAGGTTACATACTCGAGGTAACAAGGAGAGCAGCACATGGCGGTTGTCAATCGCATCGCGGAATACGGGCCGGATATGACGGCCTGGCGGCGCAATCTTCACCGTCACCCGGAGTTGGGGTTCGAGTGTCACCGCACTGCGCGCTACGTCATCGCCCGGCTGCGGAGCTTTGGCGTGGATGCCGTCCATGACAAGATTGCCACGAGCGGGGTCGTGGCCCTGATCAAGGGGCGCGCGCCGGGGCCGGTGATCGGCCTGCGGGCGGATATGGATGCGCTGCCCATCGCCGAGGAAACCGGGCTGGACTATGCCTCCGAGGTGCCGGGCGTGATGCATGCCTGCGGCCATGACGGGCATATGACCATGCTTCTGGGGGCCGCGCGCTATCTCGCCGAGACGCGCAATTTCGCGGGCACCGTCGCGGTGATCTTTCAGCCCGCCGAAGAGAATGGCGGTGGCGCGCAGGTGATGTGCGAGGAAGGGCTGATGGAGCAGTTCGACATCGCCCAGGTCTACGCGCTGCACAATGCGCCGGGCCTGCCCGAGGGGTTCTTCCTGACCAAGGACGGCCCGATCATGGCGGCGGTCGATACCTTCCACATCCATGTGAAGGGACGGGGCGGGCATGCGGCCATGCCCCATGAGACCGCCGATCCGATCATCGCCGCGCTGGGCATTGCCCAGGCGATCCAGACCATTGTCAGCCGCAACCACGTGGCCACCGAGGAGCTGGTGGTCTCGATCACCCAGATCCACGCGGGCACGGCCGATAACGTCATCCCCGACACCGCTTATATCTGCGGCACCGTGCGCAGCTTTGACCCGGTGGTCCAGGGCATGGTGATCGACCGGATGCGCAAGATCGTCGAGGGGCAGGCAGCGAGCTACGACGTGGAGGCGGCTCTCGATTATGAGCGCGGCTATCCCCAGACCGTGAACTCCGCCGAAGAGGTCGCGCAGGCCGCGCAGGCCGCCGAAGACGTCTCGGGCGCGCAACTGGTGGACACCCGGTCCGCGCGGCAGATGGGGGCCGAGGATTTCGCCTATATGCTGCAGGCCCGGCCGGGCGCGTATCTGTTCATCGGCCAGGGGAGCAGCGCGACGCTGCACCACCCGGCCTATGATTTCAACGACAGGATTGCGCCGATCGGGGCGAGCTTCTTCGCCCGCCTCGTGGAGCAGGCGCAGCCGCTCTGATCACGCGATGATCACTCGGCGGCGCGCAGGGGCGGCTTGATCGTCCCATCGGGGTTCGTCGGGTCATCCCCCTCGTCACCACGCGCGGTGCTGTCCACGATCCGCTCTGCGAGGGTGCGCGCCTCGCGGGCCTCGGCAGGGGTACCGGTCTCCGTTTCGGGTTCGGACTGATCATCCTCGATCCAGAGGATCTCGGGTGATTTCACCGCGCGGGCGGCACGCTTGAGCGCGAGGTCACGGGCCACGCGGCTCGATTTGCCGAGCGACATGGCACGCAACTGCCGGACCGAGCTATAGGCCCCGACCGTCAGCCAGACCCGCAGCGCCAGAAGCGACGGGGTCAGCACCAGCGTCAGCACCGTCGCCACGCCGAGGCCGAAGACCACCGCCGTCGCCAGCTGCTTCCACCACAGGGCCGTGGGGCTGTCCACGGTGTAGCCCCCGCCGAAGAAGTCGAGGCTGAGCCCAAACATCATCGGCGCCAGACCGGCCATGGTCGTGATCGTCGTCAGCAGAACCGGACGGATGCGGACCTGCGCGGTGCGGGCAATCGCCTCGAGCCGCGGCATGTAGCGCGCATACTCCTGATAGGTGTCGATGAGCACAATGTTGTTGTTCACCACGATCCCGGCCAGCGCCACGATCCCCGTTCCGGTCATGATCACCGAGAAGGGCTGCTCCATCACGATCATCCCGATCAGGACACCCGTGGTGGACAGAACCACCGCAAGCAGCACGAGGAACGCGTTATAGAAGCTGTTGAACTGGGCCAGCAGGATGATGAACATCAGCCCCAGCGCGCCGGCAAAGGCGTTCATGAGGAAGGCCTGGCTCTCGGCCTCGTCCTCCTGCTCGCCGGTCCATTCCCAGCTCACGCCCTCGGGCAGCTCGACCTCGGTCTCCATCCATGTGGTCAGCAATGCGATCCGCTCGGCGGCATTGATCACCGCGCCATCCTCGTTCAGGAGCCCGGCCCGCACACCTGCCTTCACATCGTAGTAGCGATGGCCGTCCACCCGGTCGATCTGGCCCAGCTTGGGCACCGGCGCGCGGGTGATGAAGTTCGACAGGGGCACGAGGCCCTGGGCCGTGCGCACCCGCAAGGTGTCCAGCGTCGACAGGACCCGGTCCTCTTCGGGCAGGCGCACGCGGATCTCGATCTCTTCGTCCGAGCTGGGCACGCGCATCGTGTCGAGCAGGATGCCCCGCGTCACCAGCTGCACCATCGCGCCCACAGTGGCCACATCCGCGCCATAGCGTCCGGCGGCGGCCACATCCACGTCGATCTGCCAATCGATGCCGGGCAGGGGGCGTGTGTCTTCCACATCGCGCAACCCTTCGGTGGCCTCGAACCCGGCGCGCACGGTGGCGGCGGCCTCGGCCAGCGCGTCGAAATCATCGCCAGTCAGGCGCATATGCACGGGTTTGGCCCCGGCCGGACCCTGGCTCATCTCCAGGATCTCGGTCTGCACCCCGGGGATCGTCTTAAGCTCCGCCTCCAGCGCGTCGAGAATGTCGTTGCCATCGGCCCAGTCGCTGCCCTGCCGGTCCTCCCACGGGGCGAGCTCGATCTGGATCGTGCCCACAGTGTCGAGCGGCGCTGCGGCCCCGCCCGTGTTCTGGTTCAGCCCGCCTTCACCGGCGAAGGCAAAGACCGATTCGATCCCCGGCCTGGCCATGGTGATCTCTTCGGCTTGACGCAGCAGGGCGTCCTTCTCTTCGAGCGAGTGGTTGCCCCGCGCCCGGACATAGACGATGGCCTGCTCGGGTTCGGAGGCGACAAAGAACTCGACCCCGCGATTGTTCTCCTGGAACACCCCGAAGGTGGTGATCACCAGAAAGATGACCGTGCCGATAGCCACCAGCGGCATGATCGGATTGCCGGTCAGGAAGCGGATAAACCAGCCAAAGGGTGAGCGGCGGAAGCCGGCGCGCACCCTGCGGCGGCTGCGGCGGAACCGGATCGAGGTCAGCGTCACCGACAGCGACAGCGCCGCCAGCAGCATCATCCCCGCCCCGGGCAGATAGGCTTGCCAGCCCTGATCCGCCGAGGCCGGTCCCAGCAGATAGGTCGGGTTCAGGAATTGCAGCACGGCCGTGTACATGAACCCGGCCGAGGCCAGCGCGAGCACCGCGCGCACGAGCCAGGGCAGCCCCATCAGCCCCTTGGCCATGTTGTCCAGGGTGCGGCTGATGCGTCCGGCCACCCCGCCCACCACGGGCAGGTAGATCAGCGCCACCACAAGGCTCGCGGTTAGCACGAAGATCAGCGTGACCGGCAGCATCCCCATGAACTGCCCGGCCACCCCGGGCCAGAAGAGCATGGGCAGAAACGCGCAGAGCGTCGTCGCGGTGGAACTGACGATGGGCCAAAACATCCGCTTGGCAGCTTCCGTATAGGCGGCCATGGGGCCCGAGCCCTCGCTGATACGCCGGTCGGCGTATTCCACGACCACGATGGCCCCATCCACCAGCATTCCCACGGCGAGGATCAGGCCGAACATCACGATATTCGACACGGTGATCCCCATCACGGCGAGCAGGGCGAAACACAAGAGGAAGGAGGTCGGGATCGCAAATCCCACCAGCAGCGCCGAGCGCGTGCCGAGCGCGGCCAGCACGACGATCATCACCAGCGCGATCGCCGTCAGGACCGAGCCTTCGAGCTGCCGCACCATGGAATCCACGATCCGAGACTGGTCCATAGACACGTTGATCTCGATAGATTCCCGCAACTCTCGGGGCCAGCTTTGCCGCTCGGCCTCGACGGTTTCGCGCACAAGGGTTGCGGTGTCGATCAGGTTGAAACCCTTACGCTTGACCACCTGCAGGGCGACCGTGTCGTCGCCGTTATAGCGCGCGGTGCCCGTGCGATCCTCGAAGGTCAGGCGGATATCGGCGATATCGCCCAGGGTCACGACCCGGTCGCCGCTGACCTTCACGGGCAGGGACAGAACATCCGTCTGCTCGTCAAAGGCCGAGGGGATCTTGACCGCAAAGGCGCCCTGGGCGGTTTCCACCTCGCCCGCGGCGATCAGCTGGTTGTTGTTCTGCACCACAGAGAGCAACTCACCCGCGGTGACGTTGTAGCTTTCGAGACGCAGGGGATCGATCACCACCTCGAGCATCTCGTCTCGGTGCCCTGCAAGACCGGCCTCCAGAACGGGTTCAAGCCCTTCAAGCGTGTCCTGCAAGTCATTGGCCACACGCAACAATGTGCGCTCGGGCAATGCGCCCGACAGGTTCACGACGATGATCGGGAACTGGCTGAAATTGATCTCGTTGATCGAGTATTTCTCATAGCCGGAGGGGAACTTGGCCTCCGCCGTGTTCATCCGGTCGCGCACATCGGCGATGATCTTGGTCTTGTCCCAGCCGAACTCGAACTCCAGCACCACGCCCGCGTAATTGTCCGAGGCGGTCGAGGACATCCGGTCGAGCCCGTCGAGATCGCTGAGCTCGGTCTCCATGACCTGCACGACGAGCTTCTCGGAATCCTCTGCCGAGATGCCCGGGAAGGGCACCGACACAAAGAGCGCGGGGATTTCGATATCCGGCTCACCCTCCTTGGGCAGACCGATATAGGCCATGGTCCCCGCCAGCAGGGACAAGGCCACAAAGGCAATCACCATCCGCGCGCGGGAGGCGGCCCAATCGACGAGACCTGTCACGCTTCGGGCTCCCGCAGGGTGACCTCAAGCGGGGTGCCCGCGGTCACGAAATCCTGTCCCACGACGATCACCTTGACCTCGCTGGGCAGCCCGCTCAGCCAGACACCGTCGATGGTGTCGCGCACGACGCTGACTTCGGCAAAGGCGGCCTCTGCGCCCTGATCGGTCTCGACCACGTGGCGCACGCCCAGGCGGCCCTCGTCATCGAGGGTCAGGGCGGATGCCGGCAAGAGATGGGCGACCGCGCCCTCGGCGGCCACGCCGACACCGGCGGTCTGGCCCGCGCGGATGCTCAGGTCCGGATTGGCGATCTCGATCTCGACGCGGAAGGTGCGGGTGGTCTCCTCGGCGGAGCGCGACAGGAAAGTCACCGTCCCGGTAAATTCCCGCCCATCCGACAGCTCGGCCCGGGCCAGCGCGCCGGTGGTAATCTTGGAGACCTGCAACTCGGGCACAAAGCCCACGATCTTGATCGGATCGAGTTGGAGGATGGTCGCGCAATGGGATCCTGACGCGCTGTTCGGCCCGAGATAGGCGCCAAGCTCGGCGGTGTCTTCTTCCAGCACGCCGTTGAACGGGGCGCTAATCATCGTATCAGCCAGCGATTCCTCGGCCCGTTCCACCCCGGCGCGCGCTGCCTCCAGAGCGGCCTCGGCGGCCACCCGCCGGGTCACGGAGCCAAATCCGCCATCGGCCAGTTCCGACGCAGCGCGGGCATTGATCTCGGCCTCCACCAGCCGGGCCCGGGCCTCGACCAGCGAAATCTCCATCGTGCCGCGATCCAGCTCGCACAGGGCCATGCCCTCTGTCACCTGCGCGCCGCGACGCAGCGGGGTCGAGATCACCTTGCCCGACACTTCGGCCGAGACCGCGACCTGCCGGGACGCCTCGGTCCGGCCGCGCAGGATCACCGCGCTGTCAATGGTTTGCGCCGAAGAGGGCAGGGCCACCACGGAGACGCGGCGCAGCCCGTCCGCCGGAGCGTCGGTCTCGGGTGGCGGGGCCGCCGTCGATGTGTCAGGGGCCACATCCTCCATTTCGGGCGCGCTGCCGACCCCTGCAAAGGTCAGAACACGGTCCCGTTCAAACACCAATGCGTAAAGTGCACCCACGACCACAAGTGCCGTGAGGATCGAAAACAGTTTCATTCTAGCCTCCGGAATGTTCGACGCGGAGCCGCGCTCCCGGGCTTGGGCGCGCTGTCCAAAAGGCTCGATCTGGTCGAACTAAACCATCCAGTTCAGAAATAGGCCTTCGCTGGTTTTTGCTCAAGACCCAAACGGTCGCAGAATTGGCCATCGGCAAGGGCTTGCAGGGCTTGGCTTTGCGCGGTCGGACGGTGTATGAGGACGCGACGTGGTGGAAGAGGCAAGCGCGTGAGCAATCCCGACAGTTTTATCGAAGAAGTCTCCGAAGAGGTCCGGCGCGACCGGATGAACCGCCTGCTGCGCAAGTATGGCTGGATCGGTGTCGTGGCCGTGATCGTGATCGTCGGGGGCGCGGCCTTCAACGAGTATCGCAAGGCCCAGGCCGCTGCCGAGGCGCAGGCGCTGGGGGATGCGATCTATCAGGCGCTGGAGGGGACGAGCGAACAGACCCGTGTGCTCGCGCTCGAGGAAATCACGCCGGATCCGGCCAGTGCCGCGGTGCTCGGCCTGCTTACGGCGGCGGAATCGGTGACCGGAACCGAGACGGCCATCGCGGCCCTCGAGGCGGTGATCGCAGGAGCCGAGACGCCGGATCTCTACAAGGATCTCGCCCGTCTGCGGCTGGTACTTATGGGCGATTCCGGCCCCGCGCGCAGTGAACGCCGCGCCATGATCGACATGCTGACCCTTGGCGCCGGGCCGTTCCGCCTGCTGGCGCTGGAACAGCGCGCGCTGCTCGAGATCGAAGAGGGCGCGTCCGACGCGGCCATCAGCACCTTGCAGGATGTGATCCGCTCCGCCGGGGCCAGCGCCGCGCAGCAACAGCGCGCGGCTCAGCTGATCGTGGCGCTGGGCGGGGATGTGGCGTCGCTTCTGCCGGAACAGGGGTAAGCCCATGATCCGCAACGCGGCGCTGTGTTTCGCGGCCACCCTGGTCCTGGCCTCTTGCGCGCAAGAGGAACTGATCCTGCCCGGTGAGCGGCTGGATATTCGCGCCTCTGTCGATCCGGAGGTCGAAGCGCCCGAGGCGGTGGATCGCACGCCGCGCGAGGTTGCTGTGTCCTTGCCGGGGCAGGTGGCCAATACGGATTGGACCCATCGCAACGGCTCGGTGCGCCATACGATCACCCATCCGGCGCTGGGCGATGGGCTGCAGCTGGCCTGGTCCGCCGAAATCGGCGAAGGCAACAGCCGCGGCAACCGCATCGCCAACCCGCCGGTCGTGGCCGATGGCCGGATCTTCACCATCGACAGCCTGGCGACCGTCTCGGCGTTTTCCATTGGGGGCGCGCTCTTGTGGCAGCGTGACCTGACCCCGCCCACGGACCGCCCGGACGAGGGTGCGGGCGGGGGTGTCTCGGTTGCGGGGGACACGCTCTATGCATCCTCGGGCTTTGGCACGCTCACGGCCATGGATGTCGCCACGGGCGAGACGCGCTGGGTGCAGCGCCTCGATGCGCCGGTCAGCGGCAGTGCCACGGTCGATGGAAATATTGCCTATATCGTCACCCGTGACAGCGTTGCCTGGGCCATCGATACGCGGAATGGCCGCGTGCTCTGGACCCTGCCGGGCGCACCGTCCGGGACCGGCATCGTCGGCGGCGGGGCCCCCGCGATCAGCGACCGGCTCGTGATCCTGCCCTTCCCGTCCTCCGAAATCAGCGGCGCACTGCGCCAATCCGGGGTGCGGGTCTGGGGCGGCGCGGTCTCCGGCTCCCGCATTGGCAGCGCCTATACTGGCTTTTCCGACATCAACAGCGACCCGGTCGTGGTGGGCCGCACGATCTTTGCGGGCAACGCCGCGGGCCGTGTGGCAGCACTGGACGCGATCACGGGCGAGCGGAACTGGACCGCCCGCGAGGGCGCGTTCGATGTGATCTGGCCCGTGGGCAATGCGCTCTTCTTTGTGTCTGACCGCAATGAGCTCATCCGGCTGGATGCGGCCACGGGGGCCGTGACCTGGGCCGTGCAACTGCCTTACTACACCGACGACCGGGAGCGGCGGCGCAAGGCGATCTTCGCCCATTACGGCCCGGTGCTGGCCGGTGGGCGGCTCTATATCGCGTCGGGCGATGGCCAGTTGCGGGCGTTCGATCCGGCATCAGGTCAGCAGATCAGCCAGATCACAATGCCCGACGGCGCGGCTGCGGCACCTGTCGTGGCGAACCGGACCATGTATATCGTGACCGAGGCGGGCGAGCTGCGCGCCTATCGCTGAGCGGATCCGGGGCCCGCGCCGGGCCCGGGATGCGGAGTTTCCGCAAAATCTCCATTGCCGAGGCGGCGGTCGCGCGATAAAGCCCGGGCTTCTCATCGCCCGCCCTGTCTCGTGGAGAGCGCCCATGTCTTTCACTCTGGCCATTGTTGGTCGCCCCAATGTGGGCAAGTCCACGCTGTTCAACCGGCTGGTGGGCAAGCGTCTGGCTCTGGTCGATGACCAGCCCGGCGTGACGCGCGACCTGCGCGAGGGCGCGGCCCGGCTCGGCGATCTGCGCTTCACAGTGATCGATACGGCAGGGCTCGAAGAGGCCACGGATGACAGCCTGCAGGGGCGGATGCGCCGGCTGACCGAACGCGCCGTGAGCATGGCCGATGCCTGCCTGTTCCTGATCGATGCGCGGGTGGGGGTGACGCCCACGGATGAGGTCTTTGCCGATATCCTGCGCAAGGCCAACGCCCATGTCCTGCTCGGCGCGAACAAGGCCGAGGGCCGCGCCGCCGAGGCCGGTCTGATCGAGGCCTATGCGCTGGGTCTGGGCGAGCCTCTGGCGATCAGTGCCGAGCATGGCGAGGGCATGGCCGACCTGACCGCGGCCCTGATGCCCCTGATCGACGCCTATGAGGAAGAGGCCGAGGCGGCCCGGGACGAGGATCCGGAAACCGATGTGAGCCTGAGCACCGAAGAGGCCGAGCTGGGCGCAGATGCGCCGCGCGTCCCCACCACGTCGAAACCGCTGCAGGTGGCCGTGGTGGGTCGTCCGAATGCCGGGAAATCGACGCTGATCAACCAGCTTCTGGGCGAGGAACGCCTGCTCACCGGGCCAGAGGCCGGGATCACCCGCGACGCGATCTCGCTGGCGCTGGACTGGGACGGCCTCCCGGTGCGGATCTTTGACACCGCCGGAATGCGCAAGAAGGCCAAGGTGCAGGAGAAGCTCGAGAAGCTCAGCGTCTCGGACGGGTTGCGCGCGGTGAAATTCGCCGAGGTGGTCGTGGTCCTGCTCGATGCGGGGATCCCGTTCGAGCAACAGGATCTGCGCATCGCCGATCTGGCCGAGCGCGAAGGCCGCGCCGTGGTCATCGCGGTGAACAAATGGGATCTCGAGGATGACAAGCAGGCCAAGCTGCGCGACCTGAAGGAGGCGTTCAACCGCCTTTTGCCGCAGCTCAAGGGCGCGCCGCTGATCACCGTCTCGGCCAAGACCGGGCGGGGTATGGACAGGCTGCGCGAGGCGATCCTGCGGGCCCATGCGGTCTGGAACCGGCGGGTGCCCACGGCCGCACTTAACCGCTGGCTCTCGGCCATGGTCGAGGCCCATCCGCCCCCCGCGCCGGGCGGGCGTCGGATCCGCATGCGCTACATGACCCAGGTGAAGACCCGGCCCCCGGGCTTCGTAGTCATGTGCTCCTATCCCGACAAGATGCCCGAGAGCTATACCCGCTATCTCGTCAATGGCTTGCGCGAGGATTTTGACATGCCGGGCACGCCGATCCGGCTGACCCTGCGCAGCCAGTCCGACGCGAACCCTTACAAGGACAAGAAGAAGTCCACGCCCTCGCGCCTGCGCAAGCATCTGGGTAAGCCGTCGCTCAAGGGCTGAGGCTCAGCGTTTGGCGGCGCGCTCGGCGGTGCGGGCGATGTCCTGTGCCCGCGCAAAGCCTGGCGAGCCCTGAGGCAGCAGCCCCAGCGCCCGGCGCGCATGCAGCCCTGCATCCCGCAGCCGCCCCGACAGCGCGTAGCGCTCGGCGGTGGTGACCGAGGCCATCCCGTTCTGCCCCGCGCGGGCATAGGCCTGGGCCAGATCCCGCAGCATCGACGGGTTGCCCGGATCCTTGCTATAGGCCGATTGCAGGATCTGCAGCGCCTTGCGGTCACTCGCGCTGGATTTCTGAGCCAGCAGGGCGCGCCCGAGATGGGCCTGGATCAATGGTTCGCGCGGGGCCAGCGCCACGGCCCGTTCATAGGCGCGCACGGCGTCCGCGTAGCGCCGGGTCTCGAAGGCGATCTGCCCCTGTAACTCTTGGTAATAGGGGTCGTTCGGGCGCATCTGCACCAGTTTGGCCACTTCGCGCGCGGCCCGGGCCGGGTCCGGTTTCTCGTGATATGCAATCGCCCGGCGCATGGTCGCGATCTCGGACCCATCGGACGCCTTGACCCGGCGCAGGGTCCAGTTCGGGTTGCGCAGAAAGGCCGTCAGCTTGCCCTGCATCCGGGCGAACCAATAGGCCTCCGATTGCCGCGAGAGCTCGTTGACCTTGTAGGCCGCCGCATAGCCCTGGGCCGCGCGCAGCCGGTCCCGCGTGAGGGGGTGGGTGCGGACATAGGGATCCTGCCGGTTGGTGGTCAGCGCTTCCTGCCCGCGAAAGATCTCGAGCACTTCGACCATCGCCACGGGGGAGATCCCGGCATTGGCGAGAAACCGCGCAGAGGACTGGTCTGCGGCGGCCTCTTCGGCGCGGGTATGGCTGAAAAAGCCCCGGCGGGCGAATTCCGCCGCGCCAAAGCCGACCACCGCACCGACGCCCGGATCCCCCGCTGCCGCGCCGGCCGCTGCGGCCAGAACGAGGCCAAGCTGTGCCAGCCGGTTCGACGCTTTGAAATTCGCCATGCGCCGCGCGATATGCCCGTTCGAGATATGCGCGATTTCATGGGCGATGACCGCCTGAACCTGCTCCGGGGTCTCCAATGTCATCAATAACCCAGAATGAAGGACCATTGTTCGGTTATCGGCAGCAAAAGCATTCAGTTTGCTGTCATCGATCACCCAGATATCCACCTGAGACGGGTTGATCCCCGCCGCCGCCATCAATGGCCGGGCCAGTTCGCGCAGGGAGCGTTCGATCTCTGCATCGCGAATGATCGTCACCGCGCTGGCGGGCAGGGCGGTGATCGCCAGGGTCAGGGCGAGAAGGAGACCTGCGAGACGGCTGTGCCAGAGGCTTGTCATTGACCTTACTCCACCGGGTTGCGACATACGCCTGCACCCTAGGGAGGCTATGATGCAAAACTCAACCCGTGCCGACGTGGATCCGTTTATCGTGATGGATGTCATGGAGGCCGCGCGCCGCGCCGAGGCGGCGGGCCGGGACATCATCCATATGGAGGTGGGTCAGCCCGGCACCGCCGCACCCGCCCCCGCAAGGCAGGCCGTGGCCGCCGCGCTCGAACAGGATGCGCTGGGCTATACGGTGGCGCTGGGCCTGCCGGAATTGCGCGCGGCGATCGCACAGCTTTACGGGCGCTGGTACGATGTGGATCTTGCTCCGGACCGGGTCATCGTCACGGCGGGATCCTCGGCGGCGTTTCTGCTGGCCTTCACCGCGCTCTTTGATGCGGGCGACCGGGTGGGCGTGGCCGAGCCGGGCTATCCGTCCTATCGCCAGAGCCTCAAGGCGCTGTCGCTGACGCCGGTGGGCCTGCCGACCCATGCGGAGCAGGGACACCGCCTGCCGTCCGCAGCCCTGGCCGAGGCGGATATCCGGGGCGCCATCGTGGCCTCACCGAACAACCCCACGGGCACCATGCTGGATCATGCGGAGCTCGGCGGGCTGATCGAGGCCTGCCAGTCCCGGGGCCGCTCCTTCATCTCGGACGAGATCTATCACGGGCTCCATTACGGGGCGCGGGCGGTCTCGGCGCTGGAGATTTCGGAGGATGTCTGTGTCATCAACTCCTTTTCGAAATACTTCTCCATGACCGGCTGGCGGATCGGCTGGATGGTCATGCCCGAACCGCAGGTCCGCGTGATCGAGCGGCTGGCCCAGAACATGTTCATCTGCGCGCCCCATGCAGCGCAGGTCGCGGCCCTCGGCGCGCTCCAGCCCGAGGCCGAGGCCGAGCTGGAGGCCAATCGCGCGGTCTATGCCGCCAATCGCAAGCTTGTGATCGACGGGCTCACGGCGGCGGGGCTGACCGCCTTCGCGCCGCCCGACGGAGCCTTCTATGTCTATGCGGATGTGGCGCATCTGAGTACCGACAGCCGTGCGCTGGCCGCGGAAATCCTTGCAGAGGCAGGGGTGGCCCTGACCCCGGGGCTCGATTTCGATCCCCATCGCGGGCATCGCACGATTCGTCTGTCCTATGCCCGGGCGACCGGGGATATTGCCGAGGGAATGGCCCGTTTGGCCCGGTTTTTTGCTTCACGGGCGGTCTCGGCCCCGATGAATGGTTCCTGACACCGGCAGACTTGCCTATACTGCGCCGAAAAAGACTGGCAGGCACAATATGCGTGGGCAGAGCCCCCATCACGGCGGCAGATCGATCCTTGCGACGTGGACAGAGTGTCTTCTCGTCGGGCTGATCTGCCTTCTCTTTGCATCTCCTCTGATCGCGCAAGAGCTTCGGGCTTTGGCGCGGGTGGATCCCGCGACCTCGGCGATCTCCGGCGGGTCTGAGCAACTTGAGATCACGCTGGGCCTGTCTCAGGCTGTGCCCTATCGGATCGAGGCGCGGGCCGAGCCGGATCGCATCGTGGTGGAGTTTCGCGAGGTGGATTTCAGTGGCGCAGAACCGGGCAGCTACCTGACATCGGACGCGTTGCGCGGGGTGATCGCGGGACCGGCCCAGCCGGGCTGGTCGCGGCTGGAGTTTCTGCTGAGCGCGCCCATGGGGCTCGAGACCGCGGCGATGACCGTCGATGACGCGATCGGGACCGCCCTGCTGGACATCACCCTCGGCGCGGTCTCGCCCGAGGCCTTCGCCGCGACAGCGGTCAAGGGCGATCTGGGCGTCGTGCGGCCCGAGCCGAGGGACCTGCCCGATGAGGCGCAGACCCCGCAGCGACAGCGCGGCGACCGCCCGCTGGTGATCGTGCTCGATCCCGGCCATGGCGGCTTTGACCCCGGGGCCGAGCGGGACGGGGTCTCGGAAGCGGAGCTGATGCTGATCTTTGCCCGCGAGCTGCAGGAGGCGATCATCCGCGAGAGCGGGCATACGGTGCTGCTCACCCGGACCGAGGATGAGTTCATCCCGCTGCCCGACCGAGTGCGTATCGCCCGCGAGGCATCGGCGGATCTGTTCATTTCGCTCCATGCGGATGCGCTGATCTCCGGGCGCGCCTCGGGCGCGACGGTCTACACCCTCTCCGAGGTCGCCTCGACCGAAGCCTCGGCCAAGCTCGCCGAACGGATGGACCGGGCGTCGCTGCTGGCGGGGATGGACCTGACCGCGCAGGATGACACGCTGGCGGGCGCGCTGATGGATATCGCCCGGCTCGAAGTGATGCCGCGGGCCAACAGCCTTGCGGATAACCTGGTCGCGACCCTGACCGAGACCGTCGGCGATCTGCACAAACGCCCCCGGCAATCGGCGGATTTCTCGGTGCTGCGGGCGCCGGATATCCCTTCGGTTCTGGTCGAGCTGGGCTTTCTGAGCAATGACAATGATCTTGCGCGCCTTCTGTCCTCGGACTGGCGGACGCAGGCCGCCGAGGGGATCCGCCTCGGCATCGATGCCTGGGCCGTGTCCGACGCGGCAGAGGCCAATCTGGTCCGGCAATAGGATCAGACCCGGCGGCAGAGCCACCAGCTATGGCGGGTCAGCGCCGGATCATTGGGCCGAAAGCGCAGCACCCGGAACCCGGCCCGTGTCAGCATGGTCCGGTAGCAGAGCGGGTCATGGCTCGCATGATAGACCGGCGCGCCATCCACGGCGCCATAGGCTTCGTCCCGCGCAGGCCCGCTGGAAAAGACCAGCACGCCACCGGGGCGCGTATGGGCGGCAAAGACCGCGAACATCCGGCTCTGCGCCACGGGGTCGAGGTGAAAGAAGCTGTCCCAGGCCAGCACCGCGTCAAAGCACCGCCCGAGGGCCAGCCCGCGCATGTCCCGGTGGACCCGGACCGCGCCGGGCACGTTGCGCCGGTAATGGGCGAGCATCTCGGCGGCGCCATCCACGCCGGTGATCCGGAACCCGCGTCGCCGCAGGTCCTGCGCCAGGGGGCGCCCGGTGCCGCATCCCAGATCCAGCAGGTCCCGCCCGGGAGCCGCGCGGTCGAGCGCGTCGAGCATCGGGCGTTCGAACAGCGACGTGTTGCGAATGACCGCATAGCGCGCGGCCTTCAGGCGATAGGTCGGCAGGATGTCGCCGGGCAGGGGACGGGGCGGCTTGGACAGCATGGCTCTTCTCGGGCAAAGTCTCGCTGATCCGCGCAGATTGGCATGGTCCGGGGTTTAAATCGCCCCCTGACGTCACGACGTTTTGTGTGCTGCGCCACGAACGCGCGCCGAGGGCTTTTGACCGGGGCCGGCTTGGCGCGTATACCGGGCGCGTAACCCTCCGCAGGAGATCGCGTGTGATCCGTTTTGTTGCTGGCTTCTTTGGGGCCCTGTTCTCGACCTTCACCCTTGGGCTGTTTGCCGTGGCGCTCAGCATTGGTGCGGTTTTGTGGATGTATGGGCGGGATCTGCCGGATACCGAGGCGCTGGCCCAATATGCCCCGCCGACGATCAGCCGAATCTATTCCGGCGAAGGGGCACTGATGGACGAGTTCGCGCGCGAGCGCCGGATCTTCGCGCCCGCCGACGAGATCCCCGATCTGGTGAAACAGGCATTCATCTCGGCAGAGGACAAGAATTTCTACTCCCACCGGGGTTATGACCCGCGCGGCATGGCCGCGGCGGCGGTGGATGCGGCCACGGGCGGACCCCTGCGCGGGGCCTCGACCATCACCCAGCAGGTGATGAAGAACTTCCTTCTGGGCGGCGAACGCTCGGCGGAGCGCAAGATCAAGGAGCTGATCCTGTCCTCCCGCATCGAGGAGACCCTGACCAAGGAAGACATTCTCGAGCTTTACATGAACGAGATCTTTCTCGGACAGAACAGCTTTGGCGTGGCGGCTGCGGCCCAGACCTATTTCAACAAGCCCCTGGCCGAGCTGGAGGCCCATGAGGCGGCGTATCTTGCGGCCCTGCCCAAGGCCCCCTCGACCTACCATCCGGTCCGGGCCTATGACCGCGCGGTCCAGCGGCGCAACTTCGTGCTGCGCGAGATGAACGAGAACGGCTATCTCGACGACGCGGCCTACGAGACCGCGCGCAATGCCCCGCTTGAAACCGTGCAGACCGGCGATATCGCGTCGTTCCGCCGGGCCCTGCCGAAGCGGGACTATTTCACGGATGAGATCCGCCGACAGCTCTCGGGTCGGTTCGGCGAGGAAGAGTTCTTCACCGGCGGCTTGTCGATCCGCGCAACCGTGGATCCCACCCTGCAATCGGAAGCGGCCAGCGCGCTGCAGGCAGGTCTTGAGAAATACGACCGCAGCCGAGGTGTCTATCGCGGCGCGACCGATCAGATCGATCCGGCGGTGGCCGCCGAGGGCGACTGGGCGGCGGCTCTGGGCGATCTGCGCGTGCCGCGCGATATCGAGGGTTGGCGCCCGGCCGTGGTGCGCGGCTTCCGCGACAGCGGGGCGTTGCTGGGCGTCGAGGATGTCTCGGGTGAGCGCGACCAGATCCTGCCCAACACGGATGTGCGCTGGGCCCGTCCGCGCCGCGCCGATGGCAGCGTCGGCGGCACTGCCAGCCGCGCCAGCGATCTGCTGGAAATCGGCGATGTGATCCATGTGCGCGCGGGCGATGCGGCAAACACATGGTCCCTGCGCCAGATCCCCGAGGTGCAGGGCGGCTTCATGGCCATGGATGTGAACACGGGCCGGGTGCTGGCCATGCAGGGCGGGTTCTCTTACCAGTCCTCGGTGTTCAACCGCGCCACGCAGGCCACGCGCCAGCCGGGCTCCAGCTTCAAGCCGCTGGTCTATGCCGCCGCGCTGGACACCGGCTATTCGCCGGCCACCATCGTGATTGACGCGCCGATCGAGATCGACACGGGCGGCTCGATCTGGCGTCCGAAGAATGCCTCCAACAAGTTCTACGGGCCTACCCCTCTGCGGACGGGGATCGAACGGTCGCGGAACCTCATGACCGTGCGTCTCGCCCAGGAAGTGGGCATGGACACGGTGGCCCAGTATGCCGAGAGCTTCGGGGTCTATGACACGCTGGAGCCTTATCTCGCCAACGCGCTCGGCAGCCAGGAGACGACCCTGTTCAACATGGTTGCGGCCTACGCGATGTTTGCCAATGGCGGCGAGCGGGTCGAGCCGACCCTCGTAGACCGGGTGCAGGATCGGTGGGGTAAGACCGTGTATCGCCACGACCAGCGGTCCTGCCTCGATTGCGATGCCGACAGCCTTGCCGAGGGTGCAGCCCCGCGGATCATGGCGAACCGGACTCGGGTGATCGACCCGATCACGGCCTATCAGCTGACCTCGATGATGCGCGGCGTGGTGGACCGGGGCACGGCGGCGCGCACGGTCAACCTGCCGGTGCCGATCGCGGGCAAGACGGGCACCACCAATGACGCCAAGGATGTCTGGTTCGTGGGCTTTTCGTCGAACATCGTGGCAGGGTGCTATATCGGCTATGACCGTCCCCGCACGCTGGGACGCGGCGCCTCCGGGGGCGGCATGTGCGGCCCGGTCTTCAATCAGTTCATGGAGACGGCCATCGCCTCCTATGGCGGCGGGCGTTTCACGGTGCCCGAGGGCGGCCGCTTCGTGAAAATCGACCGGTTCTCCGGCGGGCGGCTCGAAGACAGCGCGAGCGGCGCCAATGTGGTGGCCGAGTATTTCCGCGAGGGCGAAGAGCCGTTCTACGGCGTGGGCGCGATCCTCGATGGCGGCTTTGCCATGGGCACCAACCTGCCGATGTATGCCCCGGGCGAGGACGACAATGCGCGCGAGGTGGTCACCTCCACCGGGCGCACGGCGGTCGTGCCCAATACCGCCAATGTCAGCACCGTGACCGCAGGCGGGCTTTACTGACACCCCCTGCAAGCCGGGCGCGACCGGGCAGGGCGGTGCAGCCCTTGCCCGCCCGCGGCCCTTATTCTACACCCGGGATCCGAGGGGGCATCCCTCGCCAAGGGAAAGACCGAACCGATGCGCGCAGAGATACAGAACACCGTCGAGGCCATCCGCAAATCGCTGGAGCTTCTGGCGCAGCGGCTCGATTACGAGACTGCGCCCCATCGGCTCGAGGAATTCAACGCGATGATCGAGGATCCGGACCTGTGGAACGACCAGGCCCGCGCGCAGAAGCTCATGCGCGACCGCCAGATGCTGGTCGATGCCATCGGCACCTATGAGGGGATCCGGCAGGAGCTCGACGACAATATCGAACTCATCGAGCTCGGCGAGATGGAGGACGATGCCGAGGTCGTGGCAGAGGCCGAGGAGGCGCTCAAGGCGCTGACCGAGACCGCCGCCAAGAAAGAGATCGAAGCCCTGCTCGACGGCGAGGCCGACAGCAATGACACCTTCCTCGAGATCAATTCCGGTGCGGGCGGCACCGAGAGCTGTGACTGGGCCTCGATGCTGGCGCGGATGTATGTGCGCTGGGCCGAGGCCAAGGGCTATTCGGTCGAGCTGCAATCCGAGAGCGCGGGCGAAGAGGCGGGCATCAAGTCCGCGGCTTACAAGATCAGCGGCCATAACGCCTATGGCTGGCTGAAATCGGAATCCGGGGTTCATCGGCTCGTCCGGATCAGCCCCTATGACAGTGCGGCGCGGCGGCATACCTCCTTCAGCTCGGTCTGGGTCTATCCGGTGGTGGACGACAATATCGAGATCGAGGTGAACCCGGCGGATATCCGGATCGACACCTATCGTTCCTCCGGGGCCGGGGGGCAGCATGTGAACACGACCGATTCCGCGGTGCGGATCACCCACAACCCCACGGGCATCGTCGTGACCAGCTCCGAGAAGTCGCAGCACCAGAACCGCGATATCGCCATGAAGGCCCTGAAATCCCGGCTCTACCAGCTTGAGCTGGACCGTCGGAACGCCGCGATCAACGAAGCCCATGAGAGCAAGGGCGACGCGGGCTGGGGCAACCAGATCCGCTCCTACGTGTTGCAGCCCTACCAGATGGTGAAGGACCTGCGCACCGGGTTCGAGACTTCGGACACCCAAGGCGTGCTCGACGGGGATCTCGACGGGCTCATGGCGGCGACCTTGGCGCTGCAGGTGTCCGGTAAGAGCCGCGCCGAGGCGCAGGAGGGCTGACACCCTTATGCCGCCCATGCGCGGCATAACTGAGCGGTCCGCCGAACCCACCTTTTCCCATGGGGAGGCCCTTGCTAGGTTTTCGGCAAGGAGGACCCGAGATGTCAGACACAAGCGCCGAGGCCCCGGCGGCCTTTCGTCCCCAAGTGCGTTCGATCACGCGCGAAGACCTGCGCGCGAGCCTGTCGCTCGGCTGGGCGGATTTCAGGAAAGCGCCGGCCTTTGGTCTGTTCTTCAGCGCGGTCTACGTGCTGGGCGGTCTGGCGATGGTGTATATCCTGCTCGCCACTGGCAAGAGCTGGGCGACCCTGCCGATTATCGTGGGCTTTCCACTGATCGGGCCTTTCGCGGCGGTGGGGCTCTATGAGGTGAGCCGACGCTTGCAGACCGGCGAGCCGCTGGACTGGGGCGCGGTTCTGGGCGTGGTGGTGGCCGAAAAGAACCGGCAGATGCCCTCGATCGCGGCGGTCATCCTGATCTTCTTTTTGTTCTGGAACTTCCTTGCCCATATGATCTTTGCGCTGTTTCTCGGCCTGGCGGTGATGACCAACATCACCTCCTCCTTCGCGGTGTTCCTGACGCCCAATGGCCTCTTGATGCTGCTGGTGGGCTCAGCGGTGGGGGGCGTGCTGGCCTTCATCCTCTACGCGATCACGGTGGTGAGCCTGCCGCTGCTTCTGGACAAGGAGGTGGATTTCGTGACCGCGATGATCACCTCCTTTTCGGCGGTGACCGAAAACCTGCAGGTGATGCTGGTCTGGGGCGTGCTCGTGGCCGCCCTTCTGGTGATCGGGATGATCCCGGCCTTCTTCGGGCTGCTTGTCGTTCTGCCTCTGCTGGGCCATGCGACGTGGCATCTCTATCAACGCCTGATCACCGAGGCCTGAGCGGCGCAGACCGGCCCGGGTTGCGCTGCCGTTAGGTCAATCAAGACCATCTTTCTCGCAAGAACAGCGGCTTAGGTCGCTGCTCGCCTATTTGTGCAGAAAAACGTGAACGACGTTCATGAAAAGCCTTGAAGACGGCATGGCGCGTTTCCATCTGTTGTGAACAGTGTTCACGAAAGAGGAGTAACACCATGCTGACCAAAGCCATGATCCTTGCCACCCTGACCACCCTCGCGGTTGCGCCGGCCTATGCCGGTGCCAGCGAACGCCATTCTGCCGAGGCCTCGACCCATAGCGGGCAGGCGGCCAGCCACGGCTCCGCCGCGGTGGCAAGCGGCGCGGCCAGCGTCACCGCCGTTCCGATCATCGCCGTGGGCAGCGCCATCGCGGTCACCGGCTCCGCCCTCGCGGAAGTGGGGGACAGCACGCTCGAACTGGGCAGCGAGCTCAGCACGCTCGACACCTATGCCGAGCCCGTGATGATCCCGGCGCCGAACGGCCCGCCGAGCCTGGACTGAGCGCAAGAGAGGGGAGAGTTCTGATGCGACGTTTCTTCATGATGTTCTGGCTGGCCCTCGCGGTTGCCTTTCCGACCCTCGCCCCGGCGGGCAGCAGTGAGGCGGGCACGCCCCGTCTCCCTGCGGCCGAGGTCGCGGCGTTTTCCAACAAGCTGCAACAGGATCTGGCGGCGCGCGGGGCCAATGTGGCCATCGTGGCGCGGATGGGGCGGGATCCGTCCGCCTTGCCAGCCGGGGTGCGCTACACCCATGTGGGGTTCTGGGTCTATTCCCGGATCACCCAGTCGGATGGCACGACGGGCCTCGGCTACCGGGTCTACAACCTCTACCAGCAGAGCGATGACCCGACCCGCAGCCGGCTGATTCAGGACAGCCCGGCGGATTTCTTTGCCGGGGCGCATCGGCTCGATGCCGGTGTGATCATCCCCGAGCCGCAGTTGCAGCGCAAACTGCTGGGCACGATCAACAGCCCGAGCTATGCGCAGTTGCACAACCCGCACTACGCCGTGCTGGCCAACCCGCGCACGACCCGGTTCCAGAACTGCACCGAGCATACGCTCGATGTGCTGATGGCGAGCCTCTATGGCACCAGCGACGTGGGGCAGATCAAGGCCAATATCGCGGCCTATTTTGAGCCGCAGCCGATCGCGCTGGGGGGGATCAAGCGGACCCTGGCCCCGGTGGCTTCGGGGGCGCTGACCACGCAGGACCATGGCCGCCACGTGGCGACGACCACCTTTGGCGCGCTGGCCCGGTTCATGGAGGGGCATGACCTCGCCATGACCGTCTACCGCATGACGCCCGATCATGTGGCCCGGTTCTAGGATTTGACATGGGCGGGGGATTGTCCCAACTACGCGGACATGGCTGAGCGGCGCACCATGTCGAAACGGGATCAGAACCTCGCCCAGATCCGCGAGAAAGCGACCGAGATTGCCGAGCGCATCGTCCTCGAAAAGGGTCGCGATGCGCTCAGCGCGCGGGGGCTGGCCGCCGAGATCGGGGTCTCTGTCGGCTCGCTTTATAATGCGGTCGGGGACCTGGAAACGCTGCTGCGCACGGTGATCGCGAAATCCGCGGGGATCCTGTCGCGGGCCCTCGAAACCGCCGTCGCCTCGGCACCGCAGGACAAGCGGGCCCGGCTTGTGGCGCTGGGGGAGGCCTATTTCGACTTCGCCCTGACAGAGCCGCAGCGCTGGTGGCTGCTGTTCGAATACCGCGCCCATGCCGTCCCCGATCAGAAGATGCAGGATTTTCAGGCACGGCTGCTTGAGATGCTGATCCGCGCGGGGGAGGGGGACGTGAGTTCGGGCCGCCACCGGCAGGTTTTCCTGCAGCTTTGGGCGTCCGTGCATGGGCTCGTGACCCTCGCCTGCCGCCCTACGATTGTCACCGTCGATCCGGTCGAGGCGCGCACCTATATCGGCGAGCTGGTAGATACCGGCCTGCATGTGGTGGCGGAAAGCTGACGCCCCCGGCGTTGCCTTGCAGTCTGGGGGAAACAGCGTATACGCGCTCTCTCGCAAACCACAGATGATGGAGGATCCCATGGCTAAACGCATGACCCCCGACGATCGCCCCTCCTTTCGAGGTCATGTCCAAGCGGCGTAAATCATTCCCGTCCGAAACGCGCGTCAAAACCGGCGTGCAAATGGTGCGCGGGCGATGTGGAACTGCTGGAGAAGCTCGGGCGCAATGATCCCTGTCCCTGCGGCTCGGGCAAGCGCTTCAAGCGTTGCTGCCTCAAGGGCGGCCGGTTCGATGGCAGTCTCCGGGACCACTACTTTTAGAGAGCGTGGATGACACCGCCCCTCGGCCCGTGCGGGCAGGGGGCAAAAGGAAACCGCCGAAAGCGATGCTCTCGGCGGCTCCGAATTCTGAACTGACGGCCCTGCGGCCCAGGCTTGGCGCTCAGCCGTTCTGTGCGGGGGGCTGCTTGGGCGCTTTCTGCTTGCCGCCGCCACCGCCGAGCGGATCGTCCTGCCGCTGCACGGAGCCTTCGAAATGCGCGCCGCTCTCGATGGCGATGGTCTTGTGGATGATGTCACCCTCGACCCGCGCAGTGGAGGTCAGGCGGACCTTCAGGCCCCGCACGCGACCGATGACGCGGCCATTCACGATCACGTCGTCCGCCACAACCTCGCCATTCACGGTGGCGCCTTCGCCCACGGTCAGCAGATGGGCATGGATATCCCCCTCGACCTGACCTTCGATCTGAATGTCACCGGAGGTGCGCAGATTGCCCACGACTTTGAGGTCCGAAGACAGGATCGACGGGGCCGGCTTCGGCTTTGCCGAAGCAACGGGCTTGCTGTCGGACATGGAGGCGCGCGGCACGGCCGGAGCGGGGGCGCCGTCTGCGCCTTCGGCGTCGCCAGCCTTTGGTCCGGGCTCGTTGATTCGGGATTTAGAGAACATTCTTGCCTGCCTTGATAAAGCTCATCGGATTAACGGGTTTGCCAGACTGATGCACCTCGTAGTGGAGGTGCACACCGGTAGACCGGCCCGTGCTTCCCATATCACCGATCCGCTCACCACGCGAGACCCGTTGACCTTCTTTTACACGCAGTTTCGACATGTGCGCGTAGACTGTTTCATACCCGAAGGCGTGGCGGATCTTGACCATCCGCCCGAAGCCGCGATTCCAGCCCGCCTTGACCACGACGCCCTCGGCGGTCGAATAGATCGGCGTGCCCAGAGAGGCGGCGAAATCCGTACCCTTGTGCATCCGCGTGCCACCGCCCTTGGGATCCCGGCGATAGCCGAACGGGCTGGTGAAGCGGAACGAGGATTTGACCGGCATCGCGAAGGGCAGCTGGTCCACGGCCATGCGGTGCAGGTTCAGCCGGTCGAGCCCGGCAAGGATCTGTTCGGTGCGGTAGCTCAGCTCATCCTGGGGCAGGCTGCGGGTCGAGAAGCTCATGGGCACGAGCGGGCCGCCCTGACCGGAGGTGGAGCGGCGGATCTCTTCGAGGATCCGGTCGGCGGGGACACCGGCCTCTTCGAACATCCGCTCCAGCGGAGCGACCGAAACGGTCACGGCATCCTCGAGGATCTCGAAGACGCGGTTGTTGCGCTCGGCCGTCAATTGCTGGGTCAGCAGCAGTTCTTCGATCTCGGCGGTCGCGGCGCTATGGGCGCCTTCCAGACCGTCCCGCTCGGCGGCGGTGCCGGTCAGGGCATCTGTGAGGAAGGCGAGGGTCATTTCGAGATCGCGCATCTGCGCGGCCTCGGTCGTGCCTGTGCCGGTCAGGGCGGCCAGCTCGCGGGCGGCCTCTTCCTGTGCGGCGCGGGCGGCATCCCGTTCGGCCATGGCCGTGCGCAGGGTCGACTGAACCACGGCCACGCCGGTCTCAAGCTCGCTGCGCTGTTCTTCCGAGGCCAGCAGCTGCGACTGCATGCGGCTGACCTGCTCCAGCGCCAGCGTGAACCGCTCCTGCGCGGCGCGGGCCTCCTCGGCGCGGGCGTCCCGCTCTACGGACAGGGCATTGAGCCGCTCGGCATACATCTGCTGGTCGCGCGCGGCCTGATCCCGGGCCTCACCCGCACCCAGACTGGTGATCAGCACCATCGCCGAGGCGAAGGCCGTCCATGTCAGCAGAGCCGCCCCGCCCACGGCCATGGCCGCCTGCGTGCCGCTCGACAAGCGCACGAAGCGCGTCGCATCGTCGGATTTCAGAAAAAGACGTTTTTCGGGGAAGATCCCCTCCAGACGCTTCGAGAAACGCGTGTGTACTGCCAATGCCCCAGTTCCCCAACCTTTGTGCGCCTTGTACGCGCCCTATAGGGCAACAGCGCTTACGTGTTGGTAGGCCATCTGGTGTCGCAGATGCAAGTTACACGGGCAGTTCGGCGCGCAAGCGCCTTGTTTTGCTGGATATGGGCAAATTTCCGCCGATTTTCCTGCTCTATTTTTCAGCTTTCCGTGAAACCTGATCGGCTGGCTCGGTCAGGGGCCAGTAGAAATCCGGCGGCAAACCCGCCTCGGCGCGCTTTTCCTCGTTGAACGGCGGTTTGAGCGGGCCGTGGAAATAGGTGCGCACCAGCCGGTGGAAGGCGTCCTTGGGGTCAAGGTCGTGGCGGCCGCAGAGGAAGTGGAACCACTTCGCGCCGTAAGCCACATGCCCGACCTCTTCGCCATAGATCACCTCGAGCGCCTCGACCGCGCGGTCATCCTTGGCGCGGCGAAAGATCTCGATCATCCCCGGTGTGACGTCGAGCCCGCGCGCCTCGAGCACCATGGGCACCACCGCGAGGCGTCCCATGAAGTCGTCGATGGTATCCTCGGCCGCCCGCCACATGCCCGCATGGGCCGCAAGCGCGCCATAATGGCTGCCGGTGGCTTCAAGGCAGTCGGACACGAGGTTGAAATGTTTGGATTCTTCGTCCGCGGCCTTGACCCAGTCATCGTAGAACCCGATCGGCATGGGCGTGTCCGTGAACCGCGCGATGATATCCCAGTGCAGGTCCACCGCATTCAGCTCGATATGCGCCACCGCGTGGAGGATCGCCTGCCGCCCCTCCAGGGTGCCGGGCTTGCGGCGCGGCACATCCCGAGGGGATAAAAGCTCGGGTTTCTCTGGTCTTGCGGGCCGAAGTGGAGGTTGCGCCGCGCCGACCGCCATGGGGGTGTCGCTGCTGCGTGCGGTGAACCAAGCCTCGGCACAGGCCCGGCTCAGGGCCGTTTTCGCCCGCCCATCGGCCGTGCGCAGAACAGCATCGGCGCAGGCAGCCAGAGTTTGCGGCAAAGGGTCAGGGCGGGTCATCGGGCAGCGCTCCGTTACGGGGGGACCCGCCCCTTGGATCACAGGGCCTTGACGGCCTCAAGCACCTCTTCGACATGGCCGGGGACCTTCACCTTGCGCCAGATATTGCGCACGACGCCCTCGCCATCGACCAGAAACGTGGCCCGCTCGATGCCCATATAGGTCTTGCCATACATCTTCTTTTCGACCCAGGTGCCCCAATCCTCGCAGACCGAGCCTTCCTCGTCGCTGACCAGTGCCACGCTCAGCCCGTGCTTGTCGCGGAACTTGTCGTGCTTCTTCACGCTATCTTTGGACACACCGATCACCGTGGCCCCGGCCGCGGTGAAGGCGTCCAGATGCTCGGAAAAGCCGATCGCCTCTTTCGTGCAGCCGGGCGTGTCATCCTTGGGGTAGAAATAGAGCACGACCTTCTGCGGTTTCTGGGCCGACAGGGTCAGCGTGTCGCCGCCGTCTCGGGGCAGGGTGAAGTCAGGGGCGGTTTGGCCTGTTTCGATCATGGTATCCTCGCTGTACACTCCGCCCAAGGGTAGCCGCCAAAGACCGGAAAGAAAGGCCCCGATCCAAGAACACCGTTGAGGAACCCACGCAGGTGAGCATCGATCCCAGCGACAGAGCCGCGCCCGCGCGCCCGGCGGAGCGGTCCGGGCCGCGCCGCAGGCGTGCGCGATCGGGGCTCGTGGTTCTGCTGGCAGCGGCGGTGCTTCTGGTGGCGTTCGGGGGATTGGCGGCACTGGCCCTGCGCGGCAGCGTTGCGGTGCCCGCCGTCGTTGTGGACCGGATCGAAGCCCGGCTCGACACCCTGCTTGACGGGGTGGCCGCCGCAGATCTCGGCGCGATGGAGCTGTCGCTCAGCGCGGCCGGGCGCCCGCGTCTCCAGCTGCGCGATGTGACCCTGCGCGCCACGCGCAGCGGCGAGACTGTGACCTTGCCCGAGCTTGAGGTGTCCTTCGCCCGGCGCGCGCTGATGCGGGCCGAGATCCAGCCCGAGCGTATCCGGCTGGAGGGGGCGCGCCTTTGGCTGAGCCGGGACGAGACTGGCCTTCTGAGCCTTGCCCTGCCGTCGCAGGGGGCCCAGACGCCTGCGCTCGCACTGCCGGATCTGGTGGCGCAGGTGACGGATGCGTTTCAGGCGCCGGTCCTGAGCTCGCTGCGGGATGTCGAGCTGTCGGGCCTAACGCTGGATGTCACGGCGGCGGGGGTCGGCGCGCCGGTGACGTTGAGCGACGGGGTGGCGCGGCTCGATGTCGGGCGCGGGGGGCTCGAGCTTTCGGCCGCGTTCGAGCTGCCCGAGGCCGGGGCGACGGCGCAGTTCGCCCTGCGTAGCCCTGCATCCGCACCCGGGATCGCCTTCGAGCTTGCGGTTGCCACCTTGCCCGTGCCGCTTCTGGCCGAGCAAGTGCCCGCCCTCGCGCCGCTGGCCCGCTATGGCGGGAGCCTCTCGGGCCGGGTCGAGGGCGCACTGAGCGCCGAAGGGCAGCTCGCCACGCTGTCGGGTCAGTTTTCGATTGGGCCCGGACGGGTGGATCTGGGCACACGTCTGGGCCGCGCGGTGGTGGAGCATGGGGCGGCGACCTGGATATACGATCCGGCCCAGCGGCGGGTGCATGTGGATGACCTGATCCTCAAGTCGGACCGGCTCCGCGCCAGAGGGGCGGCCTATGTCGAGGCGCGCCCAAACCCGGGGCCGTCCCCGGCCAATGCGGTCTTTCAGCTGGATCTGACCGAGATCTGGGCCGATGCGGATCCGTTTCTCGCAGGCCCGGTCGCGGTTGCGCGGGTGCTGACCTCCGGCTGGTGGCAAGGCGCGACGCGCGAGGTGGATTTCGGTCAGATCCTTGTGTCGGATGTCGATGGCGCGGCCAGCATCACCGGCCATGGCGCGGCGCGGATCCCGGCGGAGGCGCCCTTCACCGCAGAGTTCGCCTTTGCCAGTGCCGCGCTCCCGGCGGAGCGTATCCTGGAATTCTGGCCCGCGACGGGACGGGCCGTGCGCCCGGGCACATGGCTGCGCCAGAACCTCTCGGCCGGGCAGCTCGAGAATATCACCGCCCATCTGCGCCTGACCCAGGGGGAGCGGCCCAAGCTCGCCGCGAGCTTTGATTTCGATCAGGCGGAGGTGCGGGTGCTGCCTGCCTTTCCGCCCGTGCGCGGTGGGCGCGGGCATGGGGTGATTTTCGACCATACGCTCACGATCACCGCCAGCGCCGGACAGATGGACAGCGACGCGAACGGGCCGGTGGACCTGACGGGCACGACCTTCCAGATCCCCGATACGCGGGTCCGCGGCGGCCCGGCGGACCTGCATCTGCGAGCCTCTGGCAGCATTCCCGCGGCCTTCGATGTGCTCGACCGGCACCCGGTTCTGCTGTCCGAGAAACTGCGTCTGCCGGCGGATCGGCTCAGCGGGACAGCCCGGGCCGAGGGGGATCTGCGCGTGCCTCTGCGCAAGGGGGCGAAGATGGACCTCAACACGCTGGCGCTGACGGCGCAGCTATCGGATGTGGTTTTCGACGAGGTTGCGCCGGATCGCGACCTTGCCGAGGGCGAAGTGACGATCCGCATCTCCGACGGGGCGGTGACCCTGAACGGGGCCGGTGCGCTTGAGGACGTACCGCTCGATATCGGCCTGGTCCGGCAGCTGGCCACCCCCGGCGCCGAGGGAACCGAGGTGACCGGCACTGCCATGGTCAGCGATGCCGGGTTGCAGGCTCTGGGCGTCCGTCTGCCGCCGGGCACGCTCAGCGGGCGGACCGAGGCGGCCTACCGCCTGACCCTGATGCCCGGGCGCGCCCCGCGTCTGACGCTGGAGACCGATATGCGCGGGCTTGGGGTGCGGATCCCAGCGCTTGGCTGGCAAAAGGCCGAGGGCATCGAGGGCGCGCTCTCCATGACGCTGGAGCTTGGGCCCGACCGGGCGGTCGAGGCGTTTCGCCTCGCGGCCCCCGGTTTTCTTGCCGAAGGCGCGATCAGCCTGCGACCCGAAGGGGCAGGGGTGGACCGGATGACCCTGGACCGGGTGCGGATCGGGGGGTGGCTGGATGCGCAGGGCGTGCTGAACGGGCGTGGGGCGAATGTGCCGCCCGCTGTGGCCCTGACGGGCGGGGTGCTCGACCTGCGCGCGCTGCCCAAGGGGAGTACCCGACCGGGCAGCGCCGCTGCGGGGCGGCCGAGCGAGATCCCGCTCCGGCTTGATCGGGTCATCGTCTCGGACACGCTCAGCCTGCAATCGGTGCAGGGCGCGATCCTGACCGAGGATGTGATCGGCGGGCGGCTGACCGCAAGGGCCAACGGGGGCGCACCGTTGGAGATCACCCTGACCCGTGGCGCGCGCAACACCCAGCTGGTGCGGGTGACCAGCGCCGATGCGGGCGCGGTGCTGCGCGATGCGGGCGTGCTGCGCACCCTGCAGGGCGGCGCGCTCGACCTGCGGCTCGAGGCCCGTCCCGGCACGCCGATCTATGACGGCACGCTTGAGATTGCAGATGGCCGATTGATCGAAACCCCCGGCGCGATGCAATTCCTCTCGGCGATCAGCGTCGTCGGCCTGCTGGACCAGATGGCCAATGGCGGGATCGCCTTCAGCACCATCGCGACCGGGCTGAGCTTCTCGCCGGAGGGGATCACCCTGCGCGAGGGGCGGGCCAATGGCCCGGCCATCGGGATCACCTTCGAGGGGGCGGTGATGCCCGCCCAGAACGCGCTGGACTTGCAGGGGGTGGTCTCGCCGATCTACATGCTCAACGGGCTGGGAGGCGCGCTCATGGCGCGGCGCGGCGAGGGGCTCTTGGGCGTGAGCTACCGTGTGAGCGGCTCGCCCCAGCAGCCCGAGCTGCAGGTCAATCCGCTGTCGCTCTTGACACCGGGCGTGTTTCGCGACCTTTTCCGCCGCGCGCCCCCTGACCTGACGCAATAGCGTCTCTTCCAAACGGACCGGATCTGCCCGTGCATCTGAGTGATTTCGATTTCGATCTGCCTGACACGCTGATCGCCACCCGCCCGGTGCGCCCGCGCTCTTCTGCGCGGCTTCTGGTGGCCGAGGGGGCGGCAGCCCTGCGCGATCGCCACGTGACCGACCTGGTCTCTGAGCTGGGGCCGGGGGACCGGCTGGTGCTGAACAACACCAAGGTGATCCCGGCACGGCTTTTCGGGACCCGGACCCGCAACTCGGCCCAGGGGAGGGTGACCGCGAAGGTCGAGATCACCCTGCTGGAGCCGGCCGCCGAGGGCTGGATGGCGCTCGCCAAACCCCTGCGCAAGCTGGCCGAGGGGGAAGAGGTCGTGTTCTCCGACGCCCTGCGCGCCACGGTCGCCGAAAAGATCGACGGCCATGTCCGCCTGATCTTTGGCCTGACAGGGGAGGATTTCGACGCCGCTCTGGCCGAGGCCGGGGCGATGCCTCTGCCGCCCTATATCGCCGCCAAGCGCCCGGCGGATGCCCGCGATCACGAGGATTACCAGACGGTCTTTGCCGAGCGCTCGGGGGCGGTGGCCGCGCCCACGGCCTCGCTCCATTTCGACGCGCCGCTCCTGGAAGCCCTGCGCGCGCGCGGGGTGCAATTCTCCCATGTTACGCTGCATGTGGGGGCCGGGACTTTTCTGCCGGTGAAGGTCGAGGACGTGACCACCCACAAGATGCACGCGGAATGGGGCGAGATCAGCGCCGAGGCCGCTGCCGAGATTTCGGCCACACGCGCCGCTGGCGGGCGGGTGATCCCCGTGGGCACCACGGCCCTGCGCCTGATCGAGACCGCCGCGGCGGAGGATGGCAGCCTAAGCGCTTGGGAAGGGGACACGGATATCTTCATCTATCCCGGCTACCGGTTCAAAATCACCGATGGGCTGATGACCAATTTCCACCTGCCGAAATCGACCCTGATGATGCTGGTCAGCGCCCTGATGGGGGCCGAGCGGATCCGCGAGATCTATGCCCACGCCATTGCCGAGCGCTACAGGTTCTTTTCCTACGGTGACAGTTCGCTGCTCTTGCCCGCCCGCTGAGGCGCGCAAAAAAGCCGCCCGGGTCACCGGACGGCTCTGCAGGCCGAGGCCAGATATCTGTTCGGGTCAGGCGCTGCGCTTGCGCAAGCGTGCGACACCCAATCCGCCCATCGCCGTCAGCAGCAGCCACGCCCCTGCGGGCAACGGAATGGGCGTCGTTGCAACGAGTTCATTCGGAACCGTGTTGATGTCCTTGGAGCTGCCGCCACCGCCATTGGGCGCGGCGCCGAGGCTTTGGGACCGGATGCCCACTCGCGTCAGGGTCGACGTGGACAGCATGAAGGTGTCCGACACATCGAGGTCGAAGCTCAGGCTCGTGATCGAGCCATTCGCGCTGCCCTGGGCACCGACGCGCAGGATGTAGTCGAAATCGTCGCTGGTCGCGCCATTCCAGTTGCACCCGCCATTGCCGCAGCTGGTGCTGTCGGTAAAGAACCCGGTAATGCCCTCACCCGTGGACGAGGTGAAGTTGCTGATATCGGACTGGGTCAGGCCGGCATCGGCGAGATCGAAGGCAAAGCCCAGAATGTCACCGGTTGCCGACGACCCTGCATCGATGCTCACATCGAAGGACAGGATGCCGGCGGTGTCATCATTGACCGAGACGCGCCAATCGACTTGTTCATTCGCGCCTGGGTTGTTGTAGGTCCATCCCGGGGATGCAAACTCGACCGTCGTGGCCTGTGCAATCCCTGCGCTTAATCCAAGCGCGGTGGCGATGGCCACCAGAGTTGTCTTGTAGTCCATTACTCGTTCCCTCTTCACACATACATGCAAATGCAAAATGTTAAACTGCGTGTATTTTAATCTCAAAAGCGCCTAAAAGGCAATCGTTTTGAAATGGAGCACAATCAACCCTTTCTGGATGTATAGGCCGTTCATCCCGCGACTTTCCCAAGGAAACGTGCCCAACTCCGCGTCCCTTTGCGGAAGCTTTCCACGTCGTATTTCTCATTGGGCGAGTGCAGACCGTCATCGGATTTCCCGAACCCGGCCAGCAGCGAATCGATCCCGAGGATCGTCTGGAAATAACCCGCCACGGGGATCGACCCGCCAGCCCCGGTAAAGGCAGCGGGGGTTTCCCATTCCTCGGTCAGGGCTTCGCGGGCCAGCTCAAAGGCCGGATGCGTCGTGTTCATGTGAGAGGCCGGGCCCGCGCCGTGATGGGTGAATGCCACGCTGACATCGGCGGGCAGGGCGGCTTCTACGTAGGCGCGCAGCGCGTCGAGGATCGCCTGCGGGTCCTGCTGCCCCACGAGGCGGAAGCTGATCTTGGCGCTGGCCTGGCTCGGCAGCACGGTCTTGAACCCCGCGCCGGTGTAGCCGCCGGTGATCCCGTTGATCTCGCAGGTCGGGCGGGACCACAGCATCTCGAGCGCCGAAAACCCGTCCTCGCCCGCCAGCTCCGACAGGTCGACCTCGCCGAGAAAGCCCGCCGCATCGAACCCGAGCGCCTCCCAGGAGGCGAGCTGCTCTGCCGGAACCTCGGGCACGCCTTCGTAGAAACCGGGCAGGGTCACGCGCCCGGTCTCGTCATGGAGCCCGGCGAGGATCCGGCTCAGGATGCGGATCGGGTTGGCCGCCGGGCCGCCGAAGCCACCGGAATGCAGGTCGCGATCCGCGCCGGTCAGGGTGATCTCGATCCCCGCCAACCCGCGCAGGGAGGTGATGATCGACGGCGCCCGGTCGTCAAAGAGCCCGGTGTCGCAGATCAGGGCGAGATCGGCCTTGAGCAGGTCCTTGTTGCTTTCGAGGAAGGGGATGAGGGAGGGCGAGCCGCTCTCTTCCTCGCCCTCGAAGAAAAAGACCACCTCCATGGGCAGGGTCTCGTGATGGGCCAACCAGGCGCGGCAGGCGGCGATGAAGGTCATCAGCTGCCCCTTGTCGTCGCAAGCGCCGCGACCGCGGATGACCTGCCCCTTGGGCGTCTCCTGCAGCTCGGGCTCGAAGGGCGGTCTGTCCCACAGGTCGAGCGGGTCGACCGGCTGCACGTCGTAATGGCCGTAAAACAGCATGCGGGGCCCGTCGCCCGGCAGGTGCCCGACCACCATCGGATGGCCCGGGGTCGGGTGCTTGGCGGCCGTGGCCCCCAGCGAGGTAAGCTCCGCCACCAGCCAGTCGGCCGCAGTGTCGCAATCCCGGGCATGGGCCGGATCGGTGGAGATCGAGGGGATGCGCAGCAGGGCCATCAACCGATCCAGTTCCTGCGGCAATTCGGCATCGATATGGTGGAGAACGGCGCTCAAATCGGGGGTCGGGGACATCTGGCCTCAGCATATTCAAAGGTGTATTCGCGGCGCAGGGTATCCCAACCGAACCGGGTGTCCAGTCGATCTGCCACGCCCAGAGGTTGATCTTGGTCAATGCAGCGTCATTTTGCGCCTTGTTAAACATCGTCAACGCCGCCTAGCTATGCGGTGTCAGCGATACTCAAAGCCCTAGGAGAGCCCCTTGGACTATACCGGCCATCTCGACACCGCCCTGCAACGCCTGCATGACGAAGGCCGTTATCGCACCTTCATCGATATCGCCCGCAAGAAAGACGCCTTCCCCCATGCGGTCTGGACCCGGCCCGACGGGACCGAGCAGGACATCACCGTGTGGTGCGGGAACGACTATCTGGGCATGGGTCAGCACCCGGTCGTGCTCGACGCCATGCACGAAGCCCTTGACGCCACCGGCGCGGGCTCGGGCGGGACGCGCAACATTTCCGGCACCACGGTCTTCCACAATGCGCTGGAGGACGAGCTCGCCGACCTGCACCAGAAAGAAGCGGCGCTGCTCTTTACCTCGGCCTATATCGCCAATGACGCGACGCTTTCGACCCTGCCGATCCTGTTTCAGGGGCTGCACATCATCTCGGATGAGCTGAACCATGCCTCGATGATCCAGGGCATTCGCCACGGCAACTGCCCCAAGCATATCTTCCGCCACAACGATCTGGCGCATCTGCGCGAGATCCTTGAGGGGCTGCCCAAGGACGCGCCCAAGGTGATCGCCTTTGAATCGGTCTATTCCATGGATGGCGATTTCGGCCCGATCGCGGCGATCTGCGATCTCGCGGACGAGTTCGGCGCGCTAACCTATATCGACGAGGTTCACGCGGTCGGCATGTATGGTGCGCGTGGAGCAGGGGTCTGCGAAGAGCTGGGCCTGATGGACCGGATCGACATCATCAACGGCACGCTGGGCAAGGCCTTTGGCGTGATGGGGGGCTATATCGCCGCCTCGGCCAAGATGGTGGACGCGGTGCGCTCCTATGCGCCGGGCTTCATCTTCACAACGTCGATCCCGCCGACCATTGCCGCCGGCGCTGCGGCCTCCGTGCGACATCTCAAGGGCGACACGGCCCGTCGCGAGGCCCATCAGATGGGCGCCAAGATCCTCAAGATGCGGCTCAAAGCGCTGGGCCTGCCGATCATCGATCATGGCAGCCATATCGTGCCCGTGCATGTGGGCGATCCGGTGAAATGCAAGATGATCTCGGACCGTCTGCTGGCGGATCACGGCATCTATGTACAGCCGATCAACTTCCCCACCGTACCGCGAGGGACCGAGCGACTGCGCTTCACCCCGTCGCCCGTCCATACGCCCGAGATGATCTCGAAACTGGTGCATGCGATGGACGAGCTGTGGAGCCATTGTGCCCTGTCGCGGCAGGAGATGAGCGCCTGACAGCGTTCTGGCCCCGCAGCGGGTCGCCTAAAAAACAGGATCAAGCCGCGGAAATCCCGCGGCTTTTTGCTTATGTGACGTGCGGTTTCGGCAGGAATCGCCCCGGTCCCAATTTTAACTGCCCCTTGAAAGGGGATATGGTACCGTCTCAATCAGGCAGACAGCACTCGAATCGGTCAAACCCGGTGAACAGGTGCGACATCAAGGGCAGGTGGCATGATCGGGCGCAAGACACCGCGCACGGAAGAAGAGACGTCTAACCTGAAGGGGTTCGACGACTACGCCCTGTCGCTTGGCGATGTGATGCGCGGCGAACGCGCGACCCTCAACAAATCTCTGCTCGATGTGCAGCGCGAATTGCGCATCAAGGCCCCGTATATTGTCGCGATCGAGAACGCGGATCCGGCGGTGTTCGACACGCCGGGTTTCATCGCGGGCTATGTCCGCTCCTATTCCCGCTATCTCGGGCTCGACCCAGACTGGGCCTTCCAGAAATTCTGCGAAGAGAGCGGGTTTTCCGGCGTCCACGGCATGCAGCCGGAGGCGAGCAGCCCGCGACCGGGGGCGAGCGCGGAGCCTGCCAAGCGTGGACGTCGCCGCGCGAAGGTCGAAGAGGACCCGCTTCTGGCCTCGGCCACCGCCCTGATGCCCCAGCGGCCCTCGCCCTTTGAGGGGATGAATGCAGGCGCGCTTGGCTCTTTCGTGGTGCTCGCCGGGCTGATCGGGATGCTCGGCTATGGCGGCTACTCGATCCTGCAGGAGGTGCAGCGCGTGACCGTCGCCCCGGTGGATACGGCCCCCGTACTGGAGCCGGAGCTGGATCCCCTGTCCACCCGCAACATCGCCCAGCAAGCGACCGTGACCACCGATGTGGTGACCCCCTCGCAAGAGGCACTGGGCCGGCTCTATCGTCCCAAGGCGCTGGATGCGCCGATCCTCGTGGCTCGCGACGGGCCGATCGGGATCATCGATCCCGAGACCGTGGGGGTCTGGCGCGCGCCAGCGGCGCCGAGCTCCATGGATATCGCCATTGCCGAGGCGACCGCCAAAACTACAGACCCCGTGCCACCGGTGCAGGTCGTCGCCCCGCCGCCGCCCGTCGTTGCCATCGTTGCCCAGCGTCCGGCCTGGGTACGCGTGCGCGCAGCCGACAACACGATCCTGCTGGAAAAGATCCTCGATGCCGGGGAGAGCTTCGTGCTCCCGAATTCCGAGGAACCCGCGACCTTGCGCGCGGGCAATTCCGGCGACGTCTATTTCCTCGTGGACGGCGACACGTTCGGTCCCGCCGGGGCACCGGGGGCCGTGGCCTCCAACGTGGTCCTGTCCCGCGAGACCCTGAGCACGGATTTCGCCCTCGCCGATCTCGACGGTGATGCCGCCCTGCGCGAGGTGATCGCCACGGCCGAAGCCCGCATCCTCGACCTGCCCCCGGATCCCGAAGGGGCCGAATAGGACGCGCGCCCGTTGCCAGCGGGCGACTGCGTCCTTAAGTTGACACTGAACACTGTCTACCGGAAGCACTCCCATGTCGCTCAATGCCGTTCGTCCCTGGCGCAACATCTATCGGCGCAAGTCCCGTCAGATCCATGTGGGCAATGTGCCGGTGGGCGGGGATGCACCGATCGCGGTGCAGACCATGACGAACACGCTGACCACGGATATTCCCGGCACGATCGCTCAGGTGCAGGCCGCTGCCGAGGCAGGTGCGGATATCGTGCGCATCTCGGTGCCCGACCAGGACAGCTCCCGCGCGCTCAAAGAGATCGTGCGCGAAAGCCCGGTGCCCATCGTCGCGGATATCCATTTCCATTATAAGCGCGGCATCGAGGCAGCCGAGGCAGGCGCGGCCTGCCTACGGATCAACCCGGGCAATATCGGCGACGAAAGCCGGGTCAAGGAAGTCATCAAGGCCGCGCGCGACCATAATTGTTCGATCCGGATCGGGGTGAATGCGGGCAGCCTGGAAAAGCACCTGCTGGACAAATACGCCGAGCCCTGTCCGGAAGCGATGGTCGAAAGCGGTCTCGATCACATCAAGATCCTGCAGGACAACGATTTTCACGAGTTCAAGATCTCCTGCAAGGCGTCGGACGTCTTCCTTTCGGCCGCCGCCTATCAGGCGCTGGCGGATGTGACGGACGCGCCCATCCATCTCGGCATCACCGAGGCCGGCGGGCTGGTTTCGGGCACGATCAAATCGGCCATCGGGCTCGGCAACCTCCTTTGGATGGGGATTGGCGATACGATCCGCGTCAGCCTCTCGGCAGATCCGGTCGAAGAGGTCAAGGTCGGCTACGAGATCCTGAAATCCCTCGGTTTGCGCCACCGCGGCGTGAACATCATCTCTTGCCCGTCCTGTGCACGGCAGGGCTTTGACGTCATCAAGACCGTCGAGGCGCTGGAGCATCGGCTGGAGCATATCAAGACGCCCATGAGCCTCTCGATCATCGGCTGCGTCGTGAACGGCCCGGGTGAGGCGTTGATGACGGATGTGGGCTTTACCGGCGGCGGTGCGGGCTCGGGCATGGTCTATCTCGCGGGCAAGACCAGCCACAAGATGTCGAACGAGCATATGATCGACCACATCGTGGAGCAGGTCGAAAAGAAGGCCGCCGAGCTAGAGGCACAGGCCGCCGAGGAGGCGCCGGCGACGGAGCCTGCCGAATAACGCTCAGAAGCGCTGCCCGACATAGACATAGAGCAGCCCCTCCCCGTCGCTGTTGCGCGACAGGTCGATGGCATAGTCGACAGGGAAGGATTTCGACAGGCGGATGCGTGCGCCCAACCCGGCTGCACCGCGCAGCCCCGCGTCGAAGACGGAGCCCAGCCTTGATCCGCTGCCGCCGAGCCCGGCGAAGGCCACATAGCCCAAGCGCCCGACAAGCCGGCCCCGATACTCGATCTGTCCCGACATCAGGGCGCTGTCGATGAATTCCGTCGCGCCATAGCCCCGGAACGCGTCGGTCCCCCCGAGCGAGCAGGCATCGAAGAACGGCGCGTCCTCCGTGGCGCTGCAGCCGGTCACGGTCCAGGCCAGAACGCCCCGGTCAAAGACCGGGTGGTAGCCCGACAGGCTGCCCACGCCCTTCCAATAGTCGCGCCCCCGCGCGTTGAGCAGATGCCCGTAGCTCAGCTCGGCACGGGCCAACCGGCCCGCGGTCGGGTAATCGGTATTGTCGCGCGTGTCCCAGTCGGTCGAGAAGCTGATCTTGGCCAATTCAAGCTTGGCATCCGGCTGCAGGCTGGGTGGCAGGATCGCGCCGTTCCCCGCGGCCAGATCCGAGCGCAGATAGCTCAGCCCGGCCCCGAGCGACACGGTATCGCTCAGGCTGCGCGCGAATTTCAGTTTCGCGCCCGTGCCGGTCTGGCGCACAGGCAGGGGGGTGCCATTGACGAAAAGATCGTAGTTCAGGCTCAGATCCCCGAGCAGCAATGTGCTCTTCCATCCGGTCAGCCCGAAGTTCAGATCCACGCCCAGCCCATAGCCTTCGCTGCCCTCTTCGGTGCGGAAATAGGCAAGACCAAGGGTCGAGGTATCCGCCCCGAGCGTATCCTTGAACAGGTAGGCGCCGCCGACCGCCACGCCGGATCCGAGGACAGGGTTCCGAAACGGCACCGGCGCGACGATGAAGGACCCGCGCGAGAACCCGATCTTCTCGGTCGGGGTGGCATTGGCAGCCTCGGCTGGCTCTTCGAGCGCCACAGGCTGCGCCGCCCCCAGGCAGGGGCTCAGGGCCAGAAACAGGGCGCAAAGACCCGCGCGCAGTGCCATAGCTCGCGTCGTCATGTCGGGTCTCAGAACCGGGCGGTCAGCCCGACCACGGGGCCTGCTTGTTCCACATCCCAGATGAAGTCCCGGTTGGTCCGGTCCACGGATTGATAGCGGATCCCCCCCACCAGCGCGACCGTCTCGGTGATGTCGTATCCGGCGCCGAGAAAGAGGTCGGTCATGAAATCCGAGCCCGTGCCAAAGCCGCCGAGATAGGCCCAGCCCGTCACGTAGCTCGAGGCGCCCAGCGGCATCCGCCCGCGCAGTCCGACCACCGGGTCCCACCAGCTGTCACTGCCGCGCGCGCGGACCTGCCCGGGATCGCCTGCGCCCAGGGTCAGTGTCGTCTCGACATTCCAGTAGCGCAGGCCCCCGGTCACCCAGAGCTCGGCGCCATGGCCCTCATAGGCGAGATAGTCGAGCTGCGCGGTTGCGCTCTGGATCGTGGCGTCGACCTTGGCGGCCACGACGCCCGCCCCGCCGACCGCCCCTTCGGACCGCGTGCGCACATGTTGCAGATCCAGTTGCAGGGCCCAATCGCCCCTGCGGGCCTGACCAACCACCATGGCCGCGACTTCAAGATCGTCGAGGATATCGCTGAAGGACAGGTCCACCTCGGCCGGGGGCAGGCCCGGGATCACGCCCGCATCCCCCTCAAGGCTCGCGCCCCAGAGATAGGGGGAGATCTGATAGCGCCACGTATCCGGCTCGGCGTCTTGCGCCGCAGCGCTCAGCGGCAGCAATGCAACGAGGGTCGCGCGGGTCAGGATCGGGGCTGGGAAGGGCATCTTGGGGCTCCGGGTATTACGGGATTGCCGTTCAACCGTAAGATGTCCGTGCCAAGGACGCACGCAAAAAGGCCCTGGCCGGTTTTGACCGCTCAGGCCAGGTGTCGGGCAAGCGCGCAGAATTCCTCGAGGCTGAGGGTTTCGGCCCGCCGCGTGGGGTCGATGCCAATCTGTGTCAACCGGGCCTCGATATCCGGAGCGAGACCCTTGAGGCTGGCGCGCAGCATCTTGCGCCGTTGGTTGAACGCCGCGGCGACGACCCGGCTCAGGACAGCCGGATCCGCCGGAAAGCGCGGTGCGGGCAAGGCCTTGAGGTGGACGACGGCGGAATGCACCTTGGGCGCGGGGATGAAGGCCTGCGGCGGCAGGGTCAGCGCAATGCGCGCCTCGGTCCGCCACTGGGCCAGGATCGCGAGGCGGCCATAGGCCTTGCTGCCCGGCTGCGCGACGATCCGTTCGGCCACCTCGCGCTGGAACATCAGGGTCAGGCTGTCCCAGAAGGGCGGCCAGTCCGGGGGCGTGAGCCAGCGCACCAGCAATTCGGTCCCGACATTATAGGGCAGGTTCGCCGCGATATGGATCGGCGGGCGCAGATGGCTGGTCGGATCCACCTCCAGCGCATCGCCATTCACCACCTCGAGCCGTCCGGGATAGGCGTCGGCGATCTCGGCCAGCGCCGGAAGGCACCGGGCATCCTTTTCGATGGCCAGCACCTTGCGCGCGCCCTCGGCCAGAAGCCCGCGGGTCAGACCGCCCGGTCCGGGCCCGACCTCGAGCACGTCTGCGCCGCTCAGATCACCCGGCACCCGGGCGATCCGCGCCGTGAGGTTGAGATCTAGCAGGAAGTTCTGGCCGAGGGATTTCTTTGCCGAGAGCTGATGCGCCGCGATCACCTCGCGCAGGGGGGGCAGGTCGTCGATCCGGGCCATGGCTCAGCCTCGCCGCCGGGCCATGTCATCGGCCATGCGCAGGGCTGCGATCAGGCTGGTTGCATCGGCGCGCCCCTGTCCCGCGATGTCGAGCGCCGTGCCATGGTCGGGTGAGGTGCGGATGAAAGGCAGGCCGAGGGTGACATTGACCCCGCCCGCAAAATCGATGGTCTTGATCGGGATCAGGGCCTGATCGTGATACATGGCGATGGCCGCATCATAGCCCGCCCGCGCGCCCGCATGGAACATCGTGTCCGCCGAGAGCGGTCCGCGCAGATCGTAGCCCGCCTCGCGCATCCGCGCGAGCAGGGGAATGATCCAGTCGAGCTCTTCGGAGCCCATCGCGCCGCCTTCGCCCGCATGGGGGTTGAGCCCGGCAATGGCAATCCTGGGGGCGGCGATGCCGAAATCCCGGCGCAACCCGTCGCGGGTGACGCGGATGACCTCCTCCAGCAGCGCGGGTGTCAGGGCCTCGGGCACCTGAGCGATCGCGATATGGATCGTCGCGGGCACGACGCGCAGTTCGGGACAGGCGAGCATCATGACCACGGGCACGTCACCGCCGAGATGGGCGAGAAATTCCGTATGGCCGGGAAAGGCGAACCCGGCCCCGTCCTGCAGGGCTTTCTTGTGGATCGGCGCCGTGCATAGCGCCCGGGCCGTGCCGCTACGGGTCAGGGCAACGCCCGTGGCGATCGCGTCGATCACACCCTTGGCATGGGCGGGGTTCGGTTTGCCGAGGGTCAGCGGACCCTCGAAGGGCTGCGCCAGAACCGGGAGGCCGCGCCGCGCGGCCGAGACCGTTTCCGCAGGGTCGGTGATCGCGACCAAGGGGGTGTCCGGGGCGTGGGCTGCGACATGCTCTGGCGCGCCCAGTAGGCAAAAGGGCAGCTCCGCGCCCAGCTCAGCCCAGGCCTTGGCAGCAATTTCGGGGCCTACGCCTGCGGGTTCGCCACAGCTCAGCGCGATGGGGGCAAGGCTCATTTGATGGTGGCGTCGGCGCGCAGTTCTTCGAGGTAGTTCTCCGCGTAGGACGCAAGGCGGCGGTTCACGAGCTGCCGCTCGATGGTGCCTTCGGCATCCTCGGTCAGCGCCGTGGTGCGCGCGCAGAGCATGACATGGATCGGTCCGGTCGCCCCGAGGATCTCGGTCGTTTCCTGATTGTCCAGATCGGCGATGGCCACGGCCAGGTCGCGGGGAATATCCTCTGCGGCATAGACCTCGCGCTGCAGAACGCCTTCGGGCAGGTTGCGCGCCAGACCATAGAGGTCGTCACAGACGTCGATCTCGCGCGCCAGCTGCGCGCGCAACCGGGCGGCGGCTTCGGGATCCGTCGAAAGCGGCAAGGTCGCGATATCCGCTGCAATCGTGGGCTGGGTCTGCAGGGCGGTTTCCTGAAATCCGCGAACCTGAAACAGGGCCAGCGCCTGACCGCCCAGCGGAATGACGGGCGAGACTTCGCCCGGGGCCAGGGTCAGGATCGTCTGTGCCAGCGGCCCGGGCAGCTCTGCGAGGGCGATCCAATCGCGCAAACCGTTGGTGTTGCGCGACGGGGCTGCCGAGAACCTTTGGACCGCAGAGGTGAAATCGGCCTCCGTGCGAATGCGCTCCCGCAGGTCCTCGATGAAGCCCTCGGCCTCGATGCGCTGCTCGGGCGGGGCAGGGATGATGATCTCGGCCAGACGCACCCGGGCGCCGGATTGCGTTCCGGCCAGGGCAAGGGCGCGTTCGACCTCGGCGGGCGAGACCCGCGCCCGGGGGCCGAAGCGTTGCTGCACGAGGGCCCGCCAGAGCAGGCCGCTGCGCACGAAGTCGCGGAAGGTTTCGGGCGCCACCCCTTCGTCGTCCAGTGCGCGGATGAACTCTTCGGTGGTCAGGTTCGCGCGCCCGGCGAACTCGGCCAGGCCTTGCTCGATCTCGTCGGGGCCTGCGGTCAGGCCCGCCGCGGCGGCCGCCTGGTTCTTGAGGCGATCCTCGATCAGGGCATTGCGGGCAAGGCTCGCCGGGTCCCCGGGCAGACGCAGCGCCCGGATGAATTTCTCGCGTTGGTCAAGCTCGAACCCGGTGATCGCGGTACCATTGACGGTGATCACGGGCCCAAAGGTCTGGGCCATGCCCCCTCCGGTCAGGAAGGTGCAGAGCACGGCACAGGCGAGAAGCGGTCGCAGGTGTGGAAGTCGCATATCTGGAAGGTATCCTATCCCCGGCATCCCCGGCTGCGTTGTGCGCCGGACTGTCCGGCGCCGAAGCCGATCAGCGAGACCTTGATGCCAAAATCCGTGGTGGAGCGCAAATCCTCAACCGTGTCGAAATCCTGCGACAGGGACAAATCCACGCGAATACACTCGTTCTGGTATTGCAGGGTCAATTCGGCTTCGCGCGAGCTGGAGGCATCGAAGTCATAGCTGTATTCGAGCCCTCCTGCCCAGGTGTCGTTGAATTGCCGTCCCGCGGTGAGGACGACCTCATTGGTGTCCGACGGGCGGGATTCCGCCTCCGATGCGCGCAGCCACGTATAGGTCAGCCCGAGCCGGCTGCGCGGGTCGCTCCATGCCAGGCGCAGGGCGTTCTTGTTGATCGAGAAATCCGAGGCGAATTGCGCCCGGTTGATCAGTTGCAGCCCACCGGGACTGTCGAGCTGCACGGTGGCGAGCCAGTCGGAGGCGCGCTCGGTATCCGAGGCCCCCGGCGCGAGCGCCGTGTTCTGATTCTCGCGGAACACGCGCCCCACGGTCACGCCGCTGATCCAGCCGCTATTGTCGAACCGGGTCCAGGTGACACCGACATTGGCGCGCCAGCCGCTTTCGAGCTGGTCGCGCCCGGCAAAGCGGTTCAGGTCGAACAGGCTCGCCTCGTCGAACTCGGCCACGGTGCTGTCCTCGTTGGGCACGTCATCGCCGTTCACTTCGGACCAGACCAGCTGCACCACAGGTTCGAGCACGCTATGCGAGGTCGCATCCGTGCGCGAGAAGGGCCAGCGCAGCTCGGCCGCCACGGTCGGGGTCACACGGGTCACCGTGTCGGGGAAGGCCTCGTCATGCCGGGTGTCGAACACGTCAAAGGCAAGCTCGCCTATCGCCGTGCCCACCATGCCGAGGTCGTTGGTCCAGCTCCGCCGCCAGTCGGTCACAAGGCTCAACCGCCGCGTATCGCGCCCGATTTCGTCCTCGTCGGATTCCCGTTGCAGCCCGAGAAAGCTGAGCGTGGTTTCGGAATAGCCGCCGATCACGGGCACATCATAGCGCCGCGTGTATTCGCCATCGAGAACGAAGCGGGGGATGGTCTCGTTATCCTCATCCGCGCGGAACGTGGTGAAATAGGACGCCGTCCCCCGTTGCAGGCTGTCGCGGCGCACGCGCGAGACCTCGATCGTGCTGTCGATCCGGTCTTCATCATCAAAGCCGTAATCGCGGTAATACTGGTCGTCCGACACGGTCTCGAGATCGAAATCCAGCACAAAGTCCCGCCCCAGATCAAAGGTGCCGACCAGCGTGGCATAGCCGCGATCGCCCTCTTCCAGCTCGTCGCGGGTCAGCGCCCCTGCAAAGGTCAGCTCGCCCCGCGCGAAGGCCTGACGGTAACGCACCCCGAGGGTGCGCGAGTTCCGCGTGGTGAGCTGCGGGCTGAGGGTGAGATCCTTGTCCGGCCCGAGCTCGATGAAGTACGGCACCTCGATCCCGACACCGAGCGCGCTCGTGGTGCGCGCCGAGGGAAAGAGAAAGCCCGTGGCCCGTTCCAGCGTCGGATCCGGCACGCGCATCTGCGGCAGGTAAAAGATCGGCACACCGGCGACCTCGAAGACGGCGTTCTCGAAATAGAGCTGACGCTCGAGTTCGTCATGGACGATGCGCTTGGCCCGGATCTGCCACAGGGGGACGGGGCGGTCGGCGCAGACCTCGCAGCTGGAGGCGACCGAGCGATAGAGCTGCGTGTAGCGCCCGTTCACCCGCTGGATCTCGGAGGCGGCGATCTGCACCTTCTGGTCCAGCACAAGGCGCGCGCTGCGCAGGATGCCGTCGCGCAAGGCACCGTCGATTTCGGCCTCCGAGGCAAGCAGTACGAAGCCCGGACCGGAGCTGAGCTGGATCGGGCCAACCACCCGGAGGCTTTCGTCGCGCGTGTCATAGATGATCGTATCGGCGCGCAGCCGCCGCCCATCATAAATCACCTCGACCGAGCCGCTGGCGGTGAGCACCCCGTTCGGATCCGCGGTGATCTGATCGGCCAGCAGGGTCGCGGGGGCAGGCGTCTCTTGCGCGGGCGCGCCCGTGCTCAGCAACGCGAGACCGGCCACCCCCAGACACAGCCGCGCAAATGTCCCGGCGCGGGGCAGGCCTCCGGGCATCAACCGTCCTCCTGATGCAACAGAAGCGCCAGCGCGAGGCAGATCCCGGCCAGGGGCGGAAACCACGCAGCGATCAGCACCGGGATCTTGCCAGTTTCACCGAGCACCAATGCGAAGCTTTTGAGGAAATACATGGAAAAGCCCAGAAGCACGGCAAAGAGCACCATCAGCCCGGTCCGTCCGAACCGGGTATGCCGCATGGTGAAGGCCGCGCCGATCAGCACCATCGAGATCAGGAACACCGGCGAGGCCAGCTCGGAATGGAGCCAGACCCGGTGGCTGAGCGCGGCGAAGCCCGCCGCCTCAAGCTGGGTGATGAAGGCGGGCAATTGCCAGATCGGGATGGCCGAGGGCTCGCCAAAGCTGTCGCGGATCTGGTTCAGGGTCAGGTCCGAGGGCAGCCGCATCCAGGCCTGCTCCACGGCAGAGGCCTCGGGATTGGTCCGCCCCGAAAGATCCCAGGTCTTGACGCCGGTCATGTCCCAGGCCCCGGGGACCAGCTCGGCCCGGGCGGCCGCGATCCGCTGTTTGGGCAGGGCATCGCGGTCAAACCGCAGGAAGGTCACATCATAGAGCGCCGTGCCCCCCGGGCTGACCCCGGCGGCATGGATCACGATCTGCCCGTCCGGTGCGGCCTGACGCAGCCAGAGCCCGTTACGGCTCAGGGAGAGGACGCTGGTCACCCGCCCGCGCACCGTGTCCCGGGTCTCGTCGGCAATGCGCGAGGTGGCGGCAACTATGGGGTTGATTGCGCTGATCCCGATCCCCCCGATCAGGGCCGCCACCAGCACGGGCGCGATCAGGCTGCGGATCGCTGAGCGTCCGGCGGCGCGGGTCACGATCAGCTCCGAGGTCCGCGCCATCTTGAGAAACAGCGTGATCGTGGCCAGCACCATGATCAGGGGGATGACCTCATAGATCGTGCCGGGCAGCTGCAACAGGGCGAGCCCGGCGGCCTCCTGAATGCCGAACTCATCGCTTGCAAGGCTGCGCAGGGTTTCCACCATGTCGGTCATCCAGATCAGACCGGCAAAGATCGACAGCATGGACAGAAAACTCACGGCGAAGCGGCGGGCGAAATACCATTGCAGGGTCATGTGGCCCCCTCCGCCGGATCGCGCCGTCGTCGCTTGAGCGGGTGATCCGCGAGGTAAAGCAACATCCCCACCGCCGTGGCCGCAAAGACCACCGGCGCATAGAGGATCGGCCAGGCCTCGTCGCTTTGCAGGGCGAGATCCTCGGCGAAATTGGCAAAGAGCTGGATCGCGACGATCAGTACGATCGCCCCTGCCACCTGTTGCCAGAAGCCAAAGCGGCTGAACCCGCCGACCAGCAATGCGGCAAAGCCCAGCACGGCGGTGCAGACCGCCAGGGCCGGGGTGGCAAAGCGGCGATGGGCCTCGTGCAGGAACTCGGCCTTGGATTTGCGCACCAACTCCAGCGTTTCGGGCTCGGCGCGCAGCAGGCTGAGCGTGTCCCAGCCCCGCAGGTCGCGCAGCACGCGCTCTTCGGGCATTCTGGCCGTGCCGAGGCTGAGTGCGAAATCCTCAAAATGCAGAATGCTCAGCGTTCCATCTGCGCGCAGGGATTGCGCGAGCCCCGAAATCATCACGAGCTGCGGACCCGTCTCGGCCTGCAGCAGCAGCGCCTGGTTCGCGGTATAGAGAACCTCGGTCGCCTCATCGCGTTGATCCGACAACAGAACCTTGGACAGCACGCCCTCATCGGTGATCTCGCCAACAAACACGGTCACGCCGTCCACCGGCGACTGGAACTTGCCCGGCTCCAGCAGGCGCGCGCCCACCGCATCGGCCAGCCGGTCCTCGAGATCGACAATGGTCACCCGGGCGAGCGGGACCAGCAAATGCGCCAGCACCAGCATCAGCGCGGCGGCCATCAGGCCGAGGTAGAAGGCCGGGCGCACGATCCGGAAGGCACTGATCCCCGCGGCCTGCAGCGCGACGGTCTCGCTGTCCGATCCCATGCGGTTGCCCGTGCTCACGGAGGCCGCAAAGGCCGAAAGCGGCAGCATCAGGTAGATCAGGTAAGGCAGGCTCAGCAGCGACAGCTGCGCAAAGAGCGCAAGGCTCTGGCCATCGCCGATCAGCCGGTCGAACAGCCGGATCGACCGGTTGATCCAATAGATCAATACGATGATCAGGGTGAAAAACCCGAAGGTGACCATCAGGCGGCCGAGGATATATCGGTCATAGCGGGCGAGCATGATCGGCGGTCGCGCGAGGCCTTCCAACAGGTTCACCGGCAGCCTAGATCATTCGGACCGCCGGGAAAAGCGCACAAGCCGCTCTGACGCGCCCATCGGCTGGTCATCGCGCCGCACCCGGTCTACGTATGGCGGGACATCATATCAAGAGAGAGCCCATGACCGAGCTTGTCCCCGTCTCCTTCGTCGAAACCGATCTCGATGCCCTGGCCGCCGAAACGGCCCGCATCGCGGTGTTTGTGCCCGCCGAAGGCACGCTCAACCCGGGCGCCAAACGGATCAACAAGCTTACCAAGGGCGCCTTGGCTCGCGCGGTCGAGAGCGAGGCTTTCGAGAAGCTGAAATCCGGTGACAGCCTGACGCTCGGGTATCCTGCCGGCATGGCGACGGATCAGGTCATCATCGTGAAGCTCGCGCGCACGGCCAAGGGGCTGGAGGCGCGCAAGGCGGGCGCGGCGCTGGGCCCGAAGGTCGGCAAGGGCGGTCTGGCGATCTGGGCGGGCACGCAAGTGGCGGCGGAGGAAATCGCCTTCGGGGCCACTTTGCGGGTCTATACCTTCGATGCGCGCAAATCCAAGCAAGAGGGCGAGACAGGTGGCATAACGGTCATGGCCGCGAAACCGGCCGAGGTCGAGGCCGCCTATGCGGATCACCGGGCCGTGGCCGAAGGCGTATTCTTCACCCGCGATCTGGTGAACGAGCCCGCCAATGTGCTGACCACCACCGAGTTCGCCGACCGGCTCATTGCGATGCAAGACCTCGGGCTCGAGGTTTCCGTGCTCGAAGAGGCCGAGATGGCCGAGCTCGGCATGGACGCGCTGCTCGGGGTCGGGCAGGGCTCGGAAAGCCCCTCGAAGATCGTCATCATGAAATGGATGGGCGGTGGGGACGAGGCCCCGTTTGCACTGGTCGGCAAGGGCGTGGTCTTTGACACCGGGGGCATCTCGCTGAAACCGGCGGGCGGCATGGAAGACATGACCATGGATATGGGCGGCGCGGGAGTCGTGGCGGGCGTCATGCGCACGCTGGCCCTGCGCAAGGCCAAGGCCAATGTCGTGGGGCTGGTGGGCCTCGTCGAGAACATGCCCGACGGCAAGGCCCAGCGGCCCGGCGATGTGGTGACCTCGATGAAGGGCGACACGATCGAGGTGATCAACACCGATGCCGAGGGGCGGCTCGTTCTGGCCGATGTGCTCTGGTACACGCAAGAGACCTTCAACCCCACGGGCATGATCAACCTCGCGACCCTGACAGGGGCGATCATCATCGGGCTCGGCCATGAAAACGCCGGGGTCTTCTCGAATTCCGACGCGCTGAGCGGGGCCTTCATCAAGGCCGCCGGCGCCGAGGGGGAGGGCGCGTGGCGGATGCCCATGGGCCCGGCTTATGCCAAGCTGATCAAGTCCCGCGTCGCGGATATCAAGAATACCGGCGGGCGTCCGGCAGGCTCGATCACGGCGGCGCAGTTCCTGGGCCGGTTCGTCAAGGACGAGACCCCTTGGTGCCATCTGGATATCGCGGGCACGGCCTCGGTCAAATCGGCGACCGACTACGCGCCCGCGGGGGCGACCGGCTGGGGCGTGCGCGCGCTCGACCGGTTGATCCGCGACGACTACGAGCAGTCCTGATCGGTCCGGCACCATGGGCGCGGTCTATTTCTACCACATGACCCGGACGCCGCTCGACGCGACCCTGCCGGTGCTGTTGGAGAAATCCCTGGCCGCCGGTTGGCGCGTCGCCCTGCGCGGCAGCAATCAGGCGGGGCTGGAGCGGCTCGACGAGCTGCTCTGGCTCAAGCCCGAGGAGGGGTTCCTGCCCCATGGCCTCGCCGGGGGACCCCATGATGCGGATCAGCCCGTATTGATGGGGGTCGATCTGCCGGTGGCGGATCGGACCGCCCTGATCTGCGTCGAGGGCGCAAAACTTGACCCGGGCGAGGTTGGCGGGCTCGAACGGGCCTCGATCCTCTTTGACGGGGGCGATCCTGACGCGGTACAGGCCGCCCGCGACCAATGGCGCGAGGTCACCGGGGCCGGGCTCTCGGCGCAATACTGGAGCCAGGAAAGCGGCCGCTGGGAGAAGAAGGCCGAAGCCTGACCCCCTAGCGCGCGACCTCCAAGGTCTCGAGCCCGTGGAAATGATAGATCGGCGCGTAGCGCGGCGGGGTCGTCAGCCGCAGCGCCGGGCATCGGTTAAACAAGGCCCTGAGCGCAATCTCGACCTCCAGCCGGGCCAGCGGCGCGCCCACGCAGAAATGCAGCCCCGCGCCAAAGGCCATGTTCTGTCCCTTGATCTGACGCGCCGGGTCGAACCGGTGGGGATCGGTGGCAAAGGCCGGATCCCGGTTCGCCGCTGCCAGCAGGCAGCCGATGGTCTCGCCGGGGGCGAACCGGTGGCCGAAGACCTCGACCTCCTCGCGTGCGATCCGGGTGAAAACATGGAGCGGCGGGTCAAAGCGCAACACCTCCTCGACGAGCCCCGGGGTGATGTCGCGATGCCCGGTTTCCAGCAAGGTCTTCACCCCGTTGCCCAGCGTGTGGACCGTCGCCTCATGCCCGGCATTGAGCAGCAGGATCACGGTCGTGATCAGCTCCTCGCGGTTGAGCCGGGCGCCATCCTCCTCAGCGGCGATCAGCGCGCTCATAAGGTCCTCGCCCGGGCTTCGGCGGCGGGCGGTGATCAGGTCACTGACCCAATCCGTGAAGGCCCGCGCGGCGTCATTGGCGGCAACCTCCATCGCGTGGGTGCGGCTGGCCTGATACATGCCCACCATGGCGTGGGACCAGGCCAGAAGCTGCGGCGCCTCGGCCTCGGGGACGCCCAGCATCCGGGCGATGATCCGCACCGGAACGGGCGTGCAATAGCGCGGCAACAGGTCGAAGGGCCCTTCGGGAAAGGCATCGATGAGCTCATGACAGAGCGCCTCGATTTCGGGGGCAAGGGCCGCCACGCGGCGCGAGGTAAATGCGCGCGTCACCAGCCCGCGCAGCCGCGTGTGGCGCGGCGGCTCAAGCTCGAGCATGGAATGGGCCTCGACCCCGTAGAAATCGGTCAGATGCGGGGGTACCGGGATCGGATCCACCGGTTCACGACCAAAACGGCGATCCTTGAGGATCGCCGCCGTGGCCTTGTAGCTGGGAGAGACGACCATGCCGTAGGCTTCCCACCAGATCAGGTCTCCGAGGTCCCGCATCCGATCATAGACCGGATACGGGTTCTGGACGAAGGTCGGATCACCGGGGTCCTGCGTGACCTTCTCCATGGTCAGTCCGCGCCGCGTACGGGGATGGTTGCGCCCGGGGCCGGGCGGATCACTTTCTGGACGAAATAGACCGCGGCGATCAGGCCGATCCCGGCAAGGTCGGTGACGATCCCGCCTTCGATCAGCAGGAGCGCTGCGACCACCAGACCGATCCGCAGGAACCAGACCGCGCGACCGCCCATGAACCAACCCTGCACGCCAGAGCTGAGCAGGAAGACCCCGACCACGGCGGTGCCACCGGCCCGCAGCACTTCCAGCCAGGTGCCATCCATCAGGAGCGCGCCATTGTAGAAGAACATGAAGGGCACCACGAAGGCGGCGATCCCGATCTTGAAGGAGGCCACGGAGGTCTCCATCGGGTTGGCCCCGGATATCCCCGCCGCCGCGTAACTCGCCAGCGCCACAGGGGGCGTGATGGCCGAGAGCACCGCGAAGTAGAAGACGAAGAAATGCGCCGTCAGCTGCGGGATGCCCAGTTGCACAAGGCCCGGGGCAACCACACTGGCGGCCACCGCATAGGCGGCCGTGGTCGGCATCCCCATCCCCAGCAGGATCGCGATGCACATGGCAAAGAACAGCGCCAGAAGCTGGCTCGTATCCGCAATGCCCAGCAGGACCGCCGAGAAGCGTGCGCCGACACCGGTCAGGCTGATCACGCCCACGATGATGCCCGCACAGGCGCAGACCGCGATGATCTGCACGGACATGGTGCCCGCAATCTCAAAGGCCTTCACGATGGAGCGGGGCCCCATGCGGAACGGGGTGAACCACGACACCACGGCGGCCGCGATGGTCGCGAGCGTGCCTGCCCGGATCACCGAGTATCCCATGAAGAGCGCGTAGATCAGGATGATGATCGGCAGGAACAGATAGATCTGGCGCACCATCTTGTTGAACTTCGGCAGCTCGTCCTTGGACATGCCGCGCATGCCGAGCTTGGCCGCTTCCATGTCCACCATGAAATAGACCGACACGAAGTAGAGGATCGCCGGGATCACCGCTGCGAGGGCGATGTCGGTATAGGGAATGCCCGTGATCTCGGCCATGATGAAGGCACCGGCCCCCATGATCGGCGGCATGATCTGGCCCCCGGTGGAGGCAGCAGCCTCGACCGCGCCGGCGGTTTTCTTGTGATAGCCCACCTTCTTCATCAGCGGGATCGTCAGCGACCCCGTGGCGACCACATTGCCCGCCGAGGTGCCGTTGATCATCCCCATCAGGCCGGAGGCAAAGATCGCCACCTTGGCCGGACCCCCGCGCGACTGGCCAGCTGCGGCGAAGGCGAAGTTCACGAAGTAATCGCCCACCTTGGAGGCCTGCAGGAAGGCCGCGAAGATGATGAAGAGAATGATATAGGTGGAGCTCACAGCCGTGGTCGGCCCGAGGATGCCTGCATCCGTGTAGACCTGGCTGAAGAAGCGTTGCCAGCTGATGGCCGGGGCATTCAGGAAGCCCGGCATGTACTGACCGATAAAGACATAGGTCAGGAAGATCGCCGCGATCACGATCAGCGCCATGCCCGCCACCCGGCGGGTCAGCTCCATGATCAGGGCCGTGCCCGCCACGGCGGCAATCGAGATCCCGATCGGGGCAAAGGGCGTGCCCGTCGAGTTCCGCATGAGCGTGCCATAGATGGTGATCAGATAGGTCGCCACGGCCAGGCCGCAGACCGCCAGCACCAGATCCGGGGCTGCAAAGCCGCCGCGCGTGCGCCGGTGAAACCAGCTCAGCACGATCGCGCCCGCGGTTGCGATGATCAGGGGCAGACCAAAGAGGTAGGTCTCGTTGAACTTGATGCCCTCATCGATGCCGTTCCACATGGTGCCATTCGCGATCTCCATCGCGAAGCTCGCCGCCATGCCGAGCGAAAACAGCGCCGGGATCATCAGCGCATAGGCCACATAGCCCAGCATCGGGGTTTCCTTGCCCGGGCCGGGGAAATCCGTGCGCGCCGAAAACAGCAGGAAGCCAAGCGCCAGCGCGCCCGCGATATGGACGATCCGGAAATTCCAGGTCTCCAGCGGGAAGGTCGGCAGGAAGGGGATCGTCACCCCGGTCCATTCCGAGATCGACAACCCGTTCAGGGCAGCCATGTGAAAAGCCGCATACAGCGCTGCAAACGCGCTGATCAGGATAAAATTGCGCCCCTCGAACAGGCGACGGTTCGCCTCCGTGGGTTCCTCGTCGACGCCATCAGCAATCAGATGGTCGTCTTCGGTCTTGGTTTGATCTGTCATTCCCTCACTCCGGTTTGGACGTCGTTGCGCCCAAGCACGGCTCCCTCCGCGCGTAAAAGAAGGGCCGCTGTGGCGCGGCCCTTCCAACTCTGTCGGCTTACATGCCGTGGATCATGCTGTCGGGGATATCGGCCCCGGCATTTTCCTTGAACCAGGCCGCAGCACCCGGGTGCCATTGCAGCACGCCGTTCTTGTCCCAGTTCTCGGGCAGGGTGGAGCGAGCCGCCTTGTGGATGCCGACCATGCGGGCATTGTCGGACATGACCACGTCCACGACCGCTTCGACGAAGGAGGCGGGCAGGTCACAATTGGCGATGGCAAAGTTCCACATGGAAACCGAGGTCGCGTCCTCGGTCAGGGTGGAATAGGTGTCCGCGCCGATCATGAACTCGGAAACCGGGAAGGCTTCGAGGATCTTGGCCTGCTCTTCCCCGGTGAACTCGATGATGTTCACATCCGTCTGCACTTCGAGCTGGCTGACCGCGGGCACCGGCACACCGGCGGCAAAGGCGATCACGTCCAGCAGACCGTCCTGCAGCTGACCGCCCAGGTCGGACCAGCCACCATTGCGGCGTTCAAAGTTCACGCCAAGCGTTTCCATCATGCGCGGGAAGTAGGTGTCCGAGGTGGAACCCGCCGGGCCGAAGCCGATCTTGGCACCGTCCGGGATATCCGCGATGGAGCTGATGCCCGACGAGCTCAGCGCCGTCACGGAGAAGGGCGTCTGATACATCGGGAACATCGCGCAGGCGCCGGTCATCTGCAGGCCCGGGGCGATGGGGTTGGTGCCGCTGAGGGATTCCGCGGCCGGGCCCATGGTGGTCATGCCGAACTGCGCGTCGCCCGTATGGACCAGCGCCATGTTCTGCATCGGGCCGCCGGTGACTTCGCCGCCACCCGACAGGCCCAGCTCTTCGGCGACAAGGTTCGCCCAGCCGGAGCCATAGGCGAAATAGGTCCCGCCCTGGGACGCGGTGCCCACGGTGAAGCTCTCGGGCCAGCCGTCGCGATCCATCGCGGTGGCCATGCTTGCGCCCAGGGTCACGATCATTGCGGTGCCGGTCATCAAAGTGAATTTCATTGTCTTCCTCCAGTTTGCGCCGCCTGCCGGGGGACCCGTTATCGGGCCGGGCCGGTGCGGCTCTCGCTCGCAAAGCGCGCGGCTTTGCAGACACCTCCCATTCGGTGCTGGGCGCAGTAGGGGGACGGCATGTGTTTTTGGCAAGGTCGCCATGCGGTCAGGACATGGGCCGCGTGAAAAAATTGCGCGCTTTGGGTCGGGACGGGGACATGGGCTGGAAATCATGTTCCCAAGTTGACCCAAGCCGACCCAAGCGAGCCGGCTGCGGGCGGCAATGCGGGGGCGCTCAGCTCTCGGGCGCGAAGGTCTCGCGGGACAGACCGTGCTTCTGCATTTTCTCGTAGAGCGCTTTGCGCGAGAGATTCAGCGCCTCGTAAGTGTCCTTGAGCCGCCCCTGATGGGCGGCAAGGCTTGCGGTGATCAGGGCCTTTTCATAGGCGGCCATCTGATCGGCCAGCGCCTCGGGCGCGGGGGGCGGGGCGTCGGGGCCCGATGGCGCAAGATCGAGATCGAGCCCCAGCACATAGCGCTCGGCGGCATTGCGCAGCTCGCGCACATTGCCGGGCCAGTCTCGCGCGGCCATGCGCGACAGGACCCCGCCCGAGACCTCGGGCGCGGCCTGTTGCAGCCGCGCGGCGGTTTCGCTGACCAGTTGCGCAAAGAGCAGGGGGATATCCTCGCGCCGCTCGGACAGGGGCAAAAGCCGCAGGGTCACCACATTCAGCCGATAGAGCAGATCGGCCCGGAACCGCTCGGCCTGGGCCTCGGCCTCCAGATCCTTCTTGCTGGCGGCGACAAAGCGCACATCGAGGCTCACCGGCTCGTTCGAGCCCAGCCGCGTGACCGTCCGGTTCTGGATCGCGTGGAGAAGCTTGGCCTGCAGCGGCAGGGGCAGGCTGTCGATCTCGTCAAGGAAGACCGTTCCGCCGCGCGCGGCCTCGAACTTGCCATAGCGCGCGCGCATGGCCCCGGCAAAGGCCCCGGCCTCATGGCCAAAGAGCTCGCTCTCGATCAGATCCGCCGGCAGGGCGGCGCAGTTGATCTGCAGGAAGGGGCCGTCCTTGCGCCCGCTGGCCCGGTGCAGGGCGCGGGCCGTGACCTCCTTGCCAGTGCCGGTCGCGCCGATGATCAGGACATCCGCATCGGTCTGGGCCACCGCGCGCACCTGCTGGCGCAGGGCGATCAGCGCGGGACTGCGCCCGGTCAGGCGCGCCTCGATCGGATCGCGGCGGCCGACGGCCGCGCGCAGGCGACGGTTCTCAAGCGTGAGGCGGCGCTTGTCCAGCGCTCGCCGGATCGTCGCCACAAGGCGGCTCGGGGCATAGGGCTTTTCGAGGAAATCATAGGCCCCGTCCCGCATGGACTGCACCGCGAGCTCGATATCCCCATGCCCTGTCACCAGGATCACCGGAAATTCCGGGTCGATCTCGAGACAGCGCGCCATGAGGTCGGTCCCGCTCAGGCCCGGCATCCGGATATCGGTCACGAGGATGCCGGGAAAGTCCCGGGCGATCCGAGGCAGGGCGCTCTCGGCCTTGGCAAAGCAGGTCACGTCGAAATCGGCCAGCTGGAGCGTCTGCGCCGCTGCATGTCGCAGGGGTTCCTCGTCATCGACGAAGAGGATCATCTCCGAACTCATGGCCGCGCGCCCTCCGGTTCGGGGCACAGGCTCAGGGTCAGCCGGAATTCCGCGCCCGTGCCTTCGCGGTTATGGGCGCTGAGCGTGCCGCCGAAATCGCGCACGATGTTGTACGAGATCGACAGGCCGAGCCCGAGCCCGCCGCCCGGCCCCTTGGTGGTGAAGAACGGATCGAACAGCGTCTCTTCCGCGCCCGGCGCGATGCCGGGGCCCGTGTCGCAGACGCTGAGGATGGCCTGATCGGCGGTTTGCGTGACCTCCAGCGTGATCACCGGGGCCTCGGTCTCGGCGGTGGCATCCAGCGCGTTGCTCAGCAGGTTCACCACCACCTGTTGCAGGCGCACATGGCCGCCGCGCACCCAGACCGGGTCCGCGGGCGGGACATAGCGGATCTCGGCCTCCGCATGCTTGATCCGGGCCTGCATCACCGCCAGCGCGTCATGGATCACCGTCGCGAGCTGCACCCGGTCCACGGCATCCTGCGGGCGTCGGGCGAAATTGCGCAAATGCTTCGAGATCTCGGCCATCCGGTCCGTGAGGGCCGAGATCCGTCCGACATTCTCGCGCGCCTCCTGCGGGCGGTCCCGCTCGAGAAAGATCGCGGCGTTTTCGGCATAGGATTTCACCGCGGCCAGGGGCTGGTTGAACTCGTGGCTCAGGGCGGCGGACATTTGACCGAGGGCGGCGAGCTTGCCCGCCTGCACCAGCTCGGCCTGGGTCTTGCGCAGCTGTTGTTCCGCCTGACGCCGCTCGATCACCTCCTGCTGGAGCTGGGCATTGGCCTCGTTGAGGTCCGTCGTGCGCTGGATGACCCGCGCCTCCAGCTCGGTCCGGGCGGCGGTTTGCGCCGCCATCAACGCGCGCTGCTGGGCGCGCCGTTGCAGAAAGACCATTCCGGCCAGCGCCAGAAGCAGGGTCAGCAGCGTCCCGATCGCCACCATTTGCAGGGCCTGCTGACGCGCCGGTCCGGTCGAGACCAGCACGGTCACATCCCAGCCGGCCTCAGCGATGCGGGTGGTCTGGGCGACATAGCCCGCGCTGGGCGCGCCCGGATCGTCGATAGTCCAGAGCTCGGCCCCCGCGCCGAGGGCGCGGCGCTCGGTCGGCAAAGGTGTCACCTGCGACAGAGGATACTGCCGGGCCGTCTCGATCCCGGCGCGGGCAGCGGGGGTCAGGGGGCGCAGGGCGCGGAAATGCCAGTCCTCGCGGTCGGACATGAAAACCACGCCGCGCAGATCGCTGACCAGCACCGTGGCCGGGCCCGCGCGCCAGGTCTCCTCGAAGCCGTCCACGGTGAATTTCACCGCCACCACGCCGGTGATGCGCTGATCCTCCTCGACGGGGGCGGCGTAGAAATACCCCCGCTCCCCCGAGGTGGTGCCCAGGGCAAAGAACCGTCCCAGACCGCCATCGAGCGCCTGGGTGAAATAGGGCCGGTAGGCAAAGCTGCGGCCCACGAAGCTCAGGGTCTTGCGGTAATTGCTCGCCGCCAGTGTATGGCCAGAGATGTCGAGCAGATAGACATCCGAGGCCCTGAGCGCATAGGCGGTCTGGCGCAGGCTCTCATTGACCTGAGCGATCAGGGCGGTGTTGTCCGGCTCCTGCAGAAGCTGCGCGAGCTCGGGCCGTTCGGCCACCAGCGCGGGCAGGGGGGCATAGCGGTTGAGCGCGCCGGTCAGCCCCTCGACAGTCAGGCTGAGGGTCGCGGCGGCCTGCTCGGCCGCGTCGCGCTGAAAGAACCGCTCCAGCCGGGGGAAGCTGACCAGCGCCACAAGCCCGGCAAGGCACAGGGCCAGCGCCAGCGCCGTGCCGGACCTGATCGGCCGCCGGGCCGGGTTGCGGGGCCGCGCCGCGCTGTGACTTGCATCCGCCATGGGGGAATTATGCCGCGCGGGGCATGGATTGCCCATGGCGCGGGATGTCTCGGCCTCCGCGCCGCGCGTGCCGCATCATCGGCTCAGCCAAGTGCCGCGATGATCGCCGTGAAGTCGGACGCCTTGAGGGAGGCTCCGCCCACCAGCGCGCCATCCACATTGGAGACGCCGAAGATCTCGTCGGCATTGCCCGGCTTGACCGACCCGCCATAGAGCAGGCGCACCGAGCGACCGACCCCTTCGCCGAACCGCTGTTCCAGCTTGCCGCGGATGAAATCATGCACCTCGCCGATCTGGTCGAGGCTGGGCACGCGCCCGGTGCCAATGGCCCAGACCGGTTCATAGGCGATCACGAGGTTGTGGCCCGTGGCCTGATCCGGCACCGACCCGGCCAGTTGGCCCCCGATGATGCCCAGCGTGTTCGAGGCGTCGCGCTCGGCTTCGGTCTCGCCGACGCAGACCACCGCCGTCAGACCGGCCTCCCATGCGGCGAGGGTCTGGGCGCGCACGGCGGCATCATCCTCGCCATCGTCCTGACGCCGCTCGGAATGGCCGGTGATCACATAGGACGCCCCGGCATCGCCCAGCATCTCGGCCGAGACATGGCCCGTATGCGCACCAGAGACCTTGGCATGGCAATACTGCCCGCCGACCTGCAGCGCGCCATCCCCGGCCATCGCCGCCATGGGCGCCACCAGCGTCGCGGGCGGGCAGAGCAGCACCTCGGCAGGGCTCGCCGCCGCGGCCTCGGCAATCGCGCCCGCCTCGGCGAGGGCCGCGGTGAGGCCGTTCATCTTCCAGTTTCCTGCTGCCAGTTTGCGCCGCATGCCCATATCCTTTCAAAACGCGTTGCCCAAGAGATACGCGTCTGGCGCGGGCTGTGCATCTGGTTTTTGCGCCTGAGGCCGCGCGCGTCCCCTCGGGCGCAGTATCGGTGCAGAAAGACCAGACTTGCGCGCCCGGCGCCCTATACTCTTGGCCAACCCGCACCCTGTCGCACGGAGGTCCGTCCATGTCCCGTTTCCCCCTGACCCTGTCGGCGCTGGCGGTTGGCCTCGCGACAGCTTTGGCCGCGCCCGCCGCCCTGGCGCAGGAGCAGACCCGCAAGCCCAGCCATTGCATCGCCATCGCAGATGCCGCGCCGGGGCTGTCCTATGTGCAGACCGCAAGCTTCGGCGCCCCGCTTGAGGATTTCACCGTCCGGCTGAGCTATATCGCCCATGCGAGCTTTCTGATCGAAGGACCCGAAGGTTTCACGGCGGTGACGGATTACACCGGGTTTCTGGGCAATACTTCGTTCTTTCCGGATGTGGTGACCATGAACAACGCCCATTCGACCCATTGGACGGCCAATCCCGACCCGCGCATCCCCCATGTCCTGCCGGGCTGGAACACCTCGGGCCCGAACCCGGTGGAGCATTATCTGGATCTGGGCGAGGTGCTGGTGCGCAATGTGCCGACGGATGTCCGCTCGGGCTTTGGCACGGTGAGCGCGCCGCTTGGCAATTCGATCTTCGTCTTCGAGATTGCCGGGCTCTGCATCGGTCATCTCGGGCATCTCCACCATGAGCCCAATGACATGCAATATGCGGCCCTCGGGCGCCTCGATGTGGTCATGGCCCCGGTGGATGGCGGCTATACGGTGCCGCAGGACGTGATGATCTCGATCCTGCGGCGCTTGCGCTCCTCGGTGATTGTGCCCATGCACTGGTTCGGGGATTTCACGCTCCAGAGCTTCCTGACCGGCATGGCCTCGGAATTCCGGGTCGAGTACCGCGATACGAACTTTCTGGAGGTGTCCCTGCGCACGCTGCCCTCCGAGCCCACGGTCGTGGTGCTGCGACCGGCCTGGCTGCGCGACGACGACTTGTAAGGCGCGGCCCCCGCGTCGGAGGACAGACCATGCTCGATACCGTTCCCGCCGATCTCGAGACGGCCCTGCGCGCAGAGCTGCCCGCATCCGCCTTTCCCGAACTGGGCGCGCAATATCTCGAAGAGCCCCGGGGCCGCTATGCGGGATCCGGCGGGTTGCTGGTGGCACCCGGTTCTGCCGCAGAGGTCGCGACGGTGCTGCGGCTGGCCAATGGGCACCGGGTGGGCGTGGTGCCCTATAGCGGTGGCACCGGTCTGGTGGGCGGTCAGATCGCCCCCGAAGGACCGCCCCCGGTGATCCTGTCCTTGCAGCGGATGAACGCGATCCGGGCCGTGCATGCGCGCGAGAACGTGCTGGTGGCCGAGGCGGGCGCGATCCTCGCGGATGTGCAGGACGCTGCTGCCGGGGTGGACCGGCTCTTTCCGCTGTCCCTGGCCTCCGAAGGGTCGGCCCGGGTCGGCGGGGTGCTGGCGACCAATGCGGGCGGGGTGAATGTGCTGCGTTACGGGAATGCGCGCGATCTCTGCCTCGGGGTCGAGGCGGTGCTGGCCAATGGCGAGATCTGGCATGGGCTGACCCGCCTGCGGAAGAACAATATGGGCTACGACCTGCGCAACCTGTTGATCGGGGCGGAGGGCACGCTCGGCGTGATCACGGCCGCGGCCCTGCGGCTTTATCCGCGTCCCAACCGGCACGGAGTGGCCATGCTGCAGGTGACCGGTCCCGAGGCCGCGCTCGACCTGCTGAGCCTTGCCGGCGAGGTCGCAGGCGACGCGATCTCGGCCTTCGAGCTGATCTCCGGCATGGGGATGCGGTTTCTGGCCGAGACCATGGCGGATCTGCGCCTGCCCTTTGCCGAGGCCCCGGATTGGTGCGTGCTGATCGATCTGGCGGGGGCCAGCGGGTTCGACCCCGAAGGCGCGCTCGAGACGCTTTACACCCGCGCGGCGGAGGCCGGTCTGGTCCAGGACGGGATCATCGCCCAGTCCGAGGCGCAGGCGGCTGCGCTTTGGGCCGTGCGCGAGAACATCCCCGAGGCGAACCGCCGGATCGGCTCGGTCTCGTCCCACGACATCTCGGTGCCGCTCTCGCAGATCCCGGACTTCATCACCCAGGCGACCGCCGCCCTGAGCGCCATCGGCACCTACCGGATCAACTGCTTCGGCCATGTGGGCGATGGCAACCTGCATTACAACGTCTTCCCCATGCCCGGCGAGACCCGGGCCGATCACGAGGAGGCGCGCCCCGCGATCAAGCGCTGCGTCCATGATATCGTCCATGCCATGGGCGGGTCGGTCTCGGCGGAACACGGGGTCGGGCGGCTCAAGGTCGAGGATCTGGAACGTTATGGCGATCCGGTGAAGCTTGCCGCCATGCGGGCGATCAAGGACGCGCTGGACCCCAACGGGATCCTCAACCCGGGCGCGGTCCTGCGCCAGAGGGCATGACCGGCGGTATCCAGCTCGCGCCCCATGATCCCGACTGGGCCCGCGCGGCTGCGGCGGAGGGTGCTGCGATCACCGGCGCCCTGCAAGGACTGGCCGTCACGGTCCATCACATCGGCAGCACCTCGGTCCCCGGGCTGATCGCCAAGCCGATCCTCGATCTCTTGCTGGAGATCGGGGATCTCGCGGCGCTGGATGCCCGCGATGGGGATCTGATCGGGCTGGGCTATGAGGCGATGGGCGCTTTCGGGATCCCCGGGCGGCGTTATTTCCGCAAGGACAGCGCGGCGGGGCGACGAACCCATCAGCTCCATGCCTTTGCCACGGGCTCCGAGGGGGCGCGCCGTCATCTCGCCTTTCGCGACTACTTGCGCGCGCATCCTGAGATCGCGGGGGAGTATGGCGCGCTGAAACAGCGCCTTGTCGCCCGCACGCGGGACGCGGAGCATTACATGGATGGCAAGGAGGGGTGGGTGCAGGCGACCGAGGCTGCCTCCCTGCGCTGGACCGCCGCGCGTTTGGGCTAAAAAAGACCCGGCGCGGTGGCGTACACCGGCCGGGGTCAGTCTACCTTAGGGAAACCTGTCGATCGCTGCATCGACAGGCCCCAGATTACGACTGAGTCGTTAGCAATTCGTTAGGATTTGAAAGATTTCCGGCGGCGCAGGGCCGCGGCCCCCAGCAATCCGCCCGCCAGAAGCGGCAGCGAGGCCGGCAGCGGGACCGGCGACGGGGGGGCTGTGTTTCCCACTAGCTTGACGTTGTCGATGATGATCCCGCCATTATCTGCGCCTTCATGGGCAAAGAAGATCGAACCGGTGGAGCCATCGCCGACAAAGCTGAAGCTCAGCTCGGCAAAATCCGACGCGCGCGGGCCTCCGGGAATGCTGAGCGTGTCGCTGACACCGCCGACGCCGAAGGTCATGACGTTGGTGTTCTGCTGCTGAAAGTAGTTCTTCGAGTAATCGAAGCTCAGGGTGTAGCTCTGACCTGCGGTGAGCGTAAAGCTCTGCACGGTCTGGATCGTGCCTGCGGCCCCGATCGAGCCATCGAGATCCACACAGGTGTCGATATTGTAGCAGACATCCGGGAAATATCCGGGGCCGGTGATGTCCACGGCACCGGCCGTGGTGGACCATCCGGCTGGTGTGCGGTTCGCACCGGCAGTGTTGGTTTCGAAATCATCGAAAAAGAGCGTGTTTGCGGCGGCGAGGCCGGGGGTCACGAGGCAAAGGCACAGGGCGAGGGGAAGAGCTTTCATCAAAGGTCACTCACTAGGCTTGGGACGGTTAATCCCAATTCCCTAGCCGCAGCGCGACCTTTACGTCAAATTTTCCGCGTTTCCGGTGCGTTTTTGTTGCCGGTCCGAGAACAGTTCTGCGCTCAATCCCCGTCAAAGGCGGTGAGGGCGTGGACAGCCATGTCCATCTCCTCCAGCAATTTGCGCCCGCCCAGATCCGGCAGGTCGATCACGAAGGCGCAGCCCACCACCTGCGCGCCGAGCCGTTCGATGAGCTGGATCCCCGCCCGGGCCGTGCCGCCCGTGGCCAGCAGGTCATCCACCAGCAGCACCCGCTCGCCCGGTTGCAGGGCGTCGTCATGGATCTCGACCGTGGCCTCGCCATATTCCAGCGCGTAATCCTGCTCGATCGTCTTGCCGGGCAACTTGCCCTTCTTGCGGATCGGCAGGAAGCCGACGCTCAGCTGATGCGCAACGGCCCCGCCCAGAATGAAGCCCCGCGCCTCGAGCCCGGCCACCTTGTCGATCTTCACGCCTACAAACGGGTCGAGCAACTGGTCCACCGCGATCCGAAACCCCCGTGGGTCGAGAAAGAGCGTGGTGACATCCCGGAACATGATCCCCTCATGGGGAAAGTCGGGAATGGTCCGGATATACTCGCGCAGGGTCTTTTGCGGCGTCATGGGAAAACTGTCCTTGGATTGCAGGCAGGGGCATCCTTGGCAATGTCCGCGCGCCGGTCAAGCAAGCGTATGGGTCCGTTCGGAAAAGACGCCGCATGCGTCACGCTTGCCTTTCCCATGGCCTGTGTCGCGGGGACCTGCAGGAATGCCCGGATCGCTCGCAGCACTGTAGTGCCGAGCCTTCAGCCGGGCGGCGATCCTTGGCTGCGGGAGCGGGCCATTCTGGCTGTTCCCGCGCGCCTGCCGAGGGCATCCCGGATCACCCGACCAACCCGCTCAAGGCTCGGGTGAGGGCCTAACCATAAACGTCCTCGTCCATCGCGGCACGTGTCAGAACTCCAAACCGAAAAACACCATCGCCAGCGGAACCGGCGAGACGGCAAGCGCGATGGTCGCCACCGTTGCCAGCGGTGAAAAGATGCCGCTCAGGCCCGCCATCAGCATGATGCCACCGCCCCCACCGATGACCGAGTTTCCGGGCGTGTTCACAGCCAGAGCCAGCGCGACATAGCGATACCGTATGGCCAGTTGCAGCGCGCGCGCCGATTGTCCGTCCAGCAGCATCGCCACACGGTCATCACCGGAAAGGGGCGCGGCGCGGGCGACGAGGTCCGCGGCGCGGCGCATCCGCAGGAGGGACAAGGACCTCCGCAAAACGTCGATGGGCAGGAAGCGACCTGCGGTATAGGCAAGGATCATGGAGGCCACGGTGCAGATATAGATCAGCGGCGCGATAGCTGCGCCAAAGGCCGCGAGCATGGCCAGCCCGATCTCCGCCCCCGGAACGAATGGGAGCGCCAGCAGCCTGATATAGGCCACCGCACCGAACATGATCATGCGGTGCACCTGTTGCTCGTTATCAGGCCGGATCTGCAGGTTCAGGGCATCGCGCACCTCATGCGCGCCCCAGGTGGCCAGCACCAGCACGGCGATTAGGATCGCGACGCGCAGCGCAATACCACCGATCGAAAGGCCAGACGATCGCACCTCGGCGATCTCAGCTGGAGATCGCGGTCGCGGTGTCGAAATCGGTGGCGGCGCCGGATCCTTCCAAGACGATCTGATTGGTCCAGTACCAGCGGCGCGTGGTCCAGGTGACGTCGAATGTGATCGTATCGCCGGTGACCTGACCGTAGCAGACCACAGTGTGCGGCGCGTCGGGGCAAAGGGTTGTGGTCGTGAAATGGATCACGCCATCGATCTCTTTCGTCTGGTAATCGGACCAGCCGAAATCGCAGTAGATCTGGCAATCAGCGGATTGAAAGGTGCCATCGCGGAACAACAGCTCATCTTCCAGGACAGCGCCGCTTTCCATGTCGATCCCGCGGACCGTGAACGCACGGCCATCCAGCGCGCCGGACGCGCCCCAGGCGCCCTCGGGCACCTCCAGGTCCGGAATGTCCTCGTTCATTACGGACATGGTGGCCGCGCCGGTTCCGGCTGTCGCGAGCACAATTGCGGCCACTTGAATGATCTGGGTCACAGTGATCTCCGTTCTCGTAAAATCGAACGCCCGTAAACTGCGTTTTTTCTGATGCAGGTTGCGGCCAAGGCAAATGCGATGGACGCAGACAAATTTTGTATCTCTGAGCGCAGTGAGACAGGTCGGGCCATCTGAGCCCATCGACACGTTTTCTTTTGAGCCGACCTGCCTTGCGCCTCTGTGAGCCGCTGGGTCAGCGCCCTGCACCGGGTGTCATTCGACGCCGGGCACCTCGGTGAACATCTCGGCATAGGCGGGCCGCGCGAGGGCCACGCCTTCTTCGAGGGAAGGGTGGGGCGACAGGGTCGTGATGTACCCGACATCGAGCATCGACAGGTAAGCCTGACCATCCTCCTGAAAAAACGCGATATTCCCACATGGCATCAGGGCGAGATTATGCAAACCCGCGGCCCCGACATACCTGCGCATGGCATTGAAGCAGATCTTCATGCCGACGGCGGCCCCGCCCATCATCTCGAACTCGCCATTCAGCGACCAGTCGTCATTCATGGCGATGAAGTCGCGAATAAGCGTGGCGGCCTCCTGCGGTGGCTGGTCCAGCTGATGGATGATGAAATGCTCGGACGGTTCTGCCATCGCGCTAGGGGCCCATGCCAGACCGACACATGTCGCGGCGCTCAGTGCTCTTGGGATTGCTTTCATTGGTGTCCTCCTCCTCGTTTGGACTGGGTGCGTGGACCTGGAACGGCCTCTTGTGAAGCGGGGGCTGGGGGCGTCAGTGGCCCGGGCGATCATGGTGCCCCGGAACGGTTCGCGCGCAGCGGGTTGGGGGTCGGATGGCCAAGGCGGGGCCTGCCAAGTCGCCCATCCGGGGGCGTGGCGTCCGCCCGCTGGGTTTGCTCCTCTCGCGGGTCGCCAATCGCGCCTTGCGCGCCGGAGATCTTGGGCATCCGCGACGCGATCTGTAGCCTCCGGGTCGGGCGGTCTTGAGGGCAATCCGGGTCACACCGTGGCGATCAGGTAGCGGGCCCGCGCGCCGAATCCGCTGACCTGCGCACCCAGCTCCGCTGAGATGGCGGTCGCCATGCCCGCGCCGCATCCCGCGTCCAGATGGCGGGTGCCGGGTGCGACCTTCGCATGGGCGAGAACCGCGCGGAACCCGGCGGCGAACTGCCCTTCTTGCGCCTCGGCCCAGTCCCGGGCGCGTGCGCCCCAAAGTGGCCCGTTGATCCCTGCGGTGCCGGTTTCAAGCGTCTGGCTCATGGCGTCTTCCTTTGATGCGCGCGTGCCAGCGAGGGCGGCAAGCGCCCTGTGTCGTGGCGTCGGTTCCGCACCGTCCTGCGGCGCGCGGGATCGCGCCATAAGCTTGACTAAAAACATCTAAAAATCGGGCTGGTCACCGGATCGCATCGACCGCTTCAGGAGGGGCCAGACTCGCAGCCACCTTGAAGAACGTGCGCGCGCGGGACAGGTCGTCGGGGTCTGAACTCAGCCATTTGCCGGACAGGCGGGCCTCGACCAGCTTGGGCGCGATCCGCTCGACCTTTCGGAAGGTCTCCATGGCCTTATCGATCCGGCCCTGACCGACATAGCCGATGGTGCCGAGGACGAGCGGTGTCGCGCTCTGGGCGGCTTCCATCAGTGCGACCTCAGCCGCCTCTGCCGTGGCGGCATAATTGCCAGCGGCGAACTGCCCGCAGCCGTCGCGCCTGGTGATCGGTCTAGTCGGTGGCGATGGCGCGCGTTGTCCGCAGGCGTGATCGACGGCAGCCTTCAGATCAGCGCGCGGATGTTACCAAGGCGCTCAGGTGCTTCATATCGAATGGTTTTTCGATAACGGCACGGGGTGAGATGTCACGGGGGACCATACTCGGCGCCGTGACGGTGACGATCGCATAGGGAATTGAATGCGCTTCGAGTTGCTCGGCAACGATATCGCACGAACTATCCTTCAAATGGAGATCGAGTACGGCAATGTCCGGTTTGGACTCGCGCAACGCATCCATCGCGCGGCTCACACGATCAAAAGGCCCCATTACGATATAGCCCTCGTGGACAAACTGATCCTTCAGATCAAGCGCAACGATAGGATCATCTTCCAACAGCAGAATCGTCTTGGACGGCGCAGAATCCCTCATGACCCGATCATCCGAAGGGCAACATGGCTAAGCATGTTCTTCTTCGTCCTCTTCGATGGAAACGAGGGCCTTCGGCACGTCCAACGTCACCGTGGTGCCTTGAACATCCCCAGCGGCGACATCGAGCTTTCCTTCGAGCCCTTCGACAAGGCTTTTAATGATACGCCCCCCAAGGTTGCCTTCCTTCGGCCAGTCGACATCGTCTGGGATGCCGACTCCATCGTCCGAGACAACAAGACGAAACACGCCATTGCTCAGCGTTTTGGCTTCGATTTCAAGCAAACCTTCGTTGCGCTCTTCAAACGCATGTTGCAGAGCGTTGGTTGTCAACTCTGACAAGATCAGACCAAGCTGTGTCGCTGTTTGGAAGGGAACCCGCAACTTTTCCGCATCGATATTCACTCTGACGCCGCTTCGGCCATCCAGATAGGCAACAGCGTTCGCGACGCGCGACAGATACGCCCCGAGCGCGACGGTATCTTTGGCCCCAGTCTCGTCCTCGTCATCCCGTCCAGAAAGCTCTTCATACAGCAGCTGCAGTGTTTCGACCCGTCTGGCCAACATGTCAAAGTCCTGGTCCGGACGCGGTCCTTTCGCGCCGGACTGCAGCCGGATCATCGACACCACCATCGCGAGGTGGTTCTTCACACGGTGCTGAATCTCTTCGAGGGCGTTCTGAATATCCGAGTCATACTGGCTTTGTCGCCCAGTTCCCGGCACTTCGATCTCAAGCTGCAGGCCGACAAAGTACAACACCTTGCCATCTTCGCCGATAAGCGGTGAAATCATAAGCCGGTTCAAAAACTGCTCGCCGTCAGGACGGTAGTTGCGCAGATCGACGATGATTTCCTCTTCGTTTTCGATCGCTGCGCGTAATTTTGCGATGTTCTCCTGGTCCTTGTCGTCCTTCTGGAGAAAGCGACAATTGCGACCAATTGCAAAGTCCCGCGCATAGCCCGTAATCGTCGTGAAGGTGTCGTTGACATAGACAATCGGGTTATCTTCCGCACGCGGATCGGTCAGCACGAGTGAGAAGGGGGCCTTGGACAAAGCCGCCAGGAAGTCTGCACCCGAGATTGAAGAAGCATCCACTGCCATTGCCGTACTCCTGTCACATCATCACTTCGAGACGCTGACTACAGGCCGTTTTCGAGTTTAGTTGAGGGTGGACATGCATGGCAGCAGGTTGAGAGTAGCGTCAGCAAATATAGACAGTCAAGGTGTAATGCTGAGTTTACATTTATTCGGTCTCGACCTCTTGGCGCTCTAATTTTGACATCGCCATTGCGTTGCTGGGACCTGCCACTGCCCCTGGCCATCCTTGGATCTCCTCGTCGTCGCAGAGGTTTGTGTCGTCGCAACGAAGGGGCCCTTGCTCCCCCCGAAGACGACAGCGAGCGCGTTGTGTAAGGCGCATGTCAGCAACCTCATGGATATCTGTGGACGCGGTCAGGCGTCGTGCTGCCTGTGTTGCCCGCAATCGAAAAGGGCCACCCGTTGCCAGGTGGCCCGTCTCGTTTGCAAAACCGAATGGCTCAGATGTTCTGAGCGGCCATTTCCTTGGCGATGTGATCCGCCTGCCGCATGGCCAGCGCCACGATGGTCAGGGTCGGGTTTTCCGCGGCTCCGGTGGTGAATTGCGAGCCGTCCGAGATGAACAGGTTCGCGATGTCATGGGTCTGACCCCATTTGTTCACCACCCCGTCGCGCGCATTCTCGGACATCCGGTTGGTGCCGAGGTTATGCGTGCTGGGATAGGGCGGGGTCGGGAAGGTGCGCGTGGCGCCCACCGCCTCGTAGACCGCTTGCCCCTGCTGCCAGGCGTGGTTGCGCATGGCGATGTCATTGGGGTGATCATCGAAATGCACGTTCGGCGCGGGCAGGCCGTACTGGTCGAGCACATCGGTGTTCAGGGTCACGCGGTTGGTCTCCTGCGGCATGTCCTCGCCCACGAGCCACATGCCGGCCATGTTCTCATAGGCATCCAGCGCGCTGGTGAACTCGCGGCCCCAGGCGCCCGGATCGAGGAAGGCGGCCATGAAGGGCAGGCCGAGGCTCAGCGTCTCCATCTCGTAGCCGCCGACAAAGCCACGCGACGGATCGTGGCGGGCCTCGTCAGTGATGATCCCGGCCATGGTCGTGCCGCGCCACATGCGCACGGGCTTGTCGAAGACCGCATAGACCGAGGCCGTCATGTGCCGCATGTAGTTGCGCCCGACCTGGCCCGAGCTGTTGGCGAGCCCGTCGGGGTACATCGACGAGGCCGAGTTCAGCAGCAGGCGCGGACTCTCGATCGAGTTCCCGGCCACGGCCACCACGCGGGCCTTTTGCAGATGCTGGTTGCCCTCGGCATCCGCATAGAGCACGCCCGTCACCTTGCCCGTATCGTCATGCTCGATCTTGAGAACATGGGCTTGCGTGCGCAGCTCATAATTGCCGGTGTCGAGCGCGTTCGGGATCTCGTCATAGCTGGGCGACCACTTGGCCGCGACCTTGCAGCCCTGAAAACAGAAACCCATCTGCTGGCACGGGGTGCCATCGGCGCTGTCGGAGCTCTTGATCGCCATGCGACCCGTATGCACGTCCTCGTAACCAAGCTGCTTGGCGCCAGCCTCGAAGACCTTGAAGTTGTTGTTGCCCGGCAGGCCGGGACGGTCGCCCGTGCGGGTGACATGCATCTTGTCCTCGGCGGCCGCGTACCACGGGGCCATTTCCTCGGCATCGATGGGCCAGTCCAGCAAGGACGCGCCGGGCACATTGCCATAGGTCGTGCGCGCCTTCCATTCATGGTCCTGAAACCGCAGGGAGGCACCCGCCCAGTGCACGGTCGAGCCGCCCACGGATTTCACGATCCAGGCGGGCAGGCCGGAGAAATCGTCGCTTACCCGCCAATCGCCCGAGGTCGTGCGCGCATCGAGCCAGGCGAGCTGGCCGAAACTGGCCCATTCATCCTGCAGGAAATCCTGCGGCTCGTGGAAGGCACCAGCCTCCAGCGAGACAACCTTGACGCCCTTCTTGGCCAGCTCATTGGCCAGCGTTCCGCCACCGGCACCGGTGCCGATGATGACGACCACGGAGTCGTCGTTCAGATCAAATGTAGTCATGCTCAGATCCTCCCTCAGACCCAGTCCACGTCATCAAAACCGCGATCGATATAGCCGCCCTTGGAGAAGCTCTCGCCCTCATAGCCAAAGAGGGGCCAGACATCTTTCTGGTTATAAAGACCGGTGACGAGCCCGCCGCGGATCTGTTGGAAGAAGGGGCTGTTTTCCATCCCGCGCAGCACATCCACCCGGTCGCGCTCCCAGCCCATGGCGAGGTAGCTGCCATGCCCGGCATTGCGCGCCGCAGCGTTGAGATCCGAGATCCCGAGCTCGATCGTGCCCGCGTCATCATCGGTGTCATAGCCCTTCACGGCAGCGGCGTAGAACTTGTCGCCCACATGGTCGTGGGGATAGATGTCGCGCGCCATCTGCACGAGGGTTGCGAAGGTCTCGGGCTTGAGCGCCGACAATTCGGTCGCCCAGGCGGCATCCTTTGCGGCGACAAAGCCGCTCCCGACGACAAAGCTGGCACTTGCTGCGGTTGCCCGCGCCAAGAGCTGGCGCCGTGTCAGGCCTTTGGGGCCTTTGGTTTCAATCATGTCTTTCCTCCCATTTCGTGCCGCTGCGGCCTCCCTGCCGCGCGGCTGTCTGTTTTATTGAAAGCGTCCGCTGCGCTCGAGCACCTCGATCTGATAGCCATCGGGGTCGGCCACGAAGAAAAAGCGCCCGACGAGCTTGCCGTCCGGCGCGAATTCCACCAGCTTTCTTGGGTTCAGTCCCTCGGCCTCGAACCGGGCGTGTTCCGCCTTCAGGTCCTCGACGGATACGGCAAAATGCCCGTAGCCATTGCCCAAATCATAGGGCTCGGTGGTGCCTTTGTTGACCGTCAGCTCCAGCTCGAAGCCACTTTCGGCATTGCTGAGATAGACCAGCGTGAAGTCTGAAAAGTCGAGCCGATCCGCGACCTCCAGTCCGAAGGCCCGCTTGTAGAAATCGCAGGACCGCGCCTCATCGAGAACGCGGATCATGCTGTGGATTGCCTTGGCCAATCCAACCTCCCTGTTTTGGTATTGTTGGGAGGTCAGGCTAGCGCGGGCTCAAACAGGGCAGGGTAGTAAGGTTTTACTACTGCCTAAAGTTTGTGCGGATCGCCATCCGTGTCGCGCCTTTGTCCCGGCGCCACCGGCGCGCGGCACCCAGCCCACCAAGCGCGCTCAGCATCAGGAGAAGGCCCGCGGGCAGGGGGATGGCCGTCGGCGTGAAGGTGACGCCCGCGAACCCACCATCGGTCCCGACGAAAGTAAACGGAACAGCGAAGAACGCCGTGCCGTAGAGTGTTTCTGCGCCAACGGGTGCGCAGGCGGGATCGCCAAGGCAGAAGAATTCAAAGACCGGCGCGGCTTCGAGGACCGCTGAAAACATGAAATCGGTAATCTGGCCGTTGGTCACCGTGAAGCTGTTGACGTCAATGGCGGTCCACTGAACCACGTCACTGGTGTTGGGGTTGGTCTGGCCACCGGTCGCGGCTGGTACGGATGTGAGTATGAGGGACGTCGCCGCGCCGGTGGCATTGTCCGCCAGACCGGAGACCGTTCCGGTCACGGTGCCCGCGACGTTGCCAACTGTGTTCGAAAAGGAAAAGTCGAAGCTCAGCGCGTTGGCTGAGGGGGCTGCGAGAAGAAAAGCACAAACAAGAGAAATAAACCGCATCGGATTGCTCCTTTCAGGGCCAAAGACCAACCTTGGACCCAAGGGTGACCTGGGGTCAAAGCAATTCCGCAGATTTCTTTGCTTCGCGTGGTTTGGGGATGTCGCTGCGCGACGCGCTGTCCCGCCCGTAACCTGTTCCGCTACTCGGCGGCGATCCCGGCCTCCGGCGCCTTTTGCGTTTCGATATAGAGCAGTGCCGTGCACCGCAGCAGCGAGGTGAAGTTCGACGGCTCGCCGCGCGCCTCCAGAACCTCGGAATGCAGGGTCGAGATGAAGGCCGGGGTGCTGGTCCCCTCAGCCTCGGCAATCGTGTCGAGAATAGCCCAGAAACTGTTCTCCAGCCGGATCGACGTGCTTTGCCCGTTCAGTCTGAGCCGTCGCGTGGTGCACGCGTATCGGTTCGGATCCTGATGGGAGAATATCTGGCACATGCTGGCCCCCCTCACAGTTTTTGTCCTCAAGCTCGAAGCTAGCGTTCCCTCCAAAGCCTGTCCATTGTGCAGTCGCAGCAGAAGCACTCCTGCCGCAGCCCAGCATGTCTTGCTCTCTTAAGTCTCTAAATATCCCGGGGGAACGGTCCGCAGGACCGTGGGGGCTGGCCCCCGACCCGGTCCGGCACCCGCACCGCCCTGCGACGGCTCACGCCGACAGAACCCGTCCCGCCACCGCATCCAACTTGGCCACAAGCGCCGGATCGCGCTTGTCCGGCGCCGTCATCACCGCGTATTCCAGCGCCCGGTCGCAGCCATGCGCGCAGAGCTCCCGCTCGGCTCCGAGCAGACCGGGCAGGCGGGCCACAAGCCCCTTGGCCTTTTCCGAATTGCCCATCAGCGTCTTGATGATCTCGGTCACATCGACCTCGCCGTGATCCGGATGCCAGCTGTCATAATCGGTGATCATCGCCACGCTGGCATAGCAAAGCTCCGCCTCGCGGGCGAGCTTGGCCTCGGGCATGTTGGTCATGCCGATCACGTCGCAGCCCCAGCTCTCGCGGTACATCTTGCTTTCGGCAAGGCTCGAGAATTGCGGTCCCTCCATGGCCAGATAGGTGCCGCCGTCATGGACAGTGATGCCACCTGCCTTGGCCGCCTCGAGACAGGCCGCGCCGAGCCGGGGGCAGGTCGGGTGCGCGACGCTCACATGGGCAACGCAGCCCGTGCCGAAGAAGGACTTCTCACGTGCAAAGCTCCGGTCGATGAACTGATCCACGATCACGAAATCGCCGGGCGCCATGTCTTCGCGGAACGACCCGCATGCGCTGACCGAGATCACATCCGTCACGCCCAGCCGCTTCAGCGCATCGATATTGGCGCGGTAGGGCACCGTGGTCGGCGAATGGACATGGCCGCGCCCGTGCCGGGGCAGAAACGCCATCCGCACCCCGTCCAGCGTCCCGGTCAGGATCGCATCCGAAGGCGCGCCCCAGGGGCTCTCGACCTCCTGCCAGGAGGGGTTCTCCAGCCCCTCGATCTCATAAAGCCCGGATCCGCCGATGATGCCCAGAAACGTCTGCATAAGTGCCCCCTGTTGTCTCTGCCTTCATGGCTAGGCAGCGCATTCGGGCGCGTCAATGGCTGTGGCTACAGCAAGAGCAGATTGCTGTCATCGAGGCTGTCTGCGGTCGTGTTCAGAACGAGGACCGTGACATCATCGCCGCGCAGGAGCGCGCCCGCCAGCGTGTCGGTCACCGTCACCTGATCGCTGTCTCCGACGAGCTGGATCAGGTCCGCCTCGGCGTCGAAATCCACGATCACGTCGAACCCGTCCCCGGCCAGAAAGCGGAACGTGTCTTCGCCCGCCCCGCCCAGAAGCCGGTCGTTCCCGGTGCCTCCCACCAGAACATCGACCCCGTCCTCTCCGACGAGGCGGTCATTGCCGGACCCGCCCTTGAGCAGGTCGCCCTCCGCGCCGCCGATCAGGATGTCATCACCCGCATCCCCCTCCAGCGCGTCCGCGCCGTCCTCGCCAAAGAGGATGTCGTTGCCATTGCCCCCCGCGAGCCCGTCATCGCCGCCGCCGCCCCGAGCCAGATCGCGCCCGTCGCCGAGCCAGAAGATATCCGCGCCATCCTCGAAGATCGCGACGTCATTGCCGCGCATGTTCAGGACGACGCCGTCATCATTGACCGCATCCCGGGGTTGGAACGTCCCCGGCGGGGCCCCGCGATAGGACCAGTCGAGCCCGAGGACGATGTCGTCCACGGCCCCCGGATCGCTGCCGGAACGATCCTCTTCGGCCGCGGCGGTCAGAGTGGCGAGGGGCAGAAAGAGCCGGTCGATCTCGACCAGAGGCCCGCCTGGGGTGTCGACGCGCAACCCGGTCAGGGTGCCCGTCAGGCGAGTTCCGCCTTCCCCATCCGGCACGGTGCCGAGGTTCAGCCCGCTCGCGGTATAGGTCAGATCCGTGCTGCCGGGGCGAAAGGTCAGCACGGCCTCCCGGTCCGACAGGGATTGCAGGCTGGCATCGAGGACGAGCGCCTCGAGATGGAACTGAACCGCATCGATCGTGCCGGCGACATTCGAGGCAAACCGTAATCTGGGCATTGGCGATGTCCTCCCTCAGGGGGAACGATACCGCAAATCGGCGCGTGGCGATACGGGCGGGCGCGTTTGCAGTCATGGCGAGCGCTGTCCCTCGACCCGGATGCGGGGCGGGCGGGTCCCGAGGGGCAGTCCAAGCCGGCAACGCCCGCCTTGCATCCGATGCAGTGCGGCATTGCATCTCAGGGCTAGGCAGAGCGGCCCAAACCGGCTATCCCGCGCGCAGCCCCCATCCCCATCCCGAGGTTTCCCCGTGGCCCGAGCTTTGCTGGCGTCCTTCGCCAATCGTATCGCCTTTTCCAGCCCGACCGAGGACGAGACGCTCAGCCCCGCCCGCTGGCGGATCGAGATCCTGTCCGGTCTGACCGTGGCCCTGGCCCTCGTGCCCGAGGCTGTGGCCTTTGCCTTTGTCGCCGGGGTGCACCCGCTGGTGGGGCTCTATGCGGCCTTCATCGTCGGACTGATCACCGCGCTGATCGGTGGACGGCCGGGGATGATCTCGGGCGCGACGGGCGCGCTGGCGGTGGTCATGGTGGCGCTGGTGGCCGAACACGGGGTCGAATACCTCTTCGCCACCGTGGTGCTGATGGGGATCCTGCAGATCCTCTCGGGGATCTTCAAACTGGGCAAGTTCATCCGGCTCGTGCCCCATCCGGTGATGCTGGGCTTCGTGAACGGGCTGGCCATCGTGATTTTCCTCGCGCAGCTCACGCAATTCCGGGTGCCCAATGAGGCGGGCGAGCTGACCTGGATGACCGGCTGGCCGCTGGTGATGATGCTGGGCCTTGTGGCGCTGACCATGGTGATCATCTGGGGCATGCCCAAGCTGACCAAGGTGGTGCCGGCCCCGCTGGCGGGTATCGGGATTGTTGCGATTCTCGTGATCGTCTTCGGCATCGATGTGCCGCGCGTGGGCGACATGGCCTCGATCCAGGGCGGGCTGCCGAGCTTCCACATTCCCATGGTGCCGTTGACCCTCGAGACGCTGCAGATCATCGCGCCCTATGCCTTCATCCTCGCGGCGATCGGCTTGATCGAAAGCCTGCTCACCCTGAACCTCGTGGGCGAGATCACCGGCAAGCGCGGCGGCGCGAGCCAGGAATGCATCGCGCAGGGCGTGGCCAACACCGTCACCGGCTTTTTCGGGGGCATGGGCGGCTGCGCCATGATCGGCCAGTCGATGATCAACGTGAAATCCGGCGGGCGCACGCGGATCGCCGGAGTGGCGGCGGCGCTCTTCCTGCTGATCTTCATCGTTGCGGCCTCGCCCCTGATCGAACAGATCCCGCTGGCCGCACTGGTGGGCGTGATGTTCATGGTGGTGATCGGCACCTTTGCCTGGCAGTCGCTGACGATCTTGCGCCGGGTGCCGCTGACCGATGCGCTGGTCATCGTGCTGGTCACGGTCGTGACCGTGCTCACCGACCTTGCCATCGCGGTGGTCGTGGGCGTGATCGTCTCGGCGCTGGCCTATGCCTGGAACAACGCCTCGCGGATCCATGCCAAGACCTATGACACGCCCGAAGGGGCCAAGGTCTATCAGGTGCAGGGGCCGCTCTTCTTCGGCTCCTCCGCCGGGTTCGTCGAGCTCTTTGACGTCTCCAATGACCCCGGCGTGGTGATCGTTGATTTCGCCGATAGCCGCGTGGTGGATCAGTCCGCCCTCACGGCGATCGAGGCCATGGCCGCGAAGTATGCCGAGGCGGGCAAGACCCTGCAGCTGCGCCATCTGAGCAAGGATTGTCACCAGCTGCTGAGCAAAGCGGGGCAACTGATGATCGACAGTGATGACGACCCCGATTACGCGATTGCCGCCGACTATTCGGTCAAGACCGGCATTCTCGGGGCAGGGCACTAGCGCCGCAGACGCGGGCTCTTGCCAGAGGGGCGAGGTCCGGGCTAGAGCGTTGGGTGACGGGTGGCAGTGAGGACCCGTCCCCCCACATCTCTGGTCATTTCGGAAAGGTGTCGCGCGCCATGATTGTGCGTCCCCCGCTCTCGGCTCTGGTGGAGGCCTGGCTGCTCCGCCACGAACAACGTCTCAAATGGCTCGCCCTGCTCCTGGGCGTGAGCAGTACGGTCGCCATCGTGCAGAACTGGCATCCCTGGCCGATGGTCCTCGGGCTGCCGTTCTGCCTGATCTGGATCCTCTGTGCGTGGCTCCATGGCGAGCGGCAGCTGAAATACATCAACATCCTGTTCACCGCGCTTTATATCTACGGCCTCGCGCGCTACGCGGTGCTCGGGGCCTGAGGCGCGCTCAGTCGTCGGGCCGCGCCAGCGAGAACAGGTTGTCGACGCAGGCATAGTCGCGGTAGCCAAGCCTTGAGAGCGGGCGGAAGGTGCTCACGTCAAAGCGCCCATCGACGATATGCTCGTCGCGCATATGGACGCCGGTGACCTCGCCAAAGACCACGAAATTCGCCGCACCAGGCAATTGTACGATCTGCGTCAGCTTGCATTCCAGGTTTGCAGGCGCGGCGAGGACGCGGGAACAGGCCACGGTCTCGCACGGGGCTTTCTCGATCCCGGCCTTTTCGAATTCATCCACATCCGCGCCATAGGCGCCGGAGCTGACATTCATCACATCGCGCATCGCGTAGGACACGATATTGACGCAGAACACCCCGGTCTCGCGGATATTGGCGACGCTGTCCTTGGTGTCGCCGCGATCCTCCTTGGCGGAGGTCGAGGCGAACATCACCTGCGGCGGGACATAGGCGACGGCGTTGAAGAAGGAATAGGGCGCGAGATTGTCCCGGCCATCCGTGCCCCGGCTCGAGATCCAGCCGATAGGGCGGGGCGTGACGATGGCGTTGAACGGGTTATGGGGCAGGTCATGGCCCTCTTCGGGACGGTAAAACATGTGTCCTCCTCGCTGTTTGCGCATCACCTAACGCCTGTGTTAGGCGCGAGGCCAGCGAAAAACGGAACCAGACCACGTGCAACTGAGGCAGGAACAGACCGGCGATTGGTGGGAGGTCGAGGCGCTCTTCGATCTCTGCTTCGCGCCGGGGCGGGAGGCGCTCTCGTCCTACCGGCTGCGCGATGGGGTGCCGCCCGTGGCCGAGCTCTGCCTTGTTGCGCCCAGCATCGACAATGTGCTGGGCGGGATCGGCGGGGCGATCCGGTTCTGGCCGATCCGCGTGGGCGGACAAGAGGCGCTGTTGCTGGGCCCCGTTGCGGTCCACCCGACACGGCAGGGGGAGGGGTTGGGCGCGCTGCTCATTCAGGCCGGCCTCGAGAAGGCCGCTTCACTGGGCTGGACGCGGGTCCTGCTGGTCGGGGATGCGCCCTATTACAGCCGCTTCGGGTTTGCTCGGGCCGAAGGGGTCGAGATGCCGCCGCCCACGAACCCCGACCGGGTGCTCATCCATGCCCTGAGCCCGGGGGCCTGGGACGGGGTGCAGGGGGTGGTGACCGCCGCCGCCTGATCGCCGCCGCCTGACCGCAGGGGGCGCGACCTGCGCCCACCCAAGACCCCAGTCGCATAGACAGGGCAGGGGCGGCCATGGCAGGCTTGCCCCATGATGATCCCCTTTGCCCCCTCCCGGATCCGCTCGAGCCTCTTTGCCTCCATCGCCCTTCTGGGCGTGAGCCTTGTGGGCGCGCCCCCTGCATTGCACGCGGCGCAGGGCTGTTCCGAGGATGCGATCGTGGTCTTTGACGGCTCCGGATCGATGTCGGAGATGGGGTTCAACCTGATGGATGAACCCCGGATCTTTGCCGCCCGGCGCGCGATCCGGCGGGCCATGCCGCAAGTGGCCCCGTTTCGCAATCTCGGCCTGCTGATCTACGGGCCCGGTCCGCGCGAAGCCTGCAGCAATATCGATCTGCGTTTTGCCCCGATCCCGGACGCCGCCCCGCGCATGATCGCCGAGATCGACGCGCTGGCCCCCTCGGGCAACACGCCCCTGACCGACTCCGTGGCCCGCGCGGCAGAGGCGCTCGATTTCCGCCAGCGGGCGGGGGTCGTGGTGCTGGTCACCGATGGTAAGGAGACCTGCGGCGGCGCCCCGTGCCAGCTGGCCGCCAGTCTCTCTGCGGAGGCCCATGACCTGACCGTGCATGTGATCGGGTTCAAGCTGCGCGGTGAGCATTTCAGCTGGGACAGCCAGAATCAGCATGACTACCGCGAAGGGCAGACCGTGGCGCGCTGCCTCGCGGATCAGACCGGTGGGCTGTACCTGACCACCGAGACGGTGGATGAGCTGATCACGGCGCTGCAAACCACGCTGGGCTGTCCGATTTTCGGTCGCGGGCCCGCGCCGTCGGGGCGGCTGCTGCCCGGGTGAGCAGGCTCAGCTCTGCTGGCGCAACCAGTCCATCACCGCCGGGCGGACGGTCATCGCGCCCGAGGCGCGGGCCTCGGTGATCACGCCGCGGGCCTCGCGCAGATCGCAGCGGCGCAAGAGATGCTTGACCGGCCCGATGGAGGCCGGGCGCATGGACAGCGCCCGCAGACCCATCGCGGCAAAACACAGTGCCTCGATCGGGCGGCCCGCATCCTCGCCACAGAAGCTGACCGGGGTGCCCACATCGCGGCACCGGCTGACGATCAGCTCGATCAGGCTCAGGAAGGAGACATTCAGCGTGTCGTAGCGGCGGCGCACCCGCTCATTCTCGCGGTCGGCGGCAAAGAAGAACTGCTTGAGGTCATTGCCCCCGATGGAGATGAAATCCGCCATCTCGAAGAAGGAGTTCGGCGAGAAGGCGAGGCTCGGGGTCTCGAGCATGGCGCCCACCTCGACCTTTTCCGGCAGGACCCGCCCGAGAGAGGCCTCGCGGTCAAGCTCCCGCATCAGGTAGTCGCGGGCGCGGGTGAATTCCTCAAGCTGGGCCACGAAGGGAAACATCAGCGTCAGAGGCCGCCCATTCGCGCCCCGGATCAGCGCCTGCAGCTGCATCCGCATGACGCCGGGCTTGTCGAGCCCGACCCGGATCGCGCGCCAGCCCAGGGCCGGGTTCGGCTCGTCCTGGGGCTTCATATAGGGCAGGACCTTGTCCGACCCGATATCCAGCGTGCGAAAGACCACGCGCTTGCCCCCCGCCGCGTCCAGCACGCGGGCATAGTGCTGCGCAAGCTCAGACCGCGCCGGAACTTTGGGTCGGGTCAGGAATTGCAGCTCGGTCCGGAACAGCCCGACGCCCTCGGCACCCGAGGTGGGCAGCGATGGCAGGTCGGCCATCAGGCCCGCATTCATGTTCAGGGAAATCTCGGTCCCGCATTGGGTGATCGCGGGCTTGTCGCGCAGGGAGGCGTAGCGCTCCTGCGCCTTGGCCTGCATCGCGCTCTTGTCGCGGAAGGCGGCCTGCACGGTCTCATCCGGGCGCAGATGGACAATCCCCTGTTCGCCATCGATCAGCACCAGATCGCCATTCAGCGCCTCGGTCGTGATCCGCTTGGCATTCACGATCAGCGGGATGGCAAGCGCGCGGGCGACGATCGCCGCATGGCTCCCGACGGAGCCTTCCTCCAGCACGATCCCCTTCAGCGCGCGACCATAGTCCAGCAGCTCGCCGGGCCCGATATTGCGCGCCACGAGGATCGGATCCACCGGGATCTCGGCCCCGGTCTCGGAGCCTTGCCCGGTCAAGAGCCGCAGCAACCGGTTCGACAGGTCATCCAAATCATGCAGCCGCTCGCGCAGATAGGCGTCGGGGACCTGCTCCATCCGGGTGCGGGCGGCGGATTGCTCTTTCTCGACGGCCGCCTCGGCGGACAGGCCGCTCACAAGGCTTTCCTCCATGCGCCGCATCCAGCCCCGGGAATTGGCGAACATCCGGTAAGCCTCAAGGATCTGCAGCTGCTCCTTGTCCTGGGTCGAGGCCGTGTCGAGCATCTCGTCCACAGAGACGCGCAGCTGGTCCACCGCCTCGCGCAGGCGGGCCAGTTCGGCCTCGGGATCATCGGAGACGAGATTGGTGATCACCACCCGCGGTTCATGCAGATAGACCCGGCCCGTGGCGATGCCTTCCTGCGCGACCCCGCCCTTGACCATGATCGCGTTCTGATGCGGTGCGGCCAGCGCGGCGCCCTCGCCGGTGAAGGCGCCCAGTTCCTTCATCTCGGCCAGCACCATGGCCACCACCTCGAGGGCATAGACCTCGTCGGTGGAGTATTCCCGTTGCGCGCGAGATTGCACTACAAGCACGCCGAGCGTCTCGCCCAGCCGCTGGACGGGCACACCGAGGAAGCTCGAATAAACCTCCTCTCCGGTCTCGGGCATGTAGCGGAACCCTTCGGTGCCGGGCGCGTCGGCGGTGTTCAGGGGGCGGTTCTTGCGCGCAACGCGCCCCACCAGACCTTCGCCGATCCGCATGCGCGTCTGGTGGACGGCTTCGGGGTTCAGACCCTCGGTCGCGCAGAGCTCCAGCGTGTCCGCATCGCGAAACAGATAGATCGAACAGACCTCGGTCCGCATGCTGTCCGCGATCAGATGCGTGATCCGGTCCAGGCGTTCCTGACCCGCGCCCGCCTCGGCAAGCGTAGCCTGCAAGCGTCTGAGAAGCTTGCGGCTTTCGGTTTCCATGGTGTCGGGCATTGCTGCGCCTTGATCCCTCGTCTGGACCCCCGGAGCCGGTGTCCTCGGATCGGTTAGACCATATTCGTCAGAGCATGGGAACGGAAATTGCACCGCGCCTCAGGGGGCGCGGCATGCTGCGTGGTCCGGGCGCGAAATTGACACGCCCCGGCTCATTTTTGCGCCGGATGCGCAGGCGCGGGCCGCCCGAGCGACCCGAACGGCCGGGATGCCGGGCGGGCTCAGGCGGCCTTGTCGAGCCCGAACACGTCATGCAGCGCCTGCACCGCGAGCTCCATGTATTTGCGCTCAATCAGCACCGAGATCTTGATCTCGGAGGTGGTGATCACGCGGATATTGATGCCCTCGTCGCGCAGCGCCTGGAACATCTGGGCGGCAACGCCGGCATGGCTGCGCATGCCGATGCCGACCACGGAGACCTTGGCCACATCCGTGTCGGCCACCAGCTCCTGGAAGTTGATCTCGCCCAGTTCCTTGGCTTCCTTGATCGCGCGCTCGGCCCGCATCACCTGATCCGTCGGGCAGGAGAAGGTCATATCCGTGCGGCCATCTTCCGAGATGTTCTGCACGATCATGTCCACGTTCACTCCCGCCTCGGAGAGCGGCCCAAAGATCGCCGCCGCAATCCCGGGCCGGTCGGCCACGGAGATCAGGGTCATTTTCGCTTCATCGCGGGAATAGGCGACGCCGGAGACAACATTGCTTTCCATAATCTCTTCCTCATCGCAGACCAGAGTGCCGGAATTCTCGGTGTTTTCTTCAAAGCTCGACAGCACCCGCAGGGGCACCTTGAACCGCATGGCCAGCTCGACCGAGCGGGTCTGGAGCACCTTGGCCCCCAGGGAGGCGAGCTCGAGCATCTCCTCATAGGCGATCTTCTCGAGCTTGCAGGCCTTGTCCTCGATCCGCGGATCGGTCGTGTAGACGCCGTCCACATCCGTATAGATGTCGCAGCGCGTTGCCTCGAAAGCGGCGGCAAAGGCCACGGCGGTGGTGTCCGAGCCGCCCCGGCCCAGCGTGGTGATCCGGCCTTCGGGGCTCAGCCCCTGAAATCCCGCGATCACGGCGACCTGCATCCCCTCGTCGAATTTCGCATCGAGGTTCTCGCGCGGGATCTCTTCGATCCGGGCAGCGGCATGGGCGGAATTGGTCTTGAGCGGTACCTGCCAGCCCTGCCAGGAGCGCGCGGGCACCTCCATCTCCTGCAAGGTCAAGGCCATGAGCCCGGCAGTCACATTCTCGCCCGAAGAGACCACGGCGTCGTACTCGCGCGCATCATAGAGCGGCGATGTCTGGTTCACCCAGCCCACCAGCTCGTTGGTCTTGCCCGACATGGCCGAGACGATCACGATGACCTTGTGGCCCCGCTCCACCTCGCGTTTGACCTTGGTCGCCGCGTTCTTGATCTTGTCGAGATCGGCCACCGAAGTGCCGCCGAATTTCATCACCAGAATGGACATATGCGTCTTCCGTCCTCACGTTCCGCCGCCGTGTAGGGGAAAGGCGGGGCAGGAGCAAGGGACCGGGAGGTCGCGGGGCAGCGCCGTCGCCCTAAGGCCGCGTTGCGCTGCGCGATTGATAGGGGACGTACTGCGCCGGGGTAGACGCCACTTGGTCCAGATGTCGCGCGCAGAGCGGGGGCCTCGCCTTTGTCGTGCCCTCAGCGCCGCTGGGGGATGGATCAGAGCACGGGATCGGAGCGCTCGCCGGGCCCGACCCGAGAGGACGTCGGACGCGGATTGCCCCGGATCAGCCCGAGCCGAGTACACCGCGGACGAGCGCGTCGGCGCCAAAGCGGCTGGGGACGAGGCGGCGCAGGGCGCTCATGATGGACGAGACGGATTCGTCGACCGAGAGCATATAGGTGTCGAGGTTCAGATCCGCCTCGGCCCATTCATCCACTTGCCGTGCCTGCACGCTGTTCCAGTCCGGCAGGCCCTGCATCGGGAATTCGGTCAGCCTTTTTTCGACGCGGCGTCGGTGCTCCTGCGGGTTCGAGCACTGTACATTGACCTGCACCATCGTGGCCTGACAGCCCATGGCAACGCTCATCCACGCATTGCGGGTCATGGCAATCGGGTTCACGCAATCGGCGATCACCACATGGCCGAGATCGAGGTTCGAGGTGGCCACCTGGTAGGCCACGTTGTAGCCCAGCGGGCCCACATCCGGACCCAGCTTTGCCTTTAGCGGGGCCTCGATCCGGTCGAGCACCAGATGCACCGCACTGAGCTGCGCGCTCAGGGCTTGGGCAATGGTGGATTTGCCGGTGCCCGGCAGGCCACCAAACACAATCAGGACGCCGTTTTCGGCGAGGTCGGGCTCAGTAAGGGTGCGCATGTCCATCCCAGGTTTCAAAACAACCAGTTGTCTTCAATGAAAGGGCCTCGAAACGATCCATCAGCCCGGAGGCGGCCTCCGCAGGGGCGAGCGATGCCGAAGGCCCGCCCATATCCGTCTGCACCCAGCCCGGGTGATAAATCCCGACCGCAATGCCCAATCCCTCCAGATCGGTCGCGAGATTGCGCCCGAGATTGAGAACGGCGGCCTTTGAAGCGCGATAAATGTAAGAGCGTCCCGGCGCGCGGGTATGCGATGCCATTTGGGACGAGATAATTGCGATTTTGCCTTGGCCCGATTGCTGCAATTGCGGCAGCAGCGATTGCACCGACAGGAATACGCCGGTCACATTGGTCTCGAACATCTCTGCCCACATGGCCGGAGGATAGCCCTCGGCCAGGTTTTCGAACTTGTCGAGATAGATCCCCGCATTGCAGACCAGCAGGTCCACGGCGGTGCCGTCCAGATGTTGGCTCAGCGCCGCGTGGCTCTCCGGGGAGGCGACGTCGAGCGGATGCCAGTCCACGCCCGGCAGATCCGCAGGTGCGGCACCGCGATGGGTGCCCAGAACGCGGCTGTTCCGGGCCGCCATCTGGCGCGCCAGCTCGAGGCCAATGCCGCGCGAGGCTCCTGTGATCACCGCCACCATGGTCAGTTCGACTTTGTCCGGTTCGAGAAGGGCAGGGGCAGGATCGGTACCCCCTCTTCGGCGAGGGCTTTGGCCTCTTCGGCGGAGGCCTCGCCATGGATCGCGCGTTCGGGCGCATCCCCGACAAACATCGAGCGCGCCTCGGAGGCAAATTCCGTACCCACATAATCCGAGGACGCTTCCACCTCGTCGCGCAGGCGGGCGATGGCCTTGGCGAGCGCCGTGTCCGGGGTGCTGAGCGAGGGATGCTCGGGCGTGGTGTCTGTGCCGGGCTTCGTGACGGCGCCGCCGGACTGGGGTGCCGGGCTCTCCATCGGGATATCGTCCGGGGTGGGCAGGGAAGCGCGATCGCGGGCCGGACGCACCTGCGGTGCCATCAGCGTCTTGTCCACCTCGGTCGACCCACAGATCGCACAGCTCGCCAGTCCCGCGGCGCGCAATCGGTCATATCCTTCGGCTGAGGGAAACCAGCTTTCGAAGACGTGGTCATTCTCGCATTTCAGCGTGTAGCGGATCATGAAGTCAGGGCCTACAGGACGGATGTCAGTCGTACAATTCTGCAACTCTATGCGTTAAGGTCCCCATAGCAAAGCAGGATTCTCTATTCGGGTTTTTGACGCGGCGTCCCGCCCATTTCCGGACGGGAGGGTGAAAGATCCGGCAAAGCAGCGCACGCGGTTGCGTGGGTCACCGCCCGGTCGGGGCGTCGCGCGCGGCAGATCAGTCGCGCAGATGCGTCGGGTCGAAATCGCGGATCATGTGGCGCAGCTCGGGCTCATCCACCCGCGCGGCGGCCTTCTTGCGCGAGAACCACTTGCGCTTGCGCTCGCCCTTTTCCGGGAAATCCTCGATCAGTTTGCGCACCTTGACCGGGAAGACCGCGACCACGATGGGCAACCGGTCCTGGCGATCCAGCACCTTGAGATAGGAGTAGATCCCCAGGCAGTTGAGCGAGATCCGCCCCTCGACCCCGGCCTCTTCCCAGGCTTCGCGCGCGGCACTCTCCGGGGCGGTCAGACCATCCTCGGGCCATCCCTTGGGAATGATCCAGCGGCCGGTTTCCCGGCTGGTAATCAGCAAAATCTCGGGTTTTCCCCGCACGATGCGATAGGGCAGCGCCGCGAACTGCGTGCGCACATCTCGTTTTCCGAGCCCGTTGAGTTGCAACGGGTGTTGGTTTTTTCGAACCGCAACAACCATTTATGGCTCACTTGCCTCTCACTGCTCGCATCACCCGCGTGCGATCCACGCATGTTATACCCTCAGTATAACCCCTCATGGGGTATTTCACCACAGTCCTTTTCCCGACAGCGTAACGGCTTTGTGAAATTCGATTTGAAAAACCGGGTGTTCTGGCTATTTCGCGCAAGAGGAATGGGTGGTGGCCACCTGCCGGAAACGAGGGAATTGACCATGGTGAATGCGACGGTGCGATACGGTGTCTTCGGAGCGGCGCTGAGCGTGTGTCTGGGAGTGGCGAGCGCTCTGGCCTCCCCTCCGCCCGAAGATGCGGGGCGGTTCATGTCCATCGATGGCGGGCCGCTCGATCTGAGCGCCTGGCGCGGGCGTCCGGTTCTGGTGGTCAACACCGCCTCCCATTGCGGGTTCACCGACCAGTACGAGGGGTTGCAGGCGCTGCAGGATCGCTACGGCGCAGAGCGGCTGGTCGTACTGGCCGTGCCTTCGGACAGCTTCAATCAGGAGCTCGAAAGCGCCGCCGAGGTCGCCGAGTTCTGCGAGATCAATTACGGGCTCGACCTGCCCATGACCGATATCACCCCGGTGCGCGGCCCAGATGCCCATCCGTTCTACAGCTGGCTGCAGCAGAGCGAGGGGGTCGCGCCGCGCTGGAATTTCACCAAGGTGCTTCTCGACGGCGAGGGGGGCTATGTCGCCCATTGGGGCTCGACCACCCGCCCGCTCGCCCCGCGGATCACCCGGGAAATCGATGCGCTGCTGACCCGGTGACGATCTCCCGGAGCTTGCCTGCGCCGGTCTTCATTGGCGCAGAGATCTATCGCAATTCGACCTATGGCGGCTGGCACCCGCTACGGATCCCGCGGGTCTCGACCGCGATGGACCTGTCCAAGGCGCTCGGCTGGCTGCCGCGGTCGCAGTTCCGTGTCTCGCCCCGGGCCAAGCCTGCGGCGCTGCATCTCTGGCATGATCCGGCCTATGTGGCCGCTCTGGTGGCGGCCGAGGCGGCCGGGGATGTGAGCCCGGAGATCCGCAGCCGCCACAATCTGGGCACCCCGTCAAACCCTGTCTTTCCAGAGGTTTATCGCCGTCCGGCCACGGCGGCTGGCGGGTCCATGCTCGCCGCTGCGATCCTCGGGGCGGGGCCGGGCGTGGTCTATCACCCGGCGGGCGGGACCCATCATGGCCTGCCGGATCGGGCCAACGGGTTTTGCTATCTCAACGACCCGGTGCTGGCGATCCTGTCCCTGCGCCAGGCGGGGCTGCGACGCATCGCCTATGTGGATATCGACGCCCATCACTGCGACGGGGTGGCCGTGGCCTTTCGCGGCGATCCCGAGACGCTGATGCTCTCGGTCCATGAGGAAAAGCGCTGGCCCTTCACCGGCGGGCTCGACGAGACCGAGGCGGGGGCGGCGGTGAACCTGCCCGTGCCGCGTGGCCTCAATGACAGCGAGATGACGGTGATCCTCGAGGATCTCATCCTGCCAGTGGTGGCACGGTTCGCGCCCGAAGCGATCGTGCTGCAATGCGGGGCCGATGCGGTGGACGAGGACCCGCTCTCCCGGCTTGCGCTGTCGAACAATGCCCATTGGGACGTGGTCGGCGCGCTGGCCGGATTGACCGAGCGCTACCTCGTGCTGGGCGGGGGCGGGTACAATCCCTGGACGGTCGGGCGGCTCTGGGCCGGGGTCTGGGCGACCCTGAACGGGCATGAGATCCCCGATCATCTGCCCGCCGAGGCGCAGGCGGTGCAGCGCGGGCTCAGCTGGGCCGGGACCAAGATGTCCCGGGTGCCCGCCGAGACCCTGTTCACCACCCTGCGCGACGCGCCACGCCCCGGTCCGGTGCGCGCCGAGATCACCGAGCGGGTCGCCCATCTGCGCGCCCGGCGACTGCGCCCGCAGGCGGTCTGACCGCTCCGCGACCATGGTCCTATGTACGTATGGGGGTGTTTTGCGGAAGGTATGTCGCGAACATGAAGGCCCTGGAGGATACATTATGGCTTGGACGAAACCCACATTGCGCGAGATCGAGTGCGGCATGGAAATCAACATGTACGGCCCGGACAATGATCGTGACGACGAAGGCCGCGATCTGTTCTGAGTAATGGACTGCGAGCTCGGACATGACGTTCCGCGCGAAGATCTTGGGGGCGGCTGCCGACGGCGGCCTCCCCCAGTGGAATTGCGGGTGTGAGAATTGCAACCTCGCCCGTGCAGGCGACATCCCCTCTCAGACACAATCCTCGATTGCCGTCAGCGCGACCGGTCGCGACTGGGCGATCCTGAACGCATCCCCCGATATCCGCACGCAACTGGCGGCCACGCCGGAGCTGCATCCCACCGACCTGCGCGCGCTGCCTCTGCGCTCGGTGCTCGTGACCAATGGCGATATCGACCATGTGGCGGGCCTGCTCACCCTGCGGGAGCAGCAGCCCTTCGACCTTTTTGCGAGCGCCGAGATCCATGGCGTGCTCGATGACAACCCGATCTTCGCGGCGGTGAACCCTGCCGTGGTGCCGCGCCGCGTGATCCGGCTGGGCGAGGCCTTTGCGCTGGTCGAGGGGATCGAAGCGACGGTCTTTGCGGTGCCGGGCAAGGTGCCGCTCTATCTCGAGGGCGAGGACGTCGCCACCGACCTGGAGGGCGAACAGACCGTGGGCGTGCATCTGCGCTGCGGTGCGCAATCGGTGTTCTACATCCCCGGCTGCGCCCTGATCCGTCCGGACCTCGCCGACCGGCTGCGCGGGGCGGATATCGTCTTTTTCGACGGCACCCTGTGGCGCGATGACGAGATGCTGCTGCAGGGGCTCAGCCAGAAGACTGGACAGCGGATGGGGCATATGTCCATGGCAGGGACCGAAGGGTCGATGGCGGCTTTTGCCGGGCTCGGGGTGAAGACCAAGGTCTATGTCCACATGAACAATTCGAACCCGGTCCTGCGGCCGGACAGCGCCGAACGCGCCGCGGCCAAGGCCGCAGGCTGGACCGTGGCCGCCGATGGCATGGAGTTCCGGCTCTAACCCTCGGGCGACGGGGCGGGATCACCCGCTCAGATCGCCGCGACGATCCTCGACCAGAGCGCGCAGAAAATCCGCGACGGCCCGGACCCGGCGCGTCTGCAGCAGGTCGGAATGGGTCACCAGCCAGATGGTTTGGTCCAGACCGAGATCCCCGTCGAGACAGATGAGCCCCCGGGGGCGGGCGAGGAAATGCGGCAGGATGGCGAGACCGAGCCCGGTGGCGCAGGCCGTCAGTTGCGTGGCAAGCGACGTGGTCGCGAGGGCCGGGGCCCGACCCTTCAACACCCGCTCGACCCATTGCGCGGCGGGCAGGTGCGCATAGGCATCCGTCCAGCCGATCAGGGCGTCCTGATCGAACCGGCTGGCATCGGCGGGGGCGGGGCGCGCCGCCATGTACTCCGGTGCGCCATACAGCCCGAAGCCCAGACGCCCGAGCCGCTGCAACGAGACATTGCCGCGATCCGGTTTCACCATGCGCAGGGCGATATCCGCATCGCGCCGATGCAGGTTCACCGTGGCCACATCGGTCACGATCTCCAGCGACAAGAGCGGGTAGTCCGCCCGCAAGCGCCCCAGCGCCGGCAGGATAAGCCCAGTCGCGAGGTTCTCTGCCGTGGCTAGACGCACCACGCCCGAGACCGCGGTGTCCCGCCCGAGACCGGAGGTCAGCGCGAGGGCGCTCGCCTCCATCTCTTCGGCACGGGGGATCAGGGCCGCGCCATCCTCGGTCAGCCGATACCCCGACTGGTGCCGGGCAAAGAGAGGGTGCCCCACCGCCGCCTCCAGCCGTTCGATCCGACGCGAAACGGTGGCGATCCCGACCCCCATCTGCCGGACCGCACCGCTCAGCGTGCCGGCGCGCGCCACGGCGAGAAAGGCGCGGATGTCGTCCCAGACCAGATCCTCTGTGCCGTGCTTTCCGATTTTGGAAACTCCCTTGCCGGTTTCGTCGATATGTATCGCATTCCGGAAATGCCATCTCTCAAACGGGACGGCAAGCGAAGGAGACCACCATGAAGAGACGCACCCTTGGACACGGATTTGACGTATCGGCCATCGGCCTCGGCTGCATGGGCATGAGTGAATTCTATGGCCCGCGCGACGATGCCCGCGCCCTCCGGGTGCTGCATGAGGCGGTCGCGCTTGGGATCGACTTTTTCGACACGGCGGACATGTACGGTCCGCACCACAACGAGGAGCTGCTGGGCAGATTCCTCGCCCAAACGGAGAGCCGCCCGAAGATCGCGACCAAGTTCGGCATCGTCCGGCGGCCCGGGGAATATCGCCGAAGCCTCGACAACCATCCGGATTATGCCCGCGCCGCCTGCGAAGGCTCGCTCAGGCGGCTGGGCATCGAGCGGATCGATCTCTATTACGTGCACCGGGTGGACCGCGGCCAGCCGATCGAAGAGACCATGGGCGGCCTCGCCCGGCTGGTCGAGGAGGGCAAGATCGACCGGATCGGGCTCTGCGAGGTGAGCCCTGATACGCTGCGCCGGGCCCATGCGGTGCATCCGGTCACGGCGGTGCAGACCGAGTACTCGCTCTGGTCCCGGGGGCCCGAGGCGGAGGTGCTGCCCACTTGCCGGGAACTGGGGATCGGGTTTGTGCCCTATTCGCCGCTGGGGCGCGGCTTCCTGACCGGGCGGTTCCAGAGCGATGCAGAGTTCGCGGACGGAGATTTCCGCAGCGCGCTGCCGCGGTTTCAGAGTGACGCGGTGCGCACGAACAAGCGCATTGCGGACCTTGTCGGCCAGATGGCCGGCCGGATCGGGTGCAGCCCGGCGCAGCTGTCGCTGGCCTGGCTTTTGGCGCAAGGGGAGGATCTCGTGCCCATCCCGGGAACCAGGACGCTGGATTACCTGCGCGACAATGCGGCCGCCGGGGCGATCACTCTGGACCCGGCCGATCTCGCGGCGCTGGAAACCGGCCTCGCCGCTCTGCCCATCATGGGCGCGCGCTATACCGACGAAGGCATGAAAGGCGTCGACGCATGAGCCGCGAGGCTGCGCCTTTGCCGCGGGCGATGGACGTGCTGGGCCAACTGGACGCCTCCGCGCCCGAGGCCGTGCGGGCTCGGCTGGAGTCTCTGGCGCCCGAGGCCGCCGAGATCATCATGGGCTACGCTTTCACCGATGTGCTCGGTCGCGCGGGGCTGGACCTGCGGACCCGCGAGATGCTGACCGTGGCAATGCTGTCGGCCATGGGCACCGCTCCGGATCAGCTGGCGTTTCACATGCGCGCGGCCCGGGCGACCGGAGTGCGCCGGGACGAGATCGTTGAAATCGTATTGCAGGTTTCGGTCTATGCCGGAGTGCCCGCCGCAATGAATGCGGTGACAGCGGCGCTCGCGGCCTTCGACGATCCGGACGAGAGCTAGAGGTTCCTCTTCCCGCCCCGCTGGGCCGCTGGATCGCGGCCCGCCGCACCACCGTTGCACCCTTGATGCGGGGTGCAGTCACGCAGGCCGAAACCCTGCGAAAGGCCCTCGGTTCCGCGCCGCAATGCAGGTTCGGCGCGCTGCGTCAAGGACCCGAAATGCATCAAACCAGCAGGTTAACGCCACGGATTTGGCGAAGCTTTGCCCAAAAAAAGTCCCAACCTCCACAGAGATGATTAAGCGAATACAGTGCCCCTCCATACCGGGTTCTGGATGCGTCAGGATGGGGTTTGTCCGTCACGCCCCAGCATTCGAGCCCACGCGAAACACCAGGCACTCGACTGAAAAGAGGCGTTGATGTCCTATACCGATCCGAGACAAAACTCTGAAAATTTTGATGCAAATTCAGAGGATTTGTCCACGCATCTCTCTACCTGCACCTGTCCCGCCTGTATGGCGGAGGATCGGTTTCAGGACGATCTGGAACGCGCGGGCAATCCCACGGATGGCAGCACCGGCTCGGCCGGTGAGACCGCGACGCTGCAGGAAATGGCCGACTTTCTCGAGGTTGGCTATTGGGGCAACGGGACAGGTCTTCGCCACAATGTTGGCACAACCGGGCCCGATGCCAATAACGGGGTGCTCTATTACAACGTGACCGGCTACGGCCCGCTGACCTATGGTGGCGGGAGCGATGCGGACGGTGTCTCAGAGGAGCGCGCAGAGCTGATCCGCGATGTCTTCGACGTCTACGAACAGGTGCTGGGCATCCAGTTCATCGAAACCACGAGCACCGATGACAGCGTCGTCGATTTCTTCTTCTCGGACAATCAAAGCGGCGCCTTTGCGGGCTCGACCCGCTTTAGCGACGGCACGATCTATTACTCCTATATCAACATTGCCGAGAGCTGGTCTGGCGGCACCTCGACCTATGACGATTACACGCTGCAGACGATCTTTCACGAGGTCGGCCACGCGCTCGGCCTCGGGCACCAGGGCCCCTATAACGGCAGCGCGAATTACAGCGACGACGCGATCTTCGAGCTGGATAGCTGGCAAGCCTCGATGATGTCCTACTTTTCGCAGACCGAGAACTCGGCCGTTTCGGCCAATGGCGAGTTCCTGCAGACCCCCATGGCGGTGGACTGGCTCGCGCTGGACAGCATCTATGGCGCGCAGGGCTACGGGGTGTCGAACGCCTTCACCGGCGACACGGTCTACGGATTCAACACCAATATCTCGGCCAGCGAGAGCCGGATCTGGAATGACTATGCCAGCTATGCCAACCGCACGGCCTCGACGATCATCGATGCGGGCGGGATCGATACGCTGGATTTCAGTGGCTACAGCGCCAACCAGAAGATCGACCTCACGGTCCAGACCGCAGACCAGACCTATCAGAACAGCTCGGATATCGGTGGCCGCACCGGCAACCTGACCCTCGCGATCGGCACGGTGATCGAGAACGCGATCGGGGGCGCGGGCAATGACCGCTTCATCGGCAATGACGCCGACAATGTGTTCGAAGGGGGCGCGGGCGACGATAGCTTCATCGGTCAGCTCGGCAATGACGTCTTCCACGGCGATGCTGGCTTTGACACGGTGATCTACAATTTCGAGTTCAGCTTCTACAGCTTCTCGCTGATCGAGGATGCGATCCAGGTGATCGGCGAGGGGATCGATTTTGTCTATGACACGATCGAAAGCTTCGAATTCGTGGATATCACCTACAGTTTCTCGGACATCTTCGATCTGTTCGGCAATCAGGCCCCCATGCCCGCGGATGACAGCGCGACCGTGGACGAAGACGCGCCGCTCATCCTAGCAGTGCTGGGCAATGACGTGGATCCCGAAGGCGATGCCCTGACCATCACCGAGATCAATGGCGCGGCCATCGCCACCGGCGAGAGCGTTGATCTGGCCTCCGGCGCGTCGGTGACGCTGAACGCGGACGGCACGCTGAGCTACGCCCAGAACGGCGCCTTTGATGCCCTGAACACCGGCGAGACCGGGAGCGAGAGCTTTACCTACACGGTTTCCGACGGCAATGGCGGCGCGGCCAGCGCGACCGTGGATATCGCCATCGAGGGGGCGGATGACGACCTGTCGGATGGCCCCATCGGTCAAAGCGGCACCGTCACGGTGGCGCAGAGCGGCTCGGGCCAGTGGCACAGCGTGACCTTCGACACGGCGATCAGCAATGCGGTTGTCGTCATGGGACCGCTCTCGACCAATGACGCCGAGGCCGCGACCACCCGTGTGCGCAATGTGACCGAGACCGGGTTCGAGTTTCAGATCGACGAGTGGAACTACCTCGACGGTGTGCATGGCGCGGAAACCGTCAGCTGGCTGGCCGTGTCCGAGGGCACCCATACCCTGAGCAATGGCAAGACCCTCGTGGCGGGCACGCAGAGCGTTGGCACGGGCTTTGCCTCCGTGTCTTTCGGGGCGACCCTGGACACGTCGGTCGTGTTGGCGGAGGTTACCAGCGTCAACGAGGCGGATGCGGTGACCAGCCGGATCCGGAATGTGGACGAGACGGGTTTCCAGGTGCAGATCGAAGAGGAAGAGGCTCTCGGCTCCCATGGGAGCGAAACCCTCTCCTGGATCGCAGTGGAAACCGGGGTCGGGGCAGGGCTCGACGTGGTGCGCACCGCCGATCAGCTGGACCACCAGATCGACAGTTTCCAGTTCAGCGCGAGCTTCAGCGATGCGCCGGTGCTTCTGGCCGATATGCAATCGGTGGATGGGGGCGATACCGCGACCCTGCGCTTGGCCGGGCTCGACGCGGAGGGCGTCTCGCTCTTTGTCGAGGAGGAGCAATCGGGGGATGCGGAGGTCCGCCACACCACCGAAACCGCGGGCTATGTGGCGCTGGAGGGGGGGCTGCTCTATGCGGCACCCAGCGACAACATCGCGCCTGTGGCGGTGGATGACACGGCCCGCGTGGCCGAGGATGCGCCGCTGGTCCTGACGGTGCTGGCAAATGACGGTGATGCGGATCTCGACGGTCTGACCATCACCGAAATCGAGGGCCAGTCGATCGGGGTCGATGGCTCGGTCACCCTCGCCTCGGGCGCGACCGTGACTCTGAATGCCGACGGCACCCTGAGCTACGTGCAGAATGGCGCATTTGATGCGCTCAATTCCGGCCAAACCGGCGCAGAAAGCTTCTCCTACACGGTCACGGATGGCCGGGGTGGGGTGGCCTCCGCACAGGTGGACATCACCATCGACGGGTCGGGCGGCACGGGCGAGGATGGCCTGATCGGGCAGAGCGGGACGGTCACCGTCGCGCAATCGGGGTCCGAGCAATGGCACAGCGTGACTTTCGATGCCGAGATCGCCGACGCGGTCGTGGTCATGGGGCCGGTCTCTTTCAACGGGGGGGACCCGGCGGTGACGCGGGTGCGCAATGTCACGGAAACGGGGTTCGAGTTCCAGATCGACGAATGGAACTATCTCGACGGGACCCATACGACCGAGACGGTCAGCTGGCTCGCGGTCTCCGAGGGCACCCATACCCTGTCCACCGGGCAGACCATCGTGGCCGGGTCGCAGAATGTCGGGACGAATTTCACCGATGTGAGCTTTGGAACCGCGCTGGGCGAGGCCGTGGTGCTGGCCGAGGTGACCAGCGTCAACGAGGACGATCCCGTCACCACCCGCATCCGCAACGTGGACGGGTCCGGCTTCGAAGTGCAGATCGAAGAAGAGGAGGCGCTTGGCCCCCATGTGCCGGAAACCGTGTCGTGGGTTGCCATCGAAACCGGCACTGCCAGCGGGCTCGACGTGCTCCGCACTCCGGATCAGTTGGACGAGAACGTCGACACCTTCGCGTTCAACACAAGCTTTGACGCGGCCCCCGTTCTGCTGGCGGATATGCAGACCACCGATGGCGGGGACACGGCTGCCTTGCGGATGACCGCGCTGGATGGCGACAGCGTGTCCCTCTTCGTCGAAGAGGAGCGGTCCGCCAATTCCGAGGTCGGACATACGGATGAGATCGCGGGCATCGTGGCGCTGGAGGCCGGGCTGATCTACGAGGATGCCTTCCTCGCATAGGGCGGCTGCGCCAGATGCGGCGAAACCATTCGGGATCTTTTGTGTCGCTTGGCCCGGGCCGCATGGCCCGGGCGCATCTTCCGACCCGCGCCGTGGTGCCGGACCAGCCCCTCGGAAGGGTCCGGTTTCGCCCTCTGAGTTCTCCGCATGCGGGGAGGGGCTCTACTAGCCGCGCGCCGGTTTGCCCTTGGCTTGTGCGGCGGGCGCATCGCGCTGGGTCACCCCATCGATCAGGACAAAGGCGATCACACAGGGCTCCGTCCCGCGGTTGGACCAGGCGTGGTTGTTGCCGCGCTGGATCAGGACATCCCCGGCCTTGAGCAGGAGGTCGTCCTCCTCCTCATCCATCATCATCCAGATCTCGCCGGACAGAACGATGGCGTAGTCGAGACTGTCGGTGCGGTGCATGAAGGGATGCCGTGAATCCTCTACGATATTCGCGCTGGCCCCCATCTCGCCAAAGGCGGATTTGCCGTCGAGCGTGGCCAGCACCTCGGGATCCTCGGGCAGGAACTCCACGCAGCGAAAGGTGGATCCCATCGGGGGCGGGTGCAGGACGAAATCCCCAGTGCAGGTCTCGGTCGGGCCGTCATATTCTGCCGGGCTGCCGCGCTCGATCCAGAAATTCGTCAACCGCACGCCGGGCCGGTTCGGGCGCTCCAGGTACTGGGTCGCGGTCTCGTCGCTGACCACCACTGCCTTGCCGGTGGCATCATGGCCGGTGACCACCCGGCGGAACTCTCGTGCCATGGTTCTAGATCCTTTGAACATGTGAAGGGGCGCGGCGATCCAGAACGATCACCGCAGCAATCAGGCACAGGCCGAGCGCGGCTGTGGCCCAGCCCTGAAACAGCAGGCAGCCGCCCGCGAGCCCGGCCAGAAGGCGCGGCACCGGCCCGAGGGGCCGGGACAAGCAGCCGATCACGGCCACTGCCACCGCGCCGATCCCGGCAAATCCGGTGACGATCGCGGCGAGATTGTCGACCAGCCCGCCCTGCAGGGTCAGCGCGGGGGCAAAGACGAAAGCGAAGGGCAGCACGAAGCTGGTGATCGCATAGGCCGCCGCCGTCCAGCCGACCTTGTTGATATCCGCACCCGCAATCCCCCCCGCCACATAGGCGGCCAGCGCCACGGGCGGTGTGATCGTCGAGATGCAGCCGTAGTAGAAGACGAAGAAATGCGCCGTCAGCACGGGCACGCCGAGCTTGACCAGCGCCGGGGCCACGACCGTCGCAAGGATCAGGTAGGCCGCCGTGGTGGGCAGCCCCATGCCGAGGATGATCGAGGTGATCATGGTGAACACCAGGGCGAGAAAGAGCCAGCCGTTCGAGCCGGTCTCGATCAGCAGCGCGATTTTCGATCCCAGCCCGGTGATCCCCAGGGTCCCGGCGATGATCCCTGCGGCCGCGCAGGCCGCCGAGATCGTGATCACCCCTTTCGCGCCCTCCGAGATGCCTCCGGCAATGCGCGCGACAAAATCCGCATCGAGCCGCCGCCGCACAAGGATGTCCCCGATCAGCAATGCGCCCATGGCCCAAAGCGATGCCTTGAAGGGCGTATAGCCCCAGAGCATCAGCGCGATCAGCGTGCCGAAAGCCGCCATGAAGGGCAGCCCGTCCCAGAGCACGCGGCCAAGGCTGCGCCCGTCGCCGGTGCCCTCGCTCGACGGGGCCAACCCGGACTTCACGGCCTGCAGGTGCACGATGAAGAAGGCAGAGGTGAAAAACAGCAGTGCGGGCAGGATCGCCACCGCCATGATCGATGTGTAGGGCACGCCCACGATTTCGGCCATGATGAAGGCCGCGGCCCCCATCACGGGGGGCATCAGCTGCCCGCCGGTGGAGGCGACCGCCTCGACCGCCCCGGCCTGATGGGGTTTGTAGCCCTCGCGCTTCATGATGGGGATCGTGACGACCCCGGTCACCGCCACATTGCCCGCCGCCGAGCCCGAGACCATCCCGATCAGTGTCGAGAAGAGGACCGCGGATTTCGCCGAGGCTGCACGCAGCCCCCGGGTCAGTCGCATCGAGATCTCGAAGAAGAAATCACCCGCCCCGAACCGCGAGAGCAGCGCGCCGAAGATCGTGAACACGATGATATAGGTCGCTGCCACCCCCACCGGGATGCCGTAGATCCCCGCCGTATCCGTGGTCAGGAAGATCACCATCCGTTCGAGCGAATAGCCGCGCCCGTTCAGCACACCGGGCAGATAGGGGCTGAGAAAGGCGTAGGAGAAGAAGGCCAGGGCGATCCCCGCAAGGATCAACCCGATCCCTCGCCGCGCGGCCTCGAACACCACGATCAGCAGGACGAGCCCGGCCCAGAAATCCCCCGGCTCGGTCAGCCCGCCGCTGAAGGCAATTGCCTTCCAGCGGGTCAGCATCCACCACGAGGCCGCGAGGGTGGCAGCGATTAGCACCCCCGAGAGCACCATGTTCCAGCGCGTCCCTGCCAGACGCGCGGTCATAGGTTTGGTGGCAAAGAGCAGCGAGAAGGCGAGCGCCACATGAATGATGCGCATCGGCAGTGTCGAGAGGGAGATCAGTCCCGACACCACCGCCAGATGAAAGACACCGAGCCCGAACGCCGCGACCAGCAACACGCTGTTCCCGGTCAGCGCGCCTTTCCAGCCCGGTGCATGCGCCTGCGTCACGCCGTTTACTGTCCGAAGTAGCGCGCCGCGCCTTCATGCAGATCGATGGCCAGCGATGTGGACATGGCCGGATCGATCTGCCGGGCATTGGCGTTTTCGGCCTTGAACTCGTCGAGATGCTCGAAAACCGCGCGGGCGATGGCCTCGACCACATCCGCATCCGTGTCCGAGGGCACGACCAGCATGTTGTTCACGCCCAGAACCGCGCCATCGGACGGGGTGCCATAGACATCTGCCGGAACGGTGACGGCACTATAGGCGGCGTTCTTGCTGATCGCCTCGTCCAGCTTGCCCTCCGAGAAGCGGATGAACTTGAGGTCCGCCCCGGCCGTGGCCTGCATCACCGCACCCGCGGGATAGCCCGACAGCGCTAGGGCTGCATCCACATTGCCGTCGGTCAGCTGGCTGAACCCATCGGAATAGCTCAGAAAGCTCGGCGTGAAATCGTCAACGCTCATGCCATGCATCGGCAAGAGGAAGTTCAGGAAGCCGAGCGTCCCGCCGCCCGCTGGGCCTACGGCGACCCGTTTGCCCTTGAGATCCTCGAAGGTCTCGATGTCCGAGCCCTCCAGCGTGATCATGTGCAGGATCGACGGGTGCAGGGCCGCCACGGCCTTGAGGTCGATCGCGCCCGAGCTGTAGGGGCCTTTGCCCGCTACGGCGAGCTTGGCCAGATTGTTGTTCGTGATGGCGATTTCGACCTCGCCGCTGTCGATCAGCCGCGGGTTCTGGACCGAGCCGCCGGTGACGACCGGCACCATCGAGATGTCACCCCCGGCGTATTTGTTGACGAGGTTCGAGATGGATTGGCCCATCGGGTAGAACGCGCCGCCGAGGCTGGCCGTCCCGATCCGCATCTCTTCTGCCGCGCCGGGCAGGGCTGTCACCGCCGACAGCGCCGCTGCAAGAATAAGCTTTCGCATGATCTCCTCCTCCCTATGGATATGATCAAAAGTATCGGTGAAAATAGTCCACGTCTACATTTATCGATTTTTTATCGCTGAAACTGCAAAATCGATTATGTGTGCGCTGCCAAGGGCGCAGGGGCGGTGCCGCCCCGCACGGGGTTCGGTGGTTGGGCGCGGATGCCCCCGCGCGCCCGATCACAGGGGATCGGACGCCGAGGCGCGCAGGCGTCTTATACCACGGTGACGGTCAGCGATCCGACCCCATCGATGGTCGCTTCCATCACGTCGCCCTTGACCACAGCATTCACGCCAGAAGGGGTCCCGGCCATGATCACATCGCCCGCCTGAAGCTCGAAATACTCCGAGAGATACGAGATCATTTCCGGCACCTTCCAGATCATCTGGTTCAGATCGCCCTCCTGACGGATCTCTCCATTGACGACCAGCGCCACGCGCCCCTGATCCGGGTGCCCCACCTCGGAGACCGGCAGGAGCGGGCCGACCGGCCCGGACCGCTCGAAGGCTTTGCCGATTTCCCAGGGGCGACCCATCTTCTTCATCTGGCCCTGCAGGTCGCGACGGGTCATGTCGAGCGAGACCCCATAGCCCCAGACATGATCCAGCGCTTCCTCCAGCGCGATATTCGTGCCGCCGGATTTCAGCCCGACCAGAAGCTCGACCTCGTGATGCACATCGGAGGTATGGGGCGGATAGGGGAACTCGCCGGACGCGTCGAGATTGTTGGGGTTCTTTTGAAAGAAGAAGGGCGGCTCGCGATCCGGATCATGCCCCATCTCGACAGCATGGGCCGCGAAGTTGCGGCCGATGCAATAGACCCGCCGAACCGGGAAACGGCCACCATCGCCGGTCGGGATGGTATGCACCTGGGGTGCAGGGATGACATGATCGGACATTGCTTTCCTCCTGAGCAAGAACAAGAAACGCGCCCGGGCTGCTCGAGCCGGTCCGGGACGATCCCGACCGCCGCCAGGGCGATGGGGCGCGTGGACCCCGGGGACGCGCCCCGGTGTCTAAGCCTGATATGTAGAAGAACAGAAGTGTTCCGAGCCCAACCATTTCCTGAATTGGTTGACGGTCACCGCTGGCCGGATCCGCGCCATCGCCCTAGTCGTGCGGAAAGCGCGAATAGACCGACTTGAGATGCACGGTCATGGCCCGCGCGGCGAAATCGCCGTCGCCCGAGACAATCGCCGAGACAATGGCGTCATGCTCGCGGAAGCTGGAATAGCCCGGATGCGGTTTGTCCGTATCCCGTTTCTGGCCCCAGACGATAGAGCGTCGCACGGAGTTAAGAGTTTCGAAGAAGTAGAGAAAAAGCTGATTGCGCGCGGCGCGGGCAATCGCGTGATGCAGGTTGTTGTCCCAAGCCTCATAGGTCCGCCAGTCTTCGGATGTGCGGCAGCGATCGGCGCAGAGCTCCATTCGCTCCTGATCGGCGGCTGTCGCATGGCGCGCGGCCAGACGGCTCAGCTCCGGCTCGATGGTGAAGCGCACCGCGACCACCTGTTCCGGCGTGACCAGATCGCGCAGGAAGAGAACATCGTCGAGATTGAGGATCGGGCGGGGCCCGACATAGGTGCCGCGCCCCACATGGCGCCAGATCAACCCGCTTTTTTCCATCTCTGACAGGGCGTTACGCAAAGAATGCCGCGACACGTCCAGCGTCTCGCACAGATCCCGTTCCGGCGGGAGACGGTCGCTCAGCGTGTAGCCCTTGTCCGTGATCAGGTCTCGTATCCGGCCGACGAGTTCCTTGGATTGCGTCACTCAATTTCACCCAATTGCCATATTGGTTGGTTGCGCGAGAGCATATCTGCGCTCCTTATCAATGCACAGAAGTTGTTCTGCGGCCCAGAGGAAAACCGCGTTTTGGGGGCCCGATCCGACCATGGATGGGGCAGGGGAAACGCGCAGGAAACACCGCAGACCCGTTCTTTGGGAGGAGAATGGCATGAAACTCGCGACCCTCGCCATGGGCGAGACCCCTTTGGCTGTTGTCTTGTTGTCCAATGGGTCGGCCCTGCAGATTGCAGCCACCACCCGGGATATCCCGGGGGCCGCCGGCGCAGCTCTGCGCAGTGGCAACCTGCAGGCCCTGATCGATGCCGGACCCGAGGCGCTGGCCGAACTCAAGCGCATCGTGGATGAGGCGGAGGCTGGTGGGCACGCAGAGGCGGTCGTCTCGGCGGATCACCCGTTCCTCGCGCCGCTCCATGCGCCGCGCAAGAACATCTTCTGCGTCGGTCGGAACTATGCCGAACATATCGCCGAGGGCGAGCGGGCGCAGAAGGCCAAGATCGGGATCACCGATCATCCGGTCTATTTCACCAAGCCTGCCACGGCGGTTGTGGGCCATGGCGGGGACGTGCTGATCTTTCCGGCGGTCTCGGAGAAGATCGATTACGAGGTCGAGCTGGCCGTCGTGATCGGCAAGGCCGGGCGCGACATCCCCAAGGAGCGCGCCTTTGAGCATGTCTTCGGCTACACGATCCTGAATGACATCACGGCCCGCGACGTGCAGCGGCGCCATGGGGGGCAGTATTTCAAGGGCAAATCCCTGGATGGCTCCTGCCCGATTGGGCCGTGGATCGTCACCGCCGACGAGATCAGCGACCCGCAGAACCTCTCGATCAGCCTGTCGGTCAACGGCGAGGTGCGTCAGGACGGGCGCACCCATGACATGATTTTCGACATCCCGACCCTGATCGCCTCTCTGTCCGAGGGGCTGACGCTGGAGCCGGGGGACATCATCGCGACGGGCACCCCGTCGGGCGTGGGCTACGCGATGGACCCGCCGCAATACCTCAAACCAGGCGACACCGTGGTCTGTCAGATCACCGATATCGGGCAATTGAAGAACACAGTGCGCGTTGCATGACGCACTGACACGGCCGTTGGGCATGACGGCCATATCTGGACCAACTTGGAGGAGACGAACATGATCAACAGAAGAGCACTCTCGGCGGCACTGGTGGCGAGCTTGCCCCTTATGGCGACCCTCGGCGCGCCGGCATTCGCATCGGATGACCTGCGCAAGATCACCTTTGTGCAACCGAGCCCCTCGGCCATCAACTCGTTCCCGGTTTTCGTGGCGATTGGCGAAGGGTTCTTCGAGGAAGAAGGCCTTGAGGTCACGGTCGAGGCGATCAACGGCTCCGGTGCCGTGCTGCAGGCGCTCTCGGCGGGGCAGGCCCATTTCGGACGCCCGGGCCCGGGCCCGCTGATCGCGGCGCGGACCCGCGGTGTGGACGCAGTGCATATCTATAACGTGGCTGCACGGTCCAATTTCGGCATCGCGGTGCAGGAAGGCTCGGACTATCAGAGCGTTGAGGAGCTGCGCGGCAAGGTGATCGGCACCGGCACCGCGGATGGCGCCGAGGTCGGCTTTGCCCGCAACGTGATGACCGGCGCTGGCATGAAGGATGGCGAGGACTACGAATTCCTCACCGTCGGGGATGGCGGCCCGGCAACGGCGGCCTTCCTGAATGGCGAGATCGAGGCCTATTCCGCCTCCACCGCCGATACGGCCATCCTGAACCAGCGCGGCATGGCCGTGCGCGACATCACCCCGGCAGAGTTCGGGCGTTTCTTCGGCAACGGGATCGCCACGCTGGGCGACACCATCCGCAACGACCGCGCGCTCGTCGAAGCCTGGAGCCGGGCTTTCGCCAAGGGCCATGCCTTTGCGCTCGATGATGCGAACCGCGAGGCGGTGCTGGCCCATCTCGCTGCGGGCAACCCGCAAGAGGGCGAGGACAAGGAGTTCCAGGCTGCTCTGTTTGACGCCGTGCGCTCCAAGACGATCCCGGCTGAGGGCGGCGAAGGTCTCGGCTGGTACCCGGCAGAGGTCTGGCAGGAATGGCAGGACGCTCTCGTGGCCGGTGGCGAGGTTGACGGGCCGCTCGAAGATCTGAGCGCCGCCTGGACCAACGAGTTCGCCAAGATCGGACGTGAGGCGGTCAACTGATGACCGCGGTCTTGGCCCATGACTATTCCGGCGCACCCTTGGGTGCGCCGGTCTATCAGCTGACCCATGTCAGCAAGACTTATGCGCGCAACAGCGTTGTCGCGCTTGAGGATGTCAGCCTGACCCTGCGCAAGGGCAGTTTTACTTCCGTGATCGGATCCAGTGGCTGCGGGAAATCCACCCTGCTGAAGATCATGGCGGGCCTCATTCCCCCCTCGAAGGGGCGGGTGATCCTGCAGGACAAACCGGTTATCGGGCCGCGCCGCGACATCGGCATGATGTTCCAGCAGGCAACGCTCTTTCCCTGGAAAACCGCCGTCGAGAACATCGTCCTGCCGATCGAGATCCGCGATGGCAAGGCCGCCGCCAAGAAGGCGCTCGACAAGGCCTATGAGCTGCTCGAGATCGTCGGTCTCAAGGGGTTCGAGAATGTCTATCCCAACGAGCTGTCGGGCGGGATGGCCCAGCGGGCCTCGATCTGCCGGATGCTGATCACCGAGCCTGCGGTCCTGTTGCTCGACGAGCCGTTTAGCGCGCTGGATGAGCTGTCGCGCGACATGATGAACATGGAGCTGCAGCGGATCTGCCGCGAGCAGGACGCCACGGCTTTTCTCGTGACGCACTCGATCCAGGAAGCGGTGATCCTGTCCGACGAGATTGTCGTGATGAAACCACGCCCCGGACGCCTCGCGGAAATCGTCGAGGTCGACCTGCCGCGTCCGCGCACGCTGGACATGATGACGACGCCCAAATTCGGCGAGATCGTCGATCATATTCGCGGCCTTCTGGACAAGGGAGAGAACATGTGAGCGACGTGCAAAGCAACCTGTCTTTCAAGGCCAATGACGAGGATACCGTCTGGGTCCAGGAAGTGGCCTTCATCGATTCCGTCCCGCGCTGGATCGCGATGAGTTTCGTGTTCCTCGTCTTTATCGGGACCTGGCAACTGGTGACGGGCCTCGGGCTCGTCTCGCCGATCATCCTGCCGACCCCTTGGGAGACGCTGGAGGATATGGTCTTTGTCGGGAAGAACCTGCTCTCGGGCGGGTACATGCTCGGCTCGCTCTGGATCACGATCAAGGAAGTGATCTACGGGTTTGCGCTGGCCATCGCCATCGGGTTCTCGCTCGGGGTTCTGGTGGGCGAGACGGCCTTCGGCGAGAAAGCCGTGATGCCCTATCTGGTGGCCATCGATACGATGCCCAAGGTCGCCTTTGCGCCGCTCTTCGTCGCGTGGCTCGGGTTTGGCATTGAATCGAAAGTGGCCCTGGCCGCGTTCATCGCAACCTTCCCGATCGTGGTGGGTACTGCCGCCGGTCTGCACTCGGCGGATGAGAACGCCCGGATGCTGTTCAAGACCATGGGGGCCAGCCGGATGCAGACGCTCATAAAGATGAAGCTGCCCACCGGGTTGCCGCAGATCTTCACCGGGCTCAAGATCGGGGCCGTCGGCGTCATGGCCGGGGCAATCACCGGCGAGTTTCTCGGCGGGGGCAAGGGCTTTGGCGAGCTGATCCGCGTGGCCGCCTCGCAGCTGGATACGCCGCGCGTGTTCTCGCTGATCCTCTATCTCAGCCTCGTGGGGCTGACGCTCTACCTGATCGTGCAATGGACCCAGCGCAAGGTGGTGTTCTGGCAGAAGGAAACCGTGGGGTCCCATGATGGCTGAGACGGACCCGATCCCGGTCGACGCCCTGCAGGGCTTCGTGGCTCAGGCCCTGAGGAGCAAGGGCGTGCCGCAGGGCGACGCGACCAAGGTGGCCGCCCTGATGGTCGAAGCGGATGTGTTCGGCTATGGCACCCACGGGGTGTTCCGGCTGCGCCAATACATGGCGCGGCTGGCCGGGGGCGGCTGCAATCCCACGCCGCATATCTCCGTCGCCCATGAAACCGTGGCCACGGCCGTGATCGACGGCGATGATGGTCTGGGGCATCTGGCCATGGCCGCCGCCCGCGATCTGGCCATGGAAAAGGCCCGCGCCGCAGGCATCGGTTGGGTCGGCGTGCGCGGGGGCAACCATGCGGGGCCGCTCGCGCTTTATGTCCGTCCGCAGGCCGAGGCCGGTCTGCTCGGCATGGCCGCCGCGGTGGGCAGTGCAAACCACGTGCCGCCCTATGGGGGCAGTGACCTGTTGCTGGGCACCAATCCCATCGCCTTTTCCGCGCCCGCCGCCGGGGCGGATCCCTTTGTCTTCGACATGGCGACCACCGTGGCCGCGATGGGCAAGATCAAGACCCTGCTGCAACAGGGGGCGCCCATGCCCGAAGGCTGGATGGTGGGCCGCGATGGCAAGCCCCTGACCGACCCGGCGCGCAAATCCGAAGGCTTCCTGCTGCCAATAGGCGGGCCCAAGGGTTTTGGCCTCTCGGTGGCGATCGGCCTGATGGCCGGGGTGCTCAACGGGGCGGCCTTTGGCGGGGATGTGGTGGATTTCACCTCCGATACCAGCTCTTCGACCAATACCGGGCAATGCGTCATGGCGCTGGATCCCGCGGCCTTTGGCATGGCCGAGGAGTTCGCGGCGACTGCGACCCGCATTTTCGACGAGATGCGCGCGTCGGAGCCTCTGCCGGGCCATGACCCGGTACGACTGCCCGGCGAGGGCAAGACCGCCCAGGCCGAGGCCCGCCGCAAGGCGGGACTGACCCTGAACCCGGCCTTGCAAAAAGAGCTGAACAAGATCGCCGCGGAATGCGATATCGACGCTCCGTTTCCCATGGGGGCGGCCGCCTAAAGCGCGCCGCCCGCGCCCCGGGGCCCGCACACGGGCCCCGGGCGCAGCCCCGCATGCCCCTCTTGCGCTGAGCGCGGCCTGCACCGCACGCCAAGCCCGCGCCCCCCCCCGGAGACTTCACCAATGGATATGACGACCTGGGTCACGGTTGGGCCAATCCTGCTGGGGGTTGGGGCCATGGCCGGCACCCTCGCGGGGCTCCTCGGGGTCGGCGGCGGGATCGTGATCGTGCCTGTGCTCTACTGGCTGACCGAGGCGGGCCTGTTGGACGTCGCCCCGGATGTGGCCATGCATTTCGCGGTGGCCACATCGCTCTGCACGATCATTCCGACCTCGATCTCGTCTGCGCTGGCCCATCGGCGCAAGGGCTCCATCGATATGGGTCTGGTCCGCGCCTGGGCGCCGTTTCTCGTGCTAGGGGCCATTCTCGGGGGTGGGCTGGCGGCGCAGGCCGATGCGCGGGTCCTTGCGCTGGTCTTTGGCGTCATCGCCCTGATCGTCGCGCTCAGCATGCTGAACCCGAAGCCGGTCACGCTTGCCGAGGCGCCGCCATCAGCGCTCTGGCAGCGCGCGGCCATCGCGGGACCGATCGGCGCGCTTTCGGCGATGATGGGCATCGGCGGGGGGACCCTTGCCGTGCCGGTCCTCACCCTGCTGTCCTGTCCGGTCCACAAGGCGGTGGGCACGGCCGCAGTTTTTGGCTTGGCGATCTCGGTGCTGGGTAGTCTCGGCTACGCCACAGCGGGGTCCGCGATCCCGGGTTTGCTGCCGTTTTCGGTTGGTTATATCAACCTGCCCGCCGCGCTTGCCATTTCCATTGCCACGGTCCTCTTCGCGCCCCTCGGAGCGCGGATCGCCCATCGCCTCGTGGCGCAGCGGCTGCGGGCGGTCTTCGCCCTGTTCCTGAGCATCAGCGCCATGAAAATGCTGTGGGAGGCGCTGTCCTGACCCGCCGGGTGGCCTGCGCTCAGGACAGCCTCTCGACCAGATGGTCGAACACCAGCCGGATCCGGCGACTGGTCTTCATTTCCTGATGGGTGACCAGCCAAGTCGGCACCTCGAAGGGCGCCATGTCGCCAAGAACCTCGCGCAGATCGGGCAGCGTCGCGGCCATCCGAACCGGCAGGATGATCACCCCCAAACCCGCCCGTGCCAATTCAAGTGCTGTGTATTGCGATGACGTGGTGAACCGGACATTCGCCCGTGTGAGGTCAAAGCCCGCCGGGCGCAGATAACCGAGCATTCGGTCGGCCTCCACATAGCTGATGATCTGATGATCGCCGAGACTGGCCATGTCCGGCATGCCCTGCGCGTCCAGATAGCTGTGGCTGGCATAGAACCGCATGGTTTCCGCGCGCAGGCGTCGGGTCAGCAGGTTGGGCTGCTCCGGTCGCACATGCCGGATCGCGATATCGGCCTCGCGTCGCGCAAGGTCTCTGATCCCGTTATCGGCCACGATGTCGACCTCCAGCAGCGGGGCGAGGTCGCGGATCTCTCGCAGGATCGGCGGCAGCACGAAGGCCGAGAGCAGCTCGGAGGCCGTGATCCGCACCTGACCCGCCACCGATTGAGACTGACCCATGGCGGCGAGCGAGACCATATCCGCCCCCGCCGCCATGGCGCGCACATGGTCCAGCAACTCCACCCCGAAGGGCGTCAGGGCGACCGAGCGTCCCGTCCGCTCGAACAGGGTCGCGTCCAGCGCGGTTTCGAAGGCGGCAATCTGTCGGCTGATGGTCGGTTGCGTCTGGCCAAGCGCCCGCGCCGCCGCCGAGAGAGAGCCCTCATCCGCAACGGTCAGGAATGTGCGCGCCAGATCCCAGTCAAAACCCATGACCCGAGTATATACGATTTTTGCATGCTGAGAATACGTATTTGGTCAATTCACCTTCGAAAACTGCATGGGTAATCACGGCGCAAGGGGCTGATGGCACACCATGGGGGTGGGCCCGGTCCCCTCGGAGGCGCGCCAGATGAGACTTGTTGTCCTTGGGGCGAATGGCCGGACCGGGCGGCGCGTGGTGCAGGCCGCTCTGGACCGGGGTTATTGGGTGACGGCGGTCGTGCGGAAGCCGGACAAGCGTCTTGCGTTGCGCGATGACCGGCTGCGCATGGAGGTCGCGGATCCCTGCGCGCGCGAGGCTCTGGTCGAGATCCTGCGCGGACAGGATGCGGTGATTTCCACCCTTGGCGGGCGCCGACCAACCCGGAGCGCCGCGTCGGTCTATTGGCGATCCGCTGAGGCCCTCGTCGCCGCCACGGAGGCAGGGGTGAACAGGGTCGTGGTGACCTCCAGCGCGCTGCTCTTTCCGCGCCGGAGCCTGCGTGACAAGCTCCTGGCCGCGATGGTCCGGCCCGTGGTGCGCAGCGCAGAGCGCATGGAGCGTGTTCTGCACGCGTCGGGGCTGCAGGTGACCCTAGCACGCTGCGGGTTTCTGACCGACCACGAGGTGCAAGGATACCGCGCGACCCTCGGGGCTCTGCCGACCGGTGGCAGCTCGGTGTCGCGATCCGGCCTTGCGCAATTCCTCGTGGACGCGGTGGCGGAGGAGGGGTCGGGGGCGGGCCACCGGGTCTATGGCGTCGCCGGACCGTCCCCTTGATCCAAGGGTCGCCGCATCCGGGGGCGGGCAGCTTGTCACCGCCTGAAGAAGTACTGAGCAGAACCGCGGCGGCATGTGGCGCCGCCGATGTCACTGGCAAGCGCATGTCTTCTGCGTGTTGCGAGGCGTTCAGGCTGCCTCAATCCCGGGCGTTCAAAAGGGACCCCCGCAAGTCATCCTTGCGCGGGAACTGGCCATGCCGGGCGTCGGGCGGTCCTGGGGAAGGGGATGCCCGGCACGGGGCTCCGGACGTCGTCTTCGGCTGATCATTGCCCAAGTTCCATTCTGACTTCTGGCGGCGAGGAGGGCAGTCTTGACATCGGGCTTCGCGCTGAGCACATGCTCAATTGAGCGGATGCTCAGATGGGCGGACGCCATACGCCACGGGTCGCTGAACGCGACCTCCGGGCGGATCGCGCGTGGTGGCTGTCGGGGCAAAACCGGCTCAAAAACCGTATCGAGGCCTGCGCGTTTGGACATCCGCAGGCACCCAAGGGAAGGGGCGAGGAATGACCCGAAACCGACAGGTATTGGTGATGCTCCATGGCGGAGCGATGTCGTCTCGATCTCTTCACCCCATCGCGGAACGATTGCCGCAGTATCGCTGCCTGACGCCTGATCTGCGCGGGCATGGGGCAAACCGCGGACAGGTGTTTTCCAGTTTGGCGTGCTGCGCCGAGGATATTGCGACGCGCCTTGAGGGCGAGGACGCGCCGGTGCATCTGTTCGGGCTGTCCTTGGGGGGCTATGTGGCGATGACCCTGCTTGCGCAGCACAGGATCCCGATCCGGTCGGCTGTGATCTCGGGCGTTGTCCTGCGCGCGCTGCGCCATCCCCGGGCCATGGAGGCGGCAGTGCAGCTCGTCTACCCGCTCCTCGGGGTCCGCGCCTTGCGCCGCGTCGCGGGGCGGCTGGCGGGCATTTCGGATCCCGGAGCCCTGAGCGATCCGCAGGGCCAGGGCTGGGCCACACCCGCGACGGTCCGGGATCTGGCGCGGGCTGTCCTGCGGGCCGATCCGGCGCAGCTGATGGCGGCGCAGTCCGTGCGCAGCCTGTATCTTGCCGGGTCGCAGGAACCGGCGGCCGTTGTCAAAGGCCTCTCCGGCGTCGCGGCCCAAAGCACTCACGCAAGGGCCGGGATCATCCCGGATGCCGGTCATGGATGGTGCCTCAATGATCCCGACCTCGCCGCCCGGATCCTTGCGGCCTGGATCTCTGCCCAGCCGCTTCCGTCCGACGTCACCCTCCTTCACTCCAAACAGGTCAACCAAAGAGGTATTCCATGACCCCCGAGCACGCCAATATCGACCTTATTTCATCGATCAACATCGCGGATATGGGCGCGGATACGGCGCATTTTCATCCCGACGTGACATGGCATTTCTTCAACCCGAACGCCCCGGAACTGGCGGGTGCCTATCAGGGCCTGAGCGGGATCGCCGAGTTCTTTCGCAAGGTCCGCAGCTATGGGCAGGGCGTCTTCAACGTGAGCCCGAAGGGCGCCTGGGCTGTGGGAGACGAGCTGGTTGTGGTGCAAACCCGCAACCGGCTGGGCGATGGGGCCACGGCCATGGAATTTGATGTGGTTCTGGTCTGGCGGATCATCGACGGCAAGGTGCGCGAGGTTTGGGACATTCCCGCCGTTCACGCCGTCTGAACAGACCGCGCGGTCCGAGGGGGCAGAACCCAAGACATCGGGGAGGGGGCGGCACAAGCGCAGGCCGCCCCCTTCAGCAAGCCCCAACGGTGCAGGTCCGAGGCGCGGCGCTGGCAGCGGCGCTCGTCTTCTTCCCGAAGAAAGGGTTCGACCCCTTACGCCTGTCCGCATGGTGAACCGGCTTCGGCTATGCGCCGATGACGGCCTATTCTGCGCGCGCCGCGAAGTTGGGGCCGATGGCCATCTCACCGGTCATCCGGGTCTGCGCAGGATCGGCGGGTGCGATCACGCCGCGCCATCCGAGGTCAGAAACCGCAGGGCAAGCTCGGCAAAGGGCTGGGCCTGGTCGCCGAAGATGGGGCAATGGCCGCCGCCGGGGAGGATCCAAAGCTGGGCATCCGGCAGGCCGGTATAAAGCTCCATCGCGCTGGCTAAGGGATAAAGCGGGTCTGCATCTCCGTGGACGACGAGGCATCGCCCCGAAACCCGCGCCAGAAGGTCCGGCGTGAAGGCCACATCGCCGTAGCTCGCGTGGAACCTCTGGGCGGTCTCGAACAAGGCGCGCACCTGCGCGTCCCCGCCCGGATGCTTGGCGCGCAACTCGGCCCACGCCTCCTCCGGGAGAGTATCCGGCGTGGCTGCTTTCATCAGCTGGCGCGCGGTGTCGGGAAAGTAGGGCGCGGTGCTGACGAGTACGGAGGTTGCGATCCGCTCGGGCGATCCCGTCGCGAGGTGGAGCAGGACCTGTCCACCGCCGCTCATCCCCATCGCAGGCACCGCCCCGACGCCCATCTCCTGCAGGTCATCCGCGACCATCCGTGCCGCCGCGCGAAAGGAGAAGGCCTCAAGCTGCGGGGATCGGCCATGGCCCTGTAGATCGGGCATCAGATGAGTGAAGCCTGTGTCGGTCTCGCCGAAGACCGCAGTCCAATCGGCACCAACCCCCGTGAACCCGTGGAGCAGCAGCAGGGGCGGTCCCTCTCCGCGTAGGGTCCAGTGAAGCGTTTGTCCCACGGGCATGTCTCCTGTGTCTTGGGGGGGTGCCCTGCGACGGGGCGCGGCTTGTGATCCGTGGCGTTGGCATGGATCACTGACGTGTCGCGCGCGCCTAGCACTCCGTTGGGTCAGAGGGCGCAGGGCCGGGGCCCTGCCATGCCGCGCAGCCCTGCGCAGGCGGTCCGCGTCGCTGGCCCGGTGCTAGAGGCCGGCCTCGATCCAGTCCAGCAGCGGTGTCATCCAGACGGGGTCCGCGGCGTAAAACAGACCATGACCAGACCCCTCGTGGAACACCACAGAGACCGGGCTCGCAAGATGGGTGTTGCGCGCAAAGAGCGGCGTGCAGGGAAAGCCAAGGGTATCCGCGCTATTGGCCATGGACAGAAGGCGTCCGTCCAGACCATCGCCCGACAGGTCCTCCCCAGAGATCGCCTCGGCGATGCAGCCCGCGAGGATCGCGAAATTCACCTCCGGATCCTGCAGCGCCCGCGCCACCCGGAGCGCCATGTATCCCCCCTTGGAGAACCCGACGACGGTGATGTTGCGCGCCGGAACACCCTCGTCCTGCATCCGGCGGATATGAGTCGCGAGCGTGTCGACATAGTCCAGCCCGCCGGGGGCGCGCAGCTCGGCAATGACGGTCTGCCCGCGGGAGGCCAGCCCCTCGGTGATCCCCTTGAAATCATAGGGCCCGAAGCGCTCCGAGACTGCTTCGGGCCCTTCGGTCTCAACGATGCGCCCATGGATATAAAAGATGTAGTGCCGGGCGGGATCGACCTGCTCCGGCATCTCGCGCAGGACGGTCTGGGCTTGTGCGCCCGCGGTCACCGCCGCAAGTGAGAGCGCGAGAATGGCGATGAGACGCCCAGCGCGCGCGATGCCGAGACAGGGGGAAGGGGTCATTTTGGGGTCCGTTGCTTGATACGTGCCGTCAGAGGCGGCGCGGGCTGGGAAGGGGGCCGCGTGGTGCCGAATGCGCCGCATGGGGCGCTTGCGGATCACGGCGTCAGCCGCCTTGGGTGATGGCCACCAGGATCGCAACCGCGATCGCGATGATGATGGCGAAGGTGGAGCGTTGCTTTCGGTTCATGGGGTACCTCTCGGTCTGGGGAGACGGCCCGCGACATCACGCGGCCGGGATGCCCGCAAGGAACGCCGTGATCGCATGGCGCAGCCCCTGCGGGTTGTCGATATGAAGCAAATGCCCCCCGGGCAGGGTCTCGAACTCGGCGCGATCTATTCCGTCGGCCATCAAGCGCGCACCACGATGGGTGGCGCGGTTCTGGCGGCCCACAATCACGAGGGTCGGGAGCTTTACGCGCGCAAGGTGACGGCGTCCGTCATAGGTCCGGGCGGCGTCGAACGCGTCCAGAAGGCGCGCGCGGGGCATCTGCGCCAGCCAGCGCCGGGCCTCGCGCGCGGCATCTTCGGATTGGCCCGCCCCGGCCATCTTTGTGAGAACGGGGCGCGGCAGGAGTTTCAGCAAAGGACGCGCCAGACGTGGCGCCACCCGTCCGGTCCAGCGGTCGGTGACGGTCGGCACCGCTTCGATCAGGACCAAGGCCCGAAGCCCGCGCCCGTGGCGCGCCGCCATCTCGAGCGCGACCATGCCGCCAAGGGAATGCCCGATCAGAACCATGTCGTCTTCGACCCGCGGACATAGCTGGTCTGCGAAGCCCTCGACACGGGGCGGCGTGATCGGATGGGCCGCACCATGCCCCGGCAGATCTGGTGTTACGGCCCGGGGCAGGTCGGCCGTCACCCCGCGCCAGGTTGCACCGGACAGCCCCGCGCCGTGAATCCACAGGCTCTTGGCCTGCCGCAGGGAGGAGGTCCTATCGGTCAAGGGACGCCTCCCATGGGCCACGTCCGGCGCGGCTGACCGGCGTGGCACCTCGGCACGGCTGTCCGATTTCGCCCTCGGATGCGTCTGGGGCGGGCGCGCCCGATGCGATGCGGGCGCGGGGCAGAGACCCGGCTGCCGCCACCGGGCGCTTGACTTCACGGACCATGGCACTCTCTCATACTTCTGAGCATATGCTCAGTTGAGCAGGTGCTCAGTTTGCCGACGGATGTCAAGGGGGGCCCATGGCAAGATTGTCAGGACAGGAACGCCGGTCGCAGATTGTCGAGGGCGCCTATGCGGTCATCCTTGAGAAAGGTCTGGCAGCCACCGCGACCCGGGATGTGACGCGCTATCTCGGGGTGGGGTCGGGCCTGTTGCACCATTACTTCGCGACATGGAAGGACCTGCGCGCGGAGGTTGTCGAGACATTCATCCACCGGGAGATCTGCGCGCTGCAGGCGGTCCTGTCCGAGGCCCCGCCGAACGCGATGATCGCGCGCTTCATCGACTGGATGATCTCTGACCCGGAGTTGCGGTTTTGGAAGCTCTGGCTCGATGCCATTGAAGAGGCGCGCCGGGACCCCGATCTTGCGGCCATTATCCAGGCGGGGCATCTGCGGTGGCATGACACGATTGTCGAGTTGCTCCGACGATGCGCGTCGGATGGCGCGGCGGGGTGCGACAGCCCGCAGCATGCCGCGTGGCGGATCTCGGCGCAGATCGATGGGCTGATGGGGGTTTTTGCCCTCGGACAATCCTCACTGACCCCGGATCTGATCAAGACGCTCCTGCACGAGCAATTCTCCATGGAGCTGGGACGCCCTGCGCCCTGAGCATTTCCCTCCAGCCCCGTGGCGAGACCCCCGCGGGTGGTTCCCCTTGCACGGACCAGAGGGGGGACTACCTGTGAACGAGACCAAGACTGGAGACAGAGATCATGGATACCGCACGCACTGACTGAGCATTCTTCGGTTCTTTCCTGCGAGCGTACAGCATGTCTACCATCTCCATTGCCGGTCTGGGCTGGCATACCCCGAATTCCGAACCTCTCTATTCCGATCTGACGCTGACCTTCGGTCCTGTTCGCACGGGCCTTGTCGGTCGCAATGGCACCGGAAAGACGACCCTGCTGCGTCTGATCGCCGGGGAGCTGACCCCGGATCAGGGCAGCATCGCCGCCCCTCCGGCCATTGGGTTCCTGCGCCAGACCCCGGAACGGATGGAGGGGGCGAATTTTGCCGATCTGTTCGGCATGGCGGATCAGCTTGCCAGTCTGCGCCGCGCCGAGGCCGGAGAGGCCACCGCCGAGGATCTCGCAACGGCAGATTGGACCCTTGAGGCGCGGCTGCAGAGCGCGCTGGGCCGTCTGGGCCTCGATCAACCGCTGGAGACCCGGCTGGATCGGTTGTCGGGCGGTCAACGGACGCGGGCGAGCCTCGCCGCATTGCTCTTTGCAAAGCCGGATGCGCTGCTGTTGGACGAGCCGACGAACCATCTCGACCGCGCGGGCCGCCAGTCGGTCATCGCGGCGTTGCGCGACTGGCGCGGATGCGCGGTCATTGCCAGCCATGACCGGACGTTACTGGGCGAGATGGACGCGATTGTCGAGCTGACCCGCCTTGGGGCGCGCATACATGGGGGCCCTTATGCGGACTATGCAGCGGCCAAGGCAGCGGAACTGGCGGCCGCCGCGCAGGATCTGACCCGTGCGGAACAGGCGTTGAAAGAGACCCATGCCCAGGCGCAGCAGGCGGCGGACCGCAAGGCCCGCACGGACCGGCAGGGCAGGCAGTTGCGCGCCTCGGGCAGTCAATCGAAGCTCGTGCTGGACGCGGCAAAGGAGCGGAGCGAAGGCTCATCCCGCGCCGCTGCGCGGCTGCACACCCGCCAGACCGAGGCCGCAGAGGCCGCCGTACAGGCCGCACGCGCGGCGGTGGAGCTGCACGAGCCCCTGTTGATGGCGGTGCCATCCTGCGCGCTCGCGCGCGGGCGCGAGGTTGTGAGCGTCGACAGCCTCCGGTTCCGATACCATCCTGATCGGCCGCTGCTGGAGGGGGTGTCGCTTGCCATCCATGGACCGGAGCGGGTCGCGATCCACGGGGCGAACGGCGCGGGCAAGTCGACCTTGCTGGCCTGCATCGACGGGCAGCTTGACCCGCAGGGCGGGACCGTCACCCTGCATGTCCCCGCCGCCCGGATCGATCAGGACCTGAGCCTGCTGCGCCCGGCCGAGACCGTCCGGGAGGCTTTTGCCCGGCTCGATCCGGAGACCAGCGAGAACGCCCGCCGCGCCGTGCTGGCGCGGTTCCTGTTTCGTGGTGCGGATGCGGACCAGACCATCGGCGCGCTCAGCGGTGGGCAGCGGATGCGCGCGGCCCTGGCCTGCACGCTGGGGCATAGCCAGCCAAGGCAGCTCCTGATCCTCGACGAGCCCAGCAATCATCTGGATATCGACGCCGTGCAAACCCTCGAGGCTGCGCTGAACGCCTATGACGGTGCGATCCTCGTGGTCAGCCACGACCCGGCCTTTCTCGACCGGATCGGGGTGGCCCGCCGCGTGAACCTCTGACCGCCCCCGCGGGCGCGGATCCTGCGTGTCCGCACCGGCGGTCCCGCAGCCCGAGTGCTGCGCCCAAGCGAGGGGGGCTAGGCGGCGCTCCGGTATTGCGAGGGGGTCATGCCGATCTCGCGCTTGAAGGCGGTGTAAAAGGAAGAGCGGGAGTTGAACCCCACATCATAGGCGATGGCCAGAATGGTCGCGTCGGTGCTGCGCAACCTGTCGGCGGCCTCACGCACACGCCAGCCATTCACATAGTCGAAAAAGCGCAGGCCGATCTTCTCGTTCAAGGCCTGCGACGCGTAATGGGTGGTCACCCCGATCCGTTCCGCCAGATCCCAGAGCGACAGATCGGGTTCGAGATAGAGCTTCCCGTCCTTCATCAGGGCATCGATCTTCGTTGCGATCCGGTCAAGGCGGTCGTCGCTCAGCCCGGAATGGCCGTATTTCCGCAGGGGTCCGGGCGGGGGCGGGGGCAGGTCCGGGGTTTCCGGCGCCCGCGCGGGCGGTGGCACGAGCCCGGGCCGCTGGCGCGTCCCCCAGAGGGCGATGCTCCAGATCAGACCGAAGCGGACGAGTATCGCAGCTGTCAGGGAGTCGAGCAGCCCCACGCCCGGAAAACTCAGCGCGAGTTCCGTGGCCAGGATCGCCATCAGATTGAACAGCCAGAACACACAGACCGCCGCCGTCAGCCACCAGGCCCAGGCGAGCTCGCGCCCTTCGGTGCTGGCGAACAGATCCTTCAGCCGAGTTCGGTACCGCCGCAGCCTGCGCAGGATCAGCACGGCATAGATCGGGATCAGCACATAGAACACCGCCGTCGCCCCATAGAACCCCGCAAAGGCGATGATCTGCCAGATCCCAAGGCTCTGCGCGCCGGGATACAGACCCGCCTGAAGCTCCGGGGGGAGGAGCAGGACGTAGACATACACAGCACAGGCAAACCCGATGGGCAGCATATGCCACAGGAGCCGCTGGGGCTGCGCCGGTTGCGTCCTGTCCGCGGTCAGGCGGTGAACATAGAGCCATAGCAGAAAGGGCTGCGCCATGGTCAGCGGGATCTCGGCCAGTTCGAGCGCAAGCGTCGCAAAGCTCGGGGGGCTTGCGGGAAACAGGACGGAGACCGGCAGCGCCAGAAGCTCGCCCGCGCTGGCCATGAAGAACAACGCCAGCGGCATCCGGCTGTCCCGGTCCCGATCCGGAAGCAGCAGCACGTTGCAGCAAAACAGCGACAGCACCAGAAAGCCGACGGCAGCCGTCAGGCGCAGGGTTTCCTGATCGAAATCGAGCGGTGGCGGGGTCATGCGAATACCGGAATGGGGGGATGCGGGGCAGGGCGCAGGCCGTCAGAGCCTGCGCCCCGTCTCCTAGTGTTTTTTGCTCAGAAGAGGAAACAGTCTTCGGTTAACGTCTCGCAGGAGGTGCCGAACAGGATGATCTCCCCTTCGCCATAGCTAATCGTGGTGATGGCGCCGCGCGTATCGATCGCCAGATCGTCGAACTGCAAGCCGGTCTGCGAGAAATCCAGCAGGTCCTCTGCGGCGTCAAAGCCGAAAATGCGATCCTGTCCGGCGCTGATCGGAAACACGAAGGTGTCGGCGCCGCTGCCGCCCCACAAGGTGTTGCGCCCGGCGCCGCCCTCCAGCACGTCGTCGCCCGCGCCCCCGCGCAGCAGGTCATTGCCATCGCCACCGGACAGGACGTCATCGCCTGCGCCACCACTCAGCCGGTCGCGGCCCTCGCCGCCCGTCAGGCGGTCATCCCCGTGATCCCCCCGCAGGGTGTCATCCCCGGCCCCGCCATCGAGCACGTCATCGCCGTCCCGTCCCCAGAGGTGATCGCGCCCTGCGCCGCCTTCGATCCAGTCATTGCCATGGCCTCCGCGCAGGTGGTCATTGCCGTCCAGACCGATTAGCTGGTTGTCGGCCTCGGCGGCCTCCGGCGCGTCCCGCAGAATGTCGACCCGGTCGATGCCATCGCTCCCGATCCAAAGGGTGGAGCCATCGGAGAAACTGAACCGCCCCGGGTCAAGCTCTCCGATCCCCCCTTCGAAGGTCAGGCTGACCCCGTCCAGGGTCAGTACGGTCTCCGGGTTGCCCTCGGCATTTCTGTCCTCGGACAGGGTGATCTCCGCCGCCGTTCCGGCGATGTCGAAGCTATCATCCGTCGGGTCGAAACTGGCCCAGGACGCGTCATCGAAGATCGCGGTGAAGGCTTCGACCAGCAGTTCGATAGGCTCGCCATTGGAATGGGTCGTCGCTACCGAGAAGATCGTCCCGCTTTCGACATGCAGAAAGGTCGCCGTATAGGTGCCCAGCGTCCCGCCCTGAAACCCGATGAACTGCTGCCCGAAGATCGTTCCGGAGGACAGGCCGAGGCTTTCCCCTTCCTTGCCGGGCGTGCCGTCCGGCGCGCGGAAATCCAGCATCTCTTCCATCTGCTCGGGCGAGAGCAGGGTGCCGGAGACCAGCAGCGCCTCGAAGAAACGGATCATGTCCGCGGTGGTCGACACCACGCCGCCCGCCGCGCCCAGATCCAGCGGCGCCTCGGTCACATCGATCTCCTGTCCCGGGACCAGCGACGCGTAGGAATGCAGCAGGTTGTCGGACCCGATCTCGGATCTCAGGGCGCTGTCCTCCATCCCGGTGACCGAGAAGATGCGCTCGGACAGCAACTCGCCGAAGCTGGCCCCGGAGACCTGCTCAGCCAGCTTCTGCAGCAGCAGGAAATTGGTGTTCGAATAGGCATAGGCCTCTCCCGGCGCGAAATTGGCCGGTTGCCCGGACGCCAGCGTGAGCAGCCCGTCCGGGCCAAGGGGCTGATCCGGGTTTGCCATCAGCATCTCGATGAAGGCGGGCAGGCCGGTCTCGCCGGGCACCGTGTCGAAATCGGGAATGCCTGAGCGGTTGGCCAAAAGCTCCCGCACGGTCACCTCTTCGATGTTCGGGATACCTTCCAGGCCGGTCAGATCCATCTGCGCGGCGAGCGGCGTGTCGAACGCGATCAGACCCTCACCCACCAGCTGCTGGATGATGACCGAGGTCATCATCTTGGTCTGGGATCCGATCTCGAACTGATTGCTGATGCTGGCGGTCTGGGCGCCATCCCGCGTCACGCTTCCGGCAACCTCATGGAGGGAGAGCCCGCCACGGGCGATCTCGATCAGCACGGCCGGGGCGGGACTGGTCTGCGCGAAGTCCTGCACTGCACGCGAAGGCGCCTCTTTGAGGGCGCTTGGGTCGAAAATGGACATATCTGGATCCTTGTAGACATCGGTAACATGGCGGGCCTCGGGGCCCGTCCAGCACCCCATGCCAACAAGGTCGGAAAGATGCGTCCGGATCGGTCGGGACGGACATATTCACCCCCATCGCGCCCTGCGACAGCGGCAAACCGGGATCAGCGCCGATCGGATCGGACAGTGCTGACGGAGGCGGGGAATGTCGGATGCCGGTGCGTGTGACCAGAGCCCCGGTTGCTGCGGTGTGCGATGCCCCGGCGCGCTGGGGGCCCTCAGCCGCTGAGGACGGGGGAGACTCCTGCGACCCGGTCACCCGGTTGGACTCGGCACGCGCTGTAGCGGGACCTGACCCAACCCCTCCGGGACCAGAACCGGACGGCCCCTAGGCGCGCCTTGACGTGCGGGTTGGTTTGGGTTTTGGGGCTGTTCGAAAATGCGGGCTGAGAAGATACGCCGCCCGGATCTGCAAGACCCAACCGCCGCGGTCCGCGCAGGCCCAGCACTGGACGGGCGGCAAAACAAAACAGGCGCCAGATGCTCTGACGCCCTTGTAACTCACGAACCTCGTTTAGAGATTTTGGCTCCGGCGGTAGGGATCGAACCTACGACCAATTGATTAACAGTCAACTGCTCTACCGCTGAGCTACGCCGGAACTGGCGCGGGATTTAGCAACTCCGGGAATGGCTGTCCAGAGGCCCGAGCGAAAAAAGCGCAACTATTCTTGCGGGGCCGAGAAAACACTGTCCGCGCGCAGCTCGGCATCGAAGGTGGCTTCGTTTTTTGACGCCATTTCAATGAGATGGGCGAGGACGTTCCGCGCCGCGGCAGGCAGCAGGGCGGCAGGTGTCTCGACATAGATCCTCTCGGCGAGCTCCGCGGCGGAACCGGGCTCGCTGCGCAATGCGTCGGCGATCTGGCGCCCGCGCATCTCGCGATGGGCCCTGAGCTCGGCGAGACGGCGCGCGGGCGCGGCAATCACCTCCCCATGGCCGGGATAAAAGACCTGATCCTCCCGCGTTGCGAGCCGGGCGAGCGATGCCATGAAAGCGGCCAGATCCCCGTCCGGCGGCGAGACCAGCGAACTGGCCCAGCCCATGACCAGATCGCCGCAGAACAGACCGCGCCCCGCGGGCAGGGCAAAGGCGAGATGGTTGCCGAAATGCCCCGGCGTCCAGAGCGCCTCGAGCTGCCAATCGCCATGGGCGGTGATCTCGCCATCCGCCAGGGTCCGGTCGGGCGTGAACCCCGCGTCCACCCCTTCGCCCCCCGCCAGCCCGCCGCGCGCGGCCAGCGCCGTCATCTGGGGCGAACGCCCGGCCTGCGCGTCGCCATAAGCCAGCACTGGCGCGCCGGTCGCCGCCGCCAGCAAAGCCGCGCCGGGGCTGTGATCGAGATGGGCATGGGTGACAAAGATATGGCTGACCGTCTCGCCGGGCGACAACGCGCCGAGGATTGCCGCGATCTGGTCCGGATCGGCGGGGCCGGGATCGATCACCGCCACCTCGCCGGAGCCCACCACATAGCTGTTGGTGCCCCAATAGGTCATGGGCGAGGGGTTCTCGGCCAGCACCCGGCGCACGGCCGGGGCCAGCGTGGCGACGCGGGCGGGGCGGGGGGGCAGGGCCATCAGGTGCAGTCTCCCTTCCGCCCGGCGCATCCCCGGTCTAGGCTGCGCGCCATGTTCCGCTTTCTCAAGAACTCTCTCCCTCGTCGGCTCTATGCGCGGGCTGCGCTGATCCTGATCGTGCCGATTGTCACCATTCAGCTTGTGGTGTCGATCACCTTTCTGCAGCGGCATTTCGAGGATGTGACCCGCCAGATGACCATGACGGTGATCACCGAGGCGAAGCTGCTGCAGGACACGGTGGCCGAGCAGGGGCTAGCCGAGGCCGCGCGGCTGGCGACCGGTCTGCGGATCCGGCTCAGCGCGCTCGATGCGCCTGAGGCCGTGCGCAACAGGCGGGTGTTCTACGACATCTCTGGGCTGACCGTGATCGACACCCTGCGCAAGGAGCTGACCGGGATCGGGCTGATCGATCTGGCCAGTGACGACCGGCAGCTGGCCTTTTCGCTCGCGACCCAGAAGGGCCCCGTCCTGCTGCAGCTGGAGCGGCGCCGGGTGTCGGCCTCCAACCCGCATCAGCTGCTGGTGCTGATGATCTTTGTGGGCGGGCTTATGACGCTGGTCGCCTATATCTTCCTGCGCAACCAGTTGCGGCCCATCGCGCGGCTCTCCCAGGCGGCGGAGGCTTTCGGCAAGGGGCGCACCACGCCCTACAAGCCCAGCGGCGCGCTGGAGGTGCGGGCGGCGGGCCAGTCCTTTCTCGACATGCGCACCCGGATCGAACGCCAGATGGAGCAGCGCACGATGATGCTCTCGGGGGTGAGCCATGACCTGCGCACGCCCCTGACGCGGATGCAGCTGGAGCTGTCCATGCTGCCGCCCTCGCCAGAGGTTGACGCGCTGGAACGCGATGTGCAGGACATGTCGCGGCTGCTGAACACCTTCCTCGATTTCGCCCGGGCCGATGCGCTGGAGGATCCCGAGCTGGTGGATCCGTTCGGGCTGGCCGAGGCGGTGGTGGATCAGCACCGCCGCACCGGGGGGGATGTGGCGCTGGTCCTCAAGGGGGTGGATCCGGAGGCAGAGTGCCTCGTGCCCCTGCGGGCCATGGCGATCGAGCGGGCGTTGGACAATCTGGTGGGCAATGGCCTGCGCTATGGCAACCGGGCGCAGGTCACGGTCGAGGTCTTCCGCTCAGCCGTGCGGTTCACGGTCGAGGATGACGGGCCGGGCATTCCCGAGGACCTGCGGGACACCGCGCTCAAGCCGTTTGCGCGCCTCGATGCGGCGCGCAACCAGAATGCCGGCAGCGGCGTGGGGCTGGGGCTCGCCATCGCCTCCGATATCGCCCGGAGCCATGGCGGATCCTTGCGCCTCGGGATTTCCGAGACGCTGGGCGGACTTAAAGCTGATCTTGCGATTGCACGGTGAAGCGCTGACCCCGAGAGATCGCCTCCAACACCTGCATGCGGACCACGCCGCCGGTCATGTTGCTCAGGTTGCGATAGGCATCGGCCTTGGCGCGCCGTTCGCTGCCGCCACACATCTCCGCCCCCGCGTGGTAGTAGCCCATGCGCGAGAGGTTATACACGGCAAAGCCCAGTGTTTTGAGAAATGTCATCTTCCACTCCTTGTCTCCTCACCTAAGAAGGATGGGGCAGAATGTCGCAGTTTCCAGTAAATCCGACGTGAAACCCCGCGGGACCGCCAGTTCCGGGGGAGCAGGGGGCAGGGCATTCGCGCAAGGCGGGAACGGATCCGTCCGAGCGTCTCGACCGCAGGCATGGCGCTGAATTCTTGGGCGAAGCCCGGGCTGTGCAAGCCCCTCGCGCCGGGTGAGCGCGCCAAAGACCTGTCCCCACCGGTCTGGGCTTCAGATCTGTGCGACGGAAAGAGGATGGTAGGCCCGGCAGGACTTGAACCCGCAACCAAAGCGTTATGAGCGCTCTGCTCTAACCAATTGAGCTACAGGCCCGCCGCACCCGATGGCTACCAGAGTGCAGCCTCGCGTCAAGCCCGATGGCAGGATCGCCCGCAATGGACCCCGAAACGAAGCCGCACCGCGCAGGGAACCGCGTTTTCATGTCCATATCCGCCCTCCTCCTGCGCCATGCGCTCTACACGCTGATCTGCATGGTTTTTGTGCTTGTTCTGTCGAGCGGGTTACTCTTTTTTCTCGATGTCGACATTGGGGTCGGCGTCAGTAGCGTCACGCATTTCGTCCCGGCATGGTATACTGGTGCCATCTACACGCGCCGGACCAAGGTGGCGCCGAGCTCAGGCACGATGTGGAAGCTGTCCTGGATCATGTCGCTGATCAATATCGTGGTTGGCTTCTTGCTCGTTTTTGCGGTCGCACTGGTGTTTGGGATCGAGGACGAGATGGTCTCAGATTTGTCTTTCTTCGGGCTTGGGGGCGGGGCCATCATCCTGGGTGTCGTGTATCTGTTTGGCGTAGTGGTCGCGCGGTTTTCCTTTGGCTTTGGCGTGAAGGCCGAGCAGCGCCGCCAGGAAGAGCTTGCGGCAAAGGATGCCATGTAAGGCCGGACCAGGGACAGGCCATGGACAGGCCGGTACGGTCTTGTTAGGTCGGCGCCAACGTTAGCTGCTGCCGGAATCCTGCCATGAATGATACCCCCAAAACGGGTCTGACCTATGCCGAGGCCGGGGTCGACATCGATGCTGGCAATGCGCTGGTCGACCGGATCAAACCTGCGGCCAAGGCCACGGCCCGGCCCGGCGTGATGAGCGGTCTGGGCGGGTTCGGCGCGCTCTTTGACCTCAAGGGCGCGGGCTATTCCGACCCGGTGCTGGTGGCGGCCACGGATGGGGTGGGCACCAAGCTGCGCATCGCCATCGACACGGGCCATTTCGACACGATCGGGATCGATCTGGTGGCCATGTGCGTCAATGATCTCGTCTGTCAGGGGGCCGAGCCGCTCTTCTTTCTCGACTATTTCGCCACCGGCAAGCTGGAGGTCGAGGCGGCTGCCACGATCATCGAAGGCATCGCTGCGGGCTGCTCGGGTTCGGGCTGTGCGCTGATCGGGGGCGAGACCGCCGAGATGCCGGGCATGTATGATGCGGGCGATTTCGATCTGGCGGGCTTTGCCGTCGGCGCGATGGAGAGGGGCGCGGACCTGCCCGCCGGTGTGACCGCGGGGGATGTGGTGCTGGGGCTGGCCTCGGACGGGGTGCATTCCAACGGCTATTCGCTGGTGCGCCGGGTGGTCGAGCGCTCGGGGCTGGGCTGGGCCGATCCGGCACCCTTTGCCGAAACCAGCCTGGGCGCGGCCCTGCTGACGCCCACACGGCTCTATGTCAAACCGGCCCTCGCGGCGGTTGCGGCGGGCGGCGTCCATGCGCTGGCCCATATCACCGGTGGGGGCCTGACCGAGAACCTGCCCCGGGTGCTGCCCGAGGGGCTGGGGATTGCCATCGATCTGGATGCCTGGGACCTGCCGCCGGTGTTCGCCTGGCTGGCCGCCGAGGGCGGGTTGGACGAGGCCGAGCTGCTCAAGACCTTCAATGCCGGGATCGGCATGGCGCTCGTGGTGGCGGCGGATCGCGCCGAGGCGCTGACCGAAGCCCTGCGCGCGGCGGGCGAAACCGTCCATGTGATCGGCAAGGTGCAGGCCGACGCGGCAGGCGCCGTCACCTATTCCGGAACCCTTCTGTGACACAACGGGTCGCCATTCTGATTTCCGGCGGCGGCTCGAACATGCTGCGACTGGTGGAGAGCATGGTCGAGGATCATCCCGCCCGCCCGGTGCTGGTGGCCAGTAATGATCCGGAGGCAGGCGGGCTCAAACGCGCCGCCGCACTGGGCATTCCGACCGCCGCCGTGGATCACCGCCCTTTCAAAGGCGACCGTGCCGGGTTCGAGGCCGCGCTGTCCGAGCCTCTGTCGGCTGCGGCCCCGGATATCCTCTGTCTGGCGGGCTTCATGCGGGTGCTGACCCCGGGCTTCGTGACCCGCTGGCAGGGGCGGATGCTCAATATCCATCCGTCGCTCCTGCCGAAATACAAGGGGCTGAACACCCATGCCCGCGCGCTCGAGGCCGGGGATGCTGCCCATGGCTGCACGGTCCACGAAGTCACGCCCGAGCTCGACGATGGCCCGATCCTCGGCCAGGCCCGGCTGGACATCGCGCCCGACGACACGCCCGAGACCCTTGCGAACCGGGTGCTGACCCTTGAACACCGGCTCTATCCGGCGGTCCTGCGCCGCTTTGCCGAAGGCGACCGGAGCCGCCTCGATCTGACCTGATCCACCCCCGTGACGCGACGTCTCGGTCTGGGGCACAAAGCCGCTCTTTTCCAACTGGTCAAAACCGCGTAGGATCAAGTCGGCGAGGCCAAAAAAGAAATAAACTGTAAGGCCCAGATGGACATACTGACTGATACGGACGCACTTTCCGAGTTCTGCGCCCGTGCCGCCGAACATCCCTATGTCACCGTAGATACGGAGTTTCTCCGAGAACGCACCTATTATGCCAAGCTCTGCCTTGTGCAGCTCGCCTATCCGGGCGAGGGGCCCGAGAGCGCGGTGCTGGTCGATCCGCTGGCCGAGGGCATGTCCCTGGAGCCGATGCTCGACCTCTTCCGCGATCCCGGCGTGGTCAAGGTGTTCCATGCGGCGCGGCAGGATCTCGAGATTTTCTACGTGGAACATGGGGTCTTTCCCATTCCGCTCTTTGATACGCAGGTCGCAGCCATGGTCTGCGGCTTTGGCGAACAGGTCGGCTACGAGACCCTCGTGCGCAAGATCGCGCGCGAGAGCCTCGACAAGACCTCGCGCTTCACGGACTGGTCCCACCGGCCCCTGTCCAAGGCGCAAAAGACCTATGCCCTGGCGGATGTCACCCATTTGCGGGTGATCTACGAGCATCTGTCGGCGCAGATCGACCAGAACAATCGCCGCCCCTGGGTCGAGGAGGAGTTGCAGGTCCTGCTGCAGCCCGAAACCTATGTGGTCGAGCCCGCTAATGCCTGGCGGCGGATCAAGACACGGACCAATTCCGGCAAGTTCCTCGCCACGGTGCGGGAGCTTGCGGAATTCCGCGAGACCTATGCCCAGACCCGCAACGTGCCGCGCAGCCGGGTTTTCAAGGATGACGCCCTGCTCGAGCTGGCCTCGACCCGGCCCAAGAGCATGCAGGACCTGAGCCGCTCGCGGCTTCTGCTGCGCGAGGCGCGCCGGGGCGAGATTGCCGATGGCATCCTCGCCGCGATCGAGGCCGGCCAGAACGCGGATCCCGCGACCTATCCCAAGGTCGACCGGAGCCGCGACAAGATGCAGGTGAATTCCGCGCTGGCGGATCTTTTGCGGGTGCTGCTCAAGGCGAAATCCGAGGATGCGGGGGTCGCCTCGCGGATGATCGCCACCACGGCTGAGCTCGACAGCATGGCCGCAGGGCAGCTCGACGGGCCCGCGCTCAAGGGCTGGCGGGCGCAGGTTTTCGGGCGCGATGCGCTGCGTCTCTGCGATGGCGAGATCGCCCTGACGACCAAGGGCAGCAAGGTCCGCATCGTCGAGCTCTAGCCGGGGACAGGGCCGCATGCCTGACAGCATGCGGCGGACCCGCCTTGCCCCTGCCGTGGGGCGGGGTGAGGGCGCGCGCAAGGCGCGAAACGGACCGCCGCCACGGGCGCGGCGGCTCTGGACTTTCCCGGTCCCCTCGGGCTCTATCGGGCAAAACCGAGAGGGCAGGGACATGCAGGTTGCGACCTTCAACATCAATGGCATCAAGGCCCGGATCAACGCCTTTCCGGAATGGCTCCGCGAGGCCGCGCCCGACGTGGTCGTCCTGCAGGAGATCAAGTCGATCGACGCGAATTTCCCGCGCGAGCTCTTCGAGGATATGGGCTATATCGTCGAGACCCATGGTCAGAAGAGCTTCAACGGCGTCGCCATCCTGTCCAAGCTGCCGCTGGAGGATGTGACCCGCGGCCTGCCCGGGGATGACGACGACGAACAGGCTCGCTGGATCGAGGCGACGGTCATGGGCGAGGTGCCCGTGCGGGTCTGCGGGCTCTATCTGCCCAATGGCAACCCGGCGCCGGGGCCGAAATACGACTACAAGCTCGCCTGGATGGCCCGGCTCGAGGCCCGCGCGCGGGACCTGATGGCGGCGGAGGAGCCCGCGCTCATGGCCGGGGATTACAACATCATCCCGCAGGATGAGGATGCCGCCCGGCCCGAGGCCTGGCACAAGGATGCGCTGGCCTTGCCCGCCTCGCGCGCCGCCTTCCGGCGGATCCTCAATCTCGGCTTCACCGAGGCGTTCCGCGCCCGCCATCAGGGGGCCGGGCATTATTCCTTCTGGGATTATCAGGCGGGTGCCTGGCAGCGCAATGACGGGATCCGGATCGACCATGTGCTGATGACGCCCGATTGCGCGGACCTGATGCGCGATTGCCGGATTGATGCCGCCGTGCGCGGGGGCGAGAAGCCGTCGGACCATGTACCGGTGATCGTGGATCTGGCCGCCTGAGCCGCCGCCCGCCTAGCCCCGGGTGACATCCTCGTTATAGAGCCAGTCGAACTTGTGCAGCGGCAGCTGCGGCGCAAATCGGTTCAGCAGGGAAAGCCCCGCATGGGCCATGCTGCGCACCGGCCCCTGTTGCAGATGATAGGCGCGCGCATTGGTGTTGGCGGCCTGCACGGTCTTGGTGACCCGCGCCGCGCGCCGCGCCTCGTAGAGTGCAAATCCCGCCTCGGGGCTGTCTTCGCGCGCAAGGCTGTCGGTCAGCACCCAGGCATCCTCCAGCGCCATATTCGCGCCCTGGGCCAGGAAGGGCAGGGTGGGATGCGCCGCATCCCCGAGGATCACCGCCCCGTCGCGATGCCAGCTCTGGGCGACCTCGTGCCGGAAGAGGCCCCAGACATGGACCTCCTGCGCGGCCTTCATCCAGTTGCGGACCTGCGGCGCGAAACTGGCAAAGGCCCGGGCCACGCGCATGGGATCATCGGGCTGGGTCCAGCCCTCGGCGGTCCAGCGATCACGCTCTTCCACGGCGACGATGTTGCGGACGGTGCCCTCGCGGAGCGGATAGCTCACCACATGGCGGCCGGGCCCCATGAAGACCGAGGCCTCCGGGTCCGGCGCATGGGTCTGAGGCAGGATCATCCGCCAGGCGACCTGGCCGGTGAAGAAGGGCTTGGCGGGCTTGTCCACGGCCTTGCGCACCTGCGAGTGCAGACCATCGGCACCCACGAGGATCTCGGCGCTGCGGGTCTGCCCGCCTGCAAGCTTGAGCGTGGGCGCGATGCCCGGCGACAGGGTCACCCCGTCAACCTTGCAGCCCAGCTCGATCTGAACCTCAAGTTCCCGCGCGGCCTCGGCCAGCAGGGCGATCAGATCCGCGCGATGGGTCAGGCGAAAACCCGGCGTCTCGGGCAGGGGCATCCGCAGCACCTCTCGCCCATCGGCAAAGTCGCGCAGCACCACCGCCTCCGAGCGCATGCTCATCTCCGACAGGCGCGCGCCCAGTCCCAGCGCGTTCAGAACGCAGAGGCCGTTGGGGCTGATCTGGATCCCGGCGCCAACTTCGCGGATCTCGTCAGCCTGTTCGAGAACGGTGACCCGCGCGCCACGCGCGGCAAGGCAGATCGCGGCGCACAACCCCCCGATCCCGGCCCCAAGGACAGTTATCTCTCGTCCGACCAACACCATATGTGGGGAGTAGCCGCAAAATATTCTGTTTCAAAGCTGGAAACGAAAAACACCGGAGGTTGCCCCCCGGTGCTGTCATAGGTGTGGCCGCTCTGCATCGCGTCCGGGGCTTGCCCGGCGCGATGGGCGGGTTCAGTCGTCGCGGTGGACCTTCTCGCGGCGCTCGTGACGTTCCTGCGCCTCAAGGCTCAGGGTCGCGATCGGACGGGCGTCCAGCCGCTTGAGCGAGATCGGTTCCCCGGTCGCTTCGCAATAGCCATACTCACCCTCGTCGATCCGGCGCAGCGCCGCGTCGATCTTGGTGATCAGCTTGCGCTGACGGTCGCGGGTCCGAAGTTCCAGCGCGCGATCGGTCTCTTCCGAGGCCCGGTCCGCCACATCAGGAATATTCCGGGCCGCGCCCTGCAATTCGGAAATGGTGTTCTGGCTTTCTTCGAGCAGTTCGGTCTTCCACGCCAGCAGTTTGCGGCGGAAATACTCGGTCTGCTTGTCGTTCATAAACGGTTCGTCCTCAGCAGGACGGTAATCGTCTGGCAAAAACGTCTCAGCGCGCATGTTTGCTCCCTCATACAGGCCGGATAGTTCAGCGTCTGGTTCACCTGACATCCGTTGCCCTCCCTGTCTGCGTCATACTCAGATTCCCACACGTTGTCACGCGAATATAGGGGGTTGCCGGGCGAAATCGAAGCTGGTGTAACGTCGCAAGAGATCCCTTTTTCCAGGAGCCCCCATGCGCTTTGACGGCACCGAGGACTATGTCGCCACCGATGATCTGAAGGTCGCGGTCAACGCCGCCGTGACGCTGGAACGCCCGCTTCTGGTGAAGGGAGAGCCCGGCACGGGCAAGACCGAACTGGCCCGTCAGGTGGCCGCCGCCCTCGGGCTGCCGATGATCGAATGGTCGATCAAATCCACCACCCGGGCGCAGCAGGGCCTTTATGAATATGACGCGGTGAGCCGTCTGCGCGACAGCCAGCTCGGTGATGAACGCGTCCATGACGTCGCCAATTACATCAAGAAGGGCAAGCTCTGGCAGGCCTTCGAGGCCGAGGGCAAGGTCGTGTTGCTGATCGACGAGATCGACAAGGCCGATATCGAGTTCCCGAACGACCTGCTCCAGGAACTCGACCGGATGGAGTTCTTCGTCTACGAGACCGGCGAGACGATCCGCGCCCGAACTCGCCCGATTGTGATCATCACCTCGAACAACGAGAAAGAGCTACCGGATGCGTTCCTGCGCCGCTGTTTCTTCCACTACATCTCGTTCCCCGAGGAAGAGACCCTGCGCAAGATCGTCGAGGTCCATCATCCCGGCCTCAAGGGCGCGCTGCTCGGCACGGCGCTGACCCAGTTCTACGAGATCCGCGAGACCCCGGGGCTCAAGAAGAAACCCTCCACCTCCGAGGTGCTGGACTGGCTCAAGCTGCTGCTGGCCGAGGATCTGACGGCGGAGGATCTCAAGCGCGACGGGGCCAATGCCCTGCCGAAACTCCACGGCGCGCTGCTGAAGAACGAGCAGGATGTGGCGCTCTTTGAGCGGCTCGCCTTTCTGGCCCGCTCCGGGCGGCGCTAGGCGGCACTGCCCTGTGGCAACGCTTCGCCTTTCCGGCCCGGATGCAGGCTTGCGCCTCTGCCATGCAACTCGCATTCTGCGGCCATGACCGCGCCCCTCACCCTCCGCCCGATCGGCCCCGACGACCAGACGCCCTGGCGTGCGCTCTGGCGCGCCTATCTGGCTTTCTACGAGACCGAGCTGGGCGACGAGATCTACGCGACAAGCTTTGCGAGGCTCTGCGATCCCGAGGTCACCGATTACCACGGGCTGCTGGCCGAACGGGACGGGCAGGTGCTGGGCCTCGTGCATTACATCTATCACCGCCATGGCTGGCATATCGCCCCGGTCTGCTACCTGCAGGACCTCTACACCGTGCCCGAGGCGCGGGGGCAGGGGGTGGCCCGCGCCCTGATCGAAGCCGTCTACGCGGCCGCCGACCGCGACGGGGCGGCCTCGGTCTACTGGACGACGCAATCGGGGAATGCCACGGCGCGCGCGCTCTATGATCAGGTGGCCGAGGTCACGGATTTCATCAAATACGCCCGGGTGACCGCGTGAGGTGGCTGGCCTGGCTCGTGCCGCTGGTATTGCTGGCGGGCTGTGCCTCGGGGCCGCCCGCGCCGCAAACCGCGCCACCCAGCCGCCTGCAGCCCAGCGACGAGCTCCCGCCGATGAAGACCTTCGGCACCTACGAACCCGCGCCCGTGGGCCGCTCCAACGGGCAGCTCGCAGCGGATTTCGTGGAGCTCAGCTTCCAGATGGAGAGCGGGCGCGCCCTGACGCGCTTCACCCGGTTCGAGGGCCCCGTGCGCGTGGCGGTGATCGGCAACGCGCCGCTGACACTCGGCCCGGATCTTGCCCGGCTGCTCGACCGGCTCCGGCGCGAGGCGGGGCTCGATATCGCCCGGGCCGGTCAGAACGAACCGGCCCAGATCGTGGTCGAGGCCCTGCCACGCCGTGAGATCCAGCGCTACGTGCCCCAGGCGGCCTGCTTCGTGGTGCCCAATGTGGCGGGCTGGTCGGAGTTTCTGCGCAACCGGCGCTCGGCGGTCGTGGACTGGACCCGGTTGCAGACCCGCACCCGCGCCTCGGTCTTCGTGCCCAATGATGTGAGCCCGCAAGAGGTCCGCGATTGCCTGCATGAGGAAATCGCTCAGGCGCTCGGCCCGCTCAACGATCTCTACCGGCTCGAAAACTCGGTCTTCAACGATGACAATTTCCACCCGGTCCTGACCAGCTTCGACATGCTCATGCTGCGGGTCACCTACGCGCCCGAGCTGCGCTCAGGCATGCTGCCGGCGCAGGTGGCCGAGAAACTGCCATCGATCCTGTCCCGGCTGAACCCTGCCGGGCGCCCGGCGGGGCGGGCACAGCCCAGCGTGCCCCGGCGCGACTGGATCAACGCGGTCGAGGCCGCTCTGGGCCCCGGAACCTCGCCCCGCAAGCGCGAGGAAACCGCCGTCGAGGCCGTCCGCATCGCCCGCGATGCGCAGTTCCCCGATGTGCGCAGCGCCTTCAGCTATTACGTGCTGGGCCGCCTCGCGCTCGGCTCGGATCCCGAATTGTCGCTGGCCTCCTTCCTGCAGGCGGGCGGGCTTTACGGCGCGGCCGAGGGCACCGAGGTCCAGCAGGCCCATGTCACCATGCAGATCGTCGCCTTCGCCCTGATCAACGGGCAGGCCAACACTGCCCTGCGTCTGGCCAATAACGCGCTGCCCGCGGTGCAACGCTCGGAAAACGCGGCGCTGCTGGCGACGCTCCTGATGATGAAGGCCGAGGCGCTCGATCTTCTGGGGCGCGCCTCCGAGGCGGAAACCGTGCGTCTCGACAGTCTCGGCTGGGCAAGATATGGCATCGGCTCGGACGCACGGGTCCGGGCCCGGCTGGCGGAAATCGCCGCCCTGCCGCCCCCCGTCAGAGCGCCCGAAGAGACCACAGATCGGGGAAGCTGATGCTGATTGTTGCAGGACTACTGGGCGGGGCCGGCTGGGGCGCATGGCTGGCCAAATCGCGAAACGGGCTGAAGCGCGACATGGCGCAATACGCCGCCGGCTTCGCGATCTTCTGGGGGCTGATCGGCCTCATCGCCACCATCGTTCTGGAACGCATGGCGGCCTGAGCCCCCATGTTCCTGCCCTTCTTCACCCAGCTTCGGACCGGCGGCGTGCCGGTCTCCTTGCGGGAATACCTGACCTTCCTCGAAGGGTTGGGCAAGGGTATGGCGGTCTACGACCCCGAGGCGTTCTACTATCTCGCACGCTGCGCCATGGTAAAGGACGAGCGGCATCTGGACCGGTTCGACCGGGCCTTCGCCGCCGCCTTCAAGGGGCTGGAGCAGATCACGGTGGAGCAGGTGCTCGAGTCTGTGGACCTGCCGCGCGAATGGCTCGAGAAGCTCGCCGAAAAGCACCTGACCGACGAAGAACGCGCCGAGATCGAAGCGCTCGGTGGCTTCGACAAGCTGATGGAGACCCTCAAGGAGCGCCTCAAGGAACAGCAGGGCCGCCATCAGGGCGGCAACAAGTGGATCGGCACCGCCGGGACCTCGCCCTTCGGCGCCTATGGCTACAACCCCGAAGGCGTGCGCATCGGGCAGGAGGGCAGCCGCCACCAGCGCGCGGTCAAGGTCTGGGACAAGCGCGCCTTCAAGAACCTCGACGACACGGTCGAGCTCGGCACGCGCAACATCAAGGTCGCCCTGAAACGCCTGCGCCAATGGGCGCGCGACGGGGCCGCCGATGAGCTCGATCTCGACGGTACAATCCGCTCTACGGCCGAGCATGGCTATCTCGACGTCCAGACCCGGCCCGAGCGGCGCAACGCGGTCAAGGTCCTCCTGTTTCTCGATGTGGGCGGCTCCATGGACCCCCATATCAAGCTCGTCGAGGAGCTCTTCTCCGCCGCCCGCGCCGAGTTCAAGCATCTGGAGTATTTCTACTTCCACAACTGCATTTACGAGGGCGTCTGGCGCGACAACCGCCGCCGCTGGTCCGAGCAGATGTCCACCTTCGAAATCCTGCGCACCTACGGGTCGGACTACAAATGCATCATCGTCGGGGACGCCTCCATGTCGCCCTACGAGATCGCCCATCCCGGCGGCGCGAATGAGCACTGGAATGCCGAGGCCGGCTATGTCTGGCTCGAACGGCTGCGCGACCAATGGCCGAACCATCTCTGGCTGAACCCGGTGCCCGAGCGGCACTGGCGCTACACCCAGTCCATCGAGATGATCCAGCAGGTCTTCGGGCCCGAGCGCATGGTCCCCATGACCCTCGACGGGATCGATCGCGGGATGCGTGTGCTGGGGCGCTGACCGCGCAGTTCGGTTCATCTTGACATCCTGCATGTCATAATGACATCTGCATTGTCATTGTGACTGACTCCTCTCTCTATTCCCTGATCTGGATGTCCCGCCCCCTGATGCAGGCGGCGGAAGCCTCGGTCGAGGCGGGGCTTTCCGGCACGGGCCTTACCGTGCGGATGCGCGCCGTTCTGGAAATGCTCCACGCCCATGGCGATCAGACCGTGCCCGAGATCGCCCAACGGCTTGAGATCAAACGCCAATACGTGCAGCTCATGGTGAACGAGACCGGCGCCGCCGGGCTGACCGAGCCGCGCGCGAACCCGCGCCACAAACGCTCGCCCCTGCTGAGCCTGACCGAGACCGGGCGCGCGCTGATCGATGGGGTGATCGCGCGCGAGCGCGCGCTGGTCGACCGGATCGGCGCGGATCTCGACCCGACCGAGGTCGCCGCCGCCCTGCGCATCGTGCAGACCCTGACCACCCGGCTCAAATCCCACGCAAAGGACAGGCCATGACGCTGGTATATCTCCTCCTCGGCCTGCTCCTCGCGGGCTTTCTCTGGCTCTGCTACGGCACCTGGCGCATCGGACGGCTCAGCACCGGCGCGCCCATTGGCCCGCGCCCGGGCACGGCGCTCCTGCTGGTCGATCTGCAGACCGTGTTCTGGGAGGGTGGCGCCTATGCCGAGGCCGACAAAACCCGCGCCATCGACGCCATCGGGCAGGAAATCGCGGAGGCGCGGGCCCGAAACCTGCCCATCATCGCGATCCGGCAGGAATGGTCCCAGCCCGAGACCAAGACCCTCGCGCGGCTCTTCATGAAGGGGCAGGCGCTGCCGGGCTCCCCCGGAACCGAGATCGCCGCGCCCTTTGCCGGGGCCGCCCAGCACACGCTGGTCAAGCGGGTGCAGGACGGGTTCGAGACCGGCGCGCTGGATCCGCTCCTGTCCGAGCTCGACGTGGGGGCCCTGCGGATCGTCGGGCTCGATTTCAACTACTGTGTGCTCAAGACCGCGCTCGCGGCGCGGCAGCGGGGCTATGACGTCACGGTCGTGACCGCCGGAACGCTGGCCGCCGGGGCGCGCGCGACATCCGAGGCGCGGCTGACCGGGACCGGGGTGCGGCTGGCCTGAGCCTCAGCCGAGCATCCGCAGCAGCTCCAGCGACGGCACGCCGGTCACCGGCAGGCCCCGGCTGGCCTGATAGGCGCGGATCGCGGCCTCGCTGTTCGGGCCGATCACCCCATCCGCGCCGCCCGTATCAAACCCGCGCGCCGTCAACCCCTCCTGCAGGGCGACCCGGTCGGCCTTGGTCAGCCCGTTCGCGTCGGGCGGAAAGGGCTGGCGCAGGGGCGGTCCGCCCAGGATCCGGTCCGACAGGTGCCCGACGCCGATCGCATAGGCATCCGAGTTGTTGTAGCGCTTGATCACCGCGAAGTTGCGCGTTGTGGCAAAGCGCGGCCCCCCCGGCTGCGGCTGCAGACTGCCGCTCGGATCCTCGCGGCCCCAGGACTGCCCGCTGACCCAGCCATTGCGGTCGAGATAGGCCGCCGCCGAGGCCAGCGCATCGCTCGGATCCTCGGCCCAGATATCCCGCCGCCCATCGCCGGTGAAATCCACCGCGAAGGCCTCGTAAGAGGTCGGAATGAACTGCGTATGCCCCATGGCGCCCGCCCAACTGCCGACCAGATTGCCGGGCGTGGTGTCACCATTCTCAAGGATCCGCAGCGCCGCGACCAGTTGCTGTTCAAAGAACGCGCCCCGCCGCCCGTCAAAGGCCAGCGTCGAGGTGGCCGAGATCACCGGCACATCGCCGCGCCGGTCACCGTAGAAGCTTTCGAGCCCCCAGATCGCCGTGACCACATGGGCGGGCACGCCGTAGCGCGCGGCGATGGCCTCCAGCGTGTCGCGATGGGTGGCATAGGCCGCTTGCCCCTTGCTGACGCGCTCCTCCGAGACGGCGATGGCGAGGTAATCCTCCAGCGTGCGGGTGAACTCGGTCTGGTTGCGATCCCGGCGCACGACCCCGGGCAGATAGCCCGTGCCCGCAAAGGCCCGCCGCAGCAGGTCTTGCGAGAACCCCTGATCCGCCGCACGGGCGCGAAACCGGCTGACCCAGGCATCATAGCTGGCATTGGGGGCGGGGCGCAGATCGTCGGGCAAGCCGCCGGCCTGCGTCACCCGTGTCGCGGGCGGCGGCCCGCCGCATCCTGCAAGCGCAAAGGCCGCCAGACCCGCTGCGAAAATCCGTCTGTCCATGCCATGCCCGCCTGTGCTGCCCTGTCTTTGGCCAAAGCCTAGGGGCGCGCGCGGGAATGGCAATGGGGCAGGGGCTTTGCAGCCCCCGCCCGGCTCAGACCAGCGTACCGGTCGCGTCGATCCGCGTCTTGCCGCGCAGATAGGGGTGCAGCGCCTCGGGCAGATCCACGGAGCCGTCCGCCTGCTGCCCGTTTTCCAGCACCGCGATCAGGCAGCGCCCGACCGCCAGCCCGGATCCGTTCAGCGTATGGACAAATTCCGGCTTGCCCCCGCCCTGCGGCTTGAAGCGCGCATTCATCCGGCGCGCCTGAAAATCGCCGCAGACCGAGACCGAGCTGATCTCGCGATAGGTGTCCTGCCCGGGCAGCCAGACCTCGATGTCATGGGTGCGCCGCGCGCCGAACCCCATATCGCCGGTGCAGAGCACGATGGTGCGATAGGGCAGGCCAAGCGCCTCGAGGATCCCCTCGGCGCAGCCGGTCATCCGGTCGAGCTCGGCGCGGCTGTCTTCGGGCTTGGTGATCGACACCATCTCGACCTTCTCGAACTGGTGCTGGCGCAGCATCCCCGCCGTGTCCCGCCCCGCCGAGCCCGCCTCGGACCGGAAACACTGGGTGTGGGCCACATAGCGGCGCGGCAGATAGCTTTCCTCGACGATCGCGCCGTTCACGATATTGGTCAGCGTCACCTCCGCCGTCGGCACCAGCCACCAGCCCTCGCGGGTCTGATAGCTGTCCTCGCCGAATTTCGGCAGTTGCCCGGTGCCGAGCATCATCTCTTCGCGCACCAGCACGGGCGTCCACGTTTCGGTCAGCCCGTTCTCTTCCACATGGGTGTCGACCATGAACTGCGCGAGCGCCCGATGCACCCGTGCCACGGCTCCCGACAGCACCACAAAGCGCGAGCCTGCAAGCTTCGCCGCCAGCTCGAAATCCATCCCCGGGGTGACCGAGGGCAGCTCGTAATGCTCTTTCGGGGCGAAATCGAACGCGCGCGGATCGCCCCAGCGCTTGATCTCGACATTGTCCTCTTCATCTGCGCCCTCGGGCGTGTCGTCGAAGGGCAGGTTCGGGATTTCCATCAACCGGTCGGTCAGCGCCGCGTCGTCGAGGCTCGCCGCGTGTTTGAGCTCGGCCACCTCGGCCTTCTTGGCACCGACCAGAGCCCGCAGCCGCTCAAACTCCGCTTCGTCCCCCTTGGCCTTGGCCGCACCGACCTGCTTGGAGGCCGCGTTCTGCTCCGCCTGCGCGGTCTCCGCGGCGAGGATCTTGGCCCGCCGCGCCGCATCCAGCGCGAGGATCTCGGACGAGACCGCAGACACACCGGGCCGGCGGGTCAAAGCGGCGTCAAACGCCTCCGGGGTCTCGCGGATCTGGCGGATATCATGCATGGCGGGCAGTCCTCAATTGGCCGTGGCGGTCCCACAACGGGCCGTCGCCGGGTATATGGCCGAGATTTCCGCCGAGGGCTAGGGGCAGGGTGCGCGCCCCGCAGCCGCCGGAGGGCGCTGGAGGCCATCAGCAAGGCTCAGCGCCCCAGCCAAGGCGCGCCCGGACAGGACCGCGCCAGGCCCAAACAACAACAGCGCGCCGCTCGGGGCGGCACGCTGCTTTTTCACTCACGCATTCAGAGCGTTCATGCCCCCGGACCGCTCCCCATGGAGAAGCGCTTGCCCGGGGGGCGACGATCAGGCCTTGCGACGCTTCCGCGTCAGACCCAGAGCGCCGAGACCGGCCAGGATGAGCGGGAAGGACGCCGGCAGCGGGATTGCCGGAACAACCGAGGACCCGGCGGCGGCATTGTCGGTATCCGCGCGGAAGGCGAGGGTCTGCGTGCTGGACAGACCGCCCCCGGCGAGCCCCGACAGGTCGATGAACAGCGACTCGTAGAGATCGCCCACGGGCGCGTCCCCGGTCAGAGCGACGTTGTTCGAGTAGGTCGCAACGATCGCGCCGGACAGATTGGACGTCTCTTCAAACGTCCGTCCGTTTTCGCTGTTCTCGGTGCTGCCGCCCGCGAGGGAGGTCGCCACGTCGAAGATCGTGTCGCCCGGCGCGCCCTGCAGCTGCAGAGAGGTCAGAAGGCCCGAGGAGACGTTGACGGACCAGCTGGAGGTGAAGCTGTTGCCGTTCAGAGCGACGCTGAAGCTGCCCGCACCGGTCGATCCGGCGGTCCCGCCCGTGCCGTTGAAGGTCAGTGTCTCGCTGGCGCCGCCCGCGAAGGTGCCCGTGACGAGCATGCCGTCCATGTCACCGCCTGTGGTCGCGAACCCGCCGATCGCATCGGTCGTGAACAGCGTCCCCGGGGTCAGGTTGACGGTGACGCTGGCAGCATGGGCGCCGAGCGGCAGGACAAAGCATGCGGCCGCAGCCGCGAGAAGATTTCGCATGGGATTTTCCTCAAAAAATCGTTACAAGACACAATCGATGCTTAGTTGGGCATCGCGGCCCTGTCAAAGAATTGCCTAACAAATGGTTAACGTCCCCGGGCGCCCCGCTGGCCCGTCACTGCCGCGCTGAACCCGGTCACCCGGGTCGGTCAGCCGCTGGTCGCGGTCGATATACGGCGGGGCGCGGCCGCCCGGTCAGCCTGTCGTTGGACAGGGGAAAATGCGAACGAGATGCCATGCTCCGCGGCGTGGCCGGGATCAGGGCGCGGTGTCCCGCTGAGGGCTAGGGGGAAGTGTCGTCCGTGTCCTCGGGAAGAGACGCGAGCCAGTCTTCGTAGGCGTCCCAGGCCGCCTCAAGATGCGCGCCGCTGTCATCCTGCGCATCTTCGGCAATGTGCCAATGGGCGGGGGGCGTGACCCCGTCCGGTAAGACCGTCTGCCCAATCCCTGACGCGACACCAAAAGCCGAATTGACAGAGTCCTGTGACAGGTTTTGACTGGCTGCAAACTCTGCCGATCTGAGAAACGTGCGCGCAATTGTCCAGTTTATCAGATCGGCAGAGTTGAGCTTCGCGCCCTCGAGGTAGGCCCCCTGCAAGTTCGCGGCCCAGAGGTCGGCCCCCTGCAAGTTCGCGTATACGAGGTTGGCCCCCTGCAAGTTCGCGCCCCTGAGGTCGGCCCCCTGCAAGTTCGCGTCCTCGAGGTTGGCCCCCTGCAAGTTTGCGTTGAAGAGGAGGGCGCGCGCCATCAGGGCATCGGACAGGCGGGCTTTTTGCCATGCCCCTCCTGACATATCCGCAAGCTGCACATCCGCCCCGCGCAGGTCGAGAGCGTAGCCTCTGGCTTGCTCCAAAGTGATCTTGTCCGGCCCGCGCCGCCCAAGCACGGTCAGCGCCATTTGCGTGTCCGTGCGCTGTTTCCAGTCCTCAGGTTCAGACGGATTTTCCTTGATCGGAACGATACAGGCGTTCTCCCGCACATAGGCACACAGGATCTCCATGATCCGCACATGGTCCGGCGGGTTGGAGATTGAGATCCTCTCCAGCGACAGGATCGCGCCCACGCGCACCTCGATATTCGGTGCGCTCCGCTCGACGACCCGGGCCTCGCCATCGGCGCCTTGGGTCAGGGTTTTGACGACCTTCTCTGCGCCGAGCCCTGCCACCGCCTCGTTGATCCGAGCGGTGATCAGGTTCTGCTCGGCGGTCGTCGTCTGCCGCTCCGTGACCCAGACGCGCACAAGTTGGAAGACAAGGGTCGCGGCGGCGGCCAGCGCCGCGAGCAGCACTGCGGTTGCCGTCGCCAGATTGCGCAGGTCCTCCGCGTCGGTGGTCGGATCTGATGCCGCCGTGACCAATCGATCGACAAGGGCGCGGACAGAAATGCCGATTTCCACCAGATAGAAAATCGCGGCCAAGCCACCGAGGCTCAGACCCGCGAGCACCATCGCGAGCCAGTAGTTCGCGCGCAGCCATGATCGCAATCCGGCTTGCTTGGGCGCAGGACGCGCGGCGGTGTTGAGAATCCAGAGCGCCAGCAGCAGGAGCGCCGCGAACCCGATCAGGGGCGCGACGGGCGGCGTGCTGAGAATCTCTTCGACTCTGTCCATTCTCTGCGCCCGCCTACATCACCTCAACCAATGCGCCCAACCTCGCGGATTGTCGGTCAAAACACAACATTTGGGGGTCCGACATTTTGCCCGACACATGCCCGACAGATGTCCGACAGAAAGCCGACGCGGCGCAGACGCTGGATTTCGGTGCTTGCTGCGGCCCCGCGCGCGCCTTATCTGCCTTGAATGCCGGTGGGCCCGTCTATACGGTGCGCGCCGATTGACCGGGCGGGGGGCCGCCCTAAACAGAGCTTCTGACCGAGGGGACATTCATGTTCGTCACACCTGCCTACGCCCAGGCCGCGGGCGCCGGAGGGGCCTTTACCTCCTTCATTCCGCTGATCCTGATTTTTGCCATCATGTATTTCCTGCTGATCCGTCCGCAGCAGAAAAAAGTGAAGGAACACAAGGCGATGGTAGAGGCGCTGCGGCGCGGGGACCAGATCGTGACCCAAGGCGGCCTGATCGCCAAGGTGACCAAGGTTGTCGATGACAACGAGGTCAAGGTTGAGATCGCGTCCGGCACCGAGGTGCGCGTGGTGCGCCACACGATCCAGCAGGTTCTGACCAAGACCGAACCGGCGAGCTGATCCAGACATGTTGCAAATTCCCCTTTGGAAACGGGTGGTTATCTGGGGGTTGGTCCTTTTGGGGCTGTCCTTTGCGATGCCCAACGCGTTCTACAGCCGGGTCGAGACCCATAATGACGCCGCCAAGCTGGTCGAGGCCGGCGCGGCCGAGACGGGGGAAATCGCAGCGGATCTGGGCCAGTGGCCCGATATCCTGCCGTCGAGCCTTGTGAATCTCGGGCTCGACCTGCGCGGCGGCGCGCATTTGCTCGCCGAGGTGCAGGTGGCCGATGTCTATGCGGACCGGATGGACGGGCTCTGGCCCGATGTCCGCGACGCCCTGCGCGAGGCCCGCGCGACGATCGGGACCATCCGGCGTCAGGACAGCCCGCCCGACCAGCTCCGCGTGCGGATCTCGGAACCTGCCGAGATCACCCGCGCCGTCGCCATCGTGCGCGGTCTGGCGCAGCCGGTGACCTCGCTTACGGGGGTCGGGTCCACGGACATTGAGGTCTCCTTCGAAGGTGCTGATCTCATTGTGCAATTGTCCGAAGCCGAGCGGCAGGCGACCGATGACCGGACCCTGCAGCAGAGCCTCGAGATCATCCGCCGCCGCGTGGACGAGGTCGGCACCCGCGAGCCCACGATCCAGCGTCAGGGCGAGGACCGGGTCCTGATCCAGGTGCCGGGGATCGGCTCGGCCGCCGAGCTCAAGGAAATCATCGGCACCACCGCGCGCCTGACCTTCCACCCGGTGGTCAACCGGACCGGCGACGCCGACGCCGCGCCGGGGCCGCGCAACATGCTGCTGCCCTCGATCGACGAGCCGAACACCTATTACATCCTCGAACAGACGCCGGTCGTCTCCGGCGACCAGCTGACCGATGCGCAACCGGCCTTTGACCAGAACGGCCGCCCGGCGGTGAACTTCCGGTTCAACCCCACGGGCGCGCGGCTTTTTGGCGACTACACGGCCGAGAATATCGGCCTGCCCTTTGCCATCGTGCTGGATAGCGAGGTCATCTCGGCCCCGGTCATCCAGTCCCATATCCCCGGCGGCTCGGGGATCATCACGGGGAGTTTCTCGGTTGAGGAAAGCACCCAGCTCGCGGTTCTGCTGCGGGCCGGGGCACTGCCCGCCGAGATGATCTTTCTCGAGGAACGGACCATCGGCCCAGAGCTCGGGCAAGACAGCATCGATGCAGGCACCATCGCCTGTCTCGTGGCCTTTGCGGGTGTGCTGCTCTTCATGTTCCTGAGTTACGGCCTGTTTGGGGTTTTCGCCAATATCGCGCTCATCATCAATGTGGGTCTGATCTTCGGCTTGCTGAGCATGATCGGCGCGACCCTGACCCTGCCAGGGATCGCGGGCATCGTGCTGACCATCGGGATGGCGGTGGATGCCAACGTCCTGATCTTCGAGCGGATCCGCGAAGAGCTCAAGACCGCGCGTGGCCCGGCCCGGGCGATCGAGCTCGGCTATGAGAAGGCCCTGAGCGCGATCCTCGACGCGAACATCACCACCTTCATCACGGCGGTGATCCTGTTCGTGATGGGCTCCGGTCCGGTGCGCGGTTTCTCGATCACGCTGGGTCTCGGCATCCTGACCTCGGTCTTCACGGCCATCTTCGTCACCCGTCTGCTCGTAATCATGTGGTTCGAGCGCAAACGCCCCAAAACGATCGAGGTCTGAGCCATGCGTCTCAAGCTAGTTCCCACCGAGACCTCCTATGATTTCTTCCGCTACTGGAAGGTCACTTTCGGGGCCTCTGTTGCCGCCGTCATCGCGGCCATCGTGATCTTCGCCGTGGTCGGCCTGAATTTCGGGATCGACTTCCGGGGCGGGACGACCATCCGGACCGAGAGCACGCAAGCGGTCGATGTAGGCGCCTATCGCGACGCCATCGGCTCGTTGGATCTGGGGGATATCTCGATCACCGAGGTGTTCGATCCGACCTTCGGCCCCGAGCGCAACGTGGCCATGGTCCGCATCGAGGCCCAGGAAGGGCAGGAGAGTGTGACACCGGAGACCATCCTCGCCATCGAGGGCGCGCTCCAGTCGGTCTATCCGGACATGACCTTTCCCAGCGTTGAGAGCGTGGGGCCCAAGGTGTCGGGGGAACTGATCCAGTCGGCGATCATCGCCGTGGTGCTCGCGATCGGGGCGGTGCTGCTCTATATCTGGTTGCGCTTCGAATGGCAGTTCTCGGTCGGGGCGGTCGCGGCGCTGGTCCATGACGTGCTCTTGACCATCGGGGTGTTCAGCCTGCTGCAGATCCGGTTTGACCTCGCGATCATCGCGGCGCTGCTGACCATCGTGGGCTACTCGCTCAACGACACGGTGGTCGTGTTCGACCGGGTGCGCGAGAACCTGATCAAGTACAAGAAGAAGACCCTGATGGAGGTGCTCAACCAGTCGATCAACGAGACGCTCAGCCGGACGGTCATGACCTCTGTGACCACGCTGCTGGCGCTGATCTCGCTCTATATCCTCGGCGGGGATGTGATCCGGGGCTTTGTCTTTGCCATGATCTGGGGCGTCATCATCGGAACCTATTCCTCGGTCTTCGTGGCCTCGGCGATCCTGCTCTATCTCGGAGTGAAGCGGGACTGGTCGAAGCCCGATGCCAACAAGGGCAACCAATACGCCAATATCGATGCCTGAGATGCTGGAGGCCGGGCTGGCAACGCCCGGCCTTTTCTGGCTCTGCGGGATTTCGGCGCTGGCGGGCCTGATCTACGGGTTTGCCGGGTTTGGCGCAGCGCTGATCTTCATGCCGCTGGCGACGATCTTCATCGCCCCCTCCCTCGCGGTGGGGGCGTTTTCTTTATCGGCCCTGTCATCGGTGTTCACGGTTGTGCCCGGGGCGCTGCGCGCCGCTGATCTGAAGGCGGCGGGGACGATGCTGGCCGCGGCAGTGCTGGCGACCTTTCCCGGAGTCTGGGTGTTGAATCACAGCTCGGGCGCGGTGTTGCAATGGGCGGTTTCGGGTGTGGTGATCGCGACGCTCATCGCGCTGATCGCGGGGCTGCGCTACACCCGTGCGCCGGGGCCGCGCACATGGTTGTCGGTGGGTACGGGTGTCGGGTTTCTCGGCGGAGCCACGGGGCTCAACGGGCCGGTGATGGTGCTCTTTCAGCTCGGCGGGCAGGACGAGGCCGCCCGCAGTCGGGCCAATACCATCATCGTGCTGACCTTCAGCTCGCTCGCCTTCCTGCCGGTCATGGCGCTGCAGGGCGCGGTCCCGCCGAGCGCGGTGAGCCTTGGGCTTTTCCTGCTGATCCCCTATGCCATCGGCACCACAGTGGGGCGGATGCTGTTCACGCCCGCGCGCGCCGGGCTATACCGCGTCACCGCCTATGTTATTATCGCAGCCGCCGCGATCCTCGGCCTGCCGATCGAATTCTGAAGGAGCCGCCATGCGCTTGAACGAAGTTGTCTATTCCGACGCCCAGCCGGTCGAGGGCTATGGCCCCGGCTTCTTTCGTGTGGGCGGTGAGGTGCATCAGGGCGCGCTCTATCTCTCGCCCGCCGGGGTGCAGCGCTGGGGCGGGCTGGAGGATCTGGGCCCGGTCAACGCCGAAGAGATCGACGTGCTCTTTCTCGGCATGGGGGCCGAGATCGCCCATGCGCCCGCCGGGTTCCGCGACGCGGTAGAGGGGCAGGGGATCGGGCTCGAGGTGATGTCCAGCCCGGCGGCCTGCCGGACCTATAACGTGCTTTTGTCCGAGGGACGCCGGGTCGGTCTCGCGCTCTTGCCCGTGGTCGAGACGCCCTGAGGAAATCGCTTTCCCGGAATGCGTGCATCCGCTAAGCCCAAGCCGTGGAATTGCGTGTCGAAAACCTGAGCTGCCAGCGCGGCGGCCTGACCGTCATCGAAGGGGTGAGCTTTGCGCTTGCCCCCGGCGAGGCGGTCGTGCTGCGCGGCCCGAACGGGATCGGCAAGACGACCCTTCTGCGCACGATTGCCGGGCTGCAGCCACCCGTGGCCGGGCAGGTGGACGCGCCCGAGGATGCCATGGCCTATGCGGGCCATGCGGACGGATTGAAAGGGCCGCTCACCGTCACCCAGAACCTCGCCTTCTGGGCGCAGGTCTACGGGGTGGCCGATATCGCCCCGGCGCTGGACCTCTATGCGCTTGGCCCGCTCGCGGACCGGCAGGCGCAGGACCTTTCGGCGGGGCAGAAACGCCGGCTAGGTCTGGCGCGGATGATGGTCACCGGGCGCCCGATCTGGATCCTGGACGAGCCGACGGTCTCGCTGGATGCGGCCAATGTGGCGCTGTTTGGAGAGATGATCTCCGGGCATCTGGCCACGGGGGGCATGGCCCTGATGGCGACCCATATCGAGCTGGGGATCGAGGCGCGGGTGCTGGATCTCGCGCCCTACAAGGCTGCGGCCCCCGCCGAGGAAGCCGAGATCGACGAGGCCTTCCTGTGAAGGCGCTCCTGCTCCGGGATCTGGCCCTAGCGGTCAAGGCGGGCGGAGGCTTTGGCCTGAGCCTCGCCTTTTTCCTGATCGTGACGGTGCTGGTGCCGTTCGGGGTCGGCCCGGATACGGGGATCCTGAGCGAAGTGGCGAGCGGGGTGCTCTGGGTCGGGGCGTTGTTGGCGTGCCTTTTGTCCCTCGACCGGATCTTTCAACTCGACTTCGAGGATGGCTCGCTCGACCTGCTGGTCACGGCTCCGCTGCCGCTGGAGGGTCTGGTGGCGGTCAAGGCGCTGGCCCATTGGCTGACCACGGGGCTGCCGCTCACGCTGCTGGCGCCGGTGTTGGCGGTGCTGCTGAACCTCGACCCGGCAGGGTTCCCCTGGCTGGTGATCTCGCTGGCCGTCGGGACCCCGGCCCTGAGCATGATCGGCACCTTCGGCGCGGCCCTGACCGTAGGGCTGAAACGCGGCGGGCTTCTCTTGTCGCTGCTGGTGCTGCCGCTCTATGTGCCGACGCTGATCTTCGGGGCCGAAACCGTGCGTCGGGCGGTGGACGGTTTCGACATCTCGACCCCGCTTCTCATGCTGGCGGGGATCACCCTCGGCACCATCGCGCTGCTGCCCTTCGCGGCGGCTGCGGCAATCCGTATCAACCTGCGCTAGGCAACGCGGCTTTTGTCGCGTTGCGACCCTCGCGCCAGCACCCTACCTTCGAGCTCATGTCACTCTGGGAATACGCCAATCCGAAGAAGTTCATGCAGACCTCGGCTGCAATCCTGCCCTACACGGCGGGCCTGACGGCGATTTGCCTGCTGGTCGGTCTTGTCTGGGGCTTCTTCTTCACGCCCGATGATTTCCGTCAGGGATCCACCGTGAAGATCATCTATCTCCACGTGCCCTCGGCGATGATGGCGATCAATATCTGGGTGATGATGCTGGTCACCTCGCTGATCTGGCTGATCCGGCGGCACCATGTCTCGGTTCTGGCCGCCAAGGCCGCGGCACCCATCGGCGTGGTGATGACGCTGATCGCGCTCTTTACCGGGGCGATCTGGGGCCAGCCCATGTGGGGCACATGGTGGGAATGGGATCCGCGCCTGACCTCCTTCCTGATCCTGTTTCTCTTCTATCTGGGCTATATCGCGCTCTGGTCCGCGATCGAGAATTCTGACACGGCGGCCGATCTGACCTCGATCCTGTGTCTTGTGGGCTCGGTCTTTGCGGTGCTCAGCCGCTACGCGGCGAATTTCTGGAACCAGGGCCTGCATCAGGGCGCGTCCTTGTCGCTGGACAAGGAAAAGAACGTGGCGGACGTGTTCTATCAGCCGCTGCTCTTCTGCCTTGCCGGGTTTGTCCTGCTCTTTGTGACGCTGCTGTTGCTGCGCACCCGGACCGAGATCCGGACCCGGCGTCTGTCGGCGCTGCGCCTGCGGGAACGGCAGTCCGCGTGATGCCGGATCTCGGGAAATACGCGTTCGAGGTCTCCATGGCCTATCTGGTGTCGCTGACCCTTCTGGGGATCCTCGTGGCACTGACCATCGCCAAGGGACGCAAAGTCCGCGCGCAGTTGCGGGCGTTCGAGAAGGCGCGCAAAGAGGCGAATGAAAAGGCGTAACCTCCTGCTCTTTGGCGGCGCGGTCACGCTCAGCGCCGGAGCAGGCTACCTCTCATCGTCACTGTTGATGCAGCCAGCGCCCCCGGAGCCGGAGCCCGGTGCGCGGGCAGGGCGTCTGGCACCGCCGCTGACCCTGGGCCCCCTGCGGGATCAACCCTTTCTGACCTATCCCGACCTCAAGGCGCCGGGACCCAAGCTGGTCAATTGGTGGGCGAGCTGGTGCGCGCCGTGCCGGGCAGAGCATCCGGCCCTGATGGGCTTGGCCGCCGAGGGGATCCCGATCCACGGGATCACCCATCGCGATCTCGAGGCTGACAGTCTCGCCTTTCTGGCCGAGCTGGGCTCCCCCTTCACCAAGCTCGGGTCCGATGGCACGATGGCGACCTATCGGGACTGGAACCTGACCGGCTTGCCCGAGACCTACGTCCTCAATGGCGAAGGTCGGATCCTGCTGCGATATGCGGGGCCCGTGCTGTCCGACACCGTGCGCGACTACATCCGGCCCGCTTTGGCCGAGGCCTGATCCGCGCGGGTTAACCATGCCCTCTGTCAGAATTGACTCAAATCCCTCCTTTTATTAACCAGAGGGGTGTTAAGTATCAGAGAGTGTGATGATGTATATAAAGATTGCCGCGACCACCGCGGCCCTTCTGCTCGGATCCAGCCTGGGTCAGGCAGCCACCACCAGCAGTTTCGTCGGCGACAGCACCTTCAATGCCCAGTGCAATCAGGGCGTGTCGAATACCGATTGTGAGGCCGCCGTCGGCGAGATCCGGGGCGGGACCGCCGGTCTGGGCGGCGATTGGGAAGTCGGTGTTCAGAACCCGCCGGGCAGCCCGCAGGATGTCCAGCAATGGGCCTGGACCAGCGGCGAGGCGGTGGATTTCACCTTTGCCTATGACGCCCTGGCCGACAGCCTGTCCCTCAGCCTGACCACCCAGAGCGCCTCGGCGAGCTCGACCACGATGGTGGCACCGGATGCGTTCGATGCGATCGATACGCTGTTCATCCGCGCCCGCAGCGAGGATGACACCAACACGATCACCCTGAGCAACATGCTCATCAATGGCATGGCGATCCCGGATCTGGGCTATGTGGGCGGCGGCTCGGCCAATGCCAACTATCTCGCGGTGACCGATCTGGCCTTTGATGACAGCTGGACCCTGACCGGCGACGTGACGGCCGTGTTTGACGGGGCGCTGCCGCCCGAGCGCTCGCGGCTTGATGTGAACTTCAAGATCGCATCGGTCGACGTCGCGCCGATCCCGCTGCCGGCGGCGGCCTGGCTGATGCTGGCCGGGCTCGGTCTGCTGGGCGGCGCTGGGATGCGCGGCTCGCGCCGCGTCTGAGCCCCGCAGAGGCCCCGGGCCGAACAACGCCCGGAACCGGGCAGGGCGCGCATGACGGGCGCCCTGCCCAAGCGGTGTCAGGCTGCGGATTTGGCGAGGTTGCGCAGCACATAATGCAGCACGCCGCCATTCTCGATATATTCGATCTCCACCTCCGTATCGATCCGGCATTTCAACTGGATCTCGCGCGTGGTCCCATCCGCATAGGTGATGGTGCAGGGCATTTCCGACAGGGGCACGATCTCGCCTTCGAGCCCGGTGATGCTCACCGTCTCATCGCCTTTCAGGCCGAGGCTCTTGCGGGTGTCGCCGCCGGTGAATTCAAACGGAATGACCCCCATCCCCACAAGGTTGGAGCGGTGGATCCGCTCAAAGCTTTCGGCGATCACCGCCTTCACACCCAAGAGGCTCGTGCCCTTGGCCGCCCAGTCCCGGCTGGAGCCCGCGCCATATTGCTCGCCGCCGAAGATCACCAGGGGCGTGCCGGCCTCCTGATAGGCCATGGCGGCCTCGAAGACCGAGGTTTGGTCCCCGTCCGGCCCGCGCGTATAGCCGCCCTCGACCCCATCCAGCATCTCGTTCTTGATGCGGATATTGGCGAAGGTGCCGCGCATCATGATCTCGTGATTGCCGCGCCGGGAACCATAGGAGTTGAACTCGCGCGGCTGCACCTGCCGCTCGGTGAGGTAGCGCCCGGCGGGCGTGCTTTCCTTGAACGAGCCCGCGGGCGAGATGTGGTCGGTGGTGATCATGTCGCCGAGAATGGCCAGAACCTTGGCCCCTTCGATGTTGCGGATCGTCCCGGCCTCGGCACCCATGCCCTGGAAATACGGCGGGTTCTGCACATAGGTCGAGCTGGCGGGCCAGTCATAGGTCAGGCTGTCCGTGGTCTCGACGCTCTGCCATTTCTCGTCACCCTTGAAGACATCGGCGTATTTCGTCTGGAACGCCTCGCGGGTGACGGTCTGTTCAACCAGTTCGGCGATCTCCTGCGTGCTGGGCCAGATGTCCTTGAGGAACACGTCCTGCCCGTCCTTGCCCGTGCCGATGGGCTCTGAGGTGAGGTCAATATCCATCGTCCCGGCGAGCGCATAGGCCACCACCAGCGGCGGGGAGGCGAGGTAGTTCGCGCGCACATCCGGGCTTATCCGGCCCTCGAAGTTCCGGTTGCCCGAGAGCACGGCAGTGGCCACCAGATCGCCCTCGGCAATCGCCTCGGAAATCTCGGACTGGATCGGCCCCGAATTGCCGATGCAGGTGGTGCAGCCATATCCCACGAGGTTGAAGCCGATCTTGTCGAAATCCTCCTGCAGGCCCGCGGCCTCCAGATATTGCGACACCACTTGAGAACCCGGTGCCAGCGAGGTTTTCACCCAAGGCTTTCGGTCCAGCCCCAGCTCCACCGCCTTGCGCGCCACAAGACCCGCGCCGATCATCACATAGGGGTTCGACGTGTTGGTGCAGGATGTGATCGAGGCGATCACGACCTTGCCCGAGGCCATGGTGTAATCCTCGCCCTTGACCGGGACGGTCTTGTCCATGGGGCGGTCAAAGGTCTCGGCCATCTCGCGGGCGAAGGCGGTCTTGGCATCGGTCAGCGCCACGAAATCCTGCGGCCGCTTCGGGCCCGAGATTGCGGGCACGATGGTCCCCATGTCGAGATGCAGGGTATCGGTATAGACCGGTGCGTAATCTGCCCCGCGCCACAGCCCGTTCTCCTTGGCATAGGCTTCGACTAGCGCGATCCGCGCCTCGTCGCGGCCCGTGGTGCGCATGTAGCGCAGGGTCTCGCCATCGATCGGAAAGAAGCCGCAGGTTGCGCCGTATTCCGGGGCCATGTTGGCGATGGTGGCGCGGTCCGCGAGGGGCAGCGTGTCGAGCCCGGCGCCGTAGAATTCGACGAACTTGCCGACCACACCCTTGGCGCGGAGCATCTCGACCACCTTCAGCACGAGATCGGTGCCCGTGGTCCCCTCCATCATCTCGCCGGTCAGCTCGAAGCCCACCACCTCGGGGATCAGCATCGAGATCGGCTGGCCGAGCATGGCCGCCTCGGCCTCGATCCCGCCAACGCCCCAACCGAGCACTGCCATTCCGTTGACCATGGTCGTATGGCTGTCCGTCCCCACCAGCGTGTCAGGGTAGGCCACCTCGACCCCGTCCTGATCCGTATCGGTCCAGACGGTCTGGGCGAGATATTCCAGGTTCACCTGGTGGCAGATCCCGGTGCCCGGCGGGACAACGCGGAAATTGTTGAAGGCCGATTGCCCCCATTTGAGGAAGGTATAGCGCTCCAGATTGCGCTCATACTCACGGTCCACATTCATCTGAAACGCGCGCGGATTGCCGAATTCGTCGATCATCACCGAGTGGTCGATGACCAGATCCACCGGGTTGAGCGGGTTGATCTTCTCGGCATCGCCGCCGAGCCCGACTATCCCGTCCCGCATCGCGGCAAGGTCGACCACGGCGGGCACGCCGGTAAAGTCCTGCATCAGGACCCGGGCCGGGCGGTAGGCGATCTCGCGCGGGTTCTGCCCGCCCTGCGACGCCCAGTCGGCAAAAGCCTTGATGTCCTCGACCGAGACGGTCCGCCCGCCATCCTCGAACCGCAGCATGTTCTCCAACACCACTTTCAGCGCTGCGGGCAGGTTCGAGAAATCCCCGAGCCCGGCCTCCTGCGCGGCGGGAATGGAATAGTACGAGACCGACTGGTCCCCGACCTGCAGCGTCTTGCGGGTCTTGGCGGTATCCTGGCCGACGGAAATGGGCATGACATGGCTCCCGGGTTGTGAAGGTGAGGTGGCGTGTTGGTCTTGATATAAGGGGGCTGCGAGCGGGTTCAATATGAGTGTATACTATGGTATGCATGTTTGCCCATCGCGCGCCCCCGATCCCAAGCATTTCAGAAAGCTCTCGAAATCTCGCAATTCCTTGATTGGTGATGTCAGGGGGGCTGGTCTAAATACTGAGACAGAATCGAGGACATGACATGCGCATTACGAGCACGCTATTCGCCCTGTGGACTGCCTTTGCTGTGACGACAGCCGCGCCTGCGGTTGCGGAGGAAAAAATCGTGGTCGTTGAGCTCTTTACCTCGCAAGGCTGCTCGTCCTGCCCGCCGGCGGATGCGCTTCTGGCCAAGCTCGACGAGAATGCGGATGTGATCGCCCTCGCGCTCCATGTGGATTACTGGGACTATATCGGCTGGAAGGACATCTTCGCTGACCCGGCCTATACGGCCCGGCAAAAGGGCTATGCCCGGGCTGCGGGCGCGCGCAGCATCTATACCCCGCAAATGGTGATCGGGGGGCTGGATCACGTGGTCGGATTCAAGCCCATGGATGTCGCCAACACCGTGCAGAAGCATCGCGACGTGCCGGACGGGGCCGAGATTGCCGCGCGTCTGGCGAATAACACCGTGGTCGTAACGCTGGAACCGGGGCGCAAGCGCGGTCAGATGACCGTCAGCCTGATCGGCTACGAGCCCAAGGAAACCGTCAAGATCAAGCGTGGCGAGAATGCCGGGCGGACCATCACCTATACCAATACGGTGCGCGAGATGGTGAGCCTGGGCAAATGGGATGGGCGCAGCAAGAAGACCTTTCGGCATCCCAAGCCCGAAGGCGGTCTGGCTGTTGTGATCGTGCAGGAAGACAAGCACGGGCCCATGGTGGCCGCCGCACGGGTCAGGTAATCCGGCGGCCGCTGGCGGCGCGTCAGAGGCGCGTCACCCCGATCATGCCGTCCCGCGTCACAAGCGCGGCGAGACCCTCCGCATCCAGATCCTCGGTCCCCGCGGGACGCTCCGGCACGACGATATAGCGCATGTCGGCGGTGGAATCGTGCACGCGCACGGTCACGCCCTCGGGCAGGGTGGTGCCGAACTCCGCCAGCACACCGCGCGGATCCCGCACCGTTCGCGAGCGATAGGCGCGGCTTTTGTACCAATCCGGCGGCAGCCCCAGCAGGTTGCGCGGATAGCAGGAGCACAAGGTGCAGACGATGACGTTATGGGTCTCGGGCGTGTTCTCGACCGCGATCAGGTTCAGCGTCCCGATATCATAGCCCATCTCGCGGCAGGCGGCAGAGCCATCGCTGAGCAGCCGGTCGCGAAAAGCCGGATCGGTCCAGGCCCGGGCGACCACGGCGGCGCCATTGGCCGGGCTGCGGGCGTCCATCTCGGTGACCTGCGCGGTCACTTCCGACGGGGTCAGCACACCCTTTTCGATCAGCAACTCGCGCAAGGCGATCTCCGTCAGCTGGGCCTCGGTCAGCGGACCGTCCTGATCCGGGCGATGCGGGTGCGGGTGGGCGTGATCATGGGGCATCGGCGGGCTCCAACCAATGGGCGTAAATCTCGGCATCGAGCGTGTCATCCGGGTGCGGTGCGTCCGCCCCCCAGATCTCGGCCATGGTGAAGCGCACCCGCAAGAGCGGCACCTCCGGCGCGGGCAGGCGATAGGCCAAGAGCTCGGGGTTCGGGAAGGCGGGCAGGCGGCGCTCGATCTCGCCGGTCTTGCCGCGCAGATAACCCGGCGTGCGGATATGGCCCGGCGGGGCCCATGTCTTGACGCGCACGCGCTGGGGCAGGGCGGTGTCAGTCACGGCCGGTCACCTCGCCATAGCTCAGCCCGCGGGCGCGGATCTCGTCGATCTTGGCGGCGATCTCGGTCGGGGTGACGGTCCCGGATTCGATCAGGTTCCGGCGGAGCGAGGCGACCCAGCGCTCGTAATAGCTCATGGTTTCGAACGCTTCCGGTCCCATATCCTCCAGCGCGCGGCGCAGCCCGTCCACGGTGAAGAGCCCCTTGCCCTGGCACAGGATCACCAGCGCATCGACGCGCTTTTCCCAGAGCGCGAAATCATGTTCCTCGGGGAGAACGGGGCCAGCCTCCGCGCCGCCCATGTCGAACCAGCTGCGCGCGGTGAGAGGTGTGTCGGGGGGAGGGGACGTATCATGCATGGCCGCAGCCTAGACCCGGGATCCGCCGCCGACAATGCCCTCCGAGCGTCAGGTGAAAGCCGCGCTATTCTTCCTGCGCGATCAGGGTGATCTCGCCGTCGGATTCCAGCTTGCGGATGGCCATGACCACATCGGTCATGGCGATTTCGCCGTCGCGTTCGGGCACGGCTCCCATTTCAGACATGCTGTCGCGAAGCTGGTCAGCCATGCGTTTGGACATGTTTTCGAGGATGAAGCTGACCACATCCGGATAGGTCTCGCTGCCCGCAGCGAGCGCGCGCACAAGTACGTCGCCGTCAACTTCGCGGGTGATGGCCGGGATATCGCGGGCCGAGACCCGCTCGGTGATATGGGCGAAGGTGAAGATCGCCTTGCGGACCTGATTGGCGAAGCCCTCATCGGTTTCGTCGAGGCTGCTGAGCAGGTCGTCCCGCGTCGCGGCCGCCGTGGAGTTCAGGATATCCCCAAGCCGCGCCACCGGGTCCTTGGTAAAGGCGCTGACCGGTGTGTTCTCGATCCGCACCCGCAGGCTTTCCCCGATCTGGTCCACCAGAACCGGGCTGATCCCGCTTGTCTGGGAAATCGCGAAGGTGATCCGCCGCGCCCGCGCCCCGGGCAGAAGCCCGAGCACATCGGCGGCCTTGCCCACCTTGATCTTGGACAGGATCACCGCGCAAATCTCGGCGCTCTCGCCGTCGATCAGCGGGACGATCGCCTCCGGCTCCATCTCGGAGAGCAGATCCCAGATCGAGGTCTGGCCATTGAGACCGGCCTCCTGCCGGAGGTTCTGGGCCACTTCGTCCGAGATATGTCCCGAAAGCTTCTCAAGCGCGTCGCCAAGCCCCTTGGGGAAGGACAGGCCCAGCTCCTCAAGCTCGCCCAGAAACTCGCCAACCACTGATTGCAGCTCGTCGCGCGTGATCGGTTTCAGCTGCCCCATCTCCTGGGCGAGGGTTGCCTGCTGATGGGCGCTCAGCCCGGTGAGGTCCGGGGCCAGCCCATCCTCGAGAAGAAGACGCAGCACGACAGCCGCTTTCTGCCGCCGTGTCAGCGTCACAAGCGCCCCTCCAGAGGGCGCCTTGGGTTTAGATACAGTGGTCGTGCTCACCCGAAACTCCGCCTGCGCTGTTTCCCACAGGTGTCGCAGGCGAAGCTTAACGCCCGGTTAGGGCAAACAAGATTTTAATAGGCGTAACCGGAGTTTGAGCGCAGCGCCTGCGCCAGCGAGAAGGCCGCCCAGGTCTCGCGCCCGCCGCGCGCCTTGATTTCGCGCAGCTCGGCCTCGGCCTCGGCCCGCTGGCCGATTTCGAGATAGCCCTGCGCGCGGTAGGAGCGCGCCGGGTGATAATCCGGGTCCTGCGCCAGCGCCGCCGCATAATAGGTCATGGCCCCGTCGAGATCGCCGGTCTTGCGGGCGACGAAGCCCTGATAGGTCAGGGCCCGGGGGTCTTGCGGGTTGTCATAGCTCGCCAGCACCTGCAGCGCGCGATCATAGGCTCCGGCATAGGCCAGCTCGCGGACCGCTTCATGGCGCTGGTCATCGCCCAGACTGCTCTGGCTGGAGCTTACGCAGCTGCGGGTTTTCTCGTCCCAGACCGTGCTGCCGCTGCAGCTTGTGGTCGTTTCGGACTTCACCGGCGGGGCGAAATCATCACCTCCGGCGGCAAAACCGGCCGCGGGGGTCAGGCAGAGGCCAACGAGTAGGATCCAGCGCATCGGGTCGCTCCTGTTCATGGGTTTTCCAACAGATAGGCCCGGGGGCGCAAAAGAAAACGGCCCGCCGGGGCGCGCCGTTTTCAAAACTCTTACCCGGTCAGATCAGCCCGAAAGCTGGTCTACACAGGCCTGCGTGGTCGCGTCCCAAGTCTTGCCTTCGGCACAGCTTGCGACGGTCTGTTCCATCTTGTGACCCCAGTTGCACTCGGCCATGGCGAGGCCCGGTGTCAGTGCGAGGATCGCAACCGTAAAAATCGCGGGTAGGCGCATATCGTCTCTCCGTGTTTGAACGACGAAACGGTAGCACGGAAACCCGCCCTGCAAAGCCTTTTTTCGGATATGGCTTTGCGGGGTGCCTATTTCCCCGTCATTCGCCGAAAACGCGGGCGAAAATCGTGTCCACATGCTTGGTGTGATACCCCAGGTCGAACTTTTCCTCGATCTCGGCGGGGCTCAGGGCGGCGGTCACATCCGCATCGGCGAGCAGCTCCTCCTTGAAGTCGGTCCGATGCTCCCAAACCTTCAGCGCGTTGCGCTGCACATAGGTATAGGCGTCCTCGCGGCTGACACCGGCCTGTGTCAGGGCCAGAAGCACGCGCTGGCTCATGACGAGGCCGGGGAACTTGTTCATGTTGTCGAGCATGTTCTCGGGGAAGATCAGCATCTTGTCGACCACCGAGGTCAGGCGGGCGAGGGCGAAATCGAGGGTGATGGTCGCGTCCGGGCCGATCATCCGCTCGACCGAGGAATGCGAGATGTCACGCTCGTGCCAGAGGGCGACATTCTCCATCGCGGGGATCACCGCCGAGCGCACCATGCGCGCGAGCCCCGTCAGGTTCTCGGTCAGAACCGGGTTCTTCTTGTGCGGCATGGCTGAGGAGCCTTTCTGCCCCATGGAAAAGAACTCCGCCCCTTCCAGAACCTCGGTCCGCTGCATGTGCCGGATCTCGACCGCGATATTCTCGATCGAGGAGGCCACGACGCCCATGGTCGCGAAGAACGCCGCATGACGGTCGCGCGGAATCACCTGGGTCGAGATCGGTTCCGGCACGAGGCCGAGCTGCTCGCAGACATGTTCCTCGACCGCCGGGTCGATATTGGCGAAAGTGCCCACCGCGCCCGAGATGGCGCCCGTGGCGATCTCGGCGCGGGCATCGCGCATCCGGGTGAGGTTGCGGTCCATCTCGGCATAGAACCGCGCGAAGGTCAGGCCCATGGTGGTGGGTTCCGCATGGATCCCGTGGGATCGCCCGATCCGCACCGTATCCTTGTGTTCGATCGCCCGGCGCTTGAGCGCGGCCAGAAGCCCTTCGAGATCCTTGATCAGGATGTCGGCGGCGCGGGTGAGCTGCACGTTGAAACAGGTGTCGAGCACATCCGACGAGGTCATGCCCTGATGCACGAAGCGCGCCTCTTCCGAGCCCACATGCTCGGCCAGATGGGTCAGGAAGGCGATGACGTCATGCTTGGTGACGGCCTCGATCTCGTCGATCCGCGCCACGTCAAATTCGACATCCTTGGCTTTCCAGACGGCCTCGGCGTTCTCCTTGGGGATCACGCCCAGCTCGGCCATCGCATCGCAGGCATGGGCCTCGATCTCGTACCAGATGCGGAACTTGGTCTCGGGCGACCAGATGGCAACCATATCGGGACGGGAATAGCGAGGGATCATGTCTGGGCCTTGCGTTTTGAACAGGTTTGCGCGCGTCATACGGGGCATGAGCAGGACGAACAAGGTTGCGGGCCGTCGCAGGCGCGCCAAAGGCGGGACATGATCTCATTTGCAGCATTTGAAGGGGTCTGGCAGATCCAGCGCGAGATTGCCGATGCCCTGAGCGGGCCGGGGCGGTTTACCGGACGAGCGCAGATTTCGCCCATGGGGGCGGGCGCGTTGCGCTATGCCGAGGAGGGGCGGTTGACCCTCGCCCAGGGCACCAGTTTCACCGCCGCGCGCCAGTATCACTGGACCGAGGAGCCCGAAGAGGGGGGCGTCGCGGTGCATTTCGCAGATGGCCGGTTCTTTCACCGCTTCTCGCTGGGCGCGCAGGCAGAGGCGGCGCATTTCTGCGATCCGGACCAGTATGACGTGACCTACGACTTTGCCGACTGGCCCCGCTGGCAGGCGCGCTGGCGGGTGACGGGGCCGCGCAAGGACTATGTCATGACGAGCCGCTACGCCCGCGCCTAGGCCGTGACCTTTGCCGGTTCGGCCAGCTCCGTCACGATCTGGGCGCCGGCCTCCAACGTGCGGTGGACCGGGCATTTATCGGCGATCTCAAGCAGCCGCGTTCTCTGGGCGTCATCCAGATCGCCCTCCAGATGGATGCGCCGCTTGAAGCTGTCGATCCGGTCGTATTCGCCCTTGGCGTCCTGGCCATGGACCTTGTCATGCATCACGTCGACCGACACATGGGTCAGCGGCCAGCCCTTCTGGCGGGCATACATCCGCAAGGTCATCGAGGTGCAGGCTCCAAGCCCCGCCGCCACCAGCTGATACGGGGTCATGCCGCGATTGGTGCCGCCATAGGCGAAGGGCTCATCGGCCTGAATATGGTGGATCGGGCCCGCATTCACATCCTGCAGAAAACCAGCCGGATCGGCTTCGGCCACCCGGGTGATGCCCTCGGGCGCGCCGGGCGGCGGGGCGGGCGGGCGCAGGTCGAGATAGCGTCCGACCCAGGCCGCGATCACTTCGGCGGCGTATTCGGCATCCTCGGCGCGGGTGATCAGGTGATCCGCGTCATCGAGGGTGACAAAGCTCTTAGGGTGCTTGGCGGCGCTGAAGATCTGCGTCGCGTTTTCGATCCCCACCTGCGCGTCTAGCGGTGCATGCAGCACCAGAAGCGCGGCCTTGAGCGCGCCGATCTCGGGGGCGAGCTGTTCGGCGGCCACATCCTCGACAAAGGCCTTCTTGATGTGGAAAGGGCGTCCGCCCAGCTTGACCTCGGCCTCGCCGGTCTGGGCGATCTCTTCGAGGGCATCGGTGAAGTTATGGGTGACATGTTCCGGGTCAAAGGGCGCGCCGATCGTGGCCACGGCCTTGATGCCGGTGATGCCCCGCGCCGCCTTGAGCACCGCCGCACCCCCGAGGCTGTGCCCGATCAGCAGGCTCGGCGCCATGCCCTTCTCGGCCAGCGCTTCGGCAGCCCGATGCAGATCACCCACATTGGAGCTGAAGGTGGTGTTCTTGAACTCGCCGCCGGAATGCCCGAGCCCGGTGAAGTCAAAGCGCAGCACCGCGATCCCCATGGCCGCCAACCGCTGGGCAATGCGCCGCGCCGCCGGAATATCCTTGGAGCAGGTGAAGCAATGGGCAAAGAGTGCGGTGGCCAGATGCGGACCCTCGGGCAGATCGAGGCGCGCGGCGAGGGTGTCGCCAGCGTGACCTGTGAATGTGAGTTTTTCCGTCGGCATGGGGCAGCTCCGTGGTTGGAGCCTGAGAATGGGGCCCGGCGCGGCCTGCGGCAACCCATGTGTCAGCCCCGTCACGCAAGGGTGACGAGGCGTTGGTGGTCTGAAACATATGGGCGGAAGGGCCAGCGCGCCCTGCGCGACGGCCCCCGGGGGATCACAGCCCCAACAGCGCCGGATCGAAGGGATAGCTGGTCAGGTTCTCGGGCCCGTCCTCGGTGACCAGGACCTGATCCTCCAGCTTGATGCAGAAATCGCCATCCTCCTCGCCCACCACAGCCTCGACGCAGAACACCATGCCGGGCTCGACGACGGCGTCAAAGGCGCCGGGGGTGAACTCCTGCTTGTAGGTGATCAGGGGCCATTCATCGCAAAGGCCAACCCCGTGGAACCGGCAGGAATAGCGCCGCGCCTCGTAGCGCGGAGCGAGTTGATGCCCGCCAAAGGTCAGCGCGTCGAAATGGGTCCCGGGCTGCAACAGCGCCATGTTGGTCCGGATATGCTCCACCCCATGCTGCATCGCTGCGATCATGTCCGGGCGGGGGCGGGCGTCTCCGATCCACCAGGTGCGGCTGATGTCGATGCAGATGCCATAGCTGCCGATCAGGTCAGTGTCGAAGGCGAGGATCTCGTTCTTCTGCAACGCGCGCGGCCCGCATTCCTGGAACCAGGGGTTGGTCCGTGGCCCGCTGGCCAGCAGCCGGGTCTCGATCCATTCGCCGCCGCGCTTGATGTTCTCGGCATGCAGTACAGCCCAGATCTCATCCTCGCTCAGCCCCGGGCGGGCGGCGGCGTGCATCTGCGCCACGGCGGTCTCGCAGGCATGCATGGCGCAGCGCATGGCGTGGATCTCGTCCGGTCCCTTTATGGCGCGGGCGCGCTCGGTGAGGGGTTCGCCCTCCTGCACGTCGAACCCCGCCGCTTCGAGCGCCCGCAACCCGCGGATCATGATCTTGTCGACCGCCAATCGCGATCCGAGCCCGCGCGCGGTCAGAACATCGCTGACCTGCGCCGCAAATGCCCGCGCGGCCTCGGGACCTGCCTCCCCATGGGCGAAGTAATACATGGAGGCGCCAGAGCGGATCTCGGCCACCAGAGAATTGTGCTCGGCCAGAAAGGGCGCGTTCTTGTAATCCCACAGGACCATATGCCCATCCGCGCAGACCAGCACGGCCCGAAACGGGTTATGGGTGTTCCAGAGCTGCATGTTCGTGCTGTCGGTCGCATAGCGGATGTTGAGCGGGTCGAACATCAGGAGGCCATCCATGGCGCGGGCCTGAAGCTGGGCGACCAGCCGGTCCAGCCTGTAGCGACGCATGGTCGGCAGGTCGGGCAGGGTCAGCCCGGCTTCCGCCCATTCGTCATAGGCCAACCGCGTCGGCCCGATCTCGATGCGGTCCTGATCATTCGCCGTGCCATCCGCCAGCCGCGCCCCGCGTCCCGGATCGATCTTTCGCGTTTCGGCAAAATGCTGGTGCATGGCGGACCTCCTGCCATCGCAGGGTTCCGCCGGCGGGCCGGGTTGTCCGACAGGATTGCGACCTGTTCCGATGTCGTTTTTGCATGTCCGACGGGCGTGCGGATAAAAAAAGGGCGCCCCGAGGCGCCCTTTCGTATCTGGTCCGGATCCGTGGATCAGCAGCTGTAGTACAGCTTGTATTCCATCGGGTGCGGCGTGTGCTCGTAGGCGTAGATCTCTTCCCACTTGAGCTCCATGTAGCCTTCGATCTGGTCCTTGGTGAACACGTCACCGGCCAGCAGGAACTCGTGATCCTTCTCGAGCTCGTCCATGGCTTCGCGGAGCGAGGCACAGACAGTCGGGATACCGGCCAGCTCTTCCGGCGGCAGATCGTAGAGGTCCTTGTCGGAGGCTTCGCCCGGATCGATCTTGTTGTTGATCCCGTCGAGGCCAGCCATGAGCAGGGCCGCGAAGCACAGATAGGGGTTCGCCGCCGGGTCGGGGAAGCGAGCCTCGACGCGCTTGGCCTTGGGGTTCTCGGCCCACGGGATCCGCACGCAGCCGGAGCGGTTCCGGGCGGAATACGCGCGCAGAACGGGGGCTTCGAAGCCCGGGATCAGACGCTTGTAGGAGTTGGTCGAGGGGTTGGTGAAGGCGTTCAGGGCCTTGGCGTGCTTCAGGATGCCACCGATGAACCACAGCGCTTCCTGAGACAGGTCCGCGTATTTGTCGCCCGCAAAGATCGGCTTGCCGTCCTTGAAGATGGACATGTTCACGTGCATGCCGGTGCCGTTATCGCCTGCGATGGGCTTGGGCATGAAGGTCGCCGATTTGCCATAGGCATGGGCGACGTTGTGGATCACGTATTTGTACTTCTGCAGCTCATCCGCCTGATGGGTCAGCGAGCCGAATATCAGGCCAAGCTCGTGCTGGCAGGAGGCCACTTCGTGGTGGTGCTTGTCGACCTTCATGCCCATGCGCTTCATGGTCGAGAGCATTTCCGAGCGCAGATCCTGCGCCGCGTCGGTCGGGTTGACCGGGAAATAGCCGCCCTTGACGCCCGGACGGTGGCCCATGTTGCCCATCTCGTACTCGGCATCGCCGTTCCAGGCTGCGTCTTGGGCGTCGACCTCGAACGAGACCTTGTTCATCTCGACGGACATGCGCACGTCGTCAAACAGGAAGAATTCCGCCTCGGGCCCGAAATAGGACACGTCACCGATGCCGGAGGACTTCAGGTATGCCTCGGCCTTCTCGGCGGTGCCGCGCGGGTCACGAGCATAGGCCTCGCCCGTGTCGGGCTCAACGATGGAGCAGTGCAGGCAGAGGGTCTTCTCGGCATAGAACGGGTCGATATACGCGCTCTCGGTGTCGGGCATCAGTTTCATGTCCGACTCGTCGATGGATTTCCAGCCAGCAATGGAGGAGCCATCGAACATGAACCCTTCGTCGAGGAAGTCCGCGTCCACTTGGTCGGACATCACCGTCACGTGCTGCAGCTTGCCGCGCGGGTCCGTGAAGCGGATGTCGACATATTCGACGTCCTCGTCCTTGATGGTCTTGAGAACAGCGTCTTTGCTCATGTGACCTTTCCCTTTCAATCGGTTGTGTGGGTTGTTTGTTGTGCTGCGCGGGCGCTGGGCGCGGCCGCGCCGTGCTATCAGAGCGCGTCTTCGCCGGTCTCGCCGGTTCGGATGCGGATGGCTTGTTCGACCGCCGAGACGAAGATCTTGCCGTCCCCGATCTTGTCGGTCTTGGCCGCAGCGACGATGGCGTCAATCGCGCCCTCGGCCTGATCATCGGACAGAACGACTTCGATTTTCACCTTGGGCAGAAAATCCACGACATATTCAGCGCCCCGGTAGAGCTCTGTATGTCCTTTCTGGCGTCCGAAGCCTTTGACCTCGACGACGGAAAGCCCCTGAACACCAATCTCCTGGAGCGCTTCCTTCACTTCATCGAGCTTGAACGGCTTGATGACAGCCTCGATTTTCTTCATCCCCCGACTCCCTCTAATTCCGTGGCCTTTTGCAGAACACTTTCATTTACCCTCCACAATTCGGTAGCGTGGCGGGACTAGGCCGTGTCTTGCGAAAAGACAGACGCTGTCTGCGATTTGTGCAGCATGCCTCAGAAATGGGCAACTGAAAAACAACTGGAAGGGGCGAGATGCCGGACCTCCTCACAGCGGCGCAAATGCGGGCCATCGAGCAGGCCGCGATCGACAGCGGTGCGGTCACCGGGCTGGAGCTGATGGAGCGCGCCGGGCGCGGCGTCGTCGCGGCGATTTTCGAGGAATGGCCTGAGTTGGCGGGATCGCAGCGGGGGCCAGCCCCCGCACCCCCGGAGTATTTCGAGAACAATGAAGAGGGTCGGCAGTGCTTGCGTGCCATGGTGCTGTGTGGCCCTGGCAATAATGGCGGCGACGGGTTTGTGGTGGCGCGGCTGCTGAAGGAGAAGGGCTGGGAGGTCGAGGTCTTTCTATATGGTGACCCGGAGAAGCTGCCCCCGGATGCGCGGACCAATTACGACCGCTGGAGGGCTCTGGGTCAGGTTGCGCCACTGGATGATCAGGTTTTTGATGGAGTGGTCGACGAAGTCAGGAGCGCGGCGCTGTGCATCGATGCGCTGTTCGGAACCGGGCTTGCGCGTCCGTTTCTGCCATTTCGGCGTATGTCGATGGCTCTGACCTCCGGGCCATCGCGTGGCTTGACGGGCAGCCGGCCGAAGGTCGTTGCGGTGGATATCCCCAGTGGTCTCTGCGCGGATAGCGGGCGTTGGCTGGAGGGGGACGCGCCGCCGGGCGTCACTGGGCAGGTCGATCTGACGGTTTCTTTCCACACGCGAAAGCTCGGGCATTGCCTTGAGGACGGGCCTGCCAGCTGCCGGAAAACGGTTGTGGTGGATATTGGTCTGACGGGCAGCTCGGCGGGGGAGGTCGTCCATCTGGCTGAGCCTTCCGGGGGCGCCATCGCAAAGGGTTTGGATCGCCACAAATACAGCCATGGGCATGCCCTTGTGCTGTCCGGTCCCATGGGGCGGTCCGGGGCTGCGCGTTTGGCGGCACGGGGTGCGCTCCGGGTCGGGGCGGGGCTGGTGACGGTGGGCGCGCCGGGGTCGGCGATGATGGAATGCGCGACACAGCTGACGGCGATCATGCTGCGGCGGTGCAAAGGGGCCGAGGATCTGGCGGCGTCGCTGGCGGATGCGCGCCTGAATGCGCTTTGTCTCGGTCCGGGATTCGGCGTGGGGGAGAAAACCCGCGCGCTGGTCCTCGCTGCCCTTGCCGCGAAGCGGGCAACGGTGCTGGACGCGGATGCGCTGACCTCCTTCGCGGATGACCCGCAGGGCTTGTTCAGTGCGCTCCACCCGGATGTGGTTCTGACGCCCCATGGCGGAGAGTTCGCGGGGCTGTTTCCGGATATCGCGGCAGAGCTTGCAGCCCCGCCCATCACGGGGCCCGCCTTTTCCAAGGTCGACGCCACGCGGGAGGCGGCGGTCCGCGCCGGTTGCACGGTGCTGTTCAAAGGGCCCGATACTGTCATTGCCGCGCCCGATGGAAGCTGTGCGATCAATGCCGCCGTCTACGAGCGCGCCGCGCCGTGGCTCGCGACCGCGGGGTCGGGGGATGTGCTGGCCGGGATCATCACGGGACTGCTCGCGCGCGGGTTTGATCCGCAATCCGCAGCGGAGACGGGCGCATGGCTCCATGTGGACGCCGCGCGCGCCTTTGGTCCGGGGCTGATCGCCGAGGATCTGCCCGAAATGCTGCCGCAGGTGTTTCGCGATCTAGGCCTGCAGTAGCACTGCCGTTTCCCAATCCCTGAGCAGGGGGCGCGCGGCGGGGAAGGGCGCCTCCTCAGCCTCGCGCAGCTCCGGGAAGATCTCGAACAGCTCTTCCTGCGCGGCGCGCCCGAGGGTCGAGACCACTGCTGGTCCGGGCCGCAGGCTCTCGGCCCAGATCCCGTCGGCGCGGACAATCTGATGGGCGTCGAACATGAAGTGGTAATAGGTGACGGGGGTCAGGTCGTAGACATGCTGGACCGTGTCGTCATTGACCAGATGCACGGCCGCCGCGAGCACCTCGGTGCTGCCAAAGAGCAGATCGGCGCGCCAATCCTCCATCAGCACCCGGTGCTGCCGCGATACCTGCATGTCCCGGATGGGCAGGCCCGGCGCCAGCGCGCCCGCGCGGATCAGAACCGGGCGGAAGCGCGCATTCCCGGCCAGACGCGCACTGTCGATATGCGCTGCCCCGGCCCAGCGGATGATCTGGGCGCCCGCATCGCGCGTCAGCACCGCATCCCCCTCGCGCAGGGCCTCGACTGGCACAAGACCATCTGGCGTCTCGATCAGCGTGCCCGCGGTGAAACAGGGGGGCTGGGCATAGGTCTCGTGATGCTGCGCGCTCTTGCCCGGACCTTCGGAGGCGCTGACCACCTTGAGCGGTGTTCCCACGGGCGGGAACTTGTCGATGAAGGCGAGCCCTTCGACCGTGCCATAGGCGTTCTTGGCCCCCGGTTCGTTGATGTTGAACCCGATGACCGTATAGGTCTCGTTCCCGTCGGTGACCTGAAGCGTATACTCGGCCTCGACCTTCTGGTTGCCGGAATAGGAGCCACCATTGAAGTCGAGCGGTTCTGCCAGTCGCTGGCTGCCATCGGAATCGGCGAAGTGGTCATCATTGTCCGAGATCGAAACCGGCACCCAGTCCCCGGTGTCGAGCGTGATCTCTTTACCGACAAGGTGCTTGCCATTGCCTTGATTGCCCCCGGAGAGCTGGCCTCCGGTGACGGTCACATGGGTCTCTTCCAAGGCGTAGATTTTGTAGGACAATGCCTGTCGCGCCAAGTTGTTTCAACGTCGTGACCCCGGCCTTACACCAGAGTTCTGAACGTCGCGTTAGTGTCATGAATATCTCCGCGCGACAATTCCCTCTCGCCAGCACGGCGAGGCTTTGCTAATCGGAGCGCGTGCGGGTGTGGCGGAACTGGTAGACGCACCAGATTTAGGTTCTGGCGCCGCAAGGCGTGGGGGTTCGAGTCCCTTCACCCGCACCAGCTCCCGTTGATTTTATTGCGAAGATCCCGGATAGGCGGTTTTGAACCCACCTTCTATCCCACACCCTGTTCGATGTAGAACGGCACTTCGTCTACCTTAACGAAGCTCATGGGGCCTTTTTTGTAGATGTTGATGTGGCCGTCCTTCGCCCAGCGGTAGAGGGTCGCGCGGTTGATGCCGAACGCCTCTTGGGAGTGCACTGGACGGCACGTCACTGGCTTGGGTGCGGCGGGCAAGGTCTATCCTTTCTCCTGCTGCACGGCGCGAGTGGCATCCCGCGCGATTGCCAAAAATGTAGCAGCGGCGACGTCCATCCCATTCGAACATGCAAAGACCTTGCGGAATGCTTCCCACTTGACGTTGTATCCTTGGCTTGAGGAGCTTGACCTGCGCTCCGGCGGTGCGCCCGCGTTTTCTTGTGCGGCTCGCTGACTGCTGTTCTACGGTGTTGGCCCATCGCCTCAGCCATGTGCCCCCCCAATGCAAACAAGTGCTAGAGGGAGCGGGATGGTCCCGCCCCGCACAGGAGGCAAAAGGATGAAACTTCAAATCATCTCTATTGCTCTCCGGATCTTTACAGTGGTGGCCCTTGTCACCAACATCGTCCACCACTGGTGATCGGAGTGGTCGTCCCCCGGAAACAGGGGGCGGCTACCCTGAATGTGGAGTTATAGCTATGAAAGCTCAAGACTGTCTTGCATGGACCGAGGCGACCGGCCTTACCTCTGCACGTCAAGCCGCCCTCGCTCTGGATGCGTCGCGGAACAAAATGCAGTTGTGGTTTGCTGATGCCAAGGCTGGCCGGGAGGTTCCAGTGAACCGTGTGACCCGCCTTGCTATGACGGCGCTGGCTAATCAACTGAAACCTTGGGACGAATACGAAAGATAGGAGAAACGCTATGTCCAAGCGCTTGCACCCTGTCTCTGTCGAGCTGTAGGGCGTTGTCTGTTCCGGGATCTTGGTAGTGGTTCCAAGGCGCAGCACGGCGCCGCCATACAGGCTGTCCAGGTCGAGCCGCCCGGTCCGCAGGTTGCCCAGCTGCTCCACCACCACGGCGCGCGGCAGGGGTTCCAGATCCTCGGTGTCGATCTTCGAAACCGAAACGGCGCGATCGGTTCCGGCCGTGATGTCGTGATCCACGAACTGCCCGAAATAGGTATAGGCAGCCGGGATGTCGCTGTTTGATACCTCGGGCGGATCCTGATCGATTGAGCTACCCCCCGAAATTCGGACACTGACGTAAGCTACGAATTGCTGTCTGCTGATCTTCGACGAAGAGGAGATCAGAGATGTCGAAACGGAAGAACCATTCGCCTGAGTTCAAGGCCAAAGTTGCGCTTGAGGCATTGAAGGGCGAGCGGACGGTTGCTGAGTTGGCAAGCCAGTTTGGCGTTCACCCGACGATGATCCACAGCTGGAAGCGTGCGCTGCTTGAAGGCGCGTCTGGCGTGCTCGAGCGTGGTGGCCGAAAGACGCCGGAAGTGGACGAAGAACAGGTCAAGGACCTGCACGCCAAGATCGGGGAGCTGGCTGTGGCCAATGATTTTCTGTCACGAAAGCTCAAACCGTGGACCGGCAAGTGAGGCGGAAGATGGTTGAACCAGCCAATACCGATCTGTCGATTGGCAAACAGTGCAGGCTGCTGTCGATCTCGCGGTCATCATTCTACTACACGCCCAAGGGCGAGACGGCGATGAACCTGATGCTGATGCGTCAGATCGACGAGCAGTTCCTGGAAACACCGTTCTTCGGTGTCCGGCAGATGACTTGGCACCTGCGCAACGAGGGACATCTGGTCAACGAGAAGCGTATCCGCCGATTGATGCGGCTGATGGGGCTCATGCCGATCTACCAGAAGCCCAACACCAGCAAGGCGGCGAAGGGGCACAAGACGTATCCCTATCTGTTGCGCGGTTTGCGGGTGACCCGGCCCAACCAGGTCTGGGCCGCAGATATCACCTATCTGCCGATGCGGCGTGGGTTCCTGTATCTGGTGGCGGTCATGGACTGGTACACCCGCAAGGTGCTGGCCTGGCGCATATCCAACACGCTGGAAGCAGACTTCTGCGTCGAGGCGCTGAACGAGGCGATCCACCGCTTCGGCCCGCCCGAGATCATGAACACCGACCAGGGCAGCCAGTTCACGTCGTTTGCCTGGACCGACCGGCTGCGGCGATCCGGCGTGCGCATCTCGATGGATGGCAAGGGACGCTTCCTCGACAACATCTTCGTGGAACGGCTCTGGCGAAGCCTCAAATACGAATGCGTCTACCTGCACGCTTGGGAAACCGGATCAGAGGCGACGGCGGGTGTCGGAAAATGGATCGAGTTCTACAACCGCAAGCGCCCCCATTCCGCCCTTGGCGGCCAACCGCCAGCCATGGTCTATTGGCTGAGAAAAGACGAAACCCAACCCGATCAGCAGGAGCAGAGAGTAGCTTAGATCACGCCGGAAACTGTCCAAACATTGGGGAGTAGCTCA